>VMGD01000001.1 GCA_007376405.1 Microgenomates group bacterium Gr01-1014_7
GAAAACTCTTCCAGAAAATCAGAGAAGCTGACAGACAGGACGGTTCGCAGCGTAAATAGTACCTTAATTTCAGTACCATTATTCAATTAGGTATGACTGCGACATGTCAGCATAGGCAAGTAAGGAAGTATATTATAGTTTCTAGATTACATCAATGAATAAGGTTCATCCAACGAATAAAGTTATTGTATTTCATTTATGATATTTATCAACCCAAAGCGCTAGCGTAAGTAAGGCAAAAATATTGTTATCATAATTTAAATTTGTCTTGTAGTAACTGTCGAGGTAGTTCTCAATTCTATTTTTATCGAATATTTTCTCTATTATACTTGATGAAAGAATTGTATCGTAAATATATTTTTTTAAACTTCCTTTAAACCACCTATTTAGTGGAATAATAAACCCATGCTTCGGTCTATTAATAATTTCTTTTGGTAAAAGATTATTTTTAAGCGCGATTTCCTTTAAGATTTTCTTTTTAGTCAATAATTTAATTTTCATCTGAGAAGGCATTGCTGCCATCTTCTCCATTAACGAGTGATCCAAGAAGGGCGAACGCAACTCTAATCCATATGCCATAGAAGCAGTATCAGTTTTGTAAAGGAGGTCATCAGGTAAATAAGTTTGTATATCGATTCTGAGGGCATTATCCAAATCACTTAACTTTTCATCAAAATAATTGCTATAGTTTTCATAGCTGTCGTTGTCCCCTATGCTTTCATTAAATTCATCGGAATAAAGAGTATGTTTGGTTACACTGCTAAAAAATGAATTATAGTTAACGTACTTTCTGTAAAATTGATCATCAAGACTGGAAAAGAATCTATTTATCCTCTCCGTTAACTTGCTAGGATGTAATTGAAAAGCTGTTTTTGCATTTAGATGAGCTACTTTTTTAAATATGGGAGGCGATTTTTCAATAAAACTTGCAATATTTACAATAGCATATCTGTCATATCCTGCAAAATTTTCATCACCACCATCGCCTGTCAATGCTACTTTAACTTTTTTGCTCACTAATTTCGAAACTAGTAAGGTTGGAAGTATAGAATTATCACCAATCGGTTCATCGTATACCTCTGCAATTTTTTTTAAGTTATTTATTAAATCTGCTGAGGTAATATTAAGCTCTGTATGCTCAGTTTTGTAAAGTTTTGAAACTATCTTTGCATACGGACTCTCATCAAATTTATCATTGTCGAAACCTATATTAAAGGTACTCACCCTCTTTGAGGAATTCAAAGACATCAACGCGACAATAATACTTGAATCGAGTCCACCGCTAAGTAGTGCTCCCACAGGAACATCAGAGACTAAATGGGATTGTACTGCTCTTTTAATTTCATTAAATACTAAATTTTGCCATTCTTCAGTTGACAAAACCAATTTCTTACTGAAATTCAGCGACCAGTATCTTTTTATGGATAGTTTTTTACCTTTGTATATAAAATAATGTCCGGGGGGTAATTTATAAAGTTTTTTAAATCCGGTTGCAGGAGTTGGTATATACTGCAATGTTAAAAAATTATCGATAGCAATATTATCTAAACCTGGTTTATCATCAAGAAGCTTAAGGATTGCCTTAATTTCAGAAGCAAAAATTAGCTTGCCATTATCAAAGTAATACTTTAATGGTTTTTGCCCCAATCTATCTCTTGCCCCAAAAAGTAATTTTTTTCCCCGATCATATATAACAAAACTAAACATCCCTTCTAATTTTTCTAAGCATTTAAAACCCCACTCTTGGTAAGCGTATAAAATAACTTCAGTGTCTGAATTAGATCTAAATTTATATTTGTGATCCAATAATTTCTTAACTTCCAAAAAATTATAAATTTCTCCATTAAAAGTAATACAAAGAGATCTATCTTTATTAAACATTGGTTGGTGGCCTTTTTCTGAAAGATCAAGTATAGCTAGGCGTGTATTTCCCAAGGCTACATCTTCAAAATATTCAGTTCCATTACCATCCGGACCGCGATGTTTAATTGTTGTTAATGCTTTATCAAGAGAAACCTTCCTAGTAAAGCCTCCATAACCTACTATTCCGCACATTTAATATAAGTTAAGCCTCCTTATAAAATTGAATAATATAAATCTTAGTTTTACAGGTAGCAATGCAATACAAAGCTCTTGTAAAAAACTATACACCTTATCAAATTTTGACATATTATATCCAAGTATTAACACAGCATTAAATCGGATTAAAACAGTGTTTTTCCATTGTAGATCATTTTTAACTACAGAAACAGAATTCTCATGTATCCTAAGCTTCAACAATGACTTATCTAAATTCATAAATTTCCCAATTTTACCAACACGGAAGTATAGTTCGTAATCTTGACAAGTTGTGAGAGATTCATTATATCGCTCTTTTTTTAATACTTTCGCTTGCCAAATTGTTGCAGGATGAGCAAACGGACTATAACGAAATATATGCTTTCTAATATTTGTATCGTCATGATGATATTTCCTTATGTATTTTGTTTTTAACTTTGAATCACAAACTTCTACGTATGAACCGCTAACTACAACATTTGGATTCTTTTCCATAAGATCTATTTGCAGCTGAAAACGCTCGGGATAGGACCAATCGTCTGCATCCATACGGATAATATATTTCCCTTTTACCAATTCAAGTGCTTTATTGAGATTTTTGGTAACCCCCAAGTTCTTTTTGTTTTGTATTAGAATAATTCTTTTATCTTTTTTTCTAAAATCTTTAAGAATATTAAGAGTTGAGTCAGTACTCGCATCATCTATAATGATAAATTCAAACTTTTTATATGTTTGATTTAAAATGCTTTCTGTGGCTTGCTCAACATATTTAACAGCATTATATGCTGGCATTATTACGGAAGCTAACGGATTATTACTTCGATTTTTCATTCTGCCCTTTAAACCAACTAATATATTTTTGTAAACCATCAAGTAAAGAAGTTCTCGGTTGGTAATTTAATATTCTTTGAGCTTTACTAATATCTGCGAAGGTTATCGGAGGATCACCAAGCTGTTCTGGTAATTTGAATACTTTAGCTTTCTTTCCTAAAACTTTTTCAAGCATTTGTACTAGCTTAAGCAGTTCCACTGGTTCATTATTACCCAAATTAATAATTTCATACTGCGAACTAGAATAATCTAAAGTAGCTACAATACCAGAAACAACATCGTCAATAAATGTGTAATCTCTTTTAGTTTTTCCCTCACCATAAATAGTAATGGGCTTACCTTTGGAAATTAATTTAGTAAATTTATGAATTACTAAATCTGGTCTTTGTTTTGGACCATAAACAGAAAAAAATCTAAGACCTATAAATTGCAAATTATATAACTTTGAATATACCTGTCCAAGTAATTCACCAGAAATCTTGGTAAAACCGTAAGGGTTAATCGGCATAAGTACACGATCATCTTCCCGCCATGGAACATTTGGATTTACTCCATACACACTACTTGATGAAGCAAAAATAAATTGTTTACATTTTAACTGCTTAGCAAGTTCCAGTAGATTTTGCGTCCCTCCTATATTCACTTCTGTATAAATTTTTGGATCAACTAAGCTTGACCCTATCCCCACTTTGGCTGCTAAATGAATAATAATGTCGAATTTTTTGGTTAATTTGGATTTCAACTTAGGGAAATTACGAATATCTGCTTGTATGAAATTAAAATTAGGGTTTTTAAGAAAAGGTTTAATATTTTCTTTTTTAACTTTTGAATTATAAAAAGGGTCAAAGTTATCTAAGCACGTAATTCTTAAGTTAGGATCTTCTATTAATTTGTTTATTAGATTACTTCCAATAAATCCTGCACCACCTGTTATGAGTATCTGTTTCACCCCAACATAATACTTTACTGGCTTTCGTATTGTCAAAATACTCTATAATTACCATAATAACTCTATGGAAGAAAAATTTGTAAGAATTTTCCCTAATAACGTTAAAAAATACCTCCGAAATTCAATGTTTGGTACTCAAAAAAATAAGGAGATTGAGATTCCAGTTTTTGCACAGTTGAGAAATTTCTTAAGCCAAAGAAATATATACATAAATACTTATGATGTTTCCACAAAAAAGCCTCCTTATAGAAATATCCACTTTGATTTACCTTATCCTTTTCCTTCAAACTTCCCTATTTGGAAAATAATCTTTTTAAATAGAAGGAAAAATATACTTATATGTACAGAGCCACCAATGGTAAACCCTTTTAATTATATGAAAATATTTCATACTTTTTTTATAAAAGTTTATACTTGGAATGATGAGTTAGTAGATTATATAAAATATTTCAAAACTAATCTACCTAAATCTAGTTTAGGAATTAAGACTAAAGCTAAGAAATTTAAGGAGAAGAAGTTTTTAATCTTAATTAACAAAAACATCCTACCATTTTATCCGTTTAAAATATTTAAGCCTTTTGGTAAGGAGCTATATTCTGAAAGAATTAAGGCAATTGAGTTTTTCGAAGAAAATATTCCGGACAAGTTTTTTTTATATGGTAAAGGTTGGAATAAACCCAAAAAATATAATTTAAAGGAATCTATCTTTGGCTTCAAAAAATATTCAACTTATAAGGGGGAGGTTGGTAATAAAATTGAACTTTTATCCAATTTTAAATTTTGTATTTGTTTTGAAAATCTAACAGATATCAAAGGATACATTACTGAAAAGATATTTGACTGCTTTAAGGCCAGATGTGTTCCTATCTATTTGGGGGCTTCTAATATAGAAAAGTATATACCAAAAGGTTGCTTCGTCGATTTCAGGGATTTTGGCAACTATGAAGAGTTACTTAACTTTCTTGCCTCGATTGATGAAAATAGATATAATTGCTACATTGAAAACATTGAAAGGTTGTTAGCAGACAAAAAATTTATTAATTTATGGTTTGAAGATGGCTTTTCAAAATTCTTTTTAGAAGATATTTTAGAAATTAAACAAGGCTAAATAGCTTGCTTTAGGGCAATTATCTGATATAATTCCAAACTATGTTTAAGAAAGTTTTAATAACTGGCATTACCGGTTTTGTTGGAAGCCACTTGGCGGAATATATTTTAAAAGAACATAAAGATACAAAGATTTATGGACTTGTAAGGTGGCGATCGCCAAAAGATAATATTTTAGGGATCATGGATCAAATTAATTTATGTTTAGGGGACTTAGAAGATTATAGTTCTTTAGAAAAAATACTCTCAGAAGTAAAACCTGATGTTATATTTCACCTTGCTGCTCAATCATATGTAGATTTTAGTTTTATTGCCCCAATATCAACTTTACAAGCAAATGTAATCGGTACAGCTAATTTGCTTGAATCCATTAAAAATCTTAAATTGCAAGAAAAATATGATCCGATTATTCATATTTGTAGTTCTTCTGAAGTTTATGGACAGGTCAAAGAAGATGAAATTCCAATCAAAGAAACAAATTCTTTTCGGCCAGCATCACCTTATGCTGTTTCTAAAGTTGGGGAGGATATGTTGGCCCTGCAATACTTTTTATCCTGGAAAATAAAAACAATCAGAACAAGGATGTTTACTCATGAGGGACCAAGAAGAGGAGAAGTTTTTGCTCCTTCTAATTTTGCTAAACAAGTTGCTGCAATAGAAGCAGATAAACAAAAGCCTGTTGTGATGGTTGGAAATTTAAATAGTGTAAGAACCTTTATGGATGTGCGGGATGCTGTAAGCGCATATTGGTTGCTTGTAAATAAATGTACCCCGGGAGAGGTTTACAACATAGGCGGTGTAGAGACTATGACTATTGGGGATATGTTAAAAAAACTCATCAGTTTTTCCAAAAAGAAAAATATCAAAATAGAAGTAGATCCCAAACGCTTACGCCCCTCTGATGTTACTCTACAAATACCCTCAGTTAAGAAGTTTGTTCAACAAACCAATTGGAAGCCAAACATAAAGTTTGATCAAACTTTAAAAGATATGCTGGATTACTGGAGAGATTATTATAAGAAAATTTATGAATAGAAAAAAAATAATTTTAAATCTTTTTAAAAAAGCTTATTTAATAAGGACTACTGAGGAGTTAATCATTAAACACTATGATAATAATGAGATGAAAACACCAATGCATATGTCTATGGGGGAGGAAGCAATTATGGCTGGTGTTTGTACTGCACTGGGAAAAAACTCACAAACTTTTGGGACTTATAGAAGTCATGGTTTATACCTTGCAGTTACAGAAGAAACTGATAAATTTTTTGCCGAAATGTATGGTAAGGTAACAGGAGTTTTAAAAGGAAAAAGTGGTTCTATGCACCTTTTATCACCCAGTGATGGCTTACTGGGGATTTCTGCGGTTGTTGGCAGTACTATACCTTTGGCAGTTGGTGCAGCATTTGCCAATATATACCTTAAAAAAAAGCAGATAACGACAGTCTTTTTTGGTGATGGTGCAGTTGATGAAGGCGTTTTTTGGGAAAGTTTAAACATTGCTTGTTCTAAAGGTCTTCCCGTACTTTTTGTTTGTGAAGATAATGGTTATGCAGTACATACTCCTCTTTCAGCAAGGCGTGGATACAAAAGTTTAACCAATATAGTTAAACAATATTCCTGCTCTGTTTTTGAAACAGATTCTACTGATGCGGAACAAATCTATAAACTTTCTTTAGAGGCTATTAATTCAATTCAAAAAAAACACCGACCAGCATTTTTACATCTGAAATACTATCGCTATTTGGAACATGTTGGTGTCCATGAAGATTTTCATGCAGGTTATCGAACTAAATTAGAATTTATGGAGTGGCAAAAAAAAGATCCGGTTAAGTTATTAAGAAATAAATTAAAAGACGTAAAGGTGAAAGATATGGATATTATCGAACTTGAAGAACGTATTAACAAGCAAGTGGAAGAGAGTTTGCAGAAAGCGAAAAAGGCTCCATTCCCTGATCCTTCAGAACTTTTAAAAAATACATTTTATGAACAAACAGCTTAAACTGGCAACAAAAAAAATTTCTTACCGGACTGCAATTAACCAAGCTCTTCACCAAGAAATGGAGCGAGATAACTCAATTTTCACATATGGAATTGATGTCGCAGACCATAAAAGAATATTTGGTTCAACAACGGGACTTCTAGAAACATTTGGTCCTCAACGTGTTTTCTCTACTCCACTTTCTGAAGAAGCACTGTTAGGCTTCGGCTTAGGAGCAGCTATAAATGGTTTACGACCAATTAATGTCCACATTAGAGTTGATTTTCTGCTTTTAGCTATTAATCAACTTGTAAATATGGTTGCAAGTTATCACTACGGTTCAGATGGAAAATTACAAGTTCCTTTAGTTATCCGAGCAATTATCGGCAAAGGTTGGGGTCAATCGTACCAACATAGTAAAAGCTTACAATCATTTTTTGCTCACATCCCAGGATTGAAAGTAGTTATGCCGACTACACCGGCTGACGCTAAAGGATTGTTAATATCTGCTATAAGGGATAATAATCCTGTAGTAGTTTTAGAACATCGGATGCTTTACGACGTTGAAGATGAGGTACCTATTAAACCTATACCTACACCACTGGGTAAAGGACAAATCCTGAAAATAGGGACAGATATTACAATTATTGCTACTTCCTACTCTGTAGTTTCCGCAGTGCAAGCTGCTAAAGTTTTAGAAAAACAAGGTGTGAGTGTGGAAGTAGTTGATCCACGTTCTATCTTCCCTTTGGATGAAAATCTTATTATAAAATCTGTTGAAAAAACCGGTCATTGTATTATTGCAGATTATGACTGGACTTTTTGCGGGTTTTCCGCTGAATTAGCTACCAGAATTTATGAAAAGTTATCTCACAAATTAAAATCTGAAGTAATGCGATTAGGATTTGCACCCACCCATTGTCCCAGTACAAGACCGTTAGAAAATGAATTTTATACAGACTCGATTGATTTAATAAGGGCTGTTGAAAAAAAACTCAAGCTGAAGGAGATGGATTTATCACAAGAAACTTTTTATAGTTATGAAAATCAATTCAGGGGACCCTTTTGATGCTAAAATTTCCACATCTTAAAGATGCAGCAAGAAAAATAAGGCTTAACTGCCTAAAGATGCAGCATATTGCTTATCAAGGACATTTAGGAGGAGCCTTTTCTGTAACTGAAATATTAGTTGCCCTTTATTACTGCGGTATTATTAATATTTCACCAAAAAATTTTAATGATCCAAAAAGAGATAGGATTATTTTTAGTAAAGGACACGCTTGTTTGTCCCTTTATGCTGTTCTAGCAGATAAGGGATTTTTTCCAAAAGCAGAATTAGAAAGATACGGTCAAAACGGCACTTTTTTGGGCGGTCACCCGGATCACTTGATACCTGGAGTAGAAGTATCTTCCGGATCTTTAGGTCACGGTCTAGGAATTGGCGCAGGCATGGCAATTGCCGCAAAATTAAACGATCAAAAGTATTTGACTTATGTCATTTTAGGGGATGGTGAGTGTACTGAAGGATCCATTTGGGAAGCAATTGCCTTTGCTGTTGTGCAAAATCTTAACAATCTTATCGCAATTGTTGATAATAACCAAATCGCGGCAACTTCAAAAACGCAAAAGTTTGTTGGATCTTCTCTTTTAGAAAATAAATGGAAATCTTTTGGCTGGGATACTTTATCAATAGATGGGAATAATATTTCGGAAATTATTAACGCGTTAAAAAAATCGAAAATGCATTCTACTAGTAAAAAACCGCTTGCAATTATAGCTAATACAATCAAAGGAAAAGGTGTGTTTTTTATGGAAGGTGATCCTAAATGGCATCACGGCGTTGCAAATGATACCCAGTATGAACAGGCAAGAAAGGAGCTAAGTAAATGAACAAAATAACCGCTCCGAAACGGAAATACCAGGATATGCGCGATGCCTTTTTTGAAGAGCTATTTCAGATTGCATCTATAGACAGAGATGTAATACTTTTGATGGCTGACCAGGGGGCGCAGACTATGAAAAAATTTGAAGAAAAAATTCCTGATCAATTAATAAATGTAGGCATAGCGGAGCAAAACATGATTTCCGTAGCTGCTGGACTAGCTTTGTGTGGGAAAAAAGTGTTTGTCCATGCTATTGCAAACTTCACTACACTAAGGTGTTATGAGCAGATAAAAGTTGATCTTTCAATAATGAATTTACCCGTTACAATTGCTGGAGTCGGTGCAGGATTTACTTATGGAAGCGATGGACCAACACATCACGCTAATCAGGATATTGCTGCAATGCGGGCAATCCCAGGAATAAGAATTTTAAACGCTTCTGATATTGTAAGCTTATCCGCTTTTCCTCACCTAGCATACCAAATTCCCAAGTTGACATATATCCGATTTGATAAAGGTAACTATATTGCCCTTTATAATAAAAATCATAATTTTCTAGATGGAATGTATGAGGTTGTAAAGGGAACAGATACGGTAATTATCTCTACAGGAATAATGGTTCATCAAGCTGTAAAAATTGCAAATCAGTTTAAATCGAAAGTTGGTGTAATTGATATCTATCAACTTAAGCCATTAAATGAAGAAAAATTACATAAACTCCTCTCTTCTTATAAAAAAATCGTTGTTCTGGAAGAACATCTATCTTATGGTGGATTAGCAACAATAGTGGCTGATATGCTGGCAGATTACTCTTTAAATAAAGGCTTTTTAAGGATTGGCTTACCGGATGAAAATATCTTTATTTATGGGGATAGAAATTATATGCACAAGCAAATTGGAATATCTTACCCTCAAATTATTAAAAAAATTGACAAATTCCTGAAAGATAAATGAACAATAAAAAAACTTTTAATTTAACATCGAAATCATTTGCTAAAATTTTTAACACAAAGGAGGATACTCTTCCACTTATTGCCAAACAAGCAATCAAAAAAGCAAATTTTAAATACAAAAAAGTTGAAAATAAAGAATATGATGAAGCTATTTTAAGAATAATCAGAACTCTAGATTCAAGAATCTTAAAAGCTGCTGGACCTCACAGGCAAATTGACTGGGAGAAGGGCTGGGAAGAAAATTTACAGGAATTTATCCGAGGTAAACGTGATTTAAATCAACTAATCCCAAAATTTGTAAAGAAAGGTGCATACATTAGGTTCCAGGGTAACTTTATCAAACCTGAAAGTGATTTATTCGAAACAGATTTTGTAACTGTATTGAGGTATTACCTTTTTAGTAAGTATTACAAAAATACAGATACACTTTATGAATTTGGTGTAGGATCAGGGTTAAATTTAGTAGCAGCATCAGAAATTTTTCCTGAAATGAAATTGGTAGGTCTGGATTGGGCAAGCTCATCTGTAGAAATTCTAAATTCTTTAAAACAAAAATTGAAAATAAATATTTCCGGAAAAAGAATGGATTTTTTTAATCCGGATGGAGAATATCGCCTTAATAAAGACTCTGCAATTCTGACTATTGGTACATTAGAGCAATTAGGAGAAAATTTTAAACCCTTTATAAACTACTTACTGAAAAATAAACCCAAAGTTTGTATCCATATAGAAACACTTTATGAAGTTTACGATCAGAGCAATTTATTGGATTATTTAGCAATAAAATACTTGGAAAAAAGAAATTACTTAAGGGGTTTTTTACCCTATTTAAAAAATCTCGAAGCAAAAAAGAAAATAAGAATACTTGAAATGAGGAGAACTTTTGGTTCTTTTTACCATGAGGGGTATACTTATACAGTTTGGAGACCAATTTAGCAAATGAGCAATTTTTATAAAAGAAAAAAGGTTTTGGTAGCAGGCGGTACAGGAATGATTGGAATCTGTATGGTAAATAAACTTTTACAATATGGTTGCGAAATCACCATTGCATCCTTAGAATCAAAAGAGTACGCAGAAAAATTATTTGGGAAAAAAGTTAGATTTATCCAAACTGATTTAACAGATTTTGAAAACTGTCTGAAAGTTACCAAGAAACAAGAGTTAGTTTTTAATCTTGTAGGAATTAAAGGATCCGTCGGTATAGGACAAACAAAAATAGCCAGCTTTTTAGTACCAATGCTTCGTTTTCAGACTAATTTAATGGACGCATCATTTAAAAATGAGGCAAAAGGTTTTCTGTTTGCCAGCAGTATTTGTGCATACCCACAATCTGATAAACCTAAAACTGAGGATAGTGTTTGGGATGGACAACCGAAACAAAATGATCGCATCCCAGGTTTAGCCAAAAGAATTGGTGAGGTTCAAGGTGAGGCATATCTACATGAATTTGGTTGGAAGGCAGTCAAAATTGTCCGACCCTCTAATGTTTTCGGACCCTTTGACGATTTTAATCCAAATACAGCCCAAATTATTCCAGCTTTAATTGCCAGGATGGTTGGCAGAGAAAATCCAGTGAAAGTTTGGGGGGATGGTTCTGCTATCAGAGATTTTATTTTTGTAGAAGATGTGGCAGATGGGATGCTTTTGGCGATGGAAAAAGCAAATCCTGCAGATCCACTTAATGTAGGGTCTGGTAAAGGAATAACTATAAAACAAATCGCTGAAACAATCGCCAAAAATGTTCCTCAAAAACCTGAAATTGAATGGGATAAAACAAAACCCACCGGTGATCCATTCAGAATACTCTCTATGCAAAAAACAAAGAAGATATTAAAATTTACACCAAAGTATACTCTAGAGGATGGAATTAAAAAAACTATTGGCTGGTACTTAAAAAATCGAGTATGAAAAATCCGAAAACTAACAACCAAAGAGAATTTTTACCAACTTTTGCTGACTTAGTTGATACTCTTTCCATTGATCAGATCAAAGAGATTAAACTGAAAAATAAAGAAAGCTACGCTCAAGAAATGAACAAGATCTCGTATGATATTGATTTACTTATTAAAGAAAAGGATATCAAACCGTCTGCGAAACTGATCAGACTAGTAATTATAATTGCTCAAGTGAATCTTTTTATTTGGGAAAACAAGGATAAAATGAAACAAGATCCGAAACAATATGATAAGTTACTAAAATTATCCCATCAGTTAAATGGAATAAGAAATAGAATGAAAAATCTATTACTTGAAGAAAGTGGCGAAAAAGAACCGAGCAAAAAAAGAACCAATATTGAAACTGAAGGTTTAAAAGGTTGGGAAAGCTCACTTAAATGATCTTCCAAAAACTTGGTTCCTCTCAGACTACCGTTTCAGTGTTAGGTTTGGGGACTAATGGTGTTGGTAATTTTTATCAGCCAAACTTAACCAAGGTTCGTTCCCGACAAAAAATATATAAGACTGCTTTTGAAAACGGTCTGATCTTATTTGACAGTGCCGAGCTATATGGAGAGGGATACGCTGAATTTATTTTGGGAAAGACTTTTTCTAGAAAAAGAGACCAAATAATTATTTCAACCAAAGTTAATCCTGATAATTGCAGTTCTTTTAGGTTAAGAAAATCCCTCAAAGATAGCCTTAAGCGGTTGCAGACAGATTATATAGATCTCTACCAGGTTCACTGGATTAACCCTTTTATTGATCTTGAAGAAACTTTTATTACTTTGGAGCAGTTTGTAAAAGAAGGCTACATTAAACATATTGGAGTCTGTAACTTTTCTCCATTAATGATCTCTCAAGCTAATAAGTTTTTAAATAAATATAAGATTGTTTCTAATCAGATTGAGTTTAACCTCCAAAGCCAATATCAAATGCTTAAAGATTTTCAATTTTATAAAAAAAACAATATTACTATTATTGGCTATGGTGCCTTAAATCATCTTAACTCATTCTCATCCCCAAAGCAGAAACAGCTTATGGAGTTTTTAACTAAAAAATATAAAAAAACTCTTTCCCAATTAATAATCAACTATCTTACCTCTTTTAAAAATACTATCCAACTTATAAAAACAGATAATATTACCCATTTACAGGAAAATATTAGATCATTTGATTTTGAATTGGAAAAAAAAGATTTTGAAGAAATTAAAACAAATTTTTATTATCAAGTTCAGTTTGTCCCAGTTAAAAAAATTAAAATTGAAAACGAATTAAAAATTGACCGTTTCCAAATCCTACAAAATAGTGAAAACTTTATTCCCTCTCCCCTAACTATAGCTCAAACTCTTGTTAAATATGGTTTTTTTAAACCTTTGAAGTTAATAAAGAAAAACGATTTTTTTTATCTTGATTCTTATGATTTACAGGGGGAATATAAAAAATACCTGGCATGGAGATTAATTTATGATATATCAAGTCAAATTCCAGCAATAGTTATCTAAAATGAAATATAAAAATTTAGGGGGTACTAATGTAAAAATAAGCAGTATTGGTTTAGGTACAAATTTTAATCCCTACCATCCCGATACTAATCAGAAATTAATCTCTCTTATGCAAGAAGCCTTAAATTTGGGTCTAAATTTTTTTGATTCGTCCGAACTTTATCTTAATGGAAACTCAGAAAAATTAATAGGTCAGGCATTTAAAAAAAGAAGAGGTGAAGTCTTTATCTCCACCAAATTCTCTCCAGAAAATTGCAGTTACGAGAGGGTGGTTAAGTCTTGTGAAGCCAGTTTAAAAAGATTACAGACTGATTACATTGATTTATATCAAATCCACTGGCCAAATCCCATTATTCCTATTGAGCAAACTCTAAAAGCTTTAGAAAAATTAAGAAAAGTTGGGAAAGTAAAATACATTGGCGTGTGCAATTTTTCTCTTAGACAATTAAAGCATATCCAAAAAGTATCTAAATTACCTATTGTCTCTTTGCAAACAGAATATAATTTACTTGAACGATCAATAGAATACGACCTACTCCCCTATTGCGAAAAAAATAAAATTACAATTATTGCCTATACACCTCTAAATTCAGGTAATATTTTAAAAACAGAAAAATATTTAAAGATATTTTCAGATCTGTCTAAAAAATATAATAGAACTGCCTCCCAAATAATATTAAACTTTTTAATATCCCACCCCACCGTTGTTGTTATACCTGCAACAGCCAACATCATTCATTTAGAGGAAAATGCAAAGTCTACTGAGTTTGTGCTGGAAAAAAAAGACATTCAACTTCTCACAAAAACATTTACTACAAAAGTAATAAATATAGATACCGGAAAAATTAAGGTTACAACTATTCCCCACCATGCTGCATATAAAACAATTGAAGAAGCCTTAACAAATAAGTTAAACTTTTTTCCAAGTCCAAAGACACTTTCGGAAGATATCCAAAAAGGAGATTTTTTAAAGCCTGTTAGGGTAAAAGTTTTACAAAAAAAGAAAGGTGATTTTGAATATGAATTATTAGGTGGTAGAATACGCTATTGGGCATGGGTTATAGCTTACCATGGTAAAAAACCCATACCCGCTATAGTTGAAAATTCATAAATGCCAAAAAAAGATTTAACTAAAATTAAAGTATATAACAGTGAGCATGAAACCAAGATTAGACAACAAATTGTTGATCTTTTAAAAAGTTGTCCTATTCCTGACGATCAATTGATGTCTAATTTAGGTCTATTTTTAAATTCTAAAAATTTATCCCGTATACTTTTTGTGGACCATATCTTCAAACAAATTGTGGATATCCCTGGGGCTGTCTTTGAGTTTGGTACAAGATGGGGACAAAATATAGCACTCTTTTCAGCACTTCGGGGAACCTATGACCCGTTTAACAGACACAGAAAAATTGTCGGATTTGATACCTTTACGGGTTTCCCGGAAATTAGCCCAAAAGATGGGGATTCAGAGATGATGCAAAAAGGAAATTTAACTTTAACAAAAAACTACTTTGAATATTTAACAAAAATTATGGAATACCATGAGCAAGAAAACCCGCTATCCCATATCAAAAAATATGAACTAATAAAAGGAGATGTTAATTTAGAAGTTGTTAGATATTTCAAAAAACACCCAGAAACAATTGTGGCTTTGGCTTTTTTTGATTTTGATATTTATAAACCTACAAAAAAATGTTTAGAGGCTATTAAACCACATTTAGTAAAGGGAAGTATTTTAGGTTTTGATGAACTAAATGATCCTGATTCGCCTGGTGAAACTTTGGCTTTAGATGAAGTTTTTGGGTTAAATAACATAAGGTTAAAAAGGTATAAGTTTACTTCACGTACATCATATTTTGTCGTTGAATGAACTAGATAAAAAAATGGCTAAATTCTTTAAAACAAAATTAGAAGGTGTTTTACTTATTAAGCCTGAACCCTTTGAAGATTTTCGTGGAGAATATGTTGAAACATTTAATGAAAAAATTTACTCTGAAGAAATTGCCAAGAATTTAAAAGGAACTATTTATCAAAAAGAAGCTTCAAGTTTGCATTTTGTTGAAGATGATATCTCAACCGGTAGTAAGGGTGTAATAAAAGGGATACATGGAGATACCAAAACCTGGAAACTGGTTCAATGTTTATTTGGAAAATTTTATCTGGTTGTATTAAATTACAACCCAAAATCTAAAGATTATGGTAAGTGGGAAGCATTTACACTCTCAGACAAAAATAGACTTCAGGTTTTAATTCCGCCAATGTATGGTAATGGACATTTTGTCTTATCTGAATATGATATATACCACTATAAACAGACTCCATACTACGATCCGGATAATCAATTTACTATTAAATGGGATGATCCAAGGTTTAAGATTTGGTGGCCAATAAAAAATCCAATACTATCATTAAGAGATGAAACCGTCAGAAGAGTGTAATGAACCAATTTTTTGAAAAGAAAAAAGTACTGGTAGCAGGTGGTGCTGGTTTTATGGGTACTAACTTAATTTTAAAACTTCTTGAAAAAGGAGTAAAGGTTAGAGCAACAATCCATAAAAAACCTCCTCAAATTAAAAATTCAGAAACTGAATTTGTAAAAGCTGACTTGACTAAACCATCTGATTGTAAAAAAGCTGTTGAAGGGGTTGATTATGTGTTTATGTGTGCTGCTAATACTTCAGGTGCAGCAGTAATTGAAAAAACTCCCCTTGCGCATGTGACCCCAAATGTAATCATGAATTCTTTAATGCTCGAAGCAGCTCATAAGGCAGGCGTTAAAAAATTTCTATTTATCTCAAGTAATACGGTTTACCCTTTAACAAATTACGCGGTTAAAGAAGATGATGTAAATTATGCTCTTTACGAGAAATACTTCCCGGTTGGGTGGATGAAGCTATTTAGCGAAAAAATGTGTGAAATGTACTCTACCAAAATTAAAAACTCAATGACAACCATAGTTGTAAGACCCGGCAACGTATATGGCCCTTATGATGATTTTGACTGGGAGAGTTCACATGTAATTCCTGCCCTAATTAGAAAAGCAGTAGAAAGACACAGCCCGTTAGAAGTGTGGGGTACAGGTTATGATATTAAGGATTTTATTTATGTGGAAGACTTGGTAGAAGGACTAATTTTAGCAATGGAAAAAATTAACCAATTTGACCAAATTAATATTGGTGGAGGGGTACCTATCACCATAAGACAAGTTTTAAAAGCAATTCTAAAAGCGGATAATTTTAGAAGCCCAAAAATTGTTTTTAACAGCTCAAAACCTACTATGATTCCTATCCGATTAATTAATATAAATAAGGCTAGGAGGATTCTAGGCTTTACACCTAAAACTTCTTTAAAGATGGGTATCAAAAAAACAGTAGATTGGTATAAATCATTAAGAAATGTCTAATCCTTCAGAAATTTGTGTGGCAATTCTAGCGGGTGGGTTTGGAACTAGACTTCAATCAACAGTGAAGGGGAACCCTAAGGCCTTAGCAGAAGTTAGAAAGCACCCTTTCTTAGAATATTTATTGCATCAGTTGGATCAGGCTAATTTTAAAAAAATTGTTCTTTGTACAGGCTATTTAAGTGATCAAATTGAGAAAACATTTGGAGAAAGGTATAAAAATCTGCGTCTTTATTATTCACCAGAACAACTGCCTTTAGGTACAGCAGGTGGTTTGAGAAAAGCCTTACCTCTCTTAAATTCAGAAAGTATATTAGTTATGAATGGAGATTCGTTTTGCGAGGTAGATTTTAAAAAAATTTGGCAGTTCCATTTAAATAAAAAATCTAAAGCAAGTTTAGTTCTTTCATCAGTTTCTGATACCAGCCGTTTTGGAACAGTGAAGTTAGGAAAGAATGATAACATTATTGGATTCCAAGAAAAAAAAGGAGGAAGTGAAGCTGGACTTATCAATGCTGGAATTTACTTGATTAATAAAACTTTTATTGCAGAAATTCCTAAAGACAAAGAAATGTCATTAGAGAAAAATGTCTTCCCAAATTGGATAGGTAAAGGATTTTATGGATATAAAAGTAATAACAATTTTATAGATATAGGAATTCCTGAGAATTATGCTCAGGCTGAGCAATTCTTTGCTAAGTATCAATTATGAAAAAAAAGAGATTTGTTTTACTTGATCGCGACGGTACAATAATTGTTGAAAAAAATTATTTATCAAATCCTGATCATATTGAATTAGTTCCTGGAGCCGCGGATGTTTTAAAAAAGCTTAAGAAAGTGGGATTAGGACTGGTGATAATAACCAATCAGTCAGGGATAGGAAGAAAATATTTTGATTTAGCTACTCTTCGGAAAATCCATCAGAAATTGACAGATCTGCTCTTAAAAAATGGGGTAGTTTTAGATGATATTTATTATTGTCCGCACACACCCGAAGATGACTGTTTATGTAGAAAACCAAAAACAAAACTGGTAGAACAAGCCAGAGATAAGCATAACTTTGATCCGAAGTTATGCTTTGTTATTGGTGACAATAAAGGAGATATTGAACTGGGAAAGAATATTGGTGCTACAACTATATTGGTTCGTACCGGCTATGGCAAACAAATAGAGAATGATGAATTAAGTCCTGATTATGTGGTTGATAATCTGGAAGCTGTACTGCCTATCATTAAGAATGAGCTCGCTTCCTAATTTTTGATCTTCTACTATTTTCATAAAAGACGTTATATCTTTTACCTAGATTATCCCTATTTTTCAAATACCACTCAATTGTTTCTTTAATACCCTCTTCTAATGAGTATTTTGGTTTAAAGCCTAATAATTTTTTGGCCCTGGTCATATCCATTAAGCGCTTAGCATCTCCTTTAGGTTTACTTTTATCCCAAACTATTTTTATTGGTCCATTAGGAACACTTTTGGCAATCACTTCAGCAATCTGTTTGATAGTTACTCCTGATCCACTTCCTAGATTAACCGGTACATTGATTCCTTTTTCCACCGTTAGCATCATACCTTCCGCTACATCTTTGGAATAAATAAAGTCCCTAATTGGTGAACCATCACCCCAAACAGTTAGGGGACTTTCTCCTGCCAAAGCTCGATTTATCAATGAAGGGATAACCATAGCTGTGTTGGGATCAAAGTTATCAAAAGGACCATACGTATTTGCTGGTCTAACAATTGAGATCTTATCCCATCCATATTCAATCTTATAGGCTTCTGCTTGTAACTCCCCCATTCTTTTTGCCCATCCTGCAAATCGGTCATTTTCAGATGGAAAAGTTTTCCATACATCATCTTCATGAAAAATTTCAGCAAGTGCATAGACACCTACAGTGCTAGTGTATAAGAACCTAGAAACCTCTTGACGGCGGGCAGCCTCCATCATATTGGTATTAAAAGTTATGGTGGGAACAAAAAAACTTGCAGGTTGTTTTTGATTTAATAATGGAGATCCCTTAATACCAGCCAAATGGAAAACAATTTCAATACCTTTGCAAACATCCATACAATTACTAAATTCTCTTAAATCAGCCTTAATAAATTTAACCCCTTTAGGTGCCCGACTGGGATCATCTAAAGATACTACCACCACCTTAGCCCCTTCTTTAACAAGACCATCAACTAAGGGTCTACCAATTAAGCCAGTCCCCCCTGTAATTAATATCTTTTTATTTTGGAAAAACTTCATTTTTTTAAAGAATAATCTTCTTGCTGATCAAAAAAAATTATTTGAGAACCTGCACGCTCGAAGTTGAAAGGAACATGAATAAGTTTGTTAAATTTTTTTCTGACCTTAGCTTGATGGGATGGAGGAACAAAAAGTAGTATAAATCCTCCGCCACCTGCACCGATAATTTTGCCTCCAGTTGCACCCGCTGAGAGAGCATTGAGATATATGTCATCTATAAGGGAATTAGAAACAGAGGAGCTTAGGGAGCGTTTAAGGCTCCAGGTTTCATGTAAGAGTTTACCGAAATCATTAATATCTTGTTTGCTGTTTAAAATGTTTAAAGCTTGATTAACCATTTCATTCATAGCAAAAAGTTGCTTTTCTTTTTGTTCGATATTTGGAATAAATGTTTTAGCTACATCGGACGCGGTACGGGCAATACCAGTATAAAAAAGCATTAAGTGATTTTCCAGGTCTTCAACACGTTTTGAAGGGATGGTAATTGGTTTAAGTGAAAAATTCCCATCTTTATGAAAGGTAATAAGATTAAATCCTCCATAAGATGCTAACACTTGATCTTGTGATCCAACTGTTTCTTTAAGAACTCTTTGCTCAAGATAAATGCTTTCTTTGGCCAATCTATGTTTGTTTGGCATATGACCACCTAAAGCATACAAAGCGTGTAACAATCCTACTGTAAAGGCAGAGCTAGAACCTAATCCGCTGCGCCCTGGCAAATCCCCATCATAATGAATTTCCACCCCTTGGCGAATTTTTAAAAAACGTATAACCTCACGAACAGAAGGATGGAGAATTTGATCAATGGTTTTGCAATTTTCAACTTTGGAATATGCAATCCTATATTTATATCCAAAAAAGGGGGGCATATACCTTGCATTGAGGTAACAATATTTATTAATTGTTGTTGCTAAAATCGATCCGCCATGTTTTTTATACCAAGCAGGATAGTCCGTGCCTCCACCAAAAAAAGAAATTCGAAAGGGGGTTCTGCTTATGACCATGACTTACCTTTTTTACCAAAGAAATGATGTTCTACCAACTCACATAATATGTGTTCAATGGCTATATGGGATTCTTGAATGTATTGAGTCATACTACTTGGAACACAAATAGCTACATCAGCCATTTTTTGTAGTTTACCACTGTTGCCAGTTAATGCTATTGTGCTTATATTGGCTGATTTTGCTGCTTTAACAGCAACAAGTATGTTTGAAGAATTACCGCTAGTGGAAATAGCAATCAAAAGGTCGCCAGGCTTGCCTAATGCTTGGACCTGACGTTTAAAGATATTTTCAAAACCTAGGTCGTTGGCGTGGGCTGTTAGAATAGATGTATTAGTAGTCAAAGCAATGGCAGGAAAACCAGCTCTCTCAAATGTTTTGTTTAAAATACAAACAAATTCCCCAGCCATATGTTGAGAATCGGCTGCACTACCGCCATTTCCACAAATCATTACTTTATTACCTGATTCGAATGTATCAACTATTAATTGGGCTGCTTCTAGAATTGATTCCAGACAATCCTCAGCCACTTTTTTTTTAACCTGAGCACTTTCTATTAAGCGCTCTTGGACGAATTGGCGATGTTTATTGCTGATTTTAGTCATTATTTCTGGTAAGACTTTATCCCAGGAATGGGTAAATGTCAAATATAATAGCTCGACTTAGTTTAGGTAGAAGGAGGAATGTGTTATTATTTGGTTTCGAAGGGACTAACAACAAAGATTACATCTTACGATTATAAAATGACTTTTAAACGATTTTTTAAAGGTGAGCTCCTTTCACTTATTGTGATAATTTTAGTCTGTCTTCTTATTGTTTCGATTTGGTTTAAAGACGGCCTTATGTTTGCAGGAGGAGAGGATGTTATTTCTTTTTATAATCCCGACAGAGTATTTGATCTATTTTTTTATACTTGGAATCCACAAGACAGTGGTACTCCCCAAATACAACTTTTAGCAAGAGTTCCTTACTTTTATGTAATAGAATTATTTTACAATTGGGGTATCCCAGGTTTGCTATTACAGGCATTAACTTTTTTCTTGTTAATGTTGAGCGGAACATTAGCGATTTATTTCTTATTAAAAGAAACTCTTTCAAAAGATTTACCAGAAAATATGAAGAGTTCTGTACCAATTATAGGAAGTTTATTTTATCTTTTGAATCCTTATGCAATGTCTCAAATTTGGCTTAGAGGACTTTATAACCAATTTTTTTCTTTTGCCTTAGTGCCCATTTTCTTGTTATTTTTTGTACTTGGTTTAAATAGAAAAAAAATTGTATATGGACTAATAGCAGTCATATGCAGTTTTATTTTCTCTACAGGGTATACACATCCTGCTACTGTTATTACAACATGGGCAATTCCAATAATTTATCTAATTTTTTATTTCTTCAAATTTAAAAATAATGTTAAAAATATAACTTTTGGTTTGTTTTATATAATTACAATATTAATTCTTTGGTTTTTGGTGAATGCCTTTTGGATTTATCCGCTTATTGAGGTGGGGAAACAAGTATTTAGTTCCGCTCTAGATACATCTTTAACTAACAATATAGGGACCCTCCAGGGAGTAAGTAAAGATACTCCTATATTTACAGTGCTGAGGCTTTTACATAATGGATATTTTTTTAGAGGTTTATATTATGGAGACATTTATCTTAGTTTCCCTTTTATGCTTATAAGCTGGTTAATTCCCGCAGTTGCACTTTTTTCTTTTTCATTTTTTAAAAAAATGAGGTACTTTAAGTTTTATTTTTTTTCTTTGTTAATAGGTTTATTTGTAAGTTCTGGAGATAATCCCCCCTTAGGATGGCTTCTTATAGTTATTCTTCAGTTAGTTCCATTGCTACAAGTATTTAGAAACCCATACGAGAAATTCGGTATCAATTTTTTAATAGCATATATACCCTTTTTTACAATAGGGCTTGTGATTGTATCTAACTGGTTTAAAGAAAAACTAAACTCTTCAAAGATTGCTAAGCTAATCCAATATTTTATAATAATTCTAATATGTGGAATTTTCGTTTGGCCAATGTGGACCGGCAAATTTGCGGTAAAACCCTATGTAAACCCTTGGATTAAAGTCCCTAGCTATTATAAATTAGCAGATAATTGGTTAATGGAACAGAATGGAGATTTTCAAATCTTTCAGTTACCCCTTACTGCGGGAGACGGTATCAGATATACATGGAGGAATCCTTTCCAAGGCCTAGAACCAAGTCATTATTTTTTTCAAAAGCCTTCAATTAGAACAGGATATTTTTTTAATAATAGTTATTATGCTCCCATAGGCGAGCAATTCGTTAATTTACGAGAAGGAGAGAAAATAAAATATGTTACTAACAATAGAGAAGTTTTGGATAAAAATAAAATAATTGAAGGCCTATCTTTTTTAAATATTCGATATATTATTTTGCATAATGATGTTGATTATAAATTTAGCTCATCGCCATCACCTGATCAAATTAGAGAATATCTTAATAAACAGGATAAAATAAAATTTGTAAAAAAATTTGGAGAGTTAGAAGTTTATGAAATTGAGACATCCAAAAATTTAAGTGTAGTTTATTCTCCGGATGCTGAAATTGAGACTTCAAAGAAAAATCCTACTTTGTATAAAATATATGTTAAAAATGCTAAAGAAGAAATTAACCTATATTTTCTTCAAACATTTAACCCAGGATGGGAATTATCCTTAGATAACCAAGTGGTTACTAAACACGAAAAAGTGTTTTCCTATGCTAACGGTTGGAAAATTAATAAGTTAGGAAATTATACACTCACTTTATCATATAAACCTCAACAGTTTGTTTATTTAGGATTTAAAATTTCTCTTATTAGTTTGATTATAGTATTAATAGTAATAATTATTATTCCCATATGGAAAAAAGTAAAAAATATATGAAAAAAGAAAAAAAATTAGTCTCTGTAGTAATTGTAACAAGAAACAGAAAAAAGGATTTAATTGAGTGTTTAGACTCATATATTAAATCATCATATAAAAATACAGAAATTATAATTTTGGATAATGCATCCATAACTCCCGTTTCATCATGGTTACCTAAGAAGTACAAAGGAATAGAAATTATAACTACTGTCAAAAATATTGGTGCAGCTGAGGGTAGAAATAAAGGATTTAGTAAATCTAGCGGTTACTATATTGTATTTAGCGATGATGATGCAGTAGCTGATGCCTTGATGGTAGAGAAATTAGTCTCAGTATTTGAGAATCATAAAAATGTCGGAATAGTTCAACCATTAATATATGAAAAGAATAAGAAAAAATTATTACAAGGTGCTGGTCATAATATTGATCTAACAACTGGCAGAATTAGTGCTTGGGGTGTTAGAGAAAAGGATATAGGGCAATATGATGGGCTTAGAGAAATACCGATGGTTGGATGTGCTTGGATGGTAAGAAGAGATGTTTTTGAAAAAGTTAAAGGTTTTGATAAAGATTACTTTATCCCGTATGAAGATTCTGATTTCTCTTTTAGAGTTAGTAAGGCTGGTTTTAAGGTATACTGTTATTCGGATGCTAAAACTTGGCACAGAGGTCTTAAAGATACATTTATTCACCCATGGATTGAGTGGTTGGGTATTACTTCTTCAGATAGAGCGTATAGAATTGCAAGGAATAAGATGATTTTTATTCGCAAGCACTCATCTAACCATCAAAAAATTATTTTCTTCTTTTTTTTATTACCGCTTTATACATTTATTCACTCATTAATAATTATGGCATCAGCTCGATTTGATATTTTGTACAAGTATTGGCTAGGAGTTTTATCAGGTATTTGGTATAGTTTAATGTATTCTTTTAAAAAGTTTACATAATGACTCCTTTTTGTGGATAGTTTATTTTTTAACTGCTTTCATAAAAATTGATACTCCGGAGGAATTAGGAAATATATCATTAAGTTTATCTAAAGTGTTTACTAACCAAAACAGAAAACTTGCTAAAGAGGTCTTCTGATTTTTGGATTTACTAAATTTATTTATGTCTTGCAGTAAATCTTGGCTTAACTTCTTATAAAAAAGTAATTTACATCCCAAATTTAGCAAATAATGATTAAATGGTAGACACCAACCAGTTAATAATTCACATGAATCGACTTTAAATCCAACTTTTTCTAACTTTTTTCCAATTTCTTCGGGTTTATATAATCTTACATGTTGATTCCAAATTCCGGCAAAAAAACCACTCTTTATATGAAAATTAAAAAGATGTTCTAAAAACCAATTAATTGGATCCCATAAAAAAGGGTAATTTTTATTGGGAGTAGTTAGAACCAATATTCCGCCCGGTTTTAAAACTCTTCTGGCCTCTTTTAAAACTCTTATATCATCTTTGACATGTTCAATAATTTCAGACATGACTATTTTATCAAAAGAATTTTCAGGAAATGGTAACTTTTCTGCATCCCCTATAATGAAACGAACATTCTTCTTTCTCACTTGTCTCTTCGCAGATTCAATAGCAGCAACATGATTATCTATTCCAGTTATTTTTGGAGAAAAACTTGAGAGAAGATAAGAATAGTACCCATCCCCACAACCAAGATCCAGAACTTTATCTCCGTCTTTTAACTCTAATTGCTCAATGATTCTTTTGGCGCGTCTCTTTAAAGCCATATCACCAACACTTTTTAATAAATCATCAAGCCTATCTGATATTGTTTTCAATATTAAAAATTATACTCCCTTTTAAACCACTGTAATGTTTTATTTAAACCTGTCTCAAGATCTACTTTTGGCATATACCCTAACTCATTTTTAATTTTTGTTAAATCTGGGCAACGTCTTTGTGGTTCTCCTGCCGGATATGAGGAGGGGTAAGATTTACGGCGAGGTTTGACATTATTTTCTAAAAGATTTGAGATAATTGATGCAAGTTCATACATGGAAACTTCAGGATTATCATTACCTATATTATATACTTCTCCAGCTTTACCTGAAATAAGCACCTTAAAAATGGCGGCAAGTGCATCTGTAATATAACAAAAGGTGCGTGTCTGTACCCCCTTATCATGAACCGGTAGGTTTCTCCCTCTTAAACCATAATAAATAAATGTTGGGATAACTCTGTAATCTGTATGTCTCATACCAGGACCATAAACATTAAATGGTCTGACTATTTTTATAGGCACACCATAGATTTGATGGTAGGTTATACATAAAGTTTCAGTTAGCCTTTTGGACTCATCATAACAAGCTCTTGGTCCAATTGATGAAACATGCCCTGCATAAGTTTCCGGAGTAGGAACATTATTGGGATCAGGATCTCCATAAATTTCACTTGATGAGAAGAATAAAAAACCTTTCACTTTATAAAGTCTTGCAATCTCCAAAAGATTTTTTGCTCCAAATATGGCACTTTCTATAGTTTCCAAAGGATATTTTTTATAGTAAAAAGGTGAGGCAAGTCCGGCTGCATGAATTATAAAATCTATTTTTTCATTAATATTAAGGGGTAATCTAACATCATGATGCAAAAACTTAAAATCCTTATCTTTGATATCAATTATGAAGTTTTTTTTGGCGCCAGTTAAATAATTATCTAAGGAAATTACTTTACATTTATTTTTAAGAAGGTTTTTATTTAAAAGATAAATTAGACTGACAATATAACTTCCTATAAATCCTGCCCCTCCAGAAATTAAAATAGTTTTACCCTCTAAAACCTTAGCTTCTTTTTTGATTTCTGAAATTACTAATTTTAGGTCATTAATTATTGCTCTTTGCATCAGATTAATATATCTTTGGGGTAGGGACAGGAACAATAAATCTACCACCACGGCTCTTAAACTGTTCTAGTTTTTTCATAATTGGTTTGGCAAAATTCCAGGCCAGAATGAAAATAAAATCCGGATTAGTTTCCGAAATTTCTTTTGGAGATACAACCGGAATATGCATGCCCGGAGTAAAAAGCCCCTGTTTATATTGACTATCCTCAACTATATAATCTAAAACTTGTGTTCCTATATTAAAATAATTTAATAGGGTATTACCCTTTGCGGGTGCCCCATAGCCAATTATATTTTTTCCTTGAGATCTTAACTTTTTTAAAAGTTTATTTAAATCAATTTTATTTTGCTCAATTTTTTTTGCAAACTTTTGATAGGTATGTAACTTACCTAATCCTAAAGCTTTTTCGTTCTTTATGAAATTTTCAACAGTTTCTTTTACTTTTCTTTTGGACTTATTTTTCTTTACAAAAACTCTGATTGAACCACCATGACTATCAGTTTCTTCAACATCAAAAATTGTCATATTAAATCTATTAAAAAGGGTTACTAGAGGCCTTATAGAGAGATAAGAAACATGCTCATGATAGATTGTATCGAATAGATTTTTTTGCAAAAAGTCTACTAAATAAGGGACCTCTATTATCAATACTCCTTCCGAGTTAAGTAATTTTTTTGCTGCTAATATTAGCTCATCAATGTAAGGCACGTGGGCAAAAACATTATTAGCAGTTATTACATCGGCAAATCCCCATTTTTTAATAATTCTATTTGCTAATCCTTGATCAAAATACTCAGGAATTGTAAGAATTCCATTTTTGGTAGCCTCTTTGGCAATTTTTCTGGCAGGATCTATCCCTAAAATTTTTACTCCTAATTTCTTAAAAGGTTTAAGTAAAATACCATCATTACTACCAATATCTACCACTAAGGATTCAGAATCAAGTTTAATTTTTTTATAAACACTTTTTGCGTACTGCTCAAAATGAGCTACAAATACTGGAGAGGTAGAAGAAACATAAACATAATTTCTAAATAAATAATCCGGAGAAACAATATGAGTAAGTTGGAGCTGACCACATTTTGAGCAAAAGTTAACCTTCAAAGGAAAAAAGGGTTCCTTTCCTTTTAATTGCTTTTTGGTCAAAAAAGCATTAGCAGCTGGTTGGCTACCCAGGTCTATAACCTGTTTTAGATTTTTATTTAAGCAGAACCTACAGTGAGCAAATTTTTTATATAAACCATTTTTCATCTTAAAATTTAAGCCTTACTGTGTCTCTCTCGTATTTCTCCTGTTCCCTTGGCTCGGAAGTAATTGCCAAAAAAACAGTATCCTCTAAAAATTCCATGCTATGGGCAATCATCTTACGAGAAAGTACTAAATCTCCAGGTTTTAAAATAACTGACTGCTTCTCGGAATTTTTTTTGCTCATATCTTTTTCAGAATATCTAAATTTACCACTTAAGCAGTAAACGTAATGTGAATCTTTTTTATGATAGTGATTGGCACGAGAACTGCCTGCTTTACTAGTAATTAAAAGTACTGCTCTAAAATGAATACTGTCATCGTCAACTAAGCGGGAGATAAACCCTCTTTCGTCCGTGAACTCAGGTTTTATATGTGTGACTTTAATAGACATAGTTAAAAGTATCAGTTAGTCTATAAGGGATTTGTATTGTTGTCAAGCTCCTTATGTAATCTCTCAAGCACCTCTTTGGTAATATCCACTACTTGATCTCCTTTTAAAGTGAAGGCAAAAAAGTCATCTTGGTAAAAAGTGTGTGTACCAGAATAGAGAACACTATCTTTAGTGCAAAAAGCAGTTATTGAATTGAAAGTTACTTGATTATTAGAGTATTTATAAATTTTTTTAAATTCATTAAAGCCATTATCTACCCAGTCCAAACAACCGTTTACCTTTCTATCAGGTTTATTATAATATTTGTGTAAAAATACCCATAATGTAATCCTACCGTAGTTTAGTGCCGTGTACCAATATCTATCTTCAACTGTTACCAGTCTTGGTTCATAGTATAATATGAGATTGTCTCTTTTTGAAGCAGGTGTTGTGTTAAAAAATACTTCTTGAATATGTTTTTGCACAGCCATATCCTCACCTAGTGATTTAATCATTTTAAAGTATTGGTTCCCTTTGTAAGAAAAAACCACTAGATAGATAAGAAATATCACTAGAAAAAAGGCATATAGACCTGCTGTACGTTTACTTGTTTGAATTCTTTTAAATATCAGAATTAAAATTGAGGAAATAAATATGCTAACACCAATTGCAGGAACTGTTAAATATCTGTGTACCGGACCTTCATATCCAAAATGCTTACCAATTGAAAGCCAAGTGGCACAAATAAAGGATAGGGAAAGAAGGGGTGATATAAAAACTGCTAGAAGTATTTTATCCTTCATACCGGTTTTGTACCACTCAAAACCAGTTGCCAAAGCTATAGCTATAATATAAGCTCCTAGAATACCCGGGAGCGTAGCAAAATCTAGAGTTCCGTTATAAGGTAACGCTAGCTCCTTCGGAATATAATAATAATGGGTGTCAAAAATGTAAATTAAAATTTGAAAGAAAGTACTTAGAATAAATGTAGTTATAATGAAACGTTTTGGTTTTTGGGAAATAACAGGGGCAAGTACAAAGGTAAAAATTAAGAATAAAGGTATGATGCCGCGACCAAAAAGATTACCAAAATAACTCTCCAGAGTCCTTAAATTCCAAATACCAAAAAAACGGACAGAATCAGGATTGATCAGAGTAAAACCTAAACCTGCCAATGGATTTATCAAAAGCTGCCAGTTACCTGCAAAAAGATCCTTAAGTAAATTGTTATAAGAATTTCCTCTTGCAAAAGTACCCGGATCAACCAAACGAAACAGAAGATAAAAAGGTACAAGATAAATAATTATTCTTAAGATTGTTGTCTTAAATTTTGATATACCCTTAATAGCTATTATAATCTCCATTATAACCAGTAAAATAAAAGTTGGTATCATTCTCATGGGTGCTGAAAAAATAGCCACATACAAAAGGATAAAAGAGAGCACCAAAAGTTTAATATTCTTCTGATCTCTAATTAGGAAATAGTAAGAAATTATAAATAGATTTAAAAAAATAACTCCCCAATATTCTGTCCCGGTGACATTGATTTGCAAAGATCCATTTGCTGAAGGAAGGATAGCATATATTAATGTGGCCAAGGTGGCTAAAAATTTGCGTTTTGTTAAAACCCACAGAGTGGGATATATGCTTAATGCAGCCAAGATTTTCCATATAAAATTTAACTTATGTGTAAGTTCCCAGTTATAAGGAAATAGTTCATCTAAGGTACCTGCATACAATATCTGATGGGCCCAACCTAGACCAGTGTGAACCCAAGTTTTGTAAACTCTAACTAAATAATTGTTGTCAACAATTCGATTATCGGCTTTATAATCTCTTAGATATGGAATATCTTCATTGACTAGTCCATAGCCAAAAAAATCTTGTGCAAAAATATAATTTAAAAACAATACAGCTAAAACTAAAGATATACCAAAACTAGCTTTGATATGTTTTGATGATTGTGTCTGCATTTTTTTCAGAATATCTCCTTTCTGCAAATTTTCGACAATTTTTTGCAAGCTTTTTTAATTCATCCTTAGACTTATAAAAATATTCTATAGTTCTCCTGATACTTTCCGGACTTATATCAATAATCTTCCCGACAGTTCCATCTAAAGCTTCAGGAATAGCACCTCTTCTAGCACCAATAATAGGTGTCTCACAAGCTAATGCTTCCAATATAACTCTTCCAAAACCTTCCTCAGAAACAGACGGAACAATTAATAAGTCTGCGCCACTATAATATATAGGTAGATTATCCGAATCAATCCCTTCAATAAAATCCACATTCGACAATTTCAAAGTGGTTTCTTTTACCTTATCTTTCAAAGGTCCTGATCCAATAATCTTTAAGCTTATATTTTTATCCCAGCTCTTAACCGATTCGAGTAATTCCTTTATTCCTTTTTCTGGTACTAATCTTCCAACGAATAGAACAGTAAATTTTTCCTTCCAGCCTAGTTTATTTTTTGCTTCTTTCACTTTTTTAAACTTTTTTAAATCAATCCAATAAGTAAAGTTTTTAACTTTTATTTTAGCAGCCCCTAATGATTCAATTTCCCTTACTGCCTGTTTTGATAAACCCAAACAGTAATTGGCATTTTTAAATATAAAGCTCACAAAGTTTCTGTAAATCCCTTTTTTGGGAAAACTATATATGCTATGCGTTGAAACAATAATCTTTTTTCCGAATATTTTTGCCCAAAATACACCTGCAAATCCTGCTACTAAGCCATTGGCATGGATTACCTCAGGGTTAGTAGCAATTATAACCAAAGGAGCAATAATAAATAGTCCAGGGAGCAAATAAAGAAATTCAAGTAATGGGTACTGTACCAATTTGTAAAACAAACCGAACAACCAAGGTATTCGGATTATTGTTAATAAACCCATCTTTTCATAAACTTTTGAATAAACATTGGTAGTCAGCGGTTTGTAAGTAAGCACCCACACCCTCCACTTTCTCTTTGTCAAGACATAAACTAAATCATTAAGATGGGTTTCTACTCCTCCTATATTAGGTTTAAAGTGAGCAGTCAGTAAAAGTATGTTCAAAGTTTCCTTATCCTTCCTATAAAATATCCCAATCCACCCCCTATCAATTCTGCCGATAACATAATAAACATTCCTATTGATAATATGGGATGCATAATTATCTTTTTAGGATTTTTATAGAATACAGGACGCAAAAAATAGACAGTTTTAGGTCCAAACATGGGGATATTATGCTTACCTAAATACTTATAAGCATGAAGGGCGTAATAAAATTTTTTTGAAGCAACTGAAAATAGTGAGTCAATCCTTTCATAATGGTGAATTTCTGATTTTATTCTTCCTACCTTATACCCCATTTCCCTAATAGTATCCGGTAAATCCCAATCTTCCGGGCCGGTAATAGTTTCATCGTAACCGCCAGCTTTAAAAAAAACCTCCCTTCTAAAAAGCCTTGCCGCATCTGTTAGCTCATCACCTTTTTCATTATAGAACGATCGCTCAAAAGCCTTTACCTTACCCCAATAGTTTGAAGCCAGTGACTGCTCAGGAATCACTATCTCACCAATTTTCTTATCTGACTCTGCTAACTCCACACATTCTGAAACTAGTTCAGGAGTAAGTTCCATATCAGCATCCAAAATAAGTAAATATTTACCTTTTGCTACTTTTGCACCAAAATTTCTCTGAGTGGATCTTTCAGGACCAACTGTATATACCTTTACATTCATTTTTCTGGCAACATCTAAAGTCTTATCAGTTGAATTATTATCGACTAAAATAATTTCTTTATTCTTAAAGGTTTGAGTTTTTATAGATCGAATCAGTCTTCCTATAGCATCTTCTTCATTTTTTGTTGTTATAACAACTGACACAAGTGGCCCTTTATCCATAATTTAAGATAAATACTACCACAAAATCGAGTGCTTGCATTAGCTATCCATACAGTGTATAAAAATCATTGATTATGCCAAGTATAACCATTGCTATTCCTGTCTATAATGAGGAGGAGAATATTGAATGGGTTATTAAGGATACCTTAAAAACTTTACCCAAATATTTTAAGGACTGGGAAATTGTTGCTGTTGATGATGGTTCGAAAGATAAAGTAGGACAAATTCTAGATCAGTTAGCAACTAAAAATTCTAAACTAAAAGTAATCCACCAAGAGCATGGTGGCTATTCAAAAGCCATGCTGACTGGGATTAAAGCAGCCACAAAAGATTATATCGCTTATATGCCGGCAGATGGGCAATTCTTAGTTTCTGATATGAGGCATTGTTTTAAGATTATGTCTAAAAATGATCTGGTCTTAGGTTACAGAGGCAGCAGGCCGGACTATACTGTCAAAAGAATTATTTTTTCCTATGGTTATCTTTTACTTTTATTATTTCTGTTTGGCATCCGTTGGATAGATATTGGTTGGGTAAATATTTGGAGAAGGAAAGAAGTCCAAAAGCTAAAATTAAAAGATACAGGCGGAATTTTTATTTTGACTGAAATCGTTGTCAGGTTTATTAGGAAAGGTTTAAAAATTGATGAAGCTCCTTCCTATTATCATGTCAGATCTAAAGGAGAAGCAAAAAATGCTAAATTAAAAGTGGTATTTAATACTTTTTTATCAGCATTAAAACTAAAATTGGAGCTGATGAATCTTTTTCACTAATTGAAATTTGATATCCGACTTATGTAAAATAGTTACCATGTCAGTAACAAAACTTTTTACTTTATTTCCTCCCTTCATTTATTATGCAATGCTTCTACTTATTGTTGGGATTTTTGTTTTTAATAAAACTTTTCACCTATCACTCATTGGTGATGAGTGGCAAATGATGTGGATAGTTAAAAATTCAGTAGTAACAACTGGGCAATGGGATTTGCATATAAATCAGACTTTCGGACAGGGATATCGCATGGGAGCATTAATAATGTATCTTCTTACAGAGTATTTTGGATATGATGGAAAAACTGTTTATATATTCTCATTTATAACAAGATTTTTTGCTACTTTAACTTTATTTTATTTCTTAAGAAAAAGAGGGTGCTCCTATTTAGCAGCTTTTTTAGGATCACTTTTTTTCCTAGTAACGCCGATTGGGTTACAGGCAACTGATTGGGCAAAAAATTTCACATCTTATATATCTATTAGCTTTTTTCTGCTTTGTATCGACTCTATTTATAGTCTAAAATCTTGGAGAAGCATTTTATTTTTTCTTCTTACTTTTTCAATCTCAATTTATGTTAATCCAATCAGAAGCCATGGTATAATTTTGACAACTACATTTTTATTAATCTTCCAATATTTTTTTAGCAGATCAGTGGATAAAAAAAGGATTATCTTTTCTTTATTTTGTTCTTTAGCTATATTTTTTCTATTTTTAAAAATGTTGGTTTTTGGCGGGATTACTATTGGGCAAATAGAAACGCTTTTCGGCTCAATCGGTGCCGCACTATTACCCCAACCTTCTTTACCTTACCTTATCCTATTAGTTGTAACTTTATTGCTTTGGAAAAGGTATTTAGTGAGTAAAAAATACTTATTATTTACCTTAAGTCTCCATACTCTTATCATCCCTATTTTCTTTGGTACGTTTTTAAACATTTCAAACGATAAATTGTTCGCTATTCTAGGTATTTATTTTACATTATTTATGATATATGTATTTATAATTGAGTTATCAAATAAGAAAACACCTGAAGCTTTAAATGCAGCCTTACCATTTTTGTTAATTATTTGTTTTCTTATTGCTCCTTGGTTAGTAGGAACTCCTATTGTAGGTCCAACTCATAGATACCTGATTTATTCTGCTCTATCACTACCAATAATAGTAGCATTCTCATTAAATCAAAATATGCTTCTGAAACTTAGGTCAATTAGCTTTTGTATTACTTCGTTATTTTTACTAATGTTTTATTTATCTTTAAAATCAGATATAAACGAAATGTACAGTTTCCATAATCAAAATACTGCTAAAATAATCTGGCAGCAAATCGCCCCTTATTTTGACAATTATGATTTTAAAAATCATACGCCGGTTGTTTTTTTTGATTCAAATAATGAAGCAGCTATCGTACATGATGTTGTAACTTTTGGATTTGGATTTCATATGGGTTATATATATAAAATTTGGGTATATGATATCAAGGAGATGAATAATAAATTACCGATTGCTGTGGATAGCTTGGCTGATTTTACTTCGATGGTTACAGATGGAAAGGTTATTAAAAAATATGTGGGTAAAGATGCTAAGCCTTTTATATTTCCAAAAGCAGACGCTTTCTACTTCAAAATTGATAATTTAAAAGTTACTAGAGTTGAGGATTTTTAACTGGAGCAAAATTGGTAACAATAGGATAATGATCTGATGCCGTAGAATCTATTTTTTGTGCATTAATAACTTGCAGGTTTTTACTCCAAATATAATCTAGTTTTCTTCTGACGTGGACGTTTAGGTGTTTAATTACCTTTTTTACTAATCCTGGTTTTTCACCAAAATCAGAATTATAAATATCAGCACTCCAGACTATATCTTTTGTAGCATCAGTAAATGAGTACATATCAAACAACCCTCGCATAGCTTGGACTTCTTTGCCTGTTTTAAAGAGGTCAATGGTATTAAAGTCACCACAAATGATTTCATATTCAACTTTTGGTTTATCTTTTATGAAATCAAGTATATACTTCGCCTGCTTTATTCTATTTTTTGTTCCCCCTACAGTATCTAAACGAAGGGAAGTGATTCTTAAAGAGTGACCATTCAGAGAAAAGGTTCCTACAATCGCTCTATTTTGTAAAGGAGTATCAATATAACCCGTAGACCTTAACACTAGCCTATCTAGCAAGGGGTATTTCTTCATCTTCGGTAAATTTATCTTTTCAATCTTTTGAAGTTTCAAAATACTTTCATCCCAAAGAATACCAACACCTACGTCTAGGTAATTTCCTTCTTCTCCAACAAAATATTCTAATTTCCAATTTTTCCCTAATTCCTTTAACAAAACATCTACAATAAATTCATTTTCAGGAAGTCTCAAAACTTCCTGAAAGCAGAATACATTCACTCCGTTTTGTATCATCTGAATAATTGTCTTTATTAATAACTGAGGACGTCTTGAATATTCTATATTATACGTAGCGACGGAAAGAGAGGTATTCATAAAAAAATATTATACTTATAATGATATCATACGTATTAAGAAATACCTTTCGATTAGATAAGTTTAACTTATATACTACTATGATTTTATTAAACTGAATGGTAGAATAAAATGTTCAGACTAAAATATTAAGTTATACTTAAATTATCTATGCTGCTTAAATTATCGAAGAATTTCTTATTTATTTTTTCTATATTACTGATTAGTTTATTTACTCTTTACCCAAGTTTTAATTTGGCATTATTTGGTGATGACTGGTTGGTGATCTATAGGTATGTCAGTGACGTTGGGTCTATTTCTGCAGGGTTTTCAAAACATTTGCACGAATACCTCTCTCCTTATGGCCCCACTCAAGTTTTTATGGGTATACTGGAACAACTCTACAATTATAATTCTACTTTTTACTATATAACCTCATATTTGCTTAGACTTTTTGCTGCTTTTTCACTCTTCCCTATTACTTTTTATCTAACCAGAAATAAATTATCCGCTTTTTTTGCAGTTCTTTTTTTCAGTGTAACAACTACTGGTTTCGATACTACCAATTGGGTATTCAATATGACTTCTTATTTAGCCATCGGTTTTATTAGTCTCTTTCTATTTTTTTATTTAAGATCTAAAGAGGAAGAAAGGACGATTTTTTTGGTACCTGCAATAATTCTTTTTTATCTCGCCTATATTACCTCTTCAATTAGAATGCATGCTACATTACCTTTACTTATTCTGCTGGAAATTATCTGGAATTTCCAAGAAAGAAATCTCATTTTTGCTCGAAAATCTCTTGTAAGGCTCACGTTAGTAGTAGTAACTATTTTATTCATTCGTTTTACTGGCGCTTCGTTTGGACAGCCTACCGAGGCCGCTGATAGGTTTAGGGAAGGTATTAGTACTGCCAAATTATTTCTTAATCAAGGGCGATACGATTTCCTAGCATATCCATTGGCATCTTTTGGAAGTATATTTATTCCAGATGCTATTTTACCTTTTTCGGGCCAAGTTTCATCAATCAAAAATCTTATCATAAATATGGTGCTACCAATTTTACTGATTTTTGTTATAGTATCTAGATTTCTTATGAAATTAACCTATGATTTAAAGAGAGATTTCTTTGGCATTTTATTTGCTCTTACAATTGTCTGGACAATTATTGCAATCATTTTTTATAAAGGTAACATTTCCACCTTCTCTTCAGCTGCTTATAACTCACTTTTATTAATAGGTGGTTATATATTTATCCTTGGTCTGATGTTGATAATTAAAAACATAAAGCTAAAATCTACTTCAACTTTACTTATTCTGTCGCTTGCATGGATATTACTATCTTATTTGTATGCGTGGTGGTGGAAACCTGAATCCTTATATTTAACAACTCACAGATATCTTATTGTTGGAGCGGCTGGAGCGGCTATATTTTTATCTGGTCTTATAAGTTTAGGAAAAAGCAAGCGTAATCAGATTACGATCTTCATGATGTTTGTTCCCTTATTAATAATACATATTTATTCAACCAGAATGTATGAGAATCAATTAATATCTTCCGGACATGGTCAAGAAATTTTCAATAAAATATGGGCATCTATTCCTTATATACCGGAAATTAGCAAAAAAGAAAAAGCATCTATTTTCTATTTCGAAGGAGACGGGACTAATGGCAGTATCCTACACGATAGTATCACCTTTGGTTTTTCACCTCACATGGCTCTGCTTTACAATATTACTGAAAGTAATAAAATACCACAAGCGATGGATTCTTGGGAAGATGTGGTGTCTGCTGTTAATGATGGAAAAATTTTAAAAAAGTATGGTATTGCAAAAGACCCAATTCCCATAGATAATGTATACGCTTTTAAACTTGAAGGAAAAGATCATCTTATAAACCTCACCACTCAAGCACGGGAGAAACTATTGAAGGTACCATGAAGAAATTTAATATATCAGTTATTACCACTCCGTATCGAGCTAAGTTAATAATTTCAATTTATAAGAGTTGGTTTAAAAGAAACGGGAAAGCGCTAGATGTGGGTTGTGGAACAGGTATAGTTGCCAATATATTAAAGAAAGAATTAGGGCTTAAGATTACTGGATGTGATGTTAAAAACTATTTAATTCATAATATTCCATTCGTTAAGGTAAAAGGCGATAAACTTCCATTTCCTAAACATAGTTTTGATGTTGTTCTATTTAATGATGTCTTACATCACATTGATAAACCAAAACAGGAGCAGGTAATAAGTGAGGCTCTTAGAGTTGGAAAAAATGTTTTTATTTTTGAATACGAAGCTGGTACAGGTGGCAAAATATTAGACATTGTACTTAACAAATTCCACTATGATGATCTTAATACTCCCTTAGCATTTAGGAGTGCTAATGAATGGAAGCAATTATTCAAAAAACTATCTGCCAACTATGATTATATTAAACTGAAAAAACCCTTTTGGTATCCATTCACACATATAGCATTTAGAGTAAGTAAAAATAAATGAGGTCGATAATATCAATTCTTCTTATTGTATTATTAAGTTTGTTTACATTTTTCCCTTCTTTTAATTTAGCTCTTTTTGGAGACGACTGGCTGGCTTTCTATAGATATAGTAAAATATTAGGACCATTTGCCCAGGATAATTCGTCGACTCATCTCAAGTACTTCTTAACTCCATACGGCGCACAAGACATCCTTATGGGCTTGCTACAAAAAATATACGGTTATCAATCATCACTTTATTATCTCACTTCATATATATTCAGAATTATCGCTGCTGTTTCTTTTTATCCACTTACTTTATATCTAACCAAAAGTAAATTGGCAGCCTTTTTTGCAATACTTTTTTTCTCAATTACCGCCATAGGCATTGATACAACCAACTGGGTCTTTAATATGCCCTCCTATATTACCATAGCATTGTTTAATTTATTCTTATATTTTTTTCTTAAATCCCGTGAGGATAAAAAACCTAAGTTACTGCTTATTATTAGCGGCTTACTTTACTATTTAGCATATGTTATTACCCCTATTAGAATGCATGGGTCATTGCTACTTATTTTTTTATTAGAGACATTCTGGTTTTTTCAAAAAAGAGATAAAAAGACATTAAAAAAAATTATCTTAAGACTTACAATAATAATTTTAATATTCTTAATTATAAGATACACCGGACATTCACAAGGACCTCCCGAAGAAATAAGTCAACGACTTAATATAGGAATAACTACGGATTTAACTATGCTTAAGTATGGAAGATTTGACTTTATTTTTTATCCTATTGTTATGTTTGGCGCTATGTTTCTTCCGGATTTACGGAGTTTCCTCCTTGGTCCAGATCAATTATTAGGATATAGTATACCAACATTTTCGTATGTGAATCTTATTTTTATCTATCTTACTCCGGCATTTTTGGGCTTCTTGTTACTAAATTTTGTTTTAATGAAGAATATTTCTTTATCAAGTAATTTTTTTTGGAGAAATGGAATAGCCGGGTTGTTATGGATAATAATTACCTTATTAATTCATCAGTTTAACGCAACCATTTTTTTTGATGAGAAGTATATCCTTTCTTTAACGCTTGGAGGCTTTGCAATAATTATCATACTTTCCTTAATCTTAAAATTTTTTAAAGAGATAAATATCACTACGTCATTATTTTTATCTTTTTCTTGGTCAATATTGGCTTTTTTCTTTGCATGGTGGTGGGTACCTAATACTATATTTCCTACTCCCTATAGATATTTCATAGTTTCCGCTGTTGGGATTTCAATCTTTTTGGCAACTATTATTGGTTTAGGAAAAAATATAAAGCAGCGGATCAATATTTTTTCGTTTTTGCTGATTTTAGTTATTATTCATGTAATATCAACTCATTCCTATTTGAGTCAATTAAAAGATATCCGTTCACAAGAACTTTATAATAGGGTTTGGTCTCAAATGCCATATGTTCCCGCAGTTGGCAAAACATCTCGTCCGATTATTTTTTATTTTGAAGGAGATGGCACCGTGGCTAATGCAAACATCTTGTATAGTGTGATAGCCTTTGGTTTTCCACCGCACATGTACTTACTTTATAATCTTACTTCTGATGCTCAAATTCCAGCAATAATGGACACTTGGGATGAGGTTATATCTGCTGTCAAAGATGGAAAATCTTTTAAAAGGCATATCGGTACAGCCATAGATCCAATACCTATTGATAATGTATTTGCTTATCATCTTGAGGGCGCAGACAGGCTTATTAATATAACGGATTTAGCCAGAGAAAAATTAAGGCAAACGCTTAATAATTAGTTAAACAATTCTAGGTTCTGGTAAAGGGATAATAAACTTACCCCTAAATCCTCTTTGCTTTAATTTTGGTATTAATTCTTCTGCGATGTGCCATGATAAAAGCAAAGCATAATCAGGTTGATCTTTAAATAATATAGATTCTTCAAGAATAGGTATTTTTGTACCGGGGATATATTTTCCTATTTTATAAGAACCTTTAATTTCCACAACACAATCCAATATATCCTGGTCTAAACCTAAATAATTGATCAAGGTACTGGCTCTTGAAGGAGCGCTTATCCCAAAGATTGTTTTTCTTTTTTTCTTGATATCAAAAAGCAAGCTTTGCAATCCTAATTTTGATAATACAACCCTATCTTTAAATTTAAGTAAGCTATCCATGCTAGTAACCACTTCTTTTTCCTTTGCTAATATTTCAGTGACGCTTTTATTTTTACTATATAAACCTTTTTTGGCAGCATATACTCTTATGGAGCCTCCGTGCGAGGGTATTTGTTTTGCATGAAAAATTTCCAGTCCATGCTTCTTTAAGAGATAACTTAAGCTAGTCAAAGAATAATACCTCAAATGCTCATGATAGATAGTGTCATACTGGACTGTTCTTATTAGTGGATAAAGATAGTGTGATTCAGAAATAAACACACCATCTGTTTGAAGTAAGGAGACAATATTATCCAAGACCCCGTTCACATCCTCTATGTGTGCAAATACATTGGCAGCTGTGACAACCTTTGCTTTTCCATATTTTTTCTTAATTTTATCAACTACTTCAGGTCTAAAATAATCCAATACTGTAGGTATATTCTTTTCAATAGCTAATTTGCCAATATCCTCCGGAGTAACTCCTAAAACCTTAGCATATGAAACAAAATTACTAAGCAGTGTACCGTCATTACTTCCAATATCCACTACTAAATCTTCTGTATGTAAACCAATGATTTTCTTTACTTCTTGTCCTAAATCAGCGAAATTATCTCTTAATACTTTTGTTGTTCCACTTGTGTAAGGATATTCTTTAGGAAAAATTATTTGGGGGTCTACCGCTAAACCGAGTTGAACTAAATGACATTTAGAACAATACAGTAATTCCGCTGGATAACTGGGTTGTTCTTTAGGTTTTGAGCCAATAGGATGCAGCTGGTTAACAGGAGGCAAATATCCCAAGAACAAAACGGATTTCAAATTTGAATTATTACAAATTTGGCAATTTTCTACTACAGCACTACCACCGGTTCCAAATACAGATTTCAAATTTAGCTTAATCATTTTTAAATTGTAAATGGGCAAAGGCATTATACCATTCGATTGTTTTTTGTAAACCATCTTTCAAAGAAGTCTTTTGCTTAAAACCTAGCTTTTTTAGTTTTGTTATATCCGGACAACGACGTAAAGTACTGCCTTTAGTCAATTTTCCGGGAACTATCTTAATCTTTACATTAAAACATGCACCAATTTCTTCGGCTAGCTGCGAAATTGTAATTTCTTGCATTGTGCCAATATTATAAATTTCTAAATGTTTGCCTTTATCTAAAACTGTTAATAAACCATCTGTGAAATCATCAATATACATATAAGCTCTAGTTTCTTTTCCAGAACCCTGTATTGGTAACCTAATAACGCCTTTACCCTTTTTATCTCCAATTATTTTTTTTATTCGTAAAGTTAGTTGTGGTATCACATGTTCAAATCTCATATTCGGACCATAGACATTATGAGGTCTAACAATCATTACCTTATTAAAAAATTTACGTCCATAATTTATGGCCAAAATTTCTGAAATAATTTTTCCTGCTCCATAGGAGTATCTGGAATTAAATGGATCAGGAATAACCATGGCAACTGTTTCTGGTGTAGGAATAATATTAGGAGTTTGATAGACTTCAGAACTGGATACTAAGATAAAATTTTTTACTTTATGTTTAATAGAACCATCTAATATATTAATAATACCCTTCACACCGACTTCTAAAATTAATTCAGGCTTTGTATAAAAATATTCTGTTCCATTTATGTATGCTAGATGGATTATGCAATCTATCTTTTGACAAGCTTTCTCAACTACCTCTTTATCCCTAATATCTCCTTTTATAAATTCAAACTTGCCTTCAATATCTTTAAGTCTTGCTATCTCACCCCTAGAGTCATTATCTAGGATTCTGACCCTATGTCCTTGTTTGATAAGAGATTTGGTAAGACTGCTTCCAATGAATCCTGTTCCTCCCGTAACGAGATAGTGTTTCATAATCCTCTAAAACCAACACTTAAAATAGTTTTTAGAAATAAAAAACCATCCTTAAAAGGAATTAATTTTGAGTTACCAACTACACGAGTCTTATAATCAATGGGGACACAAATAATTTTATAATTTTTTTGAGCTGCTTTAATAATCACTTCTGCCTCATATCCATAATGATTTATTTGCATATTAATATCCTCCAAAGCTTTCTTCTTAAATGCCTTAAATCCTGCTGGCATATCTGTAATCCTTTGCCCACTGAAACATGAAGTAAGAAGTGAAAGAGCATAAATGCCGATACGTCTCAGTCTGGTCACAGAACCTTTTTCAGGATTACCACCCTTTTCATACCGACTACCCAGAGCAACATCATAACCGCTAAGAAGAGGTTCCACAAGTTTAGGTATATCATAGGGCATAAACTGATAATCAGCATCCATTTGGACAATTATGTCACCTTTGGCAGAAGGAAGGGCAAGTCGGAGAGCTGCTCCTTTTCCCAGCCATTTACCGGTATGAATAACCTTAGCTCCTGCTTTTTTTGCAACCTCTCCTGTATGATCTGTCGTCTTACTATCAAGCACAACTAAAACTTCCAGCTTATATTTTTTGATCTTTATGGTTTCTCTAATAGTTCTTTCTATATTTTTTTCTTCATTCAAAGCAGCAATCATGACAGATACAAATGGGTGTTCACTTCTCTTTTTCATATGCTTAAATACATGTGTACTATACTATATAATCATTATATGATTATTATCAAATCTCTGTACTGGATTTTCTTTGTTACAAACTGATAATCCTGCTTAGTTAACCAGGTAGGTATTCTCTTATCTATCATTTATTTTTAGCAGGTTTCTTTATTCCTACCAATTGCTGAATAGAGTTCCTTCCTCCTCTGGCTACCCCCCACAAATCCACTACTTCAACCTTTTTAGGTATCACCATTCCTTTATAATTAGAATGTGGAACAGCCACAATTACAACATCACAAATCTCCATTAGTTTATTTTTGGAAACAAAGTCAGAATTTTTGGCAAATTCATCTGAATAATAAACATCAGCACCATTAAATCTTAAGATCTTTCCTAACTTGTACGAAAGTGAGTCTCGTATATCATCTATATCCGCTTTAAATGTCATGCCTAAAATACCTACTTTAGTTTTTGTTAAATCATATCTTCTCTTTAAGTCTTCCACTATAAAGTTAGGAAGACCTTCATTTATCATCATGGCTGCGTGTCCCAATAAAAAGTTATTAGCATCAAAAGCTGCCAGCTGCATTGTATCTTTTAAAAGACAAGGACCTGCTGCAAACCCGGCTGAAGGGAGATTGGCCGCTCTTGCGTAACCTTCTTTCATAGCCCAACGTACTCTTTCATAATCAACACCAAATTTCTGAGAGATCATATAAAACTGATTCGCTAAGGCGAATTGAATATACCTCCAGGCATTTGAAAATAATTTAACCAGTTCTGCCTCTCCCATTGAAGTTTTGATAATTTTTGGAGCAATCATATTAAACAATGCGGATGCACTTTCTATTGCATGGTCACTTAATCCTGCTATAACTTGAGGTAATTCCCTCAGTTCTTGAGTAGCATACCCTTGAGTAATACGCTCAGGACAATATGCAATATGCCACTGTTTACCATTTTCCAGCATTCTCAGTAATTGTTCACAGGTATTCGGATAGACGGTGCTTCTGATAATTATTACTTGATTGGGGCTTAGATATTTTCTTACACTTTCAAAAAAATCCAAAAAAGCCCTAGTTCTTGGGGTAAGGTGTTCGTCTACAGGAGTACCAAGAGTTACTATCACGTATTTAGCTTTAGAAATATCTTTAATGTTAAGCGATACTGATAATCTTTGTTCTTTTAAAACTTTCTCCAATATTTCTTGCGCTCCATGCTCTATAAAAGGCATCCTGCCTTTGCGAACCATTTCACCTTTTTTCTTATCAATATCATAAAGACATACCTTTAATCCTTTTTCGGCAAAAGCTATCCCTAGCGGGAGACCAACATGACCCAACCCACCTATAATAACTAAGTCGTAGGCGGTATTAGAAATATTTTTTGGCATAGGTTTAATTGTCACGATCATATCATAATCATTTGCTATTTTGTAGGTACTTTATGATGTTATTGCTAATCTTCTGAAATAATCATAGACTAATAAAGATCAAAACTTATGTCCAAAAGAATCAACAAAATATATCTTAGCGTTATTGTACCCGTCTATAATGAGGGTACTAATATAACAAAATTTATTTATGGTCTAGAGAGCTCAGTTAATATAAAACACGAAGTATTAATCATATATGATTTCGATGAGGATAATACTATGCCTGTTGTAAAAAGACTTAAAAGAAAGTTTAAAAATATCAAACTGATAAAAAATATTTTTGAATCTGGCTTAATTAATGCATGCAAAACCGGATTTAAAAAAGCTAACGGTAATTTTCTGGTAGTAATGTCGGGAGATCTTGCTGATGAACCAAAGACTATCAATAAAATGTACGAATTAGCAAAAAAAGGGTATGACATAGTTTGTGCAACTCGTTATTCCAAAGGCGGAAAACAGCTAGGTGGAAGTTTAGTAAAAACTTATCTCTCAAAATTTGCAGGACTAACCACACCCATACTGCTAGGTATTCCTACTTCAGATTTAACCAACGGTTTTAAAATGTATAACCGAAAAATTTTTAAAAAAATAAAAATTGAGTCACAGGGAGGTTGGGAGTTTACTATGGAAATTTTAATCAAAGCTCATTTTTTAGGTTTCAAGATTACAGAAACTCCCTCAACCTGGTATGAAAGAACTTTAGGCAAATCTAAATTTAAGCTTTTAAAGTGGTTACCAAAATATATTTACTGGTACTTTTGGGGTATTTCTCAAAGATCGAAATTACTCTTGAATAGATAAAGACCTTCATCAATAGAATGAAGTACATTCTCTCCAAATTTTTTTCTAAACTTTGATGTATCCAGCCAACAAAATTTAGTTCTTAAAGCATTCTTTTCTTTAAAAAATTCCTCAAAGGATATTCCTTTTACCAAATTTTCATTTAGATTAAAAATCTTTGCCAATTTTTTTACGAATTCATAATTTGTAACATAATCTCTTGCTCCTAAATGATAAATGCCATAACTTCCAGATTCAAGTAGCAAATCAACTGCTGCAACAACATCATCAACGTATATTGGATTAACTACCTGATCAATCACTCCATAAAACTTTTCTCCCTTTTTGAGAGTCTCAATGGCAGTTTGGACAAATCTCTTTCTTTTAGTAAATTTGCGTGAATAGACCATAATAACTCTAACTATACAATTTCTCTCAAATGCATTCATAACCATTTGCTCACCTAGTAGTTTTGATTTACCGTATGAAGATACAGGATGAGGTTTATCATCCTCAGTATAAGACTTCTCGCTTTTAGAACCGTCAAAAACTGCATCAGTAGAAAAATAGAGAATAGGAATACCCATGGATGCGGCAAACTTTGCAATGTGAGCAGGTGCGTGGACATTCAATGAATAAGCTAATTCAGGAAATTTCTCTGCCTCGTCCATACTGGTAAGACCTGCAGCATAGATAATATAATTAGGTTTAGATCTTTTTATAATTTGTTCAATTTGCTTGTTATTAGAAACATCAATTTGTAGATGAGAAGGAGCAACTATTTGATACTTAAGGCTCAAAAGCTCTCTTACTCTAGAGCCGATTAATCCACTTCCTCCAAAGATCAGAACTTTTAACATGATAAAAAAACTTAGTTAGATATACCTATTTCTTGTAAAATTTCACTTTTTATATCATATACATTCCTATTTTTTAACCTAAAAGCATAAAATCTCTTGGGTTTATAAAATACATTTTTATATAAAACACCCTTTTCTCCATTTCGCAAAGTGACATAACTTTTGAGCTTACCCAGACAATTAACATTGGCTCCGGTACAATAAACATTTGTTTCAGAACCGAGATCCATGTTTCTTATATACTCCGGAGTAATCCCATCCAGCGGCATACTTCTACCCCTAAATCTAATCCAGGTAGGAAAACCTGCTATTATTGTTGTTTCAAGAAAATATCCATTTTCACGATCCTCTTCATCAAAATAAAATAAGGTGGGTTCTTTCAAATCAAAATTGCCCATATAAGATAATAGTTCACTTTTTATTCTTTTTTGCTGCTCTCCGTTCATACCTGAATCATTTAACTCTTGATTAAAATACTTACCTACTATATAAAAATTGAATTGAATTATGGGTATAATTATTAATAAAATGAGCCAAGAAAAATTATTTAAGAATTTTGTATTTTTAATTTTTTCATAAAAAAGTGTAATAAGTGCGGCGATAAAAAAGGAAGAGCCAATCGCCGGAATTGCCAAATACCTGTGAACTCCTGCTACAATTAAAGTGTAATCTGAAGGGAGCCAAGTTACAAAAATCATAAGAAAGGCTATAGCCGGGCCTATGAAAAGATATAAAAGATAACCTCCTTTTCTATCATTTAATAGCCATTCAATTAGCAATGATAGAGTCAAAGACATGATAAATACCCCTATCAGCGCGGGCTTCAGAAACATGGTGTCAAAAGATAGTCTTAAAGCTTCAACTTTGAAGAGTTGGTGACTTGCTAGTATGTAAACTATGGCACCCAATGCGATAGCCAAAAAAGAGTTTATTAATATAAATCTTAGCCGTTTTTTTAAGATAAGTATGCTTAAAAAGACTGTAAAAATGAGGAAAGTCGAAAATGGCCCTAAAAAGAATCCTAGATATCCGCCAAATCCATTTAAAGCATATTTGTCAGAACCTATCAGTCCCCAATATTCTCTTGGAAAGAATAGACTTGCCAGGGAAATTGGAGGATTTAGAGCGAGCTGCCAATATCCCTCTGCGATCTTTTGGAAAATAGTTTTGGTATTACCAAAAAAACTTGATATCCCACCAAATTGGCTAGGTCCGCCAAAATGAACCAGAAAATATAACAATAGTAAAGGAGAAAAAAATACAATTTGTCTTATAACGGAAGATTTTACAATTGATCTAGAAAATTTTTGACTTAGCATCCAAAAAAACTCCCCCAAAAATATTAAAGGTATTAAAGGATACATCCTTTCAGTGGCAATAAATAACGTCAAAGGGAATAAGAAAGCACCAACAATTAACCATATCACTCCACTTTTATTATTCTTTACTATTAAGATATAGTATGTGGCAAATATATTCATCAATGTTATCCCTATATAGTAACCACTAACCTGTGCTGAATACAAAGGTGCTACTGCAGAATAGGCAACAGCATAAAGAATTGTGGCTAAAGCTGCCAGTAATCTTTTGCCGGTAAAAGCTAAAACCAAAGGGAATAAAGTGATGGCAGATAAAAATTTAAAAAAATGGTTGGCTTTATGTATGTTTATGAAATTAAAACCATCAATTGGAAAAAAATGCTCTAAAATTCCCATATAATAAACTCCGTATGTGTAAACTCCCACGCCTTTCCAAACTTGATATATTTTGGCAAGAGGTGCCTCACCCAGTATTTTATATTGATACAAATATCCCCAATCCACATCTGCAAAACCATATCTTAAGTGAGGAGCAAGAAGTTTAGATTCGAGAAAAAAGATCAGAGGAATAATAACAATAAAGATTAGAAGTGAGCGGGGAATCCTATGTATCATTTTAAAGCTTTTGCAGGTTTATATCAATTGAATTAATAACATGTTGAACCAGCATCCAAAAGCTTGAGTTTGCAGGATATTTATCTCTTAATTTTTCTAAAATAATTTTATCTTCTTTATATAAATCTGCTAGACTTTGTCTATTATTATTTAGTTTTTTCCCAGCAACATAATCTGTTAAAACCCCCACCTGATATGATACTCTTTGGGTAGACTTTTCTACTTGATCCAGATAATCTTTATCAACAATATATTTTAATTCCGCCATACGAGTTTGCACTAGATCTTTATAGTAGCCTGCCTTACTATTAGAATCAATATATAAATTGACCTTGATTTTTTCGGTTATTCTTTTGAGAGGATAATAAAAAGATTCTGGGGTAATTTTAACAGGAGGTAAATCAGGCTGGTTTGCATATACTGGAAAAGCTGCATAAACTATAATGACACTTGTTAACAAAAAAAGTAAGGGTATTTTTTTCATGTCGCTACTTGAGAGAATTATAAATGAATGGTAGATTATACACAACCTTTAATATATGATAAAAGATAGATACTGGCAACTACCAATCTATGAAATACATGAATTTAGAAAAAAACAAACCAAATATTGTATTTGTATTCCAGTTTTGAATGAAGGGGAAGAAATTAAAAAACAGCTCCAAAGAATGCTACCCTTTTCCAAGCAGGCAGATATTGTTATTGCCGATTGGGGTTCAACCGATGGATCAACCGATCCAAAATTTTTAAAAAAAATAGGCGTTAGAACGAAACTTTTATTAAAAAGTCCAGGAAGACAAGGGACACAACTTAGAATGGGATTTTCATATGCTTTAAAACAAGGATATGAAGGAATAATTCAGATAGATGGAAACAATAAAGACGGAGTGGAAGCAATCCCAAATTTTATCAATGCACTTGATGAAGGTTTTGATTATGTACAAGGGTCAAGATTTATAAAGGGCGGAAAAGCCATTAATACTCCCCCTCTTCGTTTTCTTGCAGTAAGACTTCTGGCAGCTCCTATTTTAAGTTTAGGGGCAGGGTTTTGGTATACGGATGTAACAAATGGTTTCAGGGGTTATAGTAAAAGATATTTTCTTCATCCAAAAGTCCAACCATTTAGAGATATATTTGTCAGGTATGAATTCAATATGTATTTAACAGTAAGAGCAAATCAGCTGGGATTAAAAACAAAAGAGATTCCCGTTTCAAGAACTTATCCAAAGGGAAAGGTTCATACCAAAATCTCATTTTTAAAAGGCAACTTCGATTTCTTATTATCTCAACTTAAAGCAGCTTTCGGCTACTATAACCCAAAATGTAGTAAAATATCAAAATCCATATGAAATTTAAAAATATTTTGGTAACAGGTGGCGCAGGTTTTATCGGTTCTCATCTTGTAGATAAATTAGTTTCTGAAGGATACAAAGTAAGAATTCTAGACAACTTAACTCGCCAAGTGCATCAGGGGAAAATTCCAAAATATATAAGCAAGAAGGCAGAGTTTATAAAAGGTGATGTTACAAAAAAAGAAGATTTGGAAAAAGCCCTAAAAGATATTGATACCGTATTTCATGAAGCGGCAGTTGTCGGAGTTGGACAAAGCATGTATGAAATAGAGCATTATATTTATAACAATACTTTGGGTACCGCAAGACTTTTAGATTTTCTCGCAAATAACAAACATAAAGTTAAAAGAATGCTTGTTGCCTCATCTATGAGTGCTTATGGAGAAGGTTTATACAAATGCCAAAAGTGTGGATTAGTTCGTCCTCCCTTGAGATCTGATGAGCAGATGAGTAAAAGAGAGTGGGAGTTAATTTGTCCAAATTGCAAAAGATTACTGAAACCTGTTGGCATACCGGAAAACCAGCCTTTTTCTTGCAATTCAGTTTATGCAGTAACAAAGCAATCCCAAGAAGATATGGTGATGATTTTTGGCAAAGCTTATGGGATTCCAGCTACGGCTCTTCGGTGTTTTAATGTATATGGACCCAGACAATCATTATCTAACCCATACACAGGCGTTGCTGCTATTTTTTTATCAAGGCTAAAAAACAGTCACCCGCCAATTGTGTATGAGGATGGTTTGCAAACTAGAGATTTTATATCAGTCTACGACATCGCGGATGCAAATGTAGTTTGCCTTGATGATGAAAGGTCATTTGGGAAGGTATTTAATTTGGGGACCGGAAAACCTATTTCCATAAAAGAAATTGCTGAAATTTTGGCAAAACTTTTAAAGAAAAACATAAAACCAGAGATCACAGAAAAATTCAGATCTGGCGATGTGAGACACTGCACTGCAGATATTTCATTGATTGAAAAAATTTTAAGATGGAAACCTAAATGGAGTTTTGAAGAAGGAATGAAAGACTTAATCGAATGGGGAGAAAAGATCGAAGCAAAAGATTTATTTGACCAAGCCTCAAAGGAGTTAAATGCAAAAGGATTACTTAAGACTTAGAATTTCTATACAAAACAGCATATCTGCAAAGTTCTTCTAGGATTTGATCTGAAGTATATGTATACTCCCATTTTGGGAAATGGCTTTTAAATTTAGAAACATCCGAAATATACCAAATATGATCACCTATTCTGTTTTTGGGATTATATTTAACTTTTGCTTTTTTACCTAAAATTTTTTCAATTTTTTCTATTGCATCCAAAACCGAAATGTTGGAATGTCTTGATCCGCCAATATTGTAAACTTCACCTTTTCTTGGATTTAAATAAAAATGATAAAAAGCATTCACCACATCATATGAGTGAAGATTATCCCTCACTTGTTTTCCTTTATATCCAAAAATTGTATATTCTTTATTATCTGCGATACTGCTTACTAAATAAGCAAGGAACCCATGTAATTGAGCAGGTGAATGAGCCGGTCCTGTTAAACAACCGCCTCTGAAAATTCCCGTAGGTAACCCAAAATATTTTCCATATTCTTGAACCATTAAGTCTGCAGCTGTTTTGGAAACTCCAAAAATTGAGTGAGTATTATCATCCAAACTCATACTCTCATCTATACCGTTATAAGATTTGTGATTTTTAGACAGTTCATAACGGGAATTTAACTCTACAAACGGAAACCTATTAGGATTATCTCCGTAAACTTTGTTTGTTGAACAATAAATAAAAACAGCATTAGGGGTAAACTTTCTGTAAGCTTCCAGTAAAATAAGAGTGCCCAAAGCATTTATAGTAAAGTCAGTTAAAGGCTCTTTAGCAGCCCAGTCGTGTGAAGGTTGGGCAGCCGCATGAATGATTAAATCAATTGTGTTATTCTTAAAAATTTCCTCAATTTTCTTTTGATTCCTAATATCAACACTGTAATGTTTATAATCCCTAATTTCTTTTTCTAGTTTTCTTTTGTTCCAAGCCGTTGAGGCAGAAGGCCCAAAAAAATATTTTCTGGCATCATTATCTATCCCTATAACCTTAAACCCCTTATCAGAAAAAAATCTCACAGCTTCAGACCCTATTAGCCCTGCAGAACCAGTTATCAAAACATTTTTCTTTTTACCCTTATCCATGGTTTTCAACTATATCATGACCGAGTAATCTTTTCTATAAGTGTTAGGCTTTTTTTTACGGATTTTTCCCAGCTAAATTTTTTACTCCATTTATAAGCATTCTTGCTTAATTTATCTAAATTTTCTTCGTTAGATAAGGTTTTCTTAATCAAATCAGCCAATTCAACATTATTCCTATTTTTACAAAGTAATCCGGTAATACCATCCTTTATAGAATCTCTAAGGCCTGGCACATTAAATGCGAGAGTGGGTGTAGCTACACTAGCTGCCTCAATAACCACCAATCCCCACCCTTCTCTTACAGAAGTATTTATCAGCAAATGTGCTTTTGACAGTAATTCAAATTTCCTATTCTCTTCAACAAAACCATAAAAAGCAACTCGTTGTTCAATATTTAGTTCCTTGCATAACAATTTTAGTCTTTTTAAATAATTTTCATCACCCTTCCCAACTACCCAAAACTTCCATTTCGTTTTTGTAGATAGTATTGAAAATACTTCTAGAGCATCTTCAATTCCTTTATCTCTACTCAAGGCTCCCAAAAAAATAAGAGTTGGTTCTTTTTCTTTTTCAAATCTTTTTAAACCTCTTGGTATGTTTGTTCCATTGTGAATAATAGTAATATTTTTATCCGGTATGCCCCACCTAATTAAGTCATCTTTTGTAGATTTTGAAACAGTCATAAAAGGAACATATTTGTAAAATAAAAAAATTAGCGGCTCAAATAATCTGCCGAAAGTGCTGGGGAAAAAATTGTAGGGTTTTGGCCAGGGGTTTAAACTCCATACCTCTTTTGCCACCTCATGTATAAAAGCCAATTTTTTGCCTCGAACGTAGAATGGAATAAAAAAAGGAATACCGTGAAATTGATCAATAACTAAATCAAACTTTTCGTGAGGCTTAAATAAGTACCATAGAAACGCCTCCCACTGTACTCCAAACATTTGTCTCCCGTACCTTTTTATATTTATTCCATCTATTACTTCTTCTCTTTTTGCATCAGGAAAGTAAGAAGTAAATATAGTCACTCTATGATCCATCTTTACCCAACCTTTGGCATGTTCATGGGTAGATTTTTCTGCCCCACCTGCATGGGGATGGCCAGGTCCTCTCCAAGATAGAATTAATATATTCATACTGAATCCATGGCTAAGATTAAAGTACCATTTTTCTTTAAAACTCTTCTAATTTCTTGTAGAGATTTTAAAGGGTTTTCCACATGTTCTATGGTTTCATAGTTTAGTACGAAATCCATACTGTTACTTCTAAAAGGTAAATCTTCAGCAGAAGCTACTCTAAAATTTATATGAGGATAAATTTTCTTAGCATACGATATAGCTTTATCAAATACATCTATTCCAAAATATTTAGCATTTGGATAAGACTTAGCAATTTCAGAAATCATATATCCACTGGCACAACCAACATCTAAGCAATTACTAAGCTTTATTCTTTTTATAATTCTTTTAGCAAGTTTAATCTTATGATAATGCCAAATCCATCTAAATATATTTGTTTTAACGCCTTTTTGATAATAATTTACTGGTACTTTATCCCAAAGATTGTATAACCTATGATCTAAAAATTTTGGTTGATTTTCAGAATTAGTTTCCCTTTGTTGACTTGCATTTACTGAAGAGAAGATGTTCATATCTTTGGGAAACTAATTATCCAGTTTTTGCAGAATTCTTTTCTATTCATTTTCTCCATGTAAAAAATATTTGTATTCATTACTCTTATATATCTTGCTAAATCTACATCATTGCATACTAAATCATTATTTATTACAAAAATGGTTCCTGCATCAGCAAGTGACACGATACCTTTTTTACCATTTTCTTCTCTATTACACTTATTCCTTGCATCGGTAATTAATATCTCTCCTTTTGTAAAATCTACTCCTTTGGGACAATCACTAGAAAATGTGGCCTTGTTTAAAGAAAAATCCTTTGCTTTTATTTTTTGATTTGCTTTTAGGATATCTTGTTTAGTTTCATACATTCCAGAATAAAATAGATATTGCTCAAACACTACCTTTGAAGATTCATTAGTAACCACATAAATCTTCTGAATACTGGCAATATCCTGACTTTGCTTTACATAATTTGCTATAATTCTTTCTCCTAAAAACCAGCGATCTGCGGAATAAATTGGATACCTGAAAAAATAAAGATGAATAAAATATAAAACCCCTACTATATATAAACTAATTAAGAAAATAAATATAAGTTTTTTAAATTTTCCTATTTGGGTCAAAGACCACATTCCTACTCCTGAGAGTATTACCATATAAGGAAACATTGAAAAAGCTCTAATAGCATAGGTTTTTTCTACCTTATCTATAGCCGAAACTGATGGAGCTAAAGCAATAATTGACATAGTCAACCAAAAAACACCTCTTTTTAAAGTAAACAGAGTGATTAATCCAATAATTATTAAGGGGAAATCTAAATAATGAAATTGTCCATAATCCCATGTTGAGTAAACAGATACTGTCTCTCCACGGGCAAAAAGAGCTGTAGTATCAAAAGCACCTAAATAAACATCAATCACTCTCCTTAATGTTATGGTCAGCTTATTTATAAAAATAGGCAAGGCGAAATTTGGTATTGCTTGCCTTCTTTCCAAATTGACTATATCAGATGCCCAACTTTGATCAAAAATTAATAGTTCTCCCGTCCTTGCCCCAGCAGGCTGATGATGAATAGTCAAGGTGTATAAGGAAAAAGTTAAAAAGGTAAGTAAACCCATAGCAAGGTATGGTAATTTGGATTGTTTACTTTTATCAGTTTTAAATTTATATACTAGAAGAATTATAATTAAAGGTAAAAAAAATAATTTAGCGCCCAGATAGCTTAGAAAGCCTAAAATAAAAAAGGGGAAAGAAAAAAGTATTCTCCAGGAATTTTTACTTAAAAGAAGATATGTTCCCAAAAGAAAAAAGAAGGAGGCAAAAGTCGTCTCCAACGCATTCCTACTGGTATGAATACTCCAAGGGTTTACTGCCATAAAAAGGGCGGCAAAATTGGCAATTTTCTCATTTAATAGATTTTTAGTAATTAAATATACAAGTAGAACAGATAAAACGCCAAAGATAGCATATATTATTCTTGAATTAAATTGAGAGAGAGGATTTGGACCCACCCAAAACATAATGACATAAGATGGAATCTCAGATATCACTACATCAAAATCCTTTTCTCCCCAAGAAAACAAAGCTGAAGCAGTTAAGGGAATATTTTTACCCGTGTGATATAAAGATTTAGCATTCATGACATAATTCAACTCATCATAAATCATAGATGGTGGAAAAATATCTAAAAACCACACCCGCAGAAATAGAGCAATACTAAGAATTAAAAATAATACTTTCATTACAACTTTTGATTTTACCTTTATTTAGATTACATTAACTCTAAAGTTTAATTCCGGTCAAACCTCCACTTTCTTTTATTCTCATCAGCATAATAATTTAATATCCTTAATCTGTAAAAAACTGCAAGTGTATCTTTAAGCATAGCAAGCACTGTTCTTACAAATCTCTGGCTTGTAAAAGTAGACGTTCCTCCAAATCTTAGATTAATATCAATAGGTGCCTCAAAAATTCTTTTAAATCCCAGATAATTTGCAACAGCAAGCATCTCAACATCAAAAGCAAACCGCTTAACCAGTAAACGGGGAAGTACTTTTTCCAACACTGCTCTTCTAAAAAATTTCATACCTACTTGGGTATCCCTAATCTTTAAACCGAAAAGCACTAAAACAAGAAATTGATACCCCATTGAAAGAATTCTTCTTTGCCAAGGATAATCAACTTTTGAAACCGGGTGTCTTTTAGAACCTACAATAATATCGGCGTTATACCATTCAAAATGTTCCAGAAGAAGAGATAGTCCGTTAGGATTTAGATCCATCCCTGCATCAACAAAACCAACAATATCCCCTCTACTTTCTGCCATCCCAAACCGCACAGCATACCCCTTACCTTTATTCGTTTCATATCCTATGACTTTTACATTTGAGTATTTTTTTGCAAACCTTTGAGCATTAATAAACGTATTATCTATTTTTCCGTCTACAACACATATCAGTTCAGTTGGATAACGCAGTTTATCCAAAACCTCTTTTATTCTCTTAAGATCCCTAACTATCGCCCCCTCTTGCCTGAAGGCGGGAACTATTACTGATATTAAACTTATTTCCATAGGTAGAGTATATAAGCAGAGACACTAGTAGTAAAGCAGTTACAATAATTGATACTAGGATGACATCAAATAAACTTTGGTGATAAAACCAAATGGCTGCAATTTGAGCTATAGCAGCCAGTAAAGGTAAGACCACAACTTTAGTCCGGTTCAGCGATAAATGAAAATTAATTAGCAGTGAAGAAAACGTAAAAAGAGTCATAAAAATACCAAACCATACCAATAAATTGGCTGATTCCAAATAGGCAGACCCATAAAGCAAGTTTACGGCAAATCTGGGAAACAATAAATAAACTATTAAAATACTTAAAGATATTGCCGCTGTTGCAAAGAAGCTGTAAAGAAAGATCTTTTTATACCTTAGTCCTTTGGCATGTCTTTGAGAAACAATGGGAAACATGACCGATCCAATCGGACCGGCTCCAAAGAAAATAATCTTTCCCAGCGTAGATAAAGAGGCATAAAGACCAGCGTCATGAGAAGAGAAGAAATGTTTTACTAAGATTAAATCTGAAGAGTAAAGCGAAGTTACAGCTAAAGATTGTACCAATATCTGAATAGTAAAAAGCAGCATCGGTTTTAGATTTAATGAAAAATTGGATTCCTCTTTAGTTTGAATCTTGAGATAATGGTTGGTAAATAACCAACCCAAAAGTGCCGCAATCACAAAAGCCAACATTGCTCCGCCGACTCGAAAGCCCAAATAGACCAAAGCCACACTAACAAGAAGTTTTGCCCCATTTTCTAAAAAGACAGATAACATCATCTCTTTAAATTTCAACAGGCCTTGCAGTATGGATCTATTTAAAAGTGTTTGGATGGCGAAAAGGGAAGCTAAGGCAATCAAAAAAAGATAGCTCAATTTATTAATATGTAAAAAGGAGGCTAAAGCCGGTGATATAACAATTATGAAAATAAAAAAGATCAATGAAATCTTAAAGACTTTTGTTTTTAGCCAATGGATTAAAATTGCTACCTCCCTCTCATTTTTTGCGCCCGATACATATTTAATAATGACCAAACTCAAAGATCCAGGGATAATTCCCAAAAGCCCCATCAAAGAAATTAAAGCTGCCAGTTCCCCATAAAAGGCAGGACCTAACATCCGTCCTATCACCAAATGATATATATAATTCAGGAGGTTAATGCTATTGCTTCCTAAAACCATTATGGCGCTACCTGAAAAAAGCGGGTGTTTAATGAAATTGAAAATTTTCTTCATGCTACCCAATATCCTCTCAAAAACAGAGTTGTTTCGGCAAATAAAATTAGGCATGAAATAAACAAAAAAATTACTCTTAAAAACTTTGGAAGGCTGTTGACAAAGATAGCCAATGCTAAAAAACTTGGGAATAAAACTATTATATATCTGGGCAGAGAAGAAAAACTGCCTTGAACTGTTGTTAATAAAAACCCAAATATTGCATACAAAAGATAAGATAGCCTAATTTTTTTAAAATAGCCGTAAATGGGCAATAAGAAAAATGTTATTCCCACCATAATCTCTAAAATAATTGTTTGATAAATAGGATTTTGCATGTCAACAGTCAGAAGCATCTTCAGATAACGAAAATAGACTTGTGGCAATAAAATAATACCCGACTGGTGCTGTTCCCCCACTTCTTTTTGTAAATTATAGAAAGCTAAAGGATCTCCGAAGTTTAAATATTGGTAAATCATATAAATTCCCAGTCCAGTAGGTATCATAAAAAGCCAAATGATTTTCTTAAAAGGTACTTTTTGTTGCCATGCTTCAAACAGTAATGCTGGAAGGAGTATAATCCCAAAAACTCTGGTGGATGATGCAATGGCCCCTATTAAGGAGGCTTCAATCCATTTTCCTTTTCTTGCAAGGTAAAAAGATGAGACTGATAGCAATAAAAATAATGACTCACTATATAAAGCTCCGAAATAAAATGATGTTGGAAAACAAAGAAGCACTATGAGAGTTAAGAAACTAATTTTTTTTGAATAATCTAAATTAAGTAATTCAAAAAGTAATATTAAAGCAATAAAGAAAGAGGTATTTGAAATTATTAAACCCACAATGGTTGAAGATAATATAGAGATTAAGAGATTGGAAGAAAAAGGGCTTGCAAAAAAATTAATTATCATAGGAAAAATTGGGAAAAAAGCTTGTTCCAACTCGTTATAACCAAAAATAGCTATTGATAGAAAATGTTCTCCATCAAAATTTGCCCAAGCAAATAGTTCAGGTGAGAGCTGAAAATTTATTGGCCCCCCGCCTAAATACCGGGATGTTGAAGCCAACGGAAAATTTAGAGCGATAAGAGAAAAAATAATTAATGCTGTTCTCCAAGATAAAAATAAGCCTATGATAATTTTTGTATCAGTATTGATCTTGGAAAAAATCCTCATTTTATAACCTTCAAGTAAACTTTTTTTATCTCCTCAGCGAATTTTATCCAGGAAAATCTGGCTGCCTGTTTTAATCCCAACCGTGATAGCTTAGATTGTAGCGATTTATCGTACAATAGCTCTCTGGCAATCTTGACAAACTGGCTTACATTAGTTGGATCGAAATAAACTGCGGCATCCCCTCCTACCTCTTTTAAACTACCCCTATTTGAAGAAATAACCGGTGTGCCGCAAGCAAAAGATTGCAAAATAGGCATACCAAAACCTTCATATAATGAAGGTTGTACATATACAGTAGCCAAATTATAAAAGGCAATTAACTCTTTATCTTCCAAATTACCCGGCTTGATGATTTTTTGTTCAAGACTATATTCTTTGATAAGTTTATTAACCAGTTTTAAAGATTCAAGTTCGGGATGATCAATATTTTCAACATTTTTTAAAAAAACTCCTCCTACTAAAATCAGTTTAAGATTCTCTAATTCTTTGTATTCTAAAAGCTTTCTAAAACCATCAATCAAAAATGGCAGATTTTTCGTCCAATTGGCATCACCCACATATAATATATATTGATCAGGCAGCTGATACTTTCTCTTAATATAAATTAAATCCCTATCCGGTAACACTTTAAACTGCCAATCGGCTGATAAATAGACAGCTGTAATTTTTGAACTATCAATCTTAAGATGTTTAATAATATCTAATTTTGATACATGTGAATCTGTCATAACAGCGCAGTTTGATAGTGCAATTTTTTGTAGAAAATGATTAAACTTACCCTTTATACCGACTGGGTAATAATCTGAAAAAATAAGCGGTATCACATCATGAATGGTAACTACAGTGGGAAAATTCTTCTTAATTGGCAATGTGTGAAAAAAAAGGTCAAACCAGGGATAGTGAACCAGATCTACGTTTTTTAACTCATCCTGATTTCTAAACTTAATAATTTCAACTTCATTATCTTTTTCCAAAATATCTATTAAATTTTTCGTATAGTAACCTATACCTCTTGATTTATGAGCTGTTTCTAAAGGTAAAATGTTAATGCCTATCTTCATTTATCTTCTCCTTTATCAATCAATAATTTTATATAGGCAATAGGAAACCGCAGGGAAGAAAACAATGAAAAAACAAAACCGGGAAAACCATCGATAAAACCTTTGTGCCTGAAATAAGTCTTCACAAACCACCAAACGGGTTTTATAAAAAAATAATCTACTGATGTTATGAAACCTTTTTTAACTCCATTTTGCTTCATTTGTGTGGCAATCAAATCAGTATATGTATTTAATCTTTGAATATAGATTGCAAAATTTTTATCCCTTAGATGCAAAAGATCATTTTTTAGAAATCCCACTTTACCTTCAACTACAGCTTGCTCATGAACATCTTTAGCCGGAAGCCTTCCCTTGCCTATTTTATAAAGCCGCAAGGTATAATCAGGATACTGACCGCCCTTTTTAAGAAATCTTCCTAGAAAGAAATTTTTCCGGGGAATCCAATAGCCATTTATTTCGGATTTCCTTGAAACAATTTTTTTTATCTCTTGGGATAACTCTCTGGTAACTACTTCATCTGCATCCAACTGCAGAATCCAATCTCCTTTTGCCGCATCAATTGCTTTATTTTTATTAATATGAAATACGGCAGGATTATCTGCCGATATTACCCTAGCTCCAAAACTTTTTGCAATCTGCACTGTTTTATCTTTGGATCCTCCATCAACTATAACAATTTCCCAAGCAAAATCAGCAACCGACTCAAGACATTGTCTTAAATTTTCTTCTTCGTTATATACGGCCAATACTACCGAAATCTTTGTCATTGTGCACTCACTAAATAGAAATCGTTACCTCCATCAGGGAAGTGAATAATTCTTACTACATTAAACTTTGCTCGATATTTTAAACCATCATACTGACTGGGCGTAAGAACATATAATACACTGGGCAGAGGGGCGCTTTCAATAGGATCCCAACCTCCAAAATAATACTTATCGAAGGATGAAACAGTATTATACTTATAACTCTTACTATCCAAACGATTGTATATTACAGTATTTCTAAAATCCGGTAGAGGTTCTTTCAAATAAAAAAGGAAAAAGATGTACGGTTGTGATCTTTCTTCTGTTACGTAAATTGTATGATACCGTGGATGATCCTTGACAAACTCTACAATTTGCTTCATACCATATTGCCAATCAGTTGGTTCCTTTTTCGGGTAAATATTATAATAATAGTTAAGGTAGGAATATACTTCTATGCTCAGAATAAGCAGAATAATAAACAGTGCTAATAATTTTATCTTATTCCTAGTAAGTTTCAGAATCTTAGTTGCTCCAAAAGCTGAGAGAAGATGCATACTACCCATCATAAAAACTGCCCTAGTAGCACTAGGCGCACCTCCAACTAAGCTGGCGGGAACAGGAGATAGTAGTAACCAGGCTAATAAAATTAGAGTAACCCTTGATCTTAATTTTAATAAATATAAAAGTCCTACTAAAATAAAAAGGGCGTCGATTTTATAGAATTCTCCACTAGTCTTGACTGAATTTCTTGGACTCTGGTCTCCTGTCAAAAATAAGTATTGAGGAGTAAAATGGCTTATGTAGTTTTTTAAAAAAATTTCTCCAATCGCAAGATTAGAATTTTTTGTCATTTTGTAAATGGTTGTTTTCTCGAAATCTTCAAGATTTAGTTGAGTTTGTTTAACTCTTGCTGTTCCTAAAAGCCTTGGTTCTATGAAAAGTAGTGATATAAAGACAAGAAAAATAAGTAAACCGCTATAAAAATTCTTTGATAATTTTCTTAAGTCTTTAAAATAAAAAAAACAAAGCAGTAAAACTATTAAGGGAACTACAATCTTTGAGGAATGATAGGATAAAATGCTAAGACCAAAACTTAAGAATGATATATTTATTAACCAACCTTTTTTTTGTAAAGCTAAATAGAACATCAGTAGACCTAACATAAAGAAAAAAAGTGCGAAATTGACTTCCCATAATCCCCTGGAAAATTGTAAGTGATATGGTGAAACTGCCAAAAATAATGCGGAAATTAAGGCTGTTAGATCGTTCTTAAAAAGAATGCGAGTCAGGTAAAAAATTACTAAAACACTAAGTACACCAATTATTGCCCCGGGAAGTCTGGTTGTAAAATCCGATAAGCCAAATATTTTTACAAACGGTACAGTAAGATATATATGAATTGGGTGTTTATCATCTTTAAATGAAGTAAATACCAGTGGAAATGCTTTACCCCATTCATCTTTTCCCCAATTAGCTATTGCATATGCGTTATATCCTGCTGCGGCTTCATCCCAATTAACAGAGGGTGGTACTTGATCTAATTTGTATATCCTCAAAAAGGCAGCCAATAAAATAATTAAGAATAAAAAGATCTTAACTTTAATTTTCATTGTATACCCAGAAGGCTGTTTTCTCATCCAGGAATTTAATTTCTGCATATGGACTTATATTATCCAGCTTGTCTAAATTAGTTGCAAAGATTAAAGTTTTTTTAGCTTTTAAATCTTCTTTATTAATTTTCCTAAATTCAAACTTATCAAACTTTGAAACTGCTGAGAATCCACGGTTATTTACAGGGTTATACTTAACTTCATTTCGAAATTTTTCCGGATGATAGCGCAGATAATATAATGCAAAAATATACGGCTGAGCATATTCATCAGAAATAATAATCTTATCAAATTTATTAAACTGATCTTTATAATCCAAAAATAACCCTTTATATCCATACTGCCAATCTTGTGAGGATTCTCTATTATATTGACTAATGAAATTTTGAAAAAAATAAACAAAAAAGAGTAAGTAAATAAATATAATTAGAAATGGAGCTTTTTTAAAATGTTTTGAAATAGATGTTGCTCCAACTGCCATTAGTATAGATAAAAACGGAACCACGGTTAGCGATCTTAAAGCATGGGGCGCTTCCTTAAAAAGGATTGCAGGAATTGGTCCTAAAAACAGAAATATAATGGGTAGATAAAGCAATAATTTCCTTTGCTTTTTAATGATAAAAATTCCCAGTAGAGCTAAAAATATATCAGTCAGGAATAGTTGACCGAATCCCTGTGGGTGATTTCTGGAATTTGAATCCCCCTCTAGTAAAAGAAATGAGGGGCTAAAATGAACAAAATAATTAGTTAGGATATTAGTAAAATTTTTGTTCCAATCAGTTGATTTACTTCGATCAAAAATTAGTTGCAGGTGAGGTTTACCTGAAAGATCATAGACTTGTTGAATGGTAGGTAACAAAGTAAAAGCTTGAACCCTACCAAAGCCTGCATCATAAATAAGTAATCTAACAATGGGAGTTAAACTTATTATAAAAATAATCAGTGCGCTAAGAATTAGAAAATAATTCTTTATCTTTATCGGCTGAATATGCAAAAAAAGAAGTAGAATTAAAGCTATTGGGGCAAGTATCCGAAAACTATTATAGCTATAAATGCTAAGAATCAAACTTAAAGTTGCGAAAATTATCAAGTACTTTTTCTTTATTGCTAAAATCATAAAGTAAACCCCTAAAATAAAAAACATTAAACCTGCGGAGACCTCATACCCAGCCCTACTAAAAATAAATAACCAAGAGGAACAAGTAAGGAAAAAGGCGCTAAATAATGCTAATTTTGTATCCCTAAATAATTCTTTCGCCAATAAATAGGTAATAAGTACAGTCATTAATGAAAATAGGACCGCAGGTAACCTAATCGAAAATTCATTAAGACCAAAAAGCTTAATAAAGATTGCAGTGGTATAGATATAAACAGGTAGTTTGAACTCTCCAAAGGCTCTAAAATGAATGGGCAAAAATTCTCCCCACTCATCTTTCCCTGTTTGGGAAATAGAGTAAGCGTTATAACCAATAGATGCTTCATCCCAATACAAAGAAGGAGGAATCTCGTTAATTTTGTAAAGACGAGTAAGCAGAAAAAATAAGCATATTAGAATTAAAAAAAAATTAGGTGAGAGTAATTTTGATATAGACGTAGCCATATTATAACCATATAATCATATCATGCAACTCATGCAACATCTAAGTTTACTATCCATTTTACCAAACTTCTTCACCCTAGGCTTATCAATATATCTATTTAGAAGATATCTACCTTTCAAAACAAGTGTGTTCAGAAGCTTCCTAATAATTTCTTTATTATTAATTCCACTTTTTTATTATTCACCAAATTACTTTATTTCCTTTTTACCATTAATCTCAGTAGGGATTTTAGCTCTTTACAAACATTTTCCAAATAGTCTTGTATTAATAGCTTGGGCTATCTTTTTATTTTTAGGCAATCTTTATTCCGGCGAGGTTATCAAATACCCTTTTGATATTCAACATTCGCAACTTATTTTTAATTCTCCGGAAGTTAATTATAATTTGAATAGGCATCAGGAAGACGCATTGTTTATTCCCTACAAAGCTCGTTTAATCGTATACTCACAACTCGTTTATGTTTACGCCCTTTTAACAAACTTTTTTGATTTCCTAAACTTAAAAAACCTTTATGATATTTTATTACTCGCTAATTTGTATCCAATATCTATAGGTCTTTACAAAATTTTTACACAAAAGCAGGAATTGAAAAGTATTTTTTTAGTTTCTTTTCTTATTACCATGTTAACTTCCGGTATTGATAGGTCACCTGATAAGTTTCAATCGCTTTATTTATTAACACCAGTTTTCATATATCTAATAATTTTAGGTGCACAAAGTATAAATAAAAAGTTATATTTTGCTCTTTGGATTTTAAGCATTTTTATTTTGATTAGTCCCAAAATATGAAATTTAAGATACTGGTAGTTTTAGTTGCAGTTCTAACCGTATTGACCAGATTTATAAATTTGGATTCAAACCCTCCACATTTATCAAATGATGAAATATCAATTGCCTATGATGCTTATTCTGTTTCAAAAACCTTAAGGGATGAGCATAATCACTTTTTACCTTTATCCTTTCAATCGCATAGCACCTATAAAGCCCCCCTAACCATTTATCTATCAATCCCCACAACTATTATATTTGGTAATAGCGAAATAGCTGCCAGAGCTCCTTCAGCTTTCTTGGGCAGCTTAACTGTCTTAATTTTAGGACTTTTGGTTTTTGAACTAACGAGAAATAAATACCTTAGCCTACTTACCGCACTTATTCTTGCTATCTCTCCTATGCATATTTTAACTTCACACATGGCTTATGAAGCTAATATTGGTTTATTCTTTTTTGTCCTGGGGATATATTTATTTTTCTTATCCTTAAGAAAAAATAGCAATCTTATAACCTTCAGTTCTTTCTTTGCATTTACCTTATCAGTATATAGCTATCATACGGAATGGGTTTTCACCCCGTTTATTATTATTTTGTTGTATATGCTTAATTTTAAGTTTATATCTAAAAAACCCAAGTATTATATTGGGGCATTAATATTTTTAGTACTTATTACACCCTTGGTTCTAGATTTCCTAAGTAATTTACAGACTACTACCAGAGCAGGTACTGAAAATCTACTACGGGAACCCTCACTGGCAAAGAAACTCGAAGATGGTAATTTCTTTTATTGGCAAAAGATATCTTTTATTCTACAAGCTTTTTTAGAAAAATATTCATCCTACTTTAATCCTTCCTATATTTTCTTTACAGGCTATAACTTACTTCCTAAGGGAGACCCTTTCCAACTTGGAGTATTCTTATTTATTTTTCTCCCGTTCTTCTGTATTGGAATTTTTAGTCTACGCTCATTTTTCAAAGGCAACTCAAAGTTTATTTATATACTTTTAATAACTTCCCCAATAACTGCATCATTAACTAGCGGACCTCAAAGCACTTCCAGGAACCTAGTTTCTTTAATTCCTATTTCAATTGTTTGTGCCGTTGGGTTGTTTATTTTTTGGAAAACTGCCGGAAAAATTTGGAAAAAAGCGTTTTTAATAATTTTTGCTGGTACCTTTTTATATTTTTTAGCTATTTTTTATTATCATTTTCCCAAAGATTCAGGAGAAGGATTTCAATATGGCTATAAACAAATTGCATTATTTATTAAACCAAGATATCAAAATTTAAACCTTATAATTATTGATCCCAGATTTGGACCAGCGAATATGTATTCAGGACTTCCGCATTTATATATCCCCTACTATACAAATCTTGATCCTAATAAACTATTAGAAAGTAAAAGAGACAAAGCAGGAACCTTTTTTGATAAATATCAAATCAGAGATATTAATTGGGATAAAGAAGAATTAGATGAAGGTAATCTTTATATAGTACCTGTCTCTAATGAACCCGATCAAAAATTACAACTTAAAAGAATTTATACCATTACTTTACCCAATTTTAAGCCGGCATTTTATCTTTATATCCTCTAAGGAGTCACTTCTATAATATCAAAAGCTCTCTTACCATCAAGAAAATCAACAGATAAAAGTCTTGGAATCTCCTTTGGAAAATCTTCCGTCTTACCAATAAACAGCAGTTTCTTTCCCGGATTTTGTTTAACAATATCTGCAAATTGAGTACCTTCGTCTCCAAGATCAGGGAAGTAGAATTTATCAAACCGCAAAACCCTAACCCAATCGTGAGTCTCAAACCTGACCAGATTTGGATTCGTTTGGTATTTGGAAGGATCATAATTTAGGAAAAACAGCGTAAACATGTGAGGTTCACCATAGGTTCTGCTGAATACAATCTCATCATAGTCATTCCTATGCTTACCAATGTAATCTAGTGCTTGTTTGTACCCATATTGCCAGTCCCTGGAATAAGTTTTGGGGTAAACATTGTAATATTCATTTAGGTAATAACTAATGCTTACAGCAATTATAATTACCAGTAATGCGCCTACAGAAATTTTTGCCACTGCTTTCCATTTCTTAATCCATCCAAATGATATATAAAACCCAAAGGCGCAAACCAATTGGTAAAAAGGTGCAGCAATCAAAGTCCTTAACGCATGAGGGATACTGTCATTGGTAACTGAAACCGGGATAAAGGAAAGCAAAAGCCACGATAAAAGTAATCCCTTAAACCGATGTTTAAGGTAAAAAAGTGCCACTAGCCCAATAATTAAGAATGGAGCTTGAAAGTAATAAAGCTCTCCGATGTTTTGGACATGATGTTGTTTATGTGGGGCTCCGGAAATAAATAAAAATTGCGGGGTAAAATGCGCAAGATAATTTCTCGCGAAATAAAAGCCGACATAAGTAATTTTATTATGCACTAATCTTGGGAGCGGCTGAGGAAGCCTTGAGAATCCCCTATTTTCGTTTATTCTGGGGATTAAGCCCAGGTCATCGGTTATGCTTACCAATTTATACCTGGCACTTCTTTCTCCGCTAAAAAGATAGGGTGCAAGTGGCAGTAAAATAATAGTAAAAACTACTATTGAAATTACTACAATTTTTCTGAATTTAACCAGACTTTTTCTGTATAATAAAAAAATAACCAGTAAAAGCAGCGGTGTGAATATCCTGGCTGAATTATAAGTGAATACCGATAATCCAAAAGGGATCATTGAAATAACAAACCACTTCTTTGTGAAAAAACCTTTGACAAGAAACGAAATCCCAAGTATTACCCATAATGTGGCCAAGGACGATTCAAATGAAGCCCGAGTAAGCTGTATATGCCATGGAGAAACAGCCAGTAAAAATGAAGAAATTAAGCCAACCAGATTACTTTGAAAAAGGGCTCTTCCCAAAAAAAACATAGCCAAAACAGTCAGTGTTCCATAAATTACAGGGGTAATTCTAACTCCCAGCTCATTTAGACCAAACAAATATATTCCGGGGATACTAAGATATATTTGAACCGGCAACTTATATTCTCCATACGCTTTAAAGTGTATTGGGAAGCTTTGATTCCATTCATCTTTCCCGGTTTTCAAAATTGAATATGCATTATATGCAATCGAAACTTCATCCCAGTTTAGGGAGGGCGGAATTTCTTTAACTTTGTAAAATCTCAGTACAAAGCCCAAGACTAAGATTAAAAATAAGATAACAGGAATAATTTTTCTCATACTTGGAATTTCATTTCCATAACTTCAAAATCTTATCTCTAAATTTGTCTTTACTAAATTGTCTTGCTGATTGTATAGCTGCTTTCCCCATCTTTTTCATTAGACCGCTGTTCTTTATTAACTTTACAGTGTATTCCTTTAGCTGCTCGGGTGTATCCCAAAGCATGCCTGATGTTCCTCTTCCGATGATTTCTATTTGCCCTCCCCCATTAAAAACAACGGGTACACATCCTCCTGCCATTGCTTCAACTGTAGTAATACCAAAATGCTCCATTTTGGTAGGATCATCCTCACTAAATCCTGACGCATGCCAATAAATACTTGACTCTCCATACAATTTTACGAGAGAATCATAATCTATATTTGGATAAAAATTCACTGGTAACTGCGCGGCTAAATTCTTAAGTTCCCTAAGATACGATTCATCACCCTTGCTTGCAGCACCTGCTAATTGTAAACTCCAATCTTTAAGGTTATTTTCTTTGTGAAGCTCTCTGAAAGTTTTTATCAATAAATTCTGTTTTTTATCTTTTAGATATCCAAAAAAACGACCCACAGATAATATATATTTTTTCTTTTTTAAAGGTTTAATTTTATCTGTATCGACGGGAGGGTAAATAACCTCAGACGAAAGAGGCCAGTTTGTTTCAGAATGCTTTTTCGTAAAGTTGGAATTATAGATAATTAAGTTCCAGCTTTTGAGTTTTAATTTTCCCCAAAAATTTTTTGCAGGCTGACCCGCTAGGGGCGATTGAATATGTAAAATGTTGCGTTTGGATGTTGATAAAAAAATACTGCCATCTGTTAAATAAAACAGTACATCATAATGCTTTAAAAAAGCTAATCTTGCCAAAAAACTCGATCCCTCCCCTATCGGACCTTTAATAAAACTTACTTTATTAAGATCTAAATCAAATCTTTTGGACAATTCTTTTTTTAGATAATCTCCTCCCAAACTCCTCAAGTGTTTATCTAATAAAACATCCACCCTTTGCAGAGAAGATAAACTTTCGGCAATAGTCATCATGTATTTCTCTCCTCCGCCGAATGTATCTAAATAAGGGGAATAGATTGCTACTCTCATCTAATAATTAAATTTGTTTTTTAACAACTCTTCATCAATGTTGTTATAAACTTCCTCCATTAATTTTTTTTGCTGCAGCTGCCACAGCTGCACATACGTCATGTACATGCTGAAAGCTTGCAAAATTGAATCCATAATTCCAATTGTGCCGTTAAAAAAACCTTTCCTTAAAATTCCCTGATTAAAAATTTCGGTTGTAAAAATTCTTAAAAATCTCCAGGCAGACATTTTTGGATGGCCTGCTTCTAAACGCAATTTGGCATCAATTTTACTCCACTCCAAACTTTTTAAGACTATCTGATCTACTCCTCTGTGGGTTAAGTGTAGAAGTGAATTTTTGGTGTAACCCAGTTTTCCTGTAAACTTCGGATATTCATGAACCCTGCCAATCCATCCCTCCAGCGCATCCCTTTTAATTAATCTGATAACCCAATCCGGCCAAAAGGGATCATATTTTACTTCGCTACCAAAAATTATATTTCTTCTGGAAATTGCATAAGCAGAAAACTCATCGGTTTCTATAAGTTTTTTTATTTCTTCTTTTAGTAATTCTACTACCCTCTCGTCGGGATCAACGTACAGAAGCCAATTTCCAGAAGTTTCTTCAGCTGCCTTATTTCTCCATTTAGCAAAATCTTCCTCTACAAATGTTATTATCTTATCTGTATATTTTTTAACTATCTTTAAAGTTTTATCAGTTGATCCATGATCTGCTACAATAATTTCGTCAGCCCATTTAACTGACTCAAGACAGGTCTTAATTCTGGATTCTTCATTTTTTGTAAGAATAATAACGCTAATCATAGAATTATCTTTTAAAAATCTTTAAAAATTTCTTTAGCCCTTTTGCGCCTTTTGATTCTTTTATCCAGTAGTTAATATCTTTGCTCACTCTTGTTGTTTGGTTTTCAAACTCTGCCAGATTCAACTCTTGCTCCTTAAACTTAGTTGTTTCCCACACCCTCAAATAAACAACAAAAAACGAAAAAGCCTGGAGCAGACTAAGAGATAAACCATGTAAACCATCTTTATAACCCTCATTTGTAAAATATCTTGATAAAAATTCGTTAAGCGGCTTGTCAAAAATATCTTGCCACCTGAATTTATAGCCTGATTTTTTTAGTTCCTCGGCTTGAATCTGGGTATAACGATTCATTCTACTAATAAATTGTTCTATTGTCTGATAATTTTGATGTATTATTGACCATTTTTCTTCTGATGCAAGTTTCAAGCCAGTACCTTTAGCCTGAGGTTTGCTATGTATTTGGCTTTGCCAAACTACAGATCCCTTTTTAAAAAGTCTTATTTGATAATCCGGCCACCAACCAGAATGCTTAATCCACTTATTGAAAATAATATTTTTTCTTGGTATCTCCACAAAATCAAACGAGCTCGATTTATTGACCAGCGCTTGTAGTCTTTTAGCCAAATCCTCATCTATTTGCTCGTCAGGATCAAGGACTAATATCCAGTCGTTTTTGGCTTTTGAAATAGCAAAATTCCTAGCAAGCTCAACATAATTTACTCTTTTATGAAAGATAACCTTTGCTCCCAAGTCTTTGGCAATTTCAGCGGTTTTATCATCTGAATACATATCACAAACTATAATCTCATCTGCCCATTTCACAGAATTTATAGCTTTAGCTATATTTTTCTCTTCATTCCGGGTATTAATTATAACCGATATTTTTTGAGGCATAGTTTAAATCTTACCACTTTGGAGATACTATATAAAATGCCGGGTAGCCATTAGACAGATAGATCTTTTCCAATATTTCCCCCTCCTTTAGATCTTTCGGAAAACTCCATGGGCTTCCAATAAATAGTACTCCTTTTTTATCTTGATCTACAGTCCAGTCAATCTGTCTAAAGGTATATTTATTGAATTTAAAATAATATGTACTGTCTTTACTATGTATCTTTGTTTCGGTTTGATAGGTCTTAGGATCATACTTTGTATAAAAAAGTACATATAGATAGGGATTGCTAACAAGATATGGTCCTTCAATCCCTCTTCGAGGGTCAAATACTATCTCATTATAACTTTCTTGATGGTCACGTATATATAAAGCTGCTTGCTTTAACCCCTCATCAAAAGATTCTCCTTTTGCTCTGGGAAAATGAACAGCAAAAGTCAAAAAGGCATGTATAAAGACAAGCACCGCTACAAAACTAAATCCAAAAGCTACAATAAATCTCTGGTAAACTTTAGAAAGACTTACTATCCATTTACAAAACCTAATTGCTCCAAGAGCCGTAATAAGGATTATTATAGGAGCAATATGTAAAAGCCTGCCAGCATGAATTTGGTTATTAGTTATGGAATCAGGAAAAATTCCTGTAAGTAACCAGATTACAAAAATGCTTTTATAAGGTATCTTACGTTTTATAAATTCAATAATACCTAAAAGTAAAAATGGTAATTCAAAAAGATACAACACTCCTAATCCAAAAGTGCCAGGCACTGTCATATTTAATCCATTAATGAACAAGAAATTTGGATCAAGATAACTTAAATACCTTTTTATCCAAAAAAATATTAACATAGGAAAATCAAAAAAAGAATGGGAGTTAAGCAGTATATACCTTTGAAATTCAACATCATTGGAGATAAGAACCATTGTAAGCCTTGTCCCTGCTCCTTGAAATAAAGTTGCATAGACTAAGGGCAGCCCTAATATCACACAAGTTGATACGAAAATAATTATTTTATTCCTGTGGGTTTTAAATTTGCGGAAGTTAAAAATTAATGATGTAACAATAAATACCGGTACAAATAACCTGGGGGCAGGAGCGGTATACATAGTCAAAATAAGAAAAAAAGCAGATAGGAAAGTCCATTTACGCCCTCCGTCAAACATTTTCATAAAAAACCAAATTCCTAGCAGCACAAAAAAAGATGCAATTATATATTCATATTCCATTCTTGAGTAAAAAATATGCCAGGATGATATAGCAAGAAAGAAACTGCCTACTAAAGCCAGTCTCTTTTCCTTAAAAATTTTAAAAAGAAAAAGAAAAAATGAAGGGATTATCAAAGTCCCTATAAAAAAGTTTTGAAATCTCACGGCAAAATCATTTAAGCCAAATAGTTTTATTGAGATGGCCATTATGTATCCGGGAATTGGGTTTTTATAATCTCCTACTGCCTGAAAAGTTATTGGAAGAAATTTTCCATACTCATCTCTCCCTGTATTTAGTATTGAGTATGCGGTATAGGCAAAAGATATCTCATCACCATTTAGACTCGGGGGGTTTTCGGTATTTTTGTAAAATCTTAAAAATCCTCCTAACAATGTTATTAATATCAGGGTTATCAAAACAAAATGTTTTCTCATTGTTTCCCTACCTCATAATTTTGCTCAAATTCATAATATTTTGTAAATCTGGCCTTTTCTCTAAGCTGGATATCTGAAATAACAACTAAGGACTGAAGAATAATTAATATCAGGGTTAATATGAGAAAGATATTGTGAATCTTCTTTTTTTTATTTTTAATTAATTCTATCAATCCATAAGAAATAACTATTATTACTACCGGAGCAAAAATAATTAAACGATTTAAATCAACCATATTCCTTGATAAAACAGATGGAATAACTAACAAGCTGGACAAAAATAGCACTTTTCTTTGAGGTAATTTTATTAAATGATAAAGACCATAAACAAACGGTATTAAAAAGCCAAAAAGTATTGGAGGGGTGAATGAGAAGTTTAGAAGTTTCTCTTGGGGTGTAAAATAGTTGGAAGGTACCAGTTGCTTAGTATATTTTAACAATATATTTTCTACTGTAAAGAGGTATTTATTTTCGCTTATTTTAGCAAGTTTACCTAATCCCTCTTGCTGCGCTGCCCCCTGGTAATTGTTAACCATATTTAATAGACCAGGATCTGAAAAAATCTTGGTCTCATTATCTAAGATATTTCTAAAAGCAACACTATGCGTTTGGATTAGAAAAAAAAGTGGAAATAGTAAAAAAGTTATAATTACAAAGAAAATCTTTAAATCTTTAAAAGAAATTATTTTAAAGACTGTTATTAGAAGAACTGCTGGAATAAGTAATAATAGAGTCAAAGAGCTATATCCTACTCCCAAAATAGCTACACTTATTAAAAGAGCCCCTAAAAAATTTTTATATTTTAGCAAAAGTAACCCATAAAAGCCTACCAAGATAAAGAAAAGAAGATAAATATAAAAAGATCCTGCTATAACTAGATAACTACTCCATGGTGAAACAGAATAAACAAAAGGAGTAATTAAGGAATATTTATTAAAAATTTTCTTACTTATGATCCAAAGTAAAATTAGATTTCCCGCTTCTAAGATATAAAATAACCATTGAGGTACATATAAACTTTTACCTATCAAGTCGGAAAAAAATAATTTTTTGGGATCAAAATGAATAGGATACAAATTATTTTGAATTAATGTCAAAAAAAGATAATGAAGCAATAATATGCCAGCAAAAAGACTAATTTGCTTTTTTGTTTTCATTTTTGGCTAATAGATAGAAGGCTGGTTCCCCAGAAGGATGCTTAATTACTTTAATTAAAATTAAATCCGATGGAACTCTCTCAGGTTCCCTAATTAAATCCAGTTTAATTTCTTTAGCCGGAGCAAGGTATAAACTATTTTCCGGTAATATTGAGCCTAATTCATATAGATTCTTATCCAACCCAATTGGAGGAAAAGAAAAATTACCTAATACTGAAACCTTCCCAAAGTGATCTAAATTTTCTTGGACTAATGGATATTTTTTCTGAAATTCAGCAGGTGGAAATTGCGACCAACCAAGGAAAAAAATCATCGGAGGCTCTTCTGCCGCACTGATAATAACTTTATTATATTTATGGCTCTCAGAAACAACAGACTCTATTGCCTCTTTAAACCCACTATGCCACCATCTTTGGGAGTCCCAAGGAAAGTGAACCCAATAATTATGTTGATAGAAAATAAAGCTTAAGAAATAAACTAGTGATAAGACAACAACAAATATTTTCCTAGTTTTTTTACTTATTAAATAATAAGAATGATATATTCCTAAAGTTGTAAGTATAATCAGAGGTGGAAGTAAAAAAAGCAATCTTGAAGCATGCGAACTACCATCCTTGGTTAAAATTGATGGTAGAGGAGCAGTTAAAATCCACAAAATGAGCAGTAATCTTATTTTTATATTTTCTATCTTTAAAAATAAAAATACTAAGCCTAAAATTATAAAGATTGCCTCTAATTTATAAAACTCACCATGTCCAATTACATTATGAGTAGGTTGAGGATCTCCACTTATGAATAAAAACTCTGTTGAAAAAGCCCCAAGATAATTATTTATAATTTGTGAAGTAAAATAAATCATTCTGTTGTGAAATAATCTATCTAGAATACTTCCTTTTGCACCAAATAAGGCCTTAGAGTCACGTATCCTTGCATCTTGAAGTCTATCAAAACCTATTTCGGAAGAAGCTGTTTTACTATTAAAAACAGATGTGGATGAAAATCTATCAGTCCCTCCTCCAAAAAATGTGCTAAATACAAAGGGAATAGTTATTATCAAAAAAGCTATTAAAGAAATTATTAAATATTTCTTCTGTATCTTAACTACATTTTTCCCATAAAGTAATGCTAGTATTACTAGAGTTAACGGTAGAAAAACTTTTGCTGAATGATAAGAGAGCGGCGTTAAAGCAAAAAAAATAGATGAAAATACTAACCATTTTCCCTGTTCTAATGAGCGGAGAAAAAAATACAGACCAGCAGTAAATAAAGCTAGCATTAATGTTCCTTCAAAACCCCATCTGGAATAATGAATATGCCAAGGAGAAATTGTAAGTACAAATGCAGTCAAAAGGGCCAAAGAGTTATTTTTAAATGCTTGTTTTATAAGTAAATATAATAGGTAAATTCCTAAAACACCAAAAAGTGCAGCAGGTAAACGCACTCCCAAGGGTGATATGCCAAATACCGAAACTGTTGGAATTATTGAATAGGCATAAAGAGGGGATTTATAATCAGCTAAAGATTTAAGGTGCAAAGGTAAAAAATGGCCTGTATAATCCTTACCGGTTTTAGAAAGAGAATATGCATGATAACCCACATCTACTTCATCTCCAAATAAAGAAACAGGTACTTTATCCAATCCCCAGACTCTTAAAATTAAAGCTAAGAATAAAATCAGAAAGAGCAAAATATTCCTGCTTAATGAACTACTCCGCAGCAAAGCTGACGGAGTATCCTTCGGAAAGTTCTTATGTGAACCATTCATCCCCGCAGCAAGCTGCGAGGTATTCTGGTTCAATAATAAAGACTTGATTGTCATTTTTTAACCTTTAATATTAAAGCCTCATCATTTTCAAAAAAAACATCAATACCATTTTTCTCCATATCTAAAGGTTTATCAAGTTCATTTTTTGCAACATATATGAAACTAATTTTTGCTTTTTGTAGAAATTCTCTATTCCAAGCAAAGTCGGTTTGCTCAAAAAATCTTTTTTTATTTTCTATCCTTTGATCTGTTGTTGGATAAAATAAAAGTGTCACATGCTCAGAGGCAAGATAAGAAACTCTGCCAGTCAGGGCGGATATATAAGAAGTATCATACCAGGCATAAATGGGTTTAGGCTGAGTTGTGAATTTGTTTTGAAGGTTTTTATTAAATGGCATATTCAAAACTACAACTTCTGAATCAGAATTATTTTTTAAATAACTTAATGCTTGTAGCTCACTATTACTTATTTTGGCAAGTGGATTGGTAGTGGGACCATAAAATTCTACTAAATTGCCTATTACTGTTGGTATGGAAAAACAAACGATTAGAACCATTATCAATACTTTAACTGCATAATTTTTGACTAAGAGAATAATCTTGTAGGTAGCTACAGCGCCATAGAAACCAAAGATCAAGAGAAAATACTGCATAAATTGAATATTGTTATATATCAGACCCTTTTGAACAAAGAGCAAAGGCACAATAAGTCCTGTCATCATACTGACTAAAAGCATAACCTCCACAGGTTGAATGAAAACTTTTCCCCTACTCGTAATTATTTTTCTTATAATTTCTAGAAGGCCTAAAATTCTCATTCCTAAATTTCCGGCTACAAAAATAAAAAGAGCCATGGTCTCAAATTGAATTATCCTAAGCTTTGCATTCCAGGTTCCCAATGATAGATAGAACTGTCTTCTCAATTCCAAATCAACCCAATCAAGCTTAACTACAACCATAGTTCTTACAAACCACCAAGGAAGAAATATTAGGAAAGATGCTGCTTGAGGAGAAGTCATTGATCTAAATGTTATTATATTTGATAGTCCCAAGGCTATTGCCAGAATAGGAGTAACTAATTTACGATAAAAAATTAGGTCAACTAAAGCCGCAGCCCCCAATCCTACTAACATGACAAAGCCTCCTGAAACTTTAAAGCCTGCCAAGATTGAACCAATTAGAAATGAGATTAAAACCCATTTAATATTTCTTTTTTGAATGTACACTAGAAAGGCTAGAAAAAATGCCGGCAGTAAAAAATGGGAAGTAGCATGAGGAGGATTACCTAATATAGTATTTTGTTGGGCTGCCCAAAATGTAGTCTCCCCTCCAAAAATACTACCTCCATGTAAATAATTTACTATATAACCAAAACTGCCTACAAAATAGGTAAAAAATAGCCCCAGATACCCTATGCTCCTATTATTTTGCCATCTAGTCACAAAGGCAAAAATAGTTATACCGATGAGAAAGGAAAAAACAACTGGAAAAAATCTAAAATAAAGATCCAAAGAGGAAAACATCGGAAAAAGCCGGGCAAATTCACCCATTAAAACATCGACCAAATAATGGTAGTTATAAATCACCTCACCTGAAAAACCAGGATTCTGAGGAGGTATGGACTCCTTTATTGCTTCCATTGAGGAAACATGCCATAGTCCATCATGTCCTTGCGAACTCCAAAAGTATAGACCATCTTTATATTGAAAACCGCTAGGGAAATTAATAAATCCTTGAACAAGTATCCCAAGAATTAAAATAACTAAAAGTAATTTATCATATAAAAAAATTTTCCAAGGCTTAAGTATTTTATGTCTAAATTTAACAATTGCTCCAACATTTAGTATTAATAATAGAGGTAGAACCAAAAACCTTAAGTTTAATAATCCAAATAAAATTGCTGTAAGTACAAACAATATTACACCAATGCATAAAGATAATCCTACTACTTCTTGATCTTCCAAGGCATTGTCGGTTTTATGTAATAGCCAAAAACCAAATGGATAAAACAACAAAAAAAATAATATTAAAAAGATAAATCCATATATTAGGGTTTGAAAAATTAACATTTTAAAGTTTGGTTTGATAAATTGTAACTTCCTGGTTTTGGTAAATCTTATCTAGTGGGAGCTTATCTTCATCAATAGCCATAGAGAATTCATTTATTATGTAGATGTATTTAATATGATTGTGCCTTAAGAAATTTTTAGCTGTCTGTAAACTTTCATCAGTAGATAAATGTGGTATAACATCACTAAAAAAATCCTTAGAAGCTACAATTCTTTTTTTGTAGTCTGTTAAAAGGATTTGATTTTGAGATTCATCCACTAGATAAACAGCCTTATTTGATAAAGCCGATACATAAGATGTGCTATCGTAAACAAAGAGCGGCCACGGCTCCTCAATCCTCTTTTTAAGCTTATCATCATAAGGATAAGTCAAAACTACACCATCTTGTTGTTTTGATAAAAACTCTAAGGCCTCTAACTCTTTTTTATCAACTCTGGCATGAGGAAGATAATTTGTGTAGTAACTGGCTGTTACCAACGAATTAATCGGACTAATTATTAAAAACAAACCAATTATAAAACTTAATAAAAACTTGGGTAAATTAACAATTAAGGATAATAATACAACACCACTAATTACCGCTGTTACATAAAGACCATAATAAAAAAATTGAATTGTATTCCATGGATTTCCTGATTGTATAAAAAGTATTGGAATTAAAAATGAAAGGGTGGAAAAAACAAGTAGAAAAAGAAGATTACTATCTTTAACTATTCTTTTTATCTTGATCAGTGATAACAAGCTCAACATTCTCAACCCTAAATTACCCGCAATAAATAAGATAAGACTTATAAACTCTGCTGTTATAAATTTCCACCAAATTCCCTTCTCCAACCCTACTGTTCTGGCTAATGTTAATCTCATCCATCCTACTCTGTCAGGAGAATCTATCATGGAGTGGATAAACCAAAAAGGCGCAAAAATCATAAGAGCCGAAGTTGGTTGAAAATTTGCAAAAAATATCACAACAGTAATAATCAATGCACCTATAAAAACTATTAGATAGTCTGCTCTTTTTTTAAAGAGACCTATTAACACCAAACTGACTAAAACTAAAACTGCACCGTACGCTTTAAAACCTATTAAACCTCCTGCTAATAAAATTGCCAAAGAAAGTTTCCTTTTTTTTCTGCCGGAGAAAATTAAGACTTGTATTAAGGCTATGATTATCAGTAAAGAAATAGCAAATGGAGGATTTAAATTAAAAGAGATTGATTGGTTTGCCCAAAAGGCAGACTCTCCGGCAAAATTTCTTTCTTTAATAAAAGAGACTATCCAACCAAAACTACCGGCAAAATAAACAAGATAAAGACTAAATAAGGAAGCGATCTTAGTTTTTAAAATTCCCAAGCTTTCTTCAAAAAGATCACGAACAAGATAATAAGTTCCTATACCTAAAGATAAGGAGAATAAAATTGGATAAAATCTGAAAACTAGATCAAGTACCGGTATCTTTACTAGATAGTTTGTTGCGGCAACTAAAAGATCATAGAAGAAGTGATAGTTTTTTAAAATATTGCCGGAAAATATAGGATTTTCAGGTGGAACAGCTTTTATTAACTGGTTTATTAAACTGATGTGCCAAACCCCATCATGAGTATTTGGACCCCAGAAACCTAAACCAAAAGGATAAACCAATCCATTTTTGAAAGCAGGTATTACTTGAAAAGCTGTTCCCATGATAATTAGTGTGATAATTGCTAGGTCAACTCTATTTTTAATTTTTGGAATATTTATCTTTTTAAGTTTAGGAAGATAAAGTCCTAAAAACAATATCAGATTTATTAAAATATAGGGGTATATCAAAAACCTAATCTTAAAAAGACCCAGTATATAGAAAATAAGAGTTAACTCTACTAAACCAACTATCGTTGATAAGAAGAAAGTTTGATATACAGATTTGTTTTTTAAAAGCCTATTTATTAGTAAGAATCCGGGAATTATACAGCCAATGGTTAAAAACAAAATAAATGCGATAGTTTTGAATAAAACATTATTCAGCGACCATGCAAATGTTCCTTCCTCCATTGGTGAATTAATTTTCTTTTGTACTTCTTTTTTGGTAGCATCTAAAATAGCTCCATCAATGGAGGAAATTTTTCCATCAATACCTATATCCCTTGGTAAAAATTCTATTGTTCTTGAATGTCCAGCTTCATTTTTGTAAGTAATTTCATAGTTTTCACCTTGTTTGACAACATTAAAATCGGTTATTCTTCCGTCATCTATAACCCACTTGTGGCCGAAGCTAACCTCATCTAAAACCCTCGTGGCAGAAGTGGCAAAGTTGACACTGTCACATCTGGCCTTAAAACATAGTTCCTCTGATCCGTCAATATATTGGCGGATGTCCCTAAATACACTACCATCTTGATTTAAAAACCATCCCGCTCTGTAATAGGGATTCATAAACCAGACTACCTTTTTATTCGTAGAAGAGCTTTGCTCATAAGTGCCCAAAGGATCATCCGCCACAATCAAATGTTGCGGGGATAAATCAGGAAATTTGGATTTATACCATGAAGCAAAATCTCTCATTGTTGCTAAAGATATCTGGCTTGATTTTCTTTTACTGACAAGTGTTTCGACCTGGTTTTCATATTCCTTTGAATATTTCTGCCAAGAATAAGAGTTTTCTAAACCAACTACCAATTGAGACAATTGATTCAAAGGTTGTTTAGTATATATATCAATAAGTTTAGAAAAATATTTTATATCCAGATTATGATAATCAATATAATCATTTGCTTGAAGGCTGTATGTACTTTCAATTACTCCATTGCCATATCCGTTTACAGGATCTCTGGTTGCCCACTGAGTTATCACCATAGGTAATTTATTCTCTAAAGTTTGAGCTGGATGTAAGGCATTTTTTTTGGAAGGATAATATGGAGTAGAAAAATATTGACCCCATATTTGATAATTGTCGGTTGAGTATTGATCTGCAACTATTAATGCAGCTGAAACTGCATATTTTTTCTGCATATAGTCCAAAGAATAACTATCTATCCACCAGGCTCCCACAGAAGTTGGATAAAACCCAAAAACTTCCTTAAAGCGGGAGAATACAGAATCTATTAATTTTTCTCTCTCTTCTCTTTCATAACCTGTTAAAAATGCACTGCCTGCAGCGTGCCAATTTTCTCCACTGTGGTATTTCACTCCTGCTGCTTTTGCCCAAGTAGGAGTAATCTCTAAAAATAACCCTTTTTCACTTTGCGATCCTTTAAGAGCACTCGTTATTGTTTTATTACTTAGAGCATCAAATCTTATAAGCCAAGTTGCACTGGCATTAAATCTTTTTAAAATATCCATTTGTCCTAAAACTGCCGTTTGAGGCTTCTGATCCTTTAAATCCCAAAAATCCTCTCCTCTAACAGGATTTACAATAGAAACAAAAGAATTAGTTTGTGCTAAAACAGGTAAAGGAAAGGAAAGGAAGAAAAGGAAGGAAAAAAATAAAATAATCCTAAATTTTAAAAGATTCATTTTTTAAAAATTGATTTAGTCATATTTATAATTTTTGGTTCTAAAAGAATAATAATTACAGTATAGATAATTAACCCTGCAACAATCATTAAAATAACCTGCATTAGTGATATAGGAAGCAAACTTCTAACTATGTATAAAATAAATCCCATTAGAAGTGCAGTCATTAGAGGTTTTCCTACACTTTGTAAGTAATCCACCGTTACATATTTTGAGGCGATAAATATTGCTACGAATGAGCTAAGACCTACCAGAGTAAAACCAAAAGCTGCACCATTTAATCCGTAAGCTACTGCCAGCGCAGGGACAAGAATCCAAGTAAGCGCAGTCCACATAATCATCAATTTAAAAGTTATCGATACCTTTCCTATCGCGTTTAAGGTGTTGGTAAGCGGAGTAGTAATAGAAGCCAAAGCAGAAGTTATACTAATAAGGGTGAGGGCAGTTAAAGCAGGATTCCATTTACTGTATTTTGGAATGATCTCGGTAAGGGAGGGGGCCACTAAAACAAGTATCACAAGTGAAGGGAAAGATAAAATACATATAAATAATATCGCTCTTGAAACAGCATTTGATAGTTCTTGCTTTTCATCCTGTAACCTTGAGAATGCCGGAAAGGTTACTTTTATAACCTGATCCATAAAAAAGCGCAAAGGCGCATATGCCCATTTTTGCGCCCATCCCAAAAGACCAATACCGGTTTGTCCTAAAATTCCTCCCAAAAGAAGAGTCATTCCATCATCTTTAATCATTGCCAAAAGTGCATTAGCCTGATATGGAACACCGAATTTAAGTACGGACTTAAATGCACTCACTGAAAAAGCAAGTCCCGGAAGCCATGGTTGAATCATATAAGTCATGATAAGCCCGGAAAAACCGCGAAGCAGTACCCCTATTGTGAAGCTTGTTACTCCAAAACCTTTCCAGGCAAGAAAAACAACAGAGATATTAAAAACTATAGTTTCTACGATTTGAGGGATAACCCATTTATTAAACTCAAGCTTTCTTTCTAAGAGTACATTGGGGATAGTTTTTAATGAAGAAAGGACTAAAGAGAAAGCTACTGCCCAAAGTAAATATATTGATTTTTGATCCAGCTTGTATAAATTAACAATAACAGGAGTTGCAATTAACACAGCGATCAATATTGTCAAAACCAGTAATTGTTGGGCGCTAAAAACAGTCCGCAGCTCTTGCTGTGTCAACTTTTCTTTTTTCTGGATTAGGGCTGCTGCAAAACCAATATCTCCAAAATAAGCCAAAAAATTAATTAAAGCAGAAACTATAAAGAATACCCCATACTCTGAAGGTTCAAGAAAAACTGTCAGCAGGACATTAGCAAAAAAGGCAATTGCTTGAATAAGAACGGTCCTTGCAGTTAAAATTCCAACACCTTTAATTACCCTTTTTTTTACAACTTCACTTTCCATTAATTTATTCCTTTTCTATAGTATAAAATCCACTTGCGCACTCTGGCAAAAGATATAAAAAATAAAACAGTAGTGATACCAATACCCATCAAGGTTATTAAATTTGAAAGAGAACGAATCGGGGTATCATAAAGCCTTGCATCTATTTCATGGTTACCTTTTCCCAATATAAATGTCATCAACCCAGTACTATTATTTTTATAGTCAACCGGTATTTGTTTACCATCAACAAATACTTTCCAGTTAGGGAAATAGTATTGTGATAAACGAATAATAGTATGGCTGTTAGCTTCAGTTTTAAAGCTCATCCAGTTTGAGCCTTCCTTAAAATCTAAAATTTTAGTATCCCCTGTTAATAATTCATATCTGGACTGCGCTTGTTTGGCAGGTGACTCTTTAGCGTAAATTGGCAAGTAACCATTATGAATCAAGTTACTCTCAAACACCTTTGGTAAAAGATAAAAGGATGAAAGCAACAATCCCAAAAATAAACTTCCCAGACTAAACCAAAGAAATCTTGACTTTTTAATTTTAAAAAATAATATTGCAGCTACCAGTAAAACTAATGGAACAAAAATTATCTGAGAAAGATTAGAAGAGGTGAGCAAACTTGCTATAAATATCCCGGAAAGAAGAAGGTTTCTTATATTAATGTCTTCTCTTAATCTAATGAGTGAGTAGATAGTTGCAGCAAAAAACATAAGTGCCCACATTTCTCCTAACACTCCTCTTTGGTAAAAATTTAATAGATAATATGGTACAAAGCTATAAATTAAAGCGAGTAAAATCGCTTTTAAATTTCCCACATATTTTCTTGAAAGAATATAGATAAATAAATATGAGCCAAAAAAAGAAACAATAAATAATACTCTAATAGAAAAAGCCAAATTGTTACTTAATAAAAAAGTAAGTTCACCAAAATAATAGGGGAGTGGAGCGTAGAAATTAAAAAAGGGGTATCCATATGAACCACCCAAATCAGGCACCCAGCGACAGGGAATTTGGTAATCTTTAATACACTTATCCATCTCAAATAGCCGAGCACTATGAAGATCCTCTAGGCGCATGAAAGAAGGTTCTGATAAAAATAGCCAGACTAATCCCACTAATAAAATTAGAGCCCAAAGGGACCACTTTGTCGTAAGTTTTTTGAGAAGCACATCCCTAATGATACTAAAAATCCGGCTAAAGAGATAGCATCGAGAGCCTTTTTAAAAGTTGTCTCCTCAAATGATATTTTTAGCTGATGCTGTCCAGGCGGAACATTGACATTAATCTGTCCAAAAGGTTGGCCGATTTCTATTTTATTTTGCTTACCGTCTATTTTAGCCACCCAACCCGGAAAGAAATATTTATTGTAATTTATTGTTGCGCTAACTGTTGACTCAACTGTAATCAAAGCATCTAAATCATTTAATCTCTCAAATTTCTTAATTTCTCCATTCTCAACAGAGACTAAAGGATAATTTTGATTAGGTCTCACTTGGGTATGCTTGGGTAATCTTAAATATTCTTCCTGAGTCTCTAAATATTCCTTACTTGCGGAAGGAGTGGGAATATATCTATTTAGAAAGTAGCTATCTTGTCTGCCTAGAAAATCCTCTGGTCTAAAATAACTTCCGCTGGTAATTAAAGTAAGGACAATTATAACTGTAGCAATGATTGACTTAGACTTAAATTTGTCAAAAACTATTATTAAAAGTGGGGTTGCAAAAGTGGTTAGTATTAAAAATCTCCAGGGAAACTGGAAATAAGATAGCAAGGGCAGATTATTCCATAAAAACGTAGACCTGTAATTCATAAGAAAAAAGGCGGAGCCTAGACAGACAAAAACCCAAACAAGTAAAATCTTTATTTCTTTCCTAAATCTGGACCAGGAAGTAATAGCTATAATAAATCCTGCAATTACCAAAAGTAAATTTACTATTCCCAAGAAGAAAGACATACCATCTCCCGGACCTGGAACAGACGCTCCATATCCCCAATAAAGAGTAATTAGTTGTGAAATCGTAGGATAATGATCGGCAAAATTAAAAACAGTATCATATTTCATAAGGTTTGAATCCACTATTGCCGGTAGCCAAAAATACATACTGGTAAATAAACCCAAAAAAATCATTAAAATTGACCTTACTGCAAATGCCTTTTTATTTTCACTTGCAAAAAATTGCATTAAAAAAAACAGAGCCACAAAAGGAAAAAACATATATGAAGTAATATTGTGCGACAACACTAGGGAAGAAAGGGTAAGTGCTCCAATCCCTATCCACCTTAAGTTTGATTCCTTAATCTTTACAATTGATAATAAAATTAAGGGTAAAAACACAAAACTTACTACCTCGCCGACCGCTCCACGGATATACAGATCAACCGCTCTGTAAGGGGTATAAATATATAAGGTTGCTCCGGCTAAACTTAAAGATCTTGAGATAAACTGTCGCAAAAGTAGATACATGAATACAAAAGATATGGGGATGCTAATAAAAAATAATGCTTTGATGCTATCAACCAAACTTAGACCCAAAAGGTGAAATATTTCAGCTATATAAAAAGGCAGCGGAAAAACAAAGTTAAATAAAGGATAGCCAAAACCAAAACTTAAATCGGGTACAAAGCGGGGAGGAATTTTACCGGAGAGAAGAGTTTTATGCATCTCATATAACCAGGCAATGTGAATATCATCAGACGCCCCATAAAAACCCGGCACAAAAAGCGCCCAACAAGCCGGGATAAACAAAAGAGGCACTATTACCCACCAGTATCTAGTTAAAACGTTTTTTAGATTTACCATAGAAAACTACCCCTATTAAAATTATTAAAGAGACTAGAGAAGTAACATTGGAAATTTTACGAATAGTAGTATCAACAAATTTTCCCGATACAAAATAGTCTCCCCCTCTCTCAAAGTTAATACTTATTCTTCCCAAGTAATTTTTATTAGAGAAACTCATCTTTTGATCATTAACTTTAACTTCCCAGATTGGAAAATCAAAAACAGGTACCTCAATGCTTGTTTTATCTTCCACCTTTGCTTGAAACTGCCATTTATTTGATCTATTCTCAAACTTCAAAACTTCCCCTTTTCCTGAAACTACAATTGGCTTATCAGGTGCAGCCTCTCTGGGTTGTACAGCGGTCTGGGGCAGGTAATCCAAGATGGCAGCTTTTTGCTGGTCCTCCCAAAGTTTACCTGATAATTTTTCCTGATCAGTCATACTAGGATAAAATTCTTTTGGTTTAAAATAATTCCAGTTTAAAATAATGATTAAGATAATTAAAATTAAGCTTAAGTATTTTTTATAAACTTCTTTAAAATTTTGAACAAGATATGCTCCGAGTAGACTGGATGAGAAAATTGCCACTGATAAAAATCTCCAGGGGAATTGAGTGAATTTTAAAACTTCAATTTTTTCCCAGATAAAAGCAGATTTTATATGTGTCATAAAAATTGAAAACAAAAATGTCATAAATAAAAGGAGAGATAAACTATTAAATTTTCTTTTATAAATTATGCTAAAGAGAAACATTATAAAGGCAGCTACTACTATCCACCAATGTGGCCAGCCTATCTGAAAAGATATAGTGTCATTTGTACCCGGAGATGATGCTCCATAGCCCCAGGAGCGGTCAAATAAAAGCTGAGGTACGGTTACAAAATGGGCTCTAAAATTTAAATCTAACCTAATTAGGTTATCTATTTGAACTAAATTCTTCTCAAAATATGCAGGAAAGATAAAGAAAGAAGACAGTCCTATTCCCAAAATTAGGCCTAAAGCCAGCGAAGATAAATTCTTCCATTTTTCCAGTACCAGTTGGTACAGAATGAATATTAAAAGCACAGGAAAAAATAGAAGAATCATAATATTATGACTCACTAAAAAGATCGCCAAGGAGACGGATAAACCAACTAAATATTTGGTGCTTTTAAGCTTAGTTAGCTTTAAGGCAAAATAAAAAACCAAAGGGATGGTAGCCATAGCAAAACTTTCAGCAACGGCTCCCCTGACATAGGTATCAAGGGAACGGTATGGGGCAAAGGTATAAAGCACGGATGCTAAAATTGCAGGGTATACTCCAAAAAGCTCTTTTGCCAAAAGATACATTGAAATTGCACCTAAAAACAAAGGAATAGCAAAAAGCAACTTGGCGGAAGCTAAAAAACCAAAAATGTAGCTTAGAATTGCCGCAAGATAGTAGGGAAATACACTGTAATAGTTAAACAAAGGATAACCATTACCATATCCCATATCCGGCACCCATCTACAAGGAATTTGTAAATCCTCAATGCATTTTCTCATCTCAAAAATCCTCATCACCTGTAAATCATCGTGGTGAGAAAAATATCCGGGCAGAAAAAGAGGCCATAAAGTAAGACCTAAAAGCAGTAGAGTAAAAACAAACCAATACTTAGCTAAAACTTTTTTCATTTCTTTGTTTTAAGATATAGCCCTAAAACAGCTATTATAGATATCAAAGTAATTATATTACCTATTTGTCTGACCGGTGTATCTTGTAACTGCGCTTTGATTTTATATTTCCCCGGAGAAAGCTTAAAACTGATAAGACCAAAACAATACTCTTCTCCCCTGCAATCAACAGTATGAGGTAAGGTGTTTCCCCCTGCAGTTACTTTCATTCCCGGGAAATCAAAAAGAGGCAGTCTTATTAATGCTTCTTTTTTCACCTCCACCTCTCCGGTTTGAAAATTACTGCCCTTTTGATAGTTTAAAAAGTTTGCTTGTCCTTCTAAGACCTCCGGAAACTTGGGAGCTTTATGGTTGGGAGGAAGCTTAGCATAAATAGGTAAATAATCAAAAATGCTGATAGTTAGTTGCTTTTCCCATAATTTACCAGAGAATTTATCCGTATCAGATATATTTACCCAATCCTTAGGAGTAAAAAATTGACTGTGAAGTATAAAAGTTGCAGCTAAAATAAAAAGAGCGAAAATTAGAGCAATTTTTTTATTAAGTAAGCCAACGAAAAAAACTGTGATAGCCCCCAGGAAAGATAAAAGAAAAATACTATCCGTTAAAAATCTCCAGGGAAATTGTAGCCACCAAAGAACCGGTAATTTTTCCCAGATAAAAGAAGATTTTTGGTGAATCAAAAAAAGTACTGCCAACTCTGTAATACTAAAAACAATTGCTAAAATCGCCATATTTTTTTGTTTTTTAAAAAAGGCAAAGGCTAGGATTAAACCAAGCAGACCAAGCATCCAGTGTATCTGACCTGTGGAAAGAGTTAGGTTATTATCCTGGCCGAGTCCCGATGACCCATATCCCCAAAGATTAGAAATAAGTAGTCTATACAAAGATACGAAGTGCTGCCGGTAGTCAAAATATCCGCCTTGCAAGGTTTCAAGATGAACAAATTTTCCCTCAAAAATAACCGGCAAAGTAAAAAAGGATGCCAAGCCTATTCCCAATATCCCCCCAAAAAAAAATTTTGGGATCATCTTCCATCTATTCTTAATAATTAATAAAACCAAACACCACAAAAGGGCAATGGGTGCAAAAATTAAAGTCATAAGATTGTGAGTAATTAGCAAGAAAGCAGTAGAAAGAGAAAGAAAAATTAAATATTTTAGTTTGTTTTTAGTTATTAGTTGATAAACAGCCCAAAAAACTAAGGGGTATAAAATTAAACTCCAAAATTCACTAAGCGCTCCCCTGACATAAATTTCCAATGCTTTGTATGGAACATAGGTATAGAGCATTGCTCCCAAAAGAGCCGGTAGAGTTGTAGTGGCAAAACTTTTTTCTTTTACTTCCCCATCAAAAAAGGCTTTTAAAAAAATAAACATAAAAACAGTTGAAAGAATGTATCCTAAGATAAATAAGATTTTTACAGAGTCAATTATTTGAATTCCAAAAAGATGAATAAAAGCTCCAATGTAATAAACAATGGGTGGATAAAATAAAAATTGAGGATAGCCATATTGATATCCCATATCCGGTACCCAGCGACAGGGGATTTGCAGGTCTTGAAAACACCTAAACATTTGGTGGACCCGAAAAGCTTGCAGATCATCTTGCATGAAGAAAAAACCCGGCCTAAGCAGTTGAATAAAGGTTGGGATAGTAAGTATTAAAGTTAATATTATCCAAAACGAATAAGGTCTTTTTTCAAGGAAATCAAACATAAATTATGGAAAAACTTTATATAAAACCATTGCATCCTGTTCGGAACCATCCAAGGGCCTGGCTTTAGGATATTCTCTAACAAGTTCCGCTTTTTGAATGACCAGCTTTAGATTTTTTTTATTGCCAACAAAATAGGTCGCATTCTCCCTTGCGGTATCTCTAATTTGAGCTGAAATTGTAGCACTGCCGCCTATAATTGCTATATCATCTTTATCCAAGTATATCCAAAGACCATCGGGCAAGGTTCCAAAAGATCCTTCTGTCCCGACAATTACTTTTCCCTCTTTCCTTTTTTCTTTTAAAAACCCTGCAATATCTTTTAAGCCAAAACCTGCAGTCCAGTCCTCAAAATAACCTTTTCTTTCCTCATTTGGCAGCGAATCCGGCGGAGGATTTGTTAAAAGCTGATAATCAAATTTAAGGGGCAAAAAAACTACAAGTATCAAAAGTATTATGAGAGGTATTACCCTTGATATTTTTTCCATACCAAATCCTGCCAAAATTAAAAGTAGCGGTATAGAAGGAAGTAAATATCTTGCTGTAAAAGTTCTCAAAAATGTCATCTCCACCAAAAGAGGGATAATTGCCCAAGCCAGAATTACCCATCCCAACTTGTTTTTCTCCTTAACCATAAACCATAAACCATAAACCATCAGACCAATTATTGGCCATGTTAAAAGTTTGGGAAACCAGTCTGAAATATCATGAAAATGCGGTATAAAAGGATCGAGCGGCCTGCCCACCAGTTCCACTGGAGAGAAAACATAATCGGCATTTCTGGCAGATAACTGACGAAACTCCGGACCCAGTCTTAAAAGGTTATACATGACAAGGGCAATTACCACTGCCACTCCCCAGAATGCTACCAGTTTAACCAGTCTATATTTACCTGCCCCAGCTTTCTTAAACCCTAAAATGGAAACAGGCAAAATTAGCAGATTAAGCATTCCCGGAGTTTTGGTTAAAATTGCTCCACCCAGCATATAGCCTAAAATCATTGCTAAATCCAGTCTCAAGCTTTTTAAAAGCCAAACGGCAAAATAAACTACCCAGACGGTAAAGGCAGAGAGCATTGAATCTACCAAAGCCATCCGGTCAAAAAAAACAGTATATGGAGTAATTACATACACTAGAGATGCCCAAAGAGCAGCTTTGGCATTAAAAACTTTTCTGCTCAGGAAAAAAACACCTAAAAGAGTGAAAAAGCCGGACAGAACTGACAAAAATCTTCCGGCCAAAAGCGGATCATGGATAAACTTAAAAAGAGGAATTAAGCTCCACATAAAAAGCGGGGTTTTGCCGTCAGTTTGAGGTAAAAAGCGAAGAGTCGGTTCAGACCTCATCACTTGAGCCCAGCGGATATAGATTGCCTCATCCGCAAAAATCGGCTGCAGGGTTAAATTAGGTAGCCTGAGAATAAAATAGGCAATTATTAAGCAAACGAGAACTATTATTTCTCTTTGGTATTTCCAGACAAAATTCACTATACTATTGTACGTCTGTTAGTTTCCAGAGGCAAGCCTAATATTTTCCTCTGAGGTCATTTATTCTAATTCTGAACATGTCATAGATGGCAGCTGCGGCATCTTTTATCACTTGTACCCTTTCGGTATCAACATAATTCCACTCCACCCCAACTTCCGCGATATTAAATCCATACTTTTTTGCCAGATATAGTACTTCCACATCAAATCCCGCATTTACAGCCCCACCCTTAAAATGTACTACTCCCCATTCACTTTTAATCTTGGGAATAATTTTTTCCACGGCTTTTTTATTAAAAGCCTTGAATCCGCATTGAGTGTCCGTAAAAGGCAAATCCAAAATAATATTTCGCAGAACCGAAAAACCCCAGGCTGCCAATTTTCTCGCCAGAGGAGCTCCTTTTCTTCCCTGACGGGAACCAATCACAATATCAAAGCCTTCTTCAAATTTAGGTATAAATTTCTCCAGCTGGTTAATTGGGGTAGCCTGATCCATATCTGTAAAAAGGATTATTTCTCCATTGCTAGCAAGCATACCGGTCATTACCGCATTAGCTTTCCCGCCATGCGGAACCTGAATTAAATTAAATTTGGGATTTTTCTTGACATACTCCTCAATGACTTCTTTTGTTTCGTCTATTGACCCATCATCAACAATAATTACCTCATATTCTAAAGCCATACCTTTTAAAAAATCTTTTACTTCTTCCAATACTCCTCTTTTTAAATTTTTGGCTTCATTATATGCGGGTATGACAATGGAAAGTTTGGTACTCATTAGGGCCTCCCACTTGGGTTAGCAATTAATTTATATAGTTTTACTCCATAAACTTCTTGCTCCCATTCTATTTTAGACCATCCAAAAGCAGCAATCTCATGTTTTGGGCTGTGTGTCGGATCACATACAGGGTCCTCGCAAACTACAAACAGCTGATCTGTTTTCTCAGCCGGAACCGGTTTGGGTTTGTGCCCATATAAATCCAGATAAAACTGGTAAGTCGAATCATAATTATTTTTGGCAAGTAGAGCAAAATTAAATGATCTTCCTTCCGATTTATCTATAATAAACTTGGCCACGTCTTGCGTTCTTTTTAACTGGTTATTGGGTGGGTAAACAAGAGGATTTTTTTGCAAATTTACCAGAGTTAATGCCAAAAGCAAAACAGGAACTGCTGTCCAAAAAAGTAAACGAATTCCCACATGAGACGTGGGAACTCGAACTAAATTTAGGGATGCTGCCAAAAGCAAATACGGAGCAGGGTTTAAAAACCCTAAATAATGATCATAAATGCTGCTTTGATAAAGGGATAAACCCACAAGGCCAATAACCAGCCATACCGCAAGGGCGAATAAAGACCACTCCATCTCCTTTCCTTTAAACCTTTGCACAATCAGTTTAATTATTGGCAGCAGAATTAATATACCTACTACGGCAGTTAATATTAAATTTTCTGCTGTGATATATCTGCCTATCAGATTATTAAAATAAAGACCGGGAACTTTGACAAGAATACCCAAAGGGTTAAATTCAACTGCCTGATGATCAAAGAGAAGTTTTTTTATGGCACGGAAATTTAAAAAATTATTACGAAGATCAAATAAAACAAACGGCAACATGACAGCCCAAAAAGCAATTACCGCCCCCAGACTGCCCGTCAGAATATTTCTTCCCTTTTTTTGAAAATATTGAAAAAACCAGAGGATAAGGTAGATTGGAATTAAAAGCACGACCAGATAATGCATCTGCAAAGCTGCTGCAGCTGCTGCTCCTACTAAAATAAACCATAAAAAATTTTTGGTTTGGTAAGCTTTATAACATCCCCAGATACCAATTAAAGAAAAAAAAGGGGCCGGGTTGGGGTTCCAAGAAGAACGGGAATAAATAATATTCACCGGTGAAATAGCATAAAGAAAAGCTGCAATTAAAGCCGAGGCTCTCCCAAACCAGATCTTACCCAGATAATAAATCAACATTACTGTTGCCACTCCAATTAAGGCATCCATTCCGGCAGCTGCAGTGGGATTTAGCCAAAAAATAGCCATGGGGATAGTCATCATATAGTAGTAAAACGGACCTAAATAAATATTGCCGACAGAAGTGGGCGGACCAATAAAGGGTAAATCACCTTCTGTTAAAATTTTCTTAATAATAATTGCATCCCGTCCCTCATCCCCCAAAAAAGTCATATACCCAGAAAGTTTATAGAAACGCAAAAAGCAGGCAAGTAAAATTATCCCTAGGAGGCATAGGAACAAAGTTTTATTATCCTTAAGTTCCCACCAAAGTTTTATTAGATCAAGGTAAGATTTAATAATTACATTGAAATTCGCTCCTGTTGGTTTGCCGGAAAGCCGCGGAAAGTGATTTACCCCAACCTGACCAATCTTGAAACCGGCCTTTTTGGCTTTGATGGCTAGTTCGGCATTGATCATGGCCCCCCTACTTGATTCCAAACGGGGAATTTTTTCCAAAACTTTTCTTTTAACCATCTTAAACCCGCAATCCACATCTTTTAAAGTTAGTCTGAAAAATGCCAGCAGTGTTAATTTCCAGCCCTTTTTAAAAAAAATTCTAAAAAAAGGGTCTCGTCTTTTGATGCGATAGCCAATAATCAGATCGTTAGTTTCTATTTTTTCCAAAAACTTGTTCACTTCGGAAAAATCAAACTGCCCGTCTCCGTCGGTATAAACAATGGTGTCGAATTTGGCATTATAAAAGCCGGATTTTAATGCTTCCCCGTAGCCTGAATTTTTGGGATGATGAATGACTCTAACTTTGGGATTTTGTTTGGCCAGACTGTCTGCTACTTTACCTGTTTTATCTGTAGAGCCGTCATCAACAACAATCACTTCATAATCTTCAAGTTTTAACTTTTCCAGAACTTTTAAGGCATTTTCAATCGTATTTTCAATATTTCCTTCTTCATTAAACACAGGGAAGAAAACAGAAAGATTTTTAATGGACATGGTAATATGCTAACATCAAATTATGCACAAAACAACGAAAGACCTTATTCTTCTTTTGGTTGCGGTACTAACGATAACCTTTCTTGTTTGGCTTCCACATTTTTTGGCTTTACCAGATTTTTGGGGATTATCCTTCAAAGAAGGATTTTCTACAATCTATCGCAACTTTGACGGTTTGGAATATGTCACTATTGCTAAAACTTTTTATAATCCTGCTGCTTTAGCCTCTGTTCCACAAACCCTTCCTGCCAATTATTTTGCTTCCCACTTCCCCGGATATTCAATCCTAATGACCCTTTTTGCACCGGTTTTGGGGTATCTAAAATCAATGCTTTTTGTTTCCCTAATATCTACAATTTTAGCAGTTTGGTCTTTTTACTTTTTACTTAAAACTTTTAACTTAACTTCCCATCCTCTTTTTTTAAGTTTTATTTTTCTCATCTTGCCTGCCAGGTGGTTGATTGTGCATAGTGTTGGCTCATCCGAGCCGTTATTTTTATTTTTGACAATAACCACGCTTTATTTTTTTATTCGTTTCGAGCAAACCGGCCATTACACCGACATAGTATTTGCAGGTGTTGCCGGCCTGCTTGCCCAAATCACCAGACCGCCGGGAATTTTGCTTTTTATTGCTCTAATGCTTTATGTACATTGGCGCAAAAAAGCCTGGCTTGATCCTTTAAAATACTTCCCAATGATTCTTATCCCATTGGGACTACTGGGAGTTTTCTATCTATTTAGTCAAACGTATGGGGACTTTTGGGCTTACTTTAAAAGCGGAGATAACATTCACCTTACCTTCCCTCCTTTCCAGGTTTTTAATAAACACCAGTTTTGGGTAGGGGATATCTGGCTGGAAGATATTGTTTATATTTTTATATTGGGATTTTTGGGGGGAGTGACCCTGTGGAGGAAAAAACTATACCCCTTGGCTTTTTTTGTTTTAACCTATTTAACAGCCGCCATCTTTGTTGCCCACAGAGATATTAGCAGATATATTCTTCCGGTCACTCCGTTTATCCTAATTGCCTTTGAAAAAGTTTTAACTTCCAAAGAATTTAAAATTATTCTGCCGATTATTGCGCTGGCAATTTATCTCTATACCCAAAACTTTATGCTCACCAACACCGCCCCCATCCCCAATCTGGAAATTTATAACTAATCTTCCTGATGTTTCCAGGTAATAAAATGATTCATTAAAAAGTTCCATACCATAACCGGTGGGATTGTTGCTAAAAAGTAGAAGTTATTATAGGCAATTGCCTTACCAAAAATATTTACCGACCCATCTCCATATGTTAAATGCAAATATTTTACAATCAAAACGCCAATTATCAATCCTCCAAGACTAACCAGGTTAAAAATCCCCAATTTTTGCCAAAAATTGGTTTTGGTTTTTCTATATCTAAAAGTCCAGTAATTATTCAAAATAAAATTGTTGATGATGGCAATTTCGGTGGAAATTCCTTTTGACGACGCTGGTGGAAATCCAAAACTTCTGATAAATATTTTATAAAACAAAAAGTCAACCAAAGTCCCTATAAACCCAACTAGACCAAACTTGACAAATGTCTTAGCTCTCCTGGTCAGGTAGAAAAAGCGGATATTAAAACCCCATTTATGTAGCCTGACATCAATACAGTAAGTAATAACATCATATGTATAATTGAAAACTTTATTTTTAGAATAACCCTCAAGACGATTTTTAAATACCAGTGGTACTTCTTTATATTTTGCTCCCGCCATAATCATTTCATGCAAAAAGGCAGGTTGGACAATAAAAGTTTTTTCCCTCCATGGTAATCTCGCCAGGTTTATTTTTTTAAAAATTTGCGGAGTAAATGCCCGGGCAGAATTGGTAAATTCTTTAACATCCGAAGGCCCCATTACAATCCTGCAAAAAAGCGATGAGCCAAGGGTGAAAATACGCCTTGCCAAAGTCAGCTTATTTTTTCCACCCTCCATCAGTCTTGACCCGATAACAAAATCATAACCTTCCTCTATACCTTTAACTAACCTTACCAAAACATCCGGTTCAACCTGCCCATCAGCATCAAGTTGGGCTAAAACATCAGGATGAATTTTTTCCAGCGCAAACTGATGACCTTTTATCAAGCCGGCTCCCAAACCCGGCTCAACTTTTAGAAAATGTACTTTGGAGTTTTTGCGGAAAAGCTGTTGGGCAATTTTATCAGTACCATCTGAAGTTCTGATATCATCTGCAACTACAATTTGTATTTCCCAGCCCGGAAGACTTTTTTGCTGAGCTAAAACTTTTTCTACAGTTGATGTGATGTTTGCTTTTTCGTTATAGGTGGGTAAAACTACCGATACTTTCTTCATGAAAACTTTGCAAGATCGTAGTGGACCATAATTTTAACCAGATCCTTAAATTTAGTTTTTGGCTCCCAATCTAAAACTTTTTTGGCGTAAGATGCATCCCCTTGGAGCGGCCCTGTTTGCACAGGCGGAACAAAATTAGAATCAGTCACAACATACTCTTTCCAATCAAGGCCGACTGTAGCAAATGCTTCCCGGACAAAATCTTCCACCGTGTGAATCTCACCTGTGGCTATCACAAAATCATTGGCTTGTCTTTGTTGTAATATTTTCCACATAGCTTCGACATAATCCGGTGAGTAACCCCAGTCCCGTTCGGCATTTAAATCTCCCAATTTTATTTTGCCGTTTTGAACAATAGGTTCACCTATTTCATTTAAAGGAATTCCTTCTTTTTTATTGTTTTTTATACAAGCTACCCCGGCTGTAATTTTCCTGGTTACAAAATTAAGTCCTCTTCGGGGGCTTTCGTGATTAAATAAAATTCCACAGGAAATAAATTGAGGTTGTTTCCGATCTAATCTTCCAATAACCGCCATTCTATGGGCAAACTCTTTGGCAGCAGCATAAGGATTTGCCGGACTAAACGGGGTAGCCTCATTTTGCGGCACCTGCTTTGGAACACCAAACATCTCCGAAGTTGAGGCCTGATAAACTTTTGCCTCAGGGACAATCTGTTTTGCCCTCTCAAAAACATGCAAAGCTCCCACCCCTGTAATCATGATTGAGGCAAACTTGTCACTAAAAGAAGCAAAAGGAGACGACAGAGAAGCAAGATTGTAAATTTCATCCGGTTTAAAATCCAGTAGTGCCAGAGCAATAGATTCAGGTGATTGAAGATCACCAAAATATATTTTTATATCATCTTTTATGTGTTCAATATTGCCCAGTTCCCCTATGGCATTTCGTCTTATTAACCCCCCCACTTCATATCCTTTATTTAATAAGAGCTCGCTTAGGTATGAGCCGTCCTGACCCGAAATTCCGGTGATGAATGCTCTTTTAGATTTTGCCATTTGGATTACTATATCTAATTTCAACCCTTCCCGTCAACTTCTTCTTTGAAAAGTTTTATACTTTCTTCAACCGAATGTAAAATCCCCTGCCCGAATTCACCAGTAAACTTAGCGCTATCAAGCCAGGAATTCTTTAAAAGTTTTGCCATTTTCTTTTGATTGTATTCACCCAATGTCATCGAGACAATTAATGAGGAGTCTAAATTAAAAGCTTGAACAATCTGTTTGGCAAATTCAAACGGGGTAGTATGATTTATTGATGAAACATGGTAGATTCCCGAAGCTTTTCCCTCTACTAAAACAGCCAGCGCATTGGCAATATCATCGGTTAAAGTGGGAGTTATTCTCTGATTAATTATTGCTTTAATTTGCTTTTTTTCTCTTAGCTGATTTAAAAAAAACCTTGCTATATCAGATTTTTGCTGATAGTAAGCAGAGTATGGCATGGATAATCTAACAATTATATAAGAACAACCACTCTCTAAAACATTTTGCTCTCCAAAATACTTAGTTTGACCATACCAGTTTATCGGATTAGGTTTATCTTCTTCAATATAAGGACTACCGGATTTTGTTCCATCAAAAATATATTCTGTAGAAATATGGATTAGATGCTTCTCTAAAATTTTACATGCATCAGCTACATTTTTTGCGCCGGCGGCATTTAACATATAAGCTAAACCCCGTTTGTCGTTTTTTTGCTTCTCTGATTCTTCTACATGCGTAAAAGCAGCAAAGTTAATTATAACCTCTGCTCCCGAATCTTCTATAAATTTTGACGCTTGATTGAAATCTGTAATATCTACAAGACTTGCCGGAGGGGAGCTTATGTTGAAGCGGCCGGCATTTAGCTCTAAAAACTTCGAGCCGACTAGGCCACTGCCACCAAAGATCAATACTTGTCTTTTATTCATTTGAATTTTTCGGGAAACAAATCACGAAGCTTGGGGTTATTTTTATCACGTTCCGATATAATTGGATTTTTAATCGGCCAGTTAATTGCCAAATCCGGATCATCCCAGGCAATAGCCCTGGTATCTGAACCATCATAGTAGGCATCAATCAGATAAATGTAATCGACTGATGTCTCGCTCGTTACACAAATTGAATTAGCCAAACCATTGGGTATAAACAGTCCAACTCTATTGCTGTCATTAATGTCAAAGGTTTCGACTTTTCCAAAAGTGGAGGAATCACCTCTTACATCAACTATTGCCACGAAAACTTGTCCGTTTAAAGGATAGACAATTTTGTTCCATCTCTCCGCATGAATGCCTCTTAAGACTCCGGGGTCTGAATGGGAATGATTCATCTGCACCCCGCTGAATTTAACCCCGGCAATCTTTTCTAACTCATCCAGATGAAAAATCTCCCTGAAAAATCCTCTATCGTCTTTATGAATAGGTCTTTCTAAAATCAAAAGTCCCGAGATTGAAGCTTTTTTAATATATTTATTGTCCATAAGATTTTTGGGCCGAGGCATCAACATTCGGCCTCCCCTGCTTTAATGGTCTCCACCACCACTCATTTTCCTTGTACCATTTAATGGTTTCATCCAATCCTTGATCAAAATTAAATTCTGGTTTCCATCCTAAGTTTTGAAGTTTTGTATCATCTAGTGCATAACGAAAATCGTGACCAAGACGATCAGCTACCCTCTCGATCCATGATTCATCTTTACCTAAAGCCTTAAGGATTTTTCTGGTGACTTCAATATTCCTTTGTTGATCTCCTCCTATACAGTAAGTCTCCCCTACCTGTCCATGCAATAAAACTGTCTCAATTGAGCTGCAATCATCTAAAACAAAAATCCAGTCTCTGATATTTTCTCCCTGCCCCATCAAAGGCACTTTTTGCCCTTCAAGCAGATTAGTGATGAAGCGCGGTATTAACTTTTCCGGATCCTGATATGGACCGAAGTTGTTACCACAATTAGTAATGGTAATGGGCAACTTATATGTCCGATAATACGATATTACCAGTAGGTCAGAGGCGGCTTTGGATGCAGCATAAGGACTTCTGGGTCTATACGGAGTATTTTCGGTAAAAGGCGGATCATTTAGCCCGAGCTGCCCATAAGTTTCATCAGTTGAAATATGATGAAACCTTTTTACCTCATGCTTCAAAGCTGTTGCGAGCAACACGCCAGTACCCATAACATTTGTATTTATAAATGGAGAGGGATCCATAATGGATCTGTCTACATGAGATTCTGCAGCAAAATTAACAACCATATCAACCCCTGCCATGGCCTTCTCCACATCAGCAGCATCAGTTATATCACCCTTTATAAAGGTGTAGTTGGGATTACCCTCGATATCTTTAAGAGATTCCAGATGGCCGGCGTAAGTAAGCGCATCCAAATTAACCACTTGATCGCCGGGATGAGTTCTTAACCAGTAATGAATAAAATTCGAACCGATAAAACCGGCTCCACCGGTTACCAAAAGTTTACTCATAGTTGAATCTTACACTTTTCTCCGACAAAGAGTGTGGTTTTAGCTCCTCTGCCATTATTTCCTATTACTTCGCTATCCGTACCCACTAAGCTGTCTTCCATTGGATGATCCTTAACCCCACTTACTCTTACTCCACTCATCAAAATAGATCTTTTTACTTTGCTTCTTAAAATCTCACATCCGTCCCCTATGGCAGTAAAAGGACCAATTTCCGAATCCTCAATTATCACCTTATCCCCTATTACCACCGGCCCTTTAATTTTGGAATTTCTAATTTCAACGTGTCTGCCTATTGAAACCTTACCTTCCACTTTTGAGGTTTTATCAATTTCACTCTCTACCTTTTCCTGTAAATTATTTTTCAAAATATACTCATTTGACCCGAGCCAGTCATCAATTTTTCCCGGATCAAGCCATTTACCTTTATATTCTAAAACATCAACCCGCATTCCATGATCTATCAGCCACTGGAAAGGCGCGCTTATTTCATACTCTCCCCGGGCAGAGGGTTTGATAGCATCAGCATCTTTAAAGCAGCGGAAAACTACTGCGCTAAAAAAATATATTCCCGGAATAGCAAAATCATGAGGCGGATTTTCCGGTTTTTCCACATATTTTATTAAGTGGTCGTCTTTATCAAAATAAGGCACACCGAGACGGGTGTTCTCGCTGTGGTGAACCATTGCCACCAAACCATCCGGTTTTTGTCTTTCAAAATGAGAAACCAGACTGTTGATCCCGCCCACAAAAATATTATCCCCCAGGTGCATCACAAAAGATTCACCGTTAAGATATTCCTCAGCAACCTCAAAAATATTAGCCAGTCCTTTTGGCTGCTCCTGCAAAATATAGGTAAATTTAAGCCCCCATCTGGACCCGTCGCCTAAAACCGACTTTACTTCATCCAAATATCCCGGGTTATAAGTAATGCCCACTTCTTTAATCCCAGCATTGGCCACAGTTTCTATCGGGTAAAAAATTAAGGGTTTGTTGGCAACCGGAATAAAATGTTTATTGGTGGAAAAGGTAAGCGGTCTCATCCTGGTCCCGCGCCCGCCTGTTGGAATAATAGCTTTCATTAGATCAGTACCCCCATAAGCAGTATTAAAACAAGAGCAGCTGTTAAAAGATACTCTAAAAAAATAACCAAAGTCAAACTTTTGTCGCGCTTATGATGAGTAAACGACCAAACAAGATAAATTATTACACCAACAGTTAAAATCTTTAAAGCTATCATAATACAGCTCCCGGTGATGCCAGAAAAAGAGAACCTGCAGTCAAAGAAAGAAGAGCCATGTGAGCTATATGGTGAGAAGATAATCTAAATACCCCTCTTCTTCTTAAAACACAAATATCAAGAATCAATAATACCGCAATCATCGCAGTGATTGAATATCCTGCTATTTTGGATACTTTGAAAGGATCAAATAAGGACTTGGCAACAGTTGTTTCTATGGTTGATACTGCTAGCTGAGGTTTATTAAAAAAATCCTGAGGGGGAACTGCAACAGACTTCCCTTGTACGGTAACGCTGGGTTTTTGAGCCAGATATTCGGTGGTGCCAAATTCCTGCACCACAAGAGTTGTTTTCTGACCATTTAACACTCCCTCCACCACTGCAATTCCAATATCCCTGTAGTTTGGGTTAAGCAGATTATCCCGGTGAGTGGGGGATTCCACCCAGGCTTTTACTACCTCATCCGATGAATAAAAATTTTTAGCCAAATTTTCTCCGGCAAAAGTAAATTTGTATCCCGCACCCAAAATAAAATCCCAGGGGGTTTTGCCCGATGGTGCAAAATGAGCCCAATAATTTTCCTCAAACATATTTTTAGCTTTAAGCGTTGCCGCCTTATCCAAGGCCTCATTTTCAGAAACTGCAGGTAGACCTTTATTTTGCCGCTCTTTATTGGTCAGTTCAATCAGTCTTTTTTGGTCAATATTGCCGGAAATTCCCAAAATTCCTGGTTTGACAAAACCAACAATGGAAAATCCAACCTGTAAAGCCATGAAAAAAAGCACATAGATAAGCAATGCTTCCCAGGAAATAAGATGAGCTTTTTTATGAGTATCCCTATGAGGAATGAACCATTTATGAATTTTGTGCCACATTCTATCAGTATACCAAATCTGTTTCTAATTTCTTACCGTTAACAGGAATCCCTAAAGAAAACCCTAAGGCATTAGCCACAGAAACTCCCACCCGCAATCCTGTAAAACTCCCAGGCCCGGTTTCAACTTCTATTCCTTTAAGAGTTCTTAGCTCATAGTTCGTAGTTCTTAGTAATTTAATAATTAGTGGCAATAAAACCTGTGAACCATACTCATTTTCCTCGCTTAAACTCCCCACTACTTCCCCATTCTTTTTCAAAGTTACAGTAATCTGCTTCCGGTCTTTGGTATTAATATGAAGAACCATGAAAAGAATTTTAACATAAAGTAGTGCCCGATCAATGATTCACAATGACGAATAAGATATAATTCTTTCATGGAAGAAATTAGGTCCAAATTGGAAGAGTTAAAAAAAAGATTTAATAAAATATCCCAGTCAATTGACCGGGACAATTTGCAAAAAGAAATTAGAGAGCTTGAGGCCCTGACTATGAAAGAGGGCTTTTGGAATGATCAAATTCAAGCCAGAAAAGTTTCCCAAGACCTTGCAGATAAACAAAAGCAGCTGGAAAGCTTGGAAAATTTAGAAAAAAGAATCTCGGATGCACTGGAGCTATCAGGAGATGCAGAAATGCAGGAAGAGCTACAAGAAGAAGCCAGTAGAATTGAGATTTTGCTTAAAGATTTTGAATTAAAAACTTTCCTGTCCGGGCCATATGATAAATCAGAAGCCATAGTTTCTATCCATTCAGGGACAGGAGGGGTGGAAGCCATGGACTGGACAGCCATGCTGGCCCGGATGTATCAGAGATTTTTTGAAAGAAAGGACTGGAAGTTTGAAGTAACCGATGAAAATCCCGGTGAAGAAGCAGGCTATAAAACTTTTTCCATGATAGTCCATATCCCTTTTGCTTATGGCAATTTAAGGGGCGAGGCAGGAACTCACCGCTTGGTCCGCCAATCCCCTTTCAATGCTGACAAACTCCGCCAAACTTCCTTTGCTTTAGTTGAAGTTCTGCCGGTTATTGAAGATTCCAAAGAAATAGAAATAAAAGATGACGAAATAGAGTTTGATGCTTTCAGATCGGGTGGAGCAGGTGGGCAGAATGTTAATAAAGTTTCAACAGCAGTCCGCCTTAAACACAAACCATCCGGTATTGTAGTTACCTGTCAAACTGAGCGGTCTCAACTGCAAAATCGGGAAAACGCTTTGAAAATGCTTAAGGCAAAAATATGGGAACGCCAGCAAACTGAAAAACAAACACAAACCTCGCAATTAAAAGGGGGTAAAACCCAGGCCTCCTGGGGAACTCAAATCAGATCATATGTCCTGCACCCCTATCATATGGTTAAAGATTTAAGAACCAATGTTGAGACATCAGACACCGATGCTGTTTTAGATGGAGACTTGACTGAGTTTATTGAAGCAGAACTTAAGGGGCTTGCCCCGAGCGAAAGAGAGGGGTAGACAAATTACTTAAGTTATGGTTAATATAGAAAGTACATGGAAAAAATAGATTCTGAAGGAGTAGAAAAAATTACCAGGCCAGTTCTAACTGAAAACCCAACCAGGTTACTTATGGGGGTAGTTATAGCGGCTTTAGTTTTAGGAGGGGTTACAGGCTATATACTTTCCACCAAAGGCAACTCTTCTTCCTCAGTTTCAATTCCGGGAACTGCCGCAAAAACTGCCCAACAGGATACCCGCACCTTTAAAGATTTTGCCGAAGGCACAGTTAAGGCCCGTCCCCAGCCCTCGGATGCAGGAGAATATGTAGAGGGGACTCATATTCTGGAGCGTGCAGGAGCAGTACCTGTAGCTCTTACTTCTTCCGTGGTTGATTTATCAAAATATGAGGGTAAAAAAGTTAAGGTTTACGGTGAAACTCAAAAAGCTTTAAAAGAAGGCTGGTTAATGGATGTAGGTAAAGTAGAAGAGATTAAATGAGAAATGATTTTATTCGAGTCGGTTTCAAAGAAATTCGGTTCTACAATTGCCCTTGATGATGTCTCTTTAGAGATAAAACAGGGGGAATTTGTTTTTATTGTTGGACCCTCCGGTGCCGGCAAATCCACACTTCTTAGAATTCTCACCCGGGAAATAGTTCCATCCTCAGGCAGGGTAAAGGTGGGGGAAATGGATCTTACAAAAATAAAAGACAAAAATGTTCCGCATTTGCGAAGGAAAATCGGGGTGGTTTTTCAGGATTTTAAACTGCTGGATGACCGGACGGTTTTTGAGCAGGTGGCTCTGACTTTAGAGGTCTTAGGTAAAACCGATGAGGAAATAGGAAAGCAGGTTGAACATATCCTCAAACTGGTAGAAATCTGGGGCCGCCGCAATTTATTTCCCAGACAGCTTTCAGGAGGGGAGGCTCAGCGAACTGCAATTGCCAGAGCTGTCGTGGGAAAACCGGATATTCTTCTGGCTGATGAACCAACAGGCGATTTGGACCTCAAAACCGCTTGGGGAGTAATCCAGCTTTTAAATGAAATTAATTCCTGGGGCACAACTATAGTCATGGCCACCCATAATCAGGAAATTGTTAATACTTTGAAACGCCGGGTTATAGTATTAAAAAGGGGCAAAATCGCAAGCGATTCTAAAGTAGGAAAATATACAATTCATTAAAATATGAACCGAAGCCTTACGTTTACTAAAAGAAATATCAGACGCACTCCGATGCAGGCCATTGCCGCCTCAATGGTCATGTTTTTGACCTTTTTGGCATTACTTATCTTTATTCTGGTAGCCGCAGGATCACAAGCTTCTCTAAAATATTTTGAGAGCAAGCCGCAAGTGATTGCCTTTTTTAAGGAAGGCACCACCGATGCGGATGTTTCAGCCATAGAAAACGCTCTATCCCAGGAATCAAGAGTAACCAAGACCAAATTTGTTTCAAAAGAGGAAGCCTTAAAAATTTATCGGGAGAAAAATAAAAACGATCCTGCTCTTTTGGAACTTGTTACCGCCAGTATCCTACCCGCATCTTTGGAAATATCAACCAAAGACCCAAAGGATTTACAGCCGATTGCCGAAATCCTGAAAAAAGAACCGGCTGTTTCCGAGGTGATTGTGCCGGAAGATGTAGTCCAAACTCTAACTTCTGTTACCAGCATTATCAGAATAGTAGGGTCTATGATAGTTGGATTTTTGATGATCTTTGCTACCCTTGTTGTGGTAATGATTATCGGATTTAAAATCAGACTTAAAAGAAACGAGATAGAAATTATGCGGCTTTTAGGCGCGTCCCCTGCTTTTATCAGAAACCCATTTCTTCTGGAAGGAATTTTTTACGGCGTAGCCGGAGCATTTTCCGCCTGGGCAGTCACTTATCTTTTGCTTTGGTACTTTACCCCGTTTTTACAAGGATATTTAGGTGAAGTTAAGCTTTTGCCTGTGAATCCTCTATTTATGCTGGCAATTCTTATTTGCGCACTGCTGGCTGCCTGTATAATTGGCGGACTGGGATCATTTAGTGCAGTCAGAAGATATCTTAAGATATGACCTGTCTATCATATGAAACGAACAATCTTCATCCTGTTTATTCTGTTTTCTTCACTTCTCACTTACCCCATCTTTGCCCAATCTCCTGATGATCTAACCAAACAGCTTCAGGAAAAACAGACAGAAATTCAAAAACTGGAAGAGGGCCTGCAGAATGCCAGGAATCAGGAGAAAACTTTAAAATCACAGCTTAATTTAATTGACGGCCAGACCAAAGTCACTACCTTAAAAATCGAAGAAACCAATTTAAAAATAGAAAAGCTAAAAAGAGAAATCTCCGACTTATCAGGAAGAATCAATCGAATCTCAACAACCCTAGATGCACTCTCGGAAATTCTGCTTAAAAGAATTATCCAAACATATAAGTATAGCAATGCTGTTTCAACTTTCGATCTAATCTTTTCCTCACACGGCTTTGCCGAGCTTTTGGAAAGATTAAAATATATTCAGGTAGCTCAAACCTATGACAAAAAGAAATTATATGAACTGCAGGCAACCAAATTTGCCTACAATGAACAAAAACAAGACAAGGAGACGAGACAACAAGAGGCTGAAAAATTAAATAAAGACCTGGAAGTTTATAAAAAACAGCTGGATGAACAGAAAAGGGCCAAGGATGAGCTTTTGAGAGTTACTCAAAATGATGAAGCCAGGTTTCAGCAGGAACTGGCAAGGCTTCGTGCAGATATTGCCTCTATTTCTCTGGCATTATCCAATGTTGGAGCAAAAATCGGACCGGTTAATAAAGGAGATACAATTGCAGCAATGGGATCAACCGGCTGTTCAACAGGACCGCATTTACATTACGAGGTTTATGAAAATGCAAAAATAGAAGGGGGAAAAGTGACAGGAAATAGAGTGAATCCTCATAACTTCCTTGACAGCGGCAAACTTGGTTCTCCATTGCAAGGTTATCCCGGTGACACAACCATTACCACAGAATTTGGGGAAGTATATTTCTTGGGAACACATACAGGTTTGGATATAGCACCAAAAAAATATGAAGGAGTTGGCAGGGGGATTTTAGCATCGGAAAAAGGAGTTGCATATTCCGTATCTGCACCTTGCAGCTATAACATTTCAGGTGGATCATCTGTTGGTAAGGGGGTAGTTATTGACCATGAAAACGGCACAGTCACTTTATACTGGCATATCCTCTGATATTTAACTATTATTAAGGTAGTGAGAACACTAATAATTTTCTTGCTTCTTTTTTATCCAGTAGCACCTGTCTTTGCTGCAGACCCACCTATTCTGACAAGTCCTTCAAATAACTCTACTGTCGCCTCTTCAACTCTAAACTGGCAAGCACCACTCTATCCAGTTTGCTCAAACTATGATGCTTACAGGGTACAAGTAGATAATGATCCTTCGTTTCCAAGTTCAAGTATATATAGAAATATCTATACAAAAAATACTTATTACACTCCACAACTTACTTTGGGTACTTGGTACTGGAGAGTTATGGTAAGAGATGAAACATGCAATAATTGGAGTAGTTGGAGTACTGTTTGGTCTTTTATCCTAGCAACCTCTACCCCATCACCTACTCCGACCCCTTCATCCACACCAACATCATCCTCATCTACTTCATCTAACTCTTCCAGCTCATCAGCTTCCACGTTTACTATCTCCAACACTCCCTCACAAATTAATTCCGACCAGTCATCTAATGTTTCAGTTAATTTAGCTTTACCAGATAATCCTAATACCTCATTTTATCTAAAAGGTGCCTTTAAAAAATCTGATGGTTCCAATTATTTTGGACTGACTAAAGTTTCCGGCAGCTGGATAAAAAATGGCAGTACATATTCTAATCAATATCCCGTCAAAACTAATTCATCCGGTAATTGGTCAGGCAATTTGGAAATTCAACCGGATGCTGATGACTCCGGTTTTACAGGTAGCGATGATTATATTTTCAAAGTAGGTAGATATACATCATCTGGTTCAGGACCTACTTGGAGCAACGAAACAACTATTAAAATAGTCGCTGCCTCCACCAATCAAGGTGCTACAACTGAAACATCATCTAAAACTTCCGACTCACCAACCGTAACTTCCCCACCGCAAACTGCAAAAGCTATTCCCGCAAATTCTTCATCAAAAAATTCCGGTAATGTTGAGTATCACATTGCATCTGTTGCTGCAGTTTCCAGCGGATCTGCCACACCATCTACTGTAGAAGTTAAAAGTGAAAAAAGGCCAAACTTCTTACCCTTTATTGGTGGAGTGCTAATTTTGGCTGGACTTGGCTCTTTAGGCTATATATACTTACGCAGTAAAAAAATCATATGAAAAAATATATTACCCGCTCGGAAACAGAAACCAAAAAACTGGCCGAAAGATTTGCCCAAAAATTTTCCGGTAGAGTCATTACCTTAACAGGCGAACTCGGCGCAGGAAAAACCACTTTTGTTCAAGGCTTTGCCAGAGGACTGGGAATTAAAGAAAAAATTATCTCCCCCACTTTTGTCCTAATCCGCCAGCACAAAATCCCAAATTCTTCAAAAGCACTTTTTCATATTGATCTTTACAGACTGGATGATATTTCACATATTGACAATTTGGGCCTTAAGGAAATTCTAGAAAATCCCGATAACATAGTGATTATTGAATGGCCGGAAAAAATAAAGAAATTTTTACCAAAAAATCCTACCTGGATAACCTTTGAAACTTCAAAAGATAATAAAAGGGAAATTATTGCCAATTAACTTCTTTTCTAATTTCAACTTCCAAGGGGCCTACCATTTCTTTTCCAATAGTTTCCCAATTGTATTTAATAAAATCCCCTTCCCATCCAAAGCGGGTATAATTTCTATTAGGTTCTTTAATCAGAAAAACTAATCCTGAAAAATTCTCTTTTGATCCTTGGAATTTATCTTGACTGGGAATATATGGCGGTTTATTGGGGGAATAGACATACTCACCCGGTATATATCCATAGGTCTTTTTTCCATACCACCAGAAAAGATATTGATATGGATAGTCATAAACCGAAGGAAGATAAGTATAAACCCTAAAGTTTTGCCCTTCTGCTTTTTTATAGACATAATCTATTGCAGCTATCTCATTTTTATATAAAGAAGGATCCATATTAATTTTACCAACATCATTAAGAAAAAAATTAAAAATATTTACCAGGGCAAAAAAACAAATCAAAATCCCAATAATCGGCGCAATTAGTTTCCCCATCAAATTAAAATCCCTAATTTCTTTTAATAAAAAACCAATCAGTATTAAAGATGCACTCATCTCTCCACCCAAATGCCAGGGATTAACCGCAACCGGCAAAATCAAATAACCTAAAAATGGAACAAAAATATAAACTAAGGAAAGTATTACTAATGAGTTTTTTTTAACTGCGCTTTTCCAAATTTTTAAAATCAGTAAAATAAATAGTCCCAAAATGATCCAGGCAAGAGTCTGATGATTCATCAAAGTCGGCACAAAAGTATTAAAAAAAGAAGAGGAGATAGTTTGAAGTCTTGCTGCCGGATTAAACCCCATTCCGGATGAGCCCTGATCTAAAAAGTTAAGTACAGACTTGCTCATAATAAATTGATGCCTTAAATCAAAAATAATTTGGGGCATTAAAATTACTACAAAGAAGATACTACCCAGCCAAAAAGCTTTCTTTTTTAATAAATTCTTTTTTATAAAAAAAGTGGACACTAAAATAATCACTGGAATAAAAATCCCAAAATTCATTTCAAAATTAAAAAATAACCCTCCCAGAAACCAGGCAGAAATACTATATAAAAACCTTCCGGTTTCCAGATATTTAAAAAGTAAAAAAATAAAAAGCGGTGTTAAAAGTGTCACCGGATTTGGGTTAAAAGCATAAAGGTTTGTTAGCACTATATAATTTGATGCAACCCATAATAATCCTATTGTTATAGTAATCCAGGTTCCCCATTTACTGACCAGCTTTAGCAGAAAAAATCCTCCAATTGCCCAAAGAATTATTTCCATAATAATAGATGCATAGGGATCACCGCCGGATAATACAAATGGGATAGCCAGCAAATAATACCAAGCCGGACCGTTAAACAATCCTTCGATTGCAGAGGTTGGACCAATCAACCTGAGTTTGTGTAAAACTACCATTTCTCTCACATCCACCATATCTCTGGCATTATCCATGTTAAAAAGAAAATTTCCATTCCAGGTAAGAAACAGTCTATATAAGATTCCTGCCAGTAAAATGCCCAGAATTAATTTACTGTTTCGCATCTGATTTTGGTTTTCTAAATTGGAGAATGAGTCCCTCATATTTAATTTCGCTAATCAAATCTGTTTTACTGTTTTCGGAACCTATTTCAAGATTAAATTCAGTATCCGGTATCCCCACGTGCGGTTCTATTATAAAAAAACTTTTATCCAATGGTTTATCTATCTTTTTCAAATCATTAACTCCTAAAAGCCCGACTTGATCATGACCGGTAAATTCCGGGACATATCCGTATTTTTGTTTACCGTACCATGAATAAAGATAGGCCCAAGTAGTATTTGTCCAAAGCGGCAAAGTTAAAGTATTTATGGAAAACGGTTGACCTTCTGCTTTTTTATAAGTTTGATCAATTAAATCGATTTGATTTTTCAAAACCATATCATTAGGAATAACTAAAATGATTTGTCCTAAAGGAGAATTTTTAAAATGGGAGTAAAGATTAGATACAATAATTAAAAGAACTAACAACACAGCAAGGACCTTACTCCATTTAGTAAGAATTTTTATCATGTTGATAACGGCCAAAATTGCTCCAACCACTAACCCCACATTTGCATATGTATTACTATGCCCTCCGAAAATAAAAATAGGAAAATTTGAAAACAGATAAAAAAGTATTAACTTTTCTTTTCTAAGAAATGGCAAAACAACTAAAGCCAAAAGCCCCCCTAAAAAAACATTTGTTGGGAAAAAGTTATAAATAAAAATCTCAGAAAACCTATCCACATAATTTAACAAGGCTTGGCTAAATGGTGGCCTGAAATCAACTTGGGTAGCGGTGGCAATATTTAGAAAGCCACCCAGAAATGTTTGAAGAGTTTGAAATTTAATGGCGGCAATGATAAAAGGGCTTAATCCCAAAATAGCTAGAATTGAAGAAATCCTAATTTGGTTCAAAGTTACTTTGATTTTAAAAAGGTAACCAAAAATAGGTATTAAAAGTAAAAGATAAATTAAGAAAAATTGAAATTGGGAAGAGATTACTGCCGAAAGAAAGGCAAGATACAAAGCCTTATTCTCTCCCTTTTGCCAGATTCTTAAAAAGTAGAAAAATAATATAACAGTTAAAATTGAAGGTGAGGGATTTGAAAGCCAAGGGCCATATTGATTTGCCTCAAAGGAAACAGCAAACAATAAACCTGCCAGTATTGCCCATTTAATATTTTTAAATAAATCTTTAGCAAGAAACATAATAGGAAAAACTGCTAAAGAGTTAAGAAAGGCTAAGAAAAATGCAACCACTCGTGGATCACCTTTACCTAGTCCATAAAAAGGAGCTAAAAGATAATAGTAGAGTGCACCATGAAATAAACCAGGAGTTGATGTAGGTGGGCCTAAAATTTTTAAATCACCATTCCAAATTTGCAACGCAATAAAGGCATCTCTTGCCATATCGTAATGAAAAGAAACCGCTCCTTGAGAAATAAAAAGGATGCGTAAAATAAAAGCTAAAATTATCAGAGGCAGTATAATTTTTAACACTACACCAATATAATCTTACTTTTAAAAACTTGCAATAGGATTTAGTATAATAACTTATGTTATGAATATTTTAGTCACGGGCGGAGCAGGTTTTATCGGTTCTAATGTCACAAAACTATTGCTTGACGAGGGGCACAGCGTAACCGTAGTTGATAATCTATCAAAAGGACATAAAGAAAATATAGACCAGCGAGCAACTTTTGTGCAGGCGGATTTATTAGACCAACCAAAATTGGAAGAAATTTTACCGGAAACAGATGCTGTTATTCACATGGCTTCCTTAATAGAAGTAGGCGAGTCAGTTAAAAAACCTGTTGAATTTAGCGAAAATAACATTATCGGCACTGTTAAACTTCTGGAAGCTATGAAAAATACCGGCGTAAAAAAAATTATCTTTTCTTCCAGTGCCTGCGTTTATGGAACTCCATCTAAGCTACCTATTACCGAAGATGATCCATTAGGAGAACAGGAGAATCCTTATGGAATTACCAAAGTTACAATGGAAGAGTTTTGTATTCTTTACCATAGCCTTTTTAATTTTGATGTAATAATACTTCGCTATTTTAATCCTTACGGTCCGGGTGAACTACACCAACCGGAAACTCATGCTATCCCGAATTTTATAAAAGCTGTACTTTCCAAAAATCCCATTCCCCTTTTTTGGAAAGGTGAACAGATAAGAGATTTTATCTATATTGACGACTTGGCTTATGCTCATATTTTGCCGCTAAATTTATCCGGCTTACATATTTATAATGTGGGAACCGAACTTGGGGTTAAAGTAATAAATCTTGTAAACACGATTTTTAAATTAGTTGGATATGAAACTCCTATTAATCATAAAGGTGAGCGAGAAGGAGATGTATCCTCTCTTGTTGCCTCTTCAGAAAAAATTAAAAAAGAATTAGGCTGGAAAGCTGAGATTAATTTAGAAGAAGGCTTAAGAAAAACTATTGATTTTTACCGCTCTCGCCTTTCTTCCACTTAACAGCTGAAAAAAGCGGATAAAACATATCTTCTTTCTCCGGAATTTCCAAATTAATAAAACGATTGGTAAATTCTATATATGGAATATCGGAAATAATTGCAATCGGAGTTTGCTCTGACCCTTCCCCCATTTCCAAAACCGCAGCTGTTGCCAGACTATCAGCTAAATTTGAGGTTTCCATTCTGAACTCTCTTCCGAATAAATCCTTCTTACCTATATAATCTCTTAATGGTTTAAATCCAAAATATCCAATTGCAATTCCAACTACTCCGGCCCGCAGCGGTATCAACCTTGAGTCTGTAATTATTACCCCTAATTTTTTTACTTTAAATTTTCTCTTTAAGAATTCCCATATTCTTTTGGCTGATTTTTGAGGATTTTTTGGCCAAAGAATATAAAACCCTGCTCCGTTACTTTCATCTATTCCCGAGGAAGCCACAAACATATTATTTTTAATAGTATGCAGCATTTGTTTATTGGGAGATAACTTCCGCGGTATATATTTATCCGCCTCAGTAATTGCAAGTTTGTCTTTATTCTCTACTTGATTTATAGGTATGCATCGTCGTTCACCTATAGATACTACTTTAGATGTAATTAGTACAACCGAATTTTCATTTAATAATTTAATGGCAGATAATAAATCCCAAAGATCATCTTTTGGGGGCAGAAATTTTCTTGTTTTGATTGCTTTAGTAATCATATGCGAATTATATCGTAAACGATTATAATGAAACCACAAATAAAATGAAACGTTCTCATCTAATTTTACTGGGACTTGTACTGCTAATCGGCTTATTTTTCAGAAGCTATCAAGCCGTAGAAAGATTTGAATTTGCTCATGACGGAGATTTGTATTCCTGGATATTCAAGGATATCGTTGTAAATCATCATTTTCGCTTGATTGGTCAACTAACCTCTGCCCCGGGAATTTTTATTGGAGGGCTCTTTTATTACTTACTTATCCCCTTTTTCTTATTTTTCAACATGGATCCGATTGGTGTAATTTTGTTTGCAATAATAATCGGCTTATTAACAATAACAAGTTATTACTTTGTATTCTCATCGCTTTTCAAAAAAGATGTTGGTTTAATTGCCGCTTTTTTGTATGCAACTTTATTATCTACAATTAACTTTGACAGATGGGTTGTGCCAACTATCACTACTAACCTCTGGGTTATCTGGTATTTTTATACAGTTATAAAACTTGCCCGGGGAGAATACAAAATATTAATTTTAGCAGGAATTTTAATTGGACTTATATGGCACGTTCATCTTGCATTACTTCCCACCCTTATCGCTATTCCTGCTGCGATTTTTGTATCAAAAAAACTTCCCAATAAAAAACAAGTCTTCATCTTTCTACTTTCATTTTTTATTACTTCTTTACCTTTAATCATTTTTGAGGTAAGACACGGTTTTTCTCAAACGCGCAGTTTAATTGAAAATTTTTTTGCCTCTCATAGCGGGGAAACGGGTATTTCAAAACTTAGTACTGTTTTGGGTATGATTACCAAAAATATTAACACTCTGTTTCTGTCTCCTCATAGTTTGGACAACTGGATGAGACCCCTATTTATTGTCCTGATACTTTCAACAGCCTTTATCTTATACAGAAAAAAATTACTTTCAAATAAAGAAATTATTCCGCCAGCCTTTTGGATTATAGGTGTAGTAGGATTTTTTACTTTTTCCTCCAGCTTAATTTCCGAATATTATTTTTCTAATATTGAAATTATTTTTATTACTTTGGTAAGTTTAACACTCTACCTTATTTACCGCGAATCCAAAATCGGAAAATTTTTAATACTTTTTTTGCTGGCATTTATTTTAGTTAAAAATATCTATTTTTTTACTAATCAATATATTTATCACAAAGGTTATGTTGAAAAGAGGGCTCTGGTTGATTACATTACCATGGATGCAAAAAACAAGGATTATCCTTGTTTTGGAATAAGTTACATTACTGCTCCGGGAGAAAATGTCGGTTTCAGATATTTTTTCCTGTTAAAAAAAGCTCATCTAGTCCATCCCTCTTTGGATGTACCTGTTTACAACATAGTAATACCGGAAGAGTTATCTTTGAGAGAAGTCAAACAAAAATTCGGCCATATCGGATTAATTCCTCCTAAAAAAACCCCTTCAAAAGATCTTATGAAAGAAGCGTGTAGTGAAAAAAACACCAATCTAACTGATCCTATGTTTGGCTATGTAGATTAAATATGAGTTTAAAAGAAGCAATATTAACCTTAATATTTTTTACAGTTATTACAATTGTATTTTTCTACAAAATATTTCTTGGTCTAATTCCGCTACCTACTGATTTAATTGTAGGGGGTTATTATCCTTGGCTAAGTTATAAATGGGGTTATATCACAGGAGTACCGGTCAAAAATACTAAACTCTCTGACTCAGTATCGCTGTTTTATCCTGCAAAAGCCTTAGCTGCCGAATTTGAGAAAAAGGGAGAATTTCCTTTGTGGAACCCTTATATGTTTGGGGGATATCCTCTTTTTGCTAGTGTTTCGTTTGGTTTACTTTTTCCTACTATGATTTTTTATCTTATATTCCAGGCTCCAATTGCCTGGACCTTACAGACAATGTCTCAATCTATCCTAGCCTCATTTTTTATGTACTTACTTTTAAGACATCTTAAGTTGGACAAAATTGCTAGTGTTTTTGGAAGCATTGCTTTTGGATTTGGGGGCTTTTCAATTTTGTGGTTACAGTGGAATACTCAAGCTACCACCGCCTTATTCTTACCAATTCTAATTTTACTTATGGATAAGTACTTAATTTCAAAAAAGCTTAGATGGGGGGCGCTGTTTAGTATTTTTCTTGCTTTACAAATATTTGCAGGTTATTTACCAATTATCCTATTAACTCTAGTCAGTCTTGTAATCTGGTATATCTTTAGATCAAATAGCCTATCTTCTCTAAAGATAATTTTTTTTGTTATCCTAGGAATACTCTTAAGCGCTGTTTATTTACTTCCTGTTGGTGAGCTGATCCAAATTTCTCAAAGAAAAGTTGAGACACTAGGACCTGCTGGACCATTCACGCCACCTGAAAATTTTATTAATTTAATTGCCCCTGATTTTTTTGGCAATGATGCAACCAGCAATTTTTGGGGAAGAGGAGATCATATGGATGCCACCTTATATGTAGGCATAATAACTTTAATACTGGCGCTTTACGGTATAAGTAAGTTTTATAAAAAGAGAGAAGTTAAATTTGCTGTTTGTCTTTTTATTGTTACCATAATAATCTCAGTATCTAATCCTCTAAGTGACTTTCTATATAAATTAGGTGTTTGGGGAGGTTCCTCTATAACCATGAATCGTGTAAATTTTATGATGAATTTTTCTCTGTCTCTTCTGGGAGCATATGGAATCCTAGCTATTAAAAATTTTTATTCAAAGCTAAGTTTAAAACCAGCTATATTAGTGGCAGCAGTTGCCTTAGGAGTAATTTTGGGTTTATTGATATCTAAAGAAATGCTACTTAAAAGCTTGAATGAAGCCACTGTCAGTAGCGAGATAATTAGCTGGCTGGCGCGTATCAATATCAGTTTAAGAAATACTATTCTTCCTTCCTTTTTAATTGCAGTGGGGGTTTTGTTAATCTATCTATCAAAAAAATTCCAGCGTATCAGACAAATCTCAGCATTTATTTTTATCTTGGTACTTACTTTTGAATTATTTAGATTTGGGCTTAAGTTTAATACATTTGCAAAACCTTCATTTATTTATCCCCAAACACCTATTACAAACTTTTTAGAAAGATATCCTAATGATCGATTTATTGCCGAACAAAACATCCTACCTGCAAATATGTGGGTTCCTTTCAAGCTTTCTTCTATGCAAGGATATGATGGGATATACCCATTAAATACGGCTAAACTTTTAGCTGTTGCGGATTCCGATAATACTGATGCAACTCCAATGACAAGATGGGGTGTTTTGCAAAACTTCAACTCTAAAATTTTGGATGAGACAAATACACGTTTTCTGTTAATTGAAAAAAAGAAAAATCAGTATGAAGCTAGTGATAAATACAAAAAAGTATTCGAGGATAAGGAGGTAGTGGTACTGGAAAATACTCAAGCTCTTCCCAGAGTATATTTAACCAAAAAAGTTATTAAAACATCTGATCAACAAACTCTTAAGCTTTTACTAGATGAAAATTTTCCAATTAGAACAACTTCTGTCACGGAAGATTTTGAATTTAACAATGTCTCGGAAGAAACCTTAAGCGCTGATTTAGAATATAGATCTGTTACAAACTCTCATGTAGTGATTAAAGCTAATTCTAATATTGATGCATACCTGGTAGTTTTAGATTCATTCTATCCTGGATGGAAAGCTAAAATTGATGGGAATGAAACTAAAATTCACAGAACAAATTATAATTTTAGAGGAATACTATTACCAAAAGGGGACCACATTGTAGAATTTATCTATACCCCAGAGTCCCTAAAATATGGAGCAATGATGAGTGGAACATCATTATTAATAATACTTTTGCTTCTACTTTATCCCTCTTTTAAGAGAATTTATGGTTCCAGGTAAAATAGGCAAAAGATCAGATGCCAGCAGTCCTGCATCTCCTATTTTTTCTTTCATCATCTCACCGGCCATACCATGAAGATATACTCCACAGCAAGCAGCATCAAAATTATTTAGTCCCTGGGCAATAAAGCCTGCTATTATCCCTGATAATATATCTCCTGTCCCGGCAGTTGCCAAAAGGGGATTGGCAAAAGGACTTGCAGCCACTTGCCCATTCGGAGATGCAATCACAGTATTAGCTCCTTTCAATAGCACTGTTTTCCCCCATTTTCTGGCAAGCTTTTGAGTAATATTTTCTCGATCTGCTTTTATTTCATCTATAGATAATCCAGTCAGCCTGCTCATTTCTCCAGGATGAGGAGTTAATACACAATCTGTCTTTAAATTCTCCCACCAATTTTCAAACCCTGATAAGATATTCAATCCGTCTGCATCAATTACCATTCTCGGTAAATTCTCCTTAAGTAACTTTTTAACCAATTTAATAGCTTGCTCTTCTTGACCTAAACCCGGACCCACTAACAAAACATCATAATTCAAAATTTTTCCGAATATTTCATCTCGCGAAATAAAAGTCACCTCGGGTAATTTCCTAGAAATTATTGTTTGAACAGAAGGAATAATAGCCAAAGTTACCAAACCGGCACCTACTCTATAAGAAGCAGCGCACGAAAGATACGCTGCCCCGGGAAAATTTTCCGACCCAGCTATGACTAAAACCTTTCCAAAAGTGCCCTTATTTGCATCCCTTGGTCTTTTAGGTAACTTACCAGCTACCCACTGCTTTGTTAGTTTGGATAATGGCATTTTTTGTACTTTTTTCCGGATCCACAATGACAGGGATCATTTCTGCCTATTTTTCCATGGGACTTGGTAAGTTGTCCCTGCCCACCATAAGTTTCCTGGGCTATTACCTGACCTCCTCTTTCAATGGTCACTTTGGTTTCTCCTCCTTCGCTAATCTTTCCGGACTCCAATTCTTCTTTTTCTGTTTCAACCCCAATTTCTATTTCCGGATGTTTTTCTTCAACAATTATTCTTTCGGGCTGTGCCGCCACAGGTGCCTGACCCTGTACAGCAACCTTATAAATCCGATGGACTATTTCATAATCTATTTCCACAATTAATTTTTCAAATAAATCAAATCCCTCCCTTTTATATTCAATTAAAGGATCCCTTTGGGCATAACCCCGAAGTCCAATGCCCGATCTTAAATCATCCATAGTATCCAAATGCTCAATCCATAAAGTATCAATAGTATTAAGATAAACAAAAACTTCCATTTGTCTTGCCATCTCTTCCCCAACTTGTTTCTCTCTTTCTTCATAAAAATTACTTGCCAGTTCAACTAGGAATTTAGTTATCTCATCTGTATTTACCAGTGCGGATATTTGTTTTTCGATTTGTAATTTGGACTCTTCATCAATTGGCGCAACAGTGGAAAACTCCTCAATAATCTTTTTAGCATCAATCCCCTCTTCCGTGTGAATTGTCACCACACTGGCAATTTCTCTTTCTATTTTTTCCAAAATCTCCTCTTTCAAAGCAGTACTTTTAGTTTCAGCGGTTTCCAAAACTTTTTTCCTTACCTCATAAATAATCTTCCTCTGCTGATTCATCACGTCATCGTATTCAACAGTGTGTTTCCTGATATCAAAGTTGTGGCCTTCAACTTTTTTCTGTGCTCCTTCTATGGCTTTGGAAACCAAACCATGCTCGATTGGCACATCTTCCGGCATTTTTAGAAAGTCCATCACTTTGGAAACTTGTTCCCCACCAAAAATTCTCATCAAATCATCTTCCAAAGAAACAAAAAATCTTGATTCTCCCGGATCCCCCTGACGACCGGAACGACCCCGCAGCTGATTATCTATCCTTCTTGATTCATGCCGTTCCGTCCCAATTACATACAACCCGCCCAAATCACCCACATTTTTGCCCAAAATAATATCCACTCCCCGCCCGGCCATGTTGGTGGCAACAGTAACAGATCCTTTCTCTCCGGCTTTGGCAATAATTTCCGCTTCTTTTTCGTGATTTTTGGCATTAAGCAGCGCATGAGAAATTCCCTTTCTTTTTAGAAGCTCCGACAAAGCTTCATTTTTATCAATAGCTGTGGTTCCCACCAAAACCGGCTGGCCTTTTTTGTAAAGTTCTTCCACCAGATTGGCAACAGCAGTGTATTTACCGGCTTGAGTTTTATAAATAGTATCCGCATGATCTGCTCTTATCATTGGATTGTTAGTCGGAATAACTACCACATCAAGATTATAGATTTTATGGAATTCTTCAGCTTCGGTTGCAGCGGTTCCTGTCATGCCGGCTAATTTTTCATACATACGAAAGTAGTTCTGGAAAGAAATAGTTGCCAGAGTTTGGGATTCTTGCTGAATTGCTACACCCTCTTTTGCCTCAATTGCCTGGTGCAAACCTTCCGAATATCTCCTGCCCATCATCAGCCTACCGGTAAACTCATCAACAATAATTACTTCCCCATCCTTAACCACATAATCCTTATCTTTTTGGAATAAAGTGCGGGCTTTTAGCGCTTCTTCCAAATGATGAAGAGTGGAAAAATCTTTCTCATATAAATTATCTACCCCCAGCATTTTTTCTATTTTTAAGTTTCCGCCTTCTGTTAAATGCACAGTTTTTAATTTTTCATCCACCACATAATCCGAAGGTGAAAGCTTGTCAATAATTTTGACAAAATCATAATATTTTTCCGTTGCTTCCTGAGCCGGTTGGGAAATAATTAAAGGAGTTCTGGCCTCATCAATTAAAATTGAGTCAACCTCATCAACCACAGCAAAAAAGTGTCCTCTTTGTGCCTGATCGGACAAGCGGAAAGCCATGTTGTCCCGCAGGTAATCAAAACCAAATTCATTATTGGTTCCGTATGTAATATCCGCCGCGTACGCCTCCTGGCGGGAAACCGGTTTTAGATGCTGCAATCTCTTATCATCACTTTGGGTCTCTTTGTGCTTCGGGTCATAAATAAAAGCCTGATCATGAATTATGGTGGCGCAGGTTGCTCCGAGTGCATAAAAAACAGGCCCCATCCAGCCGCAATCACGGCGGGCCAGATAGTCATTAACTGTCACCAGGTGTACCCCTTTACCGGCAATGGCATTTAAAAAAAGGGTGGGGGTGGCGGATAAAGTTTTTCCCTCCCCTGTTTTTTGCTCGGCAATTTTACCCTGATGCAAGCTGACTCCCGCCATCAGTTGAACATCAAAATGCCTCTGTTTAATTGTTCTTTTGGCAGCTTCCTTAACAGCGGCAAAAACTTCGGGTAAAAGCTCATCCAGACTCTTACCCCGCTCATGCTGCAATTTAAACTCGGCAGATTTTCCTTTAAGCTGTTTATCAGTTAGACGGGAAGTCTTTTTCTCTAAACTATTAATAGCCTCAATAACAGGCTTAAGCTTATTTATTTCCCGTTCATTTGAATCAAGCAGTTTTCCAAATATTCCCAACATAATTTATTACGAAGTAACAAACTCGCTTTATATATTATACCTCTAGATTGATACTAAAAGACATGGTTGACAAGACTAATAAATTTAAATAAACTAGCAGTAATTAAAAACTTGCCCAATGGATAATCCGAATAATCCAAATCCAAATAACCCAAATCCTGACCCGCCTTTTCCCGGCGCAACTCCTCCACCTCCAACCCCATCTGCGCCACCACCTCAACCGGCTAATCCAAGCTGGGAATCACCGTCGTCCCCTTGGCCAACTGCACCCGGTCCGCTACATTCTGACGAACAACTGCCTCCTCAACCATCAACAACACCACCATCTGATACATGGCCGTCCTCTTCCCCACCATCTGCTCCTACCCAAACAACCTCTCCTTTAGATAATCCGTGGAATGTACCGGTCCAACCTCCTCCCATAGATGGTCCGCAACCAACAACACCTGATTTATCTGCCACGCCGACTTTCCCCTCAACTCCTGTCGAACCAGCTGCTTCGCCAGCCAGTACCTGGCCAACTACACCATCTACCTCCCCCCCTACCGCAGAACCTGCACCATCACCATCTGGCACCGAACCTGCCCCGGCGGCACCAACTGATCTTTCGCATCTCATAACCAATCTTCAGCCTGAAACTCCGTTAGCTCCCGGAGGGGCAGAAACTTTAGTTGTACCTCCGGCTACTCCTGAGGTACCAACAGTTCCAACCGAAAATCACAAAAGTATACCAAAGTGGTTAATTGGATTGGGAATAGGTCTGCTGATTATCGTGGTAGGAGCCTCTGCTTACTTTATTTTGGGTATTGGACAACCTCCTAAAACAACAACCTCAGTTCCTGCTACAACTCAAACCTCAAAACAAACTGTTAAAGCTCCACCTCCAATTGCCACACCTCAACCTGCTGCCTCCGGTTCTGCCAGTTTTGGTGAACTTCAAGGGGGCGGCCAAACCGCAACTTCCGCAGCAGATTTACTCCGCCGTCAACAACAGGGAAGATAATTCACTTACCCCCTATGTATATACTTCAGCCATAGATTCTTAATAAAGGAAACAGATAAAGTGGAGAGAATGAATGCTATAGCTGGAACAATGGAATTAACAAAAGGATTACTAATACCGGCAAATAAAAAGAATAATGATATTACAAGATAAGTTAGAGCAGATATAATGAATTTTCTAGTCCAGCTTGTTTCCCAGGATTTTTCTCTTTCTACTCTTCTATTTCTTTCCTTAATTTTATTAATTTCTTCTTCTAAATCTTGAACTGTGCTCATTTTGGGTGAATTTCCGAAAAGCCGATATATTTATGTAGAACTTCCGGGATTTTGACAGTTCCATCTTCTTGCTGAAAATTTTCCAGAAGCGCAATTAAAATCCTAGGGGAGGCAATGGCAGTATTATTTAGGGCGTGACAATATTTTGCTTGTCCCTCTTTATCTCTGTATCTAATTTTTAACCTTCTGGTTTGAAAATCCAAACAAATAGAATTCGAATGAGTTTCCCCATAGCCTTCACGAGAAGACATCCAGGTTTCAATATCATAAGTAATTGCTGCTTTTTTACCCATATCTTGAGAAGATAAGCATATAACTTGATAAGGAAGGCCGAGCTGGTTCAAAATTTCCTCCGAATTTTCCTGAAGCTCCTCAAAAAAACCAAGTGATTCTTGTTCGTCTGCTTCACACAAAATAACCTGTTCAACTTTGTAAAATTCATGTACTCTGAAAAGGCCTTTTGTATCTTTTCCGTATGATCCAATTTCTGTTCTGAAACATGCAGACATCCCCACATATTTTTTAGGCAAATCTTTCAAATCAAAAGTTTCATCCGCATGCAAAGCCATTAAGGGAATTTCTGCTGTTCCTACAAGATAATCTTCATCCCCTACCTTGTAGGTGTCTTCCTCCCCCCAGGGAAATTGTCCTCCGCCCAAAAGAGCAAAACTTCTATTTATAACAGGCGGCACTACCAGCTGAAATCCTTTTTGCAAAATATGATCCAGGGCAAAATTTAAAACAGCGAAGTGCAGTCTGGCTCCTTCGTTTTTCAAATAATATCCTCTAAAACCCCCTACTTTCACTCCCCTGTCAAAATCAATAATATCTAATAACTTCCCCAGTTCTATATGATCCTTAATCTTAAAAGAAAACTTCGGCGGCTCCCCCACTTTTCTTATGATTTTGTTCGCTGAAGCATTCCCTATTGGAACTTCATCCAGTAAAACATTCGGTACTTGCAACATTAAAGCATTCCACTGCATTTCTACTTCGTTTAACTTTTGTTCCAAACCATCTAGTGCACTTTTAATTTTCTTTCCTGACTCTATATCTCTTTTCTTTGCTGCATCGTTTCTTTTAGCGCGCAGTTCATCCACCCGGGCAATAAGTTTTCTGCGCTCTTCATCCAAGGAAAGCAGTTTATCCAAATCCAAATCTGCCTTTCTGGCTTCAATAGATTTTTTAACCAGTTCTTTATTATCTCGGATAAAATTAATGTCTAACATTTTGCCATTCCCTTGCGGGTTCAATTTCCCCGCTTAAAATTAAATCAACTGCCTTTTTATGCCAGTCAAATTTAGTAATATGGTAAACCTGCTTAAAATATTTTAACGCATCTTTGGCTCCTGGTACACCTTTGGCTTGAGCCAGAGCATCCAGATTATCTGCCACTTTAACTATTCTTGCTTCCATAGTATTTCTGTCATTGTATTCTGAAACAAGCTCCATAATCTCCTTCTTTGAGTCCAAACCCGAAACTAGCGCTTTTACCCCCTCTATCTCAATATCTTTAAAAACTCCCCCTGCCATACCTTTAACAAAAGTGCCAACATCTCCAACAATAGTTTCTCCTATATCATGAACCAGTCCCATTTTTAAAACTTTGTCGCAATCAATTTTTTCTCCTTCTTTTTGCAGCTGCCTGGCCAGAAAATATGCCAATAATGCTGTAGAAAAGCTGTGGGCGGCCACAGAATCCGCCTCATTTCTTTTAAACCCCATGGCAATAAACCCCTGTCTGGGAAGTTCCTTTGCCCACTGCAAAGTCAAAAATACCTTTAAAATCTTTTTTAAATCATTTATATTCATAGGATAAGAGGATAAGAGTATATAGTGATGAGTCTTAACCCCTATTCTTTCTTAATGTTTTCAAAGTTGCAATTAGCATTTTAATTGTTTCTTCATTTAATAGCAAAATCTTTTTTATTTGGTCTGAAAATTGAGAGTAAGTTTCTTCTAGAAGCTCAAGCCAGTATTCTGTTTCCCTAGCTGAACCTAGTGCCATTTGTAGAAATCGAGGATATTCTTTTCCAAGATATTTACCATAACCTTCAGCTATACAAGCACCTACCGAAAAACTTGATCTTAATACTTGATCAGTAATAATCCAAACAATTCTTTCACTTGGAAGCTTTCTTGTTAACTGTATAATTTGTCTACTAACTTCTTTAGATTTTTGCCAAAATATTAATTTCTTATAACTATTTATTTCTAGACTCATCACTCTTATCCTAGTTCCTCATTTCCTAACTTTTTCAGGTTTTAGTGTTGGGAATGGTATCACATCGGCAATTGATGGAGAATCAGTCATTACCATTACCCATCTATCAAGTCCGGGTCCAATCCCGGAGGTTGGCGGCATACCGTATTCCAAAGCCTCCAAAAAATCCTCATCGGTTTTTTGAGCTTCCAAATTCCCCTTTTTCATCTTCTTTTTTTCTTCCATCCAAGCCCACTTTAAAACCTGTGGATCATTTTGTTCACTCCAATTAGTCCCCATCTCCATCCCTGCCACATATATATCAAAACTTTCCACCAGTTTAGGATTATCTTCCTTTCTTTTAGCTAAAGGATAAAAATCCGCCGGGAAGTCATAAACAAAAGTAGGCTGTATAAGTTGATCAGTACATTTTTTCTCGAAAATCTCCAGCAGTATTTCTCCATCAGTCATGTAATCTTTAATTTCAACTCCCAGTTTTTTGGCCAATTTTGTTGCTTTTTCTAATGTATCTATCTCATGAAAATGTACTCCGGTATGTTTTTTGAATAAATCCACCAGCTTTACTCTTTGCCATGGATTTTTAAAATCTAAAACCAGTCCTTGATAAGTTAATTTTGTTTTTCCAAATACTTTTTTCGCTACTACCTCAAACATCTCCTCAATTAAATTCATGTTATCCATGTAATCTGCATAAGCTTCCATGGTTTCAAACATGGTAAATTCCGGATTATGGTTTCTATCCATCCCCTCATTCCTAAATACATGTCCAATTTCAAAAACTTTTTCAAATCCTCCGACGATTAATCTTTTTAAATAAAGCTCATTGGCAATGCGAAGATAAAAGTTAGTATCCAAAGCATTATGATGAGTCTTAAACGGTTTGGCTCTACCGCCTCCATATACCGGCTGTAAAATAGGATTCTCCACTTCTATATAGCCTTTTTCCTCCGCCAGGAATTTACGGATGGTATAGATAATTTTGGATCGGGTTTCAATGATTTCCTTTGCTTTTGGATTCATTAAAAGGTCCAGATAACGTTTTCTATATCTTTCTTCTACATCTTTTAATCCGTACCATGAGGAGGGAAGCGGTCGGAGGCTTTTACTTAAAATTGTAAAATCATTAACATTAACAGTAATTTCCCCGGATTGGGTTCTGATTACCTCCCCTATAACCTCAATAAAATCCCCTAAATCAAGATTAGGTAAAATTTCATATTTCTCACCTTTTAAAGAGTCTGCTCTAAAAAGCAACTGAATTTTACCTGTGACGTCTTCAATATCAGCAAAGGTAATTTTTCCATGAGGACGAAGGGAACGAATCCTTCCGGCAACTATAACTTTTTTACCTATCATTTTGCGGGCAACAGCAATAGTATGTTTTCTATTACTTTTGGAGGGGTAGGGATTTATCCCCAAGCTTTTAATATTTTTTAATTTTTTTAATCTTTCTTTCTGTAAATTCTCAAGCGCCATGCCTAAAGTATACCTTTATCCTGAAGTTTTGACAACGCAGAAAGGGGATATCTTCCAGTTATACAAGCGTGGGTAATAATGTGGGAGTAGAAGGTAAACTTATATCTGATCTCTCACCGTTTTGGAATCTATCCATAAATTGCTCAAATTGTTCAAATAAACTCTCACTACCTCTACTTTGTAAAAAATTGGTATTTCCTATTAGGACAGGTTGAATGTTGTCTTTAACTACAGCCAGTTCCCGCAAACTCCAAGTTCTCATGGTCTTACCGCTATCTACAATAACCACAGCAGCTTCAGCTCTATGGTCGGATACCTGTACTTCTTCTTTACCGTTTGTTCGACCATCTAAATTGATTGGTACTCCATCATACTTAGGGAAATGTTGCTCAAAGAATTGCATTGTTAATCCAGGATAAGAGGTAATCACTCTTTGATGCTCTAGGTCGGTTACAATCTGGTATCTATAATTATTTCTTACCAAAACACTAAGCCTAACATTTGGATTAAATACCTCTAGAACGGCTAGCTCTTCTAGGTTTGGTGAAGGATCATTTTCATGCAGCGAAGCGAGAGCTAGATATTCGGCCCGTCTATCACTAGCAACAATTCCAAGGGGGTATATTCCTTCGTCAACCAATCTGGTAATATCCCTTGAGCTTTGGGCTATAAAGACTACATCTGGATCTTCTACCTCAACCAAAAGATGGCCATTTCTTCTTTGACTAGATGAGTGGAAACCCCTTCTATTAAGTTCGTCCAAAACTGGGCGAAGGATATGTTTACCATCCGGAATAAGTACTCCCAATCTTTGTTCACGATCTATCATATTTATTTACCTACAACCTATCTTCCCCTAACCAAGTAGGGGTAAATTTGTGATATTGTAACATAAGAATGCAATATAAGAAAGATATCAAAATTGAGTGGGGATTTTAGTGAGAGTTTTGGACAGGCGTTCAAAAATCCTTAGGTTGGCATTTTTCTTAATAAATTGCTCTGCCTCTTTATATGAACCTTTTTGCAAAAAATAAGTTAGCTTATATGCTATTGTCTCAATCTCAAAAAAGATTCTTGAAAAATTAGGCCATGATATACCCTCACTCTCTCGGAGTGCCCCCTGAGACAGGTAAGAATTAAGTAGAATGGAATTCCCAATCATATGAGACTGTTTTGCAATATTTTGTTTATAAAGCAGCCAATCTGCTATCATCCAAACTATATGAATAATCATAATAGCTTCAAGTTGTTCTTGAGAAAGCAATCCTTTCACAACTAAGTGCTTGCTATGTTCTATGCCCGATGCAAAACCGTTTGCTTCATCAATTGGCGGATACAATTCTTGTAGTCGTTCTCTTACTGCTGGAAACTTGTGTAGCTGTTTACCAAGCTCATAAAGCAATATACTCCAACCGGTTGCTTCCAAAAGTAAATCCTTAGAATATTTTGATGCGAATCTTGGCTCAAAAATTGTTTTAAAAATAGGGTAATATAGCTTCTCAAACTTTAGTTTAAATTGTGAAGAATAGATTATAATTCTAGATCCATACTTAAGCGCGATATCTATGTTACGGGGAAATTGTTGTCCGGAGGAAAGTATGTCTGCCGGATACCCAGATATAGCAAGAGTGTGTTCCACCAATACACCAACTCCTTTTCTAGGAATATCCGTGGAATGATATTTACTAAAACTCAATTTTGCACTGCTATATAAAGCCTCTTTGTAGGATGCAGCCAGTTTAGTTTGCTCAAGATCGATAATTCCCAGATGAGCTTGATATGCCCTTTTTATAGAAAACGCCTTATCCAGATGAGTCTCAAGTGGGCCGATAGTGAAATCTAATTTACTATTTTTAACACTTAGCCATAGTTTATAAGCTTCTTCATAGCCAGCAACCTCCAGCAACGATTTTGCCCGAGCATTTAAATATGTTTGAAAAGATTTATTTGTACAAGCCCCTGCCGCTTTTTGAAGTTTGTCGGAAATTGGCTTAAGGTATTTGAAGTAATGCACACTGTAAGGTATGCCTACCAGGTTGCCATTTTTTTTCTCCACAAAGGTAAGCGGTGAAAGTATTTCAGGATTAATTATGACTGCCTGTTCTAACTCCCGTTTGGTAATCCCTTTGGGATAAAACCCCTCTTTAAGTTGAAGCTCATATAAAGCAGTTGATTCCTTAACTATACCTTCAAGGATTTTTAAAATCTTTTTATCTTCTTGAGATAAATCTTTATAGTATTTATTATCAATCCTAAATTTTCTATATATCATTTTATCTCCAGTACTTTGCATTTATACTTAACAATTGGCGTGGTTACCTCAACTTCTTCCCCCTTTTTGGCACCAAGCAGTGACATGCCCAGCGGTGACTCGTTTGAAATTCTTTTTTTGGAAGGGTCAGCTTCAACTCTTCCTACTATGGTAAATTCATCAATCCCATCCTCCATTTCAATTTTAACGGTTGAGCCTATTACCACAAAATCCAGCGTATGCTTTTCGGCAATAACTTTAGCACTTTTTAAAATATCTTCAAGTTCCCCAATCCGCGTCTCCATCAAGGATTGATCTTCAACCGCGCTGTCGTATTCCGAATTCTCAGATAAATCTCCATATTCTCTGGCCTGGCGTATTCTTTCGGCAATATCCAGCCTTTTAACTTTTTTTAGGTATTCCAGTTCTGTCTTTGCCTGCGATAAACCATGAGGGGTAAGATAGGTATTTTTTGGATTCCTGACGGAATATTTTATTTTTGTCATCTATTTGGGCAAATCGCGCCAATTTTATGCTAAAATAACACATAAGTCAAACTAGATTTTTTGCCGCCATCGTCTAGTGACCCAGGACACCTGGTTCTCATCCAGGAAATCGCGGGTTTAAATCCCGCTGGCGGTACTTTTTTGGGCTTGATTCCACTATCAGGCTTTGTTACGCTAAGTAAATATGAAAAATTCTCTGCTCATCAAGTTGGCTACTACCACATCTTTGGCAATACTGACAATCTCTGTGGTTTCTATTTATTTGGTTCACAGTTTAACAGTTTCAATCGCAGTTGCTATTTTAGCGGCAATTTTTTCAACCGTCTCCATATTTATCTTTTTGAAACCTTTGCAGGATTTAATAAAAAGTGCCAAGGCTTTAGGAGATGGAAACTTTAATCAAAGGGTAGATTTAAGAACCGGTGATGAATTTGAAGAAGTTGGCAACTCATTTAACCAAATGGCTAATAAACTGTCGGGGATTTTTCAGAAGCTGGAAAGAGATACGCAAATCGCAATTTCCGAGAAAAGTAAACTAAATGAAGTATTATCCTCAATAATAGATGGCATTATTGCCCTGGACTTTAATAGAAATATTCTTCTTGCAAACAGGGCTGCCGAGGAAATTACAGGCTTCACCACTGCCGAACTGCAAGGACAAAGAGTAGATAATCTTATTCATTTATTCTCCGATTTCGAAGAAATTCTTCCCAAAACTTATTGTGAAACAAATTTTAGCCAGTCTGCCAAATTGACGGGAAAGGAAGGAAAACAAACCTCTGTTAACGTGATGACTTCAAAAGTAGGGGAAGCGCTGCAAACCAACTTAAGCTGTATCCTTATTTTCCATGATTTATCTAAAGAAGAGGAATTGGAAAAAATGAAAATGGATTTTGTTTCAATGGCTTCCCATGAACTGCGCACTCCTCTTACCTCAATCATTGGGTATTTGTCAGTTTTTGCTAATGAAAATCGAGGTAAGCTGCCAAAACAAGATTTGGATTTAATTGAAAAATCAGAAATATCTGCCAGGCAGCTTTTGACTCTGATTCAAAATCTCCTTAATGTTAATAAGATTGAAAGGGAAGAAATGTCTGTCACACCCGAACCAGTAGATTACCTGCCAATTCTTTCCAAAGCAGTTGAGGATTTAAAAACTCAGGCCAATCAGAAAGATATTGTTCTAAATTTTAATCCACCCACCGAATCTCTACCCAAAGTTATGGCAGACCCAATCAGGATAAGTGAGGTGGTAACAAATCTTTTGGCCAATGCCATAAACTATACCAATCCAGGGGGGAAAGTTGAACTGATAATTCAAGTCTCTCCGGATAAAGTAACAACTACTATCTCCGATACCGGAGTAGGAATTCCCAAAGATGCTATACCGCATCTTTTTAATAAGTTTTTCCGCGTTTCCAATCAAAGCCAGAAAATGAGCAAGGGTACAGGACTGGGGCTATACATTACCAAATCTATTATTGAAAAATTAAACGGTAAAATCTGGGTGGAATCCGAACTGGGAAAGGGTAGTAGATTTTGCTTTAGCTTGCCTGTTGCGACGATTAGTTCCGGAGTATTAAATACTAATCAATTTATGGGAGAACAGATTCAAGCCGGGGCACTCAATTATTGATCTTCTCCTATATTTTAAGTTACAATAGATTAATATGGATCCAAAACCTAAAAAAATTCTACTAGTTGAAGATGAAGATTTTATTAGAGAGCTTTATGTAAGACAGCTGACAAAAGAGGGATTTGAGGTTAAAAGTGCAACAGATGGACAAACCGGCTTAAACTTGCTAAAGCAGGAAAGTTTTGATCTTTTACTTTTGGACATCATGCTTCCGGGAATGAATGGACTGCAACTTCTGCGGGAATTTAAAAGTCAAAATCCGAATTCTTCCATGGTTACCATACTTTTGACCAACCTGGGACAGGAAGCAGTGATTAAAGAGGGGTTTGAACTTGGGGCACAAGCATATTTAATTAAGGCATCATACACTCCGGATCAGGTAGTAACAGAGGTCAAAAATGCTCTCTCCGACGGCCAGCCACCTACCCCAAATCCTAATCCGTCATCTTAAAAAGGGAACCAGAAGAAGTGCTACTATATTGACTACTTTAATCATCGGATTAATGGCCGGGCCGGCTGTATCTTTGTAGGGATCACCAACCGTATCTCCTGTGACTGCGGCTTTGTGGGCCTCACTCCCCTTACCTCCAAACTTTCCCGATTCTATGTACTTTTTAGCATTATCCCAAGCAGCTCCACCCGTAGTCATAGAAACTGCCACAAAAATTCCTGTGATAATACTCCCAACCAGCATTCCTCCCAAAGCCACCGGACCCAGAATAAATCCAACCAAAAATGGAGCTAGAACCGGAATCAGGGCGGGAATAAACATTTCTTTTTGTGCAGCAGCCGTGACAATAGACACACAGCGAGCATAATCCGGTTTGGCCGTGCCCTCCATAATTCCCTTGATAGTTTTAAACTGACGCCTTACTTCCTCCACCACTGCCCCGCCGGCCTTACCAACAGCCTCCATGGCAAAGGAGGCAAAAAGATAGGGGAGGGACCCGCCTAAAAACAGACCTACCAGAACTTTAGGATCTGACAGGGAAAAGTTAAGTTCTCGCCCCACTGCGGCAAATTCCTGTGAATAAGCGGCAAATAAAACCAATGCTGCCAGGCCAGCTGATGTGATTGCATAACCTTTGGTGACAGCCTTAGTGGTATTGCCCACCGCATCCAGAGGGTCGGTTACTGCCCGGACTTTGGAAGGCAAGCGAGCCATCTCGGCAATTCCCCCGGCATTATCGGTAATCGGCCCGAAAGCATCAATTGCCACCACAGTCCCGGCCAAAGATAGCATTGAAACAGCAGCAATGGCTATACCATAAAGCCCGGCTAAGCCGTAGCTTACCAGAACTGCTGCCGAAATTAACAGCACGGGGAAAAAAGTAGATTTCATAGAAGTAGCCAGCCCGGCAATAATATTGGTGGCGTGGCCGGTTTTGGAAGAGGCGGCTATATGTTGCACCGGATTATATTGGGTACCTGTATAATACTCGGTTATCCAAAAGATTGCTCCTGTCACCACCATCCCAACCAAAGCGGATAAATAAAGATTTAAAACCGAGAAGACTCCGTTATCACCCATCAAGGCCGAAGTTATCGGATAAAAAAGTATTAAAGAAAAAACTACCGCCACTGTCAGACCTTTATACAGCGCTCCCATGATATTCTTTCCCGCTTCGCGAGGCGAGCCCGAAAGTTTAACTATTATACTTCCCACAATAGAACCAAAAATAGCAACAGATAAAAGAAGCAGGGGATAAACCAAGGCTTTGGGAAAAGCCGGTAGAAGCAACTGCCCCAGTAAGATTGCGGCAATGGCAGTGACCATATGGGTTTCAAAAACATCCGCTGCCATGCCGGCGCAATCGCCAACATTATCCCCGACATTATCGGCAATCACGCCTGGGTTTCTCGGGTCATCCTCGGGGATTCCTGCTTCAAGTTTGCCAACCAAATCCGCCCCAACATCTGCTCCTTTGGTAAAAATTCCACCACCAAGCCTGGCAAAAACCGAAATCAGAGATCCGCCAAAACCTAATCCAATTAAAGCTTTTAAATCCCCTCCTGTGTATTGATAGAAACCATATACGGCACCCAATGCCAAACCAACCACTAAAAAGCCGGTGACTGCCCCGCCTTTGTAAGCCAGCGAAAAAGCCTCAAATAACCCTTTTTTAGCTGCCTCAGCCACCCGGACATTGGTCCGGACAGAAACACTCATACCCACAAATCCAGCCAGGGCCGAAAGAGCGGCCCCTATTAAAAATCCAACTGCCGTATTTTGACCTAAGTAGTAATATAAAATTGCTGCTAAAACTGCTGCCACGCCTGCCACCACCAGATATTGTCTTTGTAAATATGCTGCGGCTCCCTCCTGAATGGCAAAGGCAATCTCTTGCATGCGCTCATCCCCTGCCCCACGTCGCATAATATCTACAATTAGCCAAAGGCCATAAAGTAAGGCCGCTCCCACCGCAGCCCAAATAATTAAGCTGGTATTATTTATTATGAAATCCATGAAAATTCCCGAGGCAGTATTTATATAGTTTACCCTTAAGTTTCCGAAGGGTCAAGAGGAAATCTTATGCCAGAGCCGGCTGAGGAGTAAGCGGAATAGATTTGTGCTGGCGGAGCAAAGGAGATCTAAGCAGGGCTACCCGCAACACCTCATCCAAATGTTTTACCCAGACAAAATGTAAATCCTTCAAAACATAATCCGGTATATCTTCCAAATCTTTTTCATTATCGCTTGGGGCAATAATAGTTTTTACTCCTGCCCGATGGGCTGCCAAAACTTTTTCCTTCAAACCTCCTATTTCCAAGACCCTTCCCCGAAGGGTAACCTCTCCTGTCATGGCCACATCCTTCCTGACCGGAATTTTGGTAAAAGCGGAAACAATCGCTGTAGTTAGGGCAATGCCGGCTGATGGTCCATCTTTAGGAATTGCTCCTTCCGGCACATGAACATGAACATCAACTTTGTGGAAAAATCGCTCCGGCAGTCCCAAATGATTCCAGTGAGCTCTGACATATGACATAGCTGCCTGCCCGGATTCTTTCATCACATCCCCCAGTTGTCCGGTTAAAAGTAAGGTCCCCTTTCCCGGCATTAGAGTTACCTCAATAAAAAGTACCTCTCCCCCGGCCTCTGTAACTGAGAGCCCGGTGGTCATTCCCACTTCATCCTCTTTCTCTGCCAGAATCGGCAAAAACTTAATCGGCCCCAAAAACTTATGAACCTGCTCCGAAGTAATGACAGCTTTCTTAACTTCTCCATTTCCCTCTGCCACTTGCCTGGCCACTTTACGCATTATTGCAGACAGTTCCCGCTCCAGGCTTCTTACACCTGCTTCCCTGGTATACTCCCGGATCACCGATCTGATGCCTTCATCCATAAACTCAATCTGCTCCGGTTTTAAACCATGATTTTCAACTTGTTTTGGAATCAAAAAGCTTTTGGCAATATGGAATTTCTCATCCTCTGTATAGCCGGGATAGCGGATGACTTCCAGCCGGTCGCGCAGGGCCGGCGGGATAGTATCCAAAATATTGGCCGTGGTAATAAACATCACGTCAGACAAATCAAAAGGCACTTCCAGGTAATGATCGGAAAAGTTTTCATTTTGCTCAGGGTCCAAAGCTTCCAAAAGAGCTGCCGAAGGGTCTCCCCTATAATCTGCTCCAATCTTATCAATTTCATCCAGCATAAAAACTGGGTTTTTGGTTTTGGCCTGCTTAATCCCCTGAATTATTCTTCCCGGCATTGAACCGACATAAGTTCTTCTGTGTCCTCTTATTTCCGCCTCATCCCGAATCCCTCCCAGAGAAACTCTGATGAATTTTCTATTCAAGGCTCTGGCAATAGATTTGCCAATTGAAGTTTTACCTGTGCCCGGAGGGCCAACAAAACAAAGAATCGGGCCTTTCATTTTCCCTGCCAGCTTGTGCACTGCCAGATATTCCACAATTCTCTCTTTGACCTTTTTTAATCCGTAATGATCCGCGTCCAAAATCTCCTCTGCTTTTTTCAAATCAATCTTGCCCATATTTTCCAGTTTCCAGGGTAAATCTGTTAACCATTCCAGATAATTTCGAATGTATCCTGCCTCAGGATTGTAAGTTGACATTTTGGCCAGCCGGGACAGTTCTTTTTTGGCTCGGTCCAAAACTTCCTGGGGCATACCTGATCTTTTGATTTTCTCTTCAAATTCATGAATTTCCTGATGCTCCGAATCTGCCCCACCCAACTCTTCCTCAATGCTTTTCATTTGTTCCCGCAAAATCGCCTCTTTGGTCATTTTGGAAACCCGCTCATGAGTCTGGGTGGAAATTTTCTGGGAAATTTCCATGATCCTTATTTCTTTGGCCAGAAGCTCGGTTAATCGCTGCAACCGGTCTGAGGCAGAAACCATCTCCAGAATTTGCTGCTTATCGATGGTTTTAAAATCTATTGACTGGGTGATGGAGTTAACCAGCTGGTTGGGATCATCGGAATAAGTAAAAAGCGACCAGTTGGCAAAATTACTTTGATCAAAAAATGGATTACCGCCAAGTTCCAGAAATCTTCTGACCTGATCTCTGACAGTTCTGATTAAAGCCTCTGTTTGCTCGTTTCTTTCATAAAGCTCAGGAATCTCTTCTATTTCTGCTTCAAGATATGGTTCTGTTTTGGTGAAATTTTTAAGATAAACTCTGGATAAACCTTCTGCCTGCAAAGTATAATCCCCACTTTCCGAATTTTTAACCACCCGGCGGATCAAACAAACTGTTCCCACACGGTAAAGATCTTTATCTGTCGGGTCCTCTATTTTAGAATTTTTCTGGGTGACAAAAACAATCAGCTTGTCAGTATTCCAGGACACATCCAAAGCAGCTTTGGATTTGGCCCGGCCGGAAATTATCGGGACATTATTGCCGGGAAAAATAACCGTATCACGAAGAGGTCCTACCGGCATGGTTGGTTTAAGAACAACCGGTGAGGGAAGTATATCGGGTTTTATAAAATCGGGCATAATATTAGCAATATAATACTTTGAGTGCTAAAAGTCAATACCCTTTTTAGCCAGGATTCCCTTCTGAAAAGGGTGTTTTATTTCTGTCATTTCTGTTACCAGATCAGCCATATTAATTAGCTTTTTGGTAGCATGATGGCCGGTTAAAACCAAATCCAGCCTGTCAGGTTTGTCCTTAATTAACTTTACTGCTTTTGCCTCTGGTAACACTCCGCCTGATATAGAGCCGACTATTTCATCCGCCACTACTATATCCCAGCGATCCGAGATTACTTCCTTATATAATATATCAAAAGCTTGCTTTGCTGCTTTTTTATGTTTAGCTGGGGGGACTTTATCTCCAAGAATATTGATAAAGCCTTTGCCGCCCTGGATAATTTTAACTAAGGGAGAGAGTTTTTTAACTGCAGCCAGCTCCCCGGTAAACCAGGCCTTGCCAAACTGCACCATTAAACATTTCTTTTTATACCCAACAGCCCGCAGAATTATCCCCAAAGCCGCAGTAGTCTTCCCCTTCCCCTCCCCGGTATAAAGTATCACCAGTCCCTTCTCCTCATTCATGAGGGTATTCTATCAGAATGCTACCCAAATCTTATGGACACCCCGGGGGTGGATTGTATTGACACCTGCGGATTTTTAGTATATGCTAAGCTCAAATGCCTTCCAGAATTGTTCCATTTGTCAATAACTATTTTTACCATATTTATAACCGCGGAGTTGAGAAAAGACCAATATTTGGCAGCAGAAGAGATTATCAAAGATTTATAAAAACAATGAACTACTACCAATTTCTAGGCCCAAAGCCCAAATTCTCCCATTTTTCTCAATTTCAAAAATTCAAGCCGGATCCTTCTAAAAAGATTGTCGGTATTGTTTGTTTTTGTTTAATGCCTAATCATTTTCATTTTTTGCTAAAGCAGCTTGTAGATGGAGGAATTACAGAATTTGTAAGCAAGCTAAGTAACAGTTACACCAAATATTACAATACTAAGTACAATCGGGTTGGTCCACTTCTACAAGGTGAATTCAAATCTGTTCTTATAGAAAAAGATGAACAATTAATTCATGTCTCGCGTTATATCCATCTGAACCCACGGGTTTCTCTTGTAACAAAAGATTTAGATAATTATGAGTGGTCTTCTTATAAAGAATACACCGGTCAAACTGGTGGATTTTGTGCCAAACAGGAAATTTTAAATTTTTTCAAAAATCCCAAGGCATATCAACAATTTGTTCTGGATCAAATTGACTATGGAGAAAGATTGGAACAAATCAAACATCAAGTTTTGGAAGAGATTTGAGCCGGCACCCTTGGGGTGGAAGACTAGCGGTGTGGATTGGTATTAACACTATGAAAAGGTTACAAACTTATGCTAAACTTATACCATGGATGAAGAAAAGCAAGGAGCTGTAAAAGAAGCGGAGAGAATTATTAGGAAAGCCAAGGAAAATCCAGAACCCCTCTCTACTCCTACAAAATTACCCGAACCAACCCGTACTGTCCCACCTCTACCTGTTCAACCCACACCTATCAGAGAAACCCCTACCCCCACTCGAACTATTATCCCAACTCCAACCACAATTCCCACTCGAACTACCACCCCCACTCCTGATGGAGGACCAACCCCTACTCAAACACCCTTCATCAAACCAGAAAAATAAATTTTTTTAAAAAACTTAACACATACTATACCCGCAGGAGTGGCACTTTTTGCAGCCTTCTTCCATCACAACGGTCGCTGAACCGCATTCCGGACAAAGATCGGCATTGGAAGTAAGATATTGAGGTGTGAAGTTTGTCAGATTCAAAGGCACCTGTTCAGAAATTTCCCCATCAAGCCCCACAGCCAAATCCTCTGCCAAAACTTTGGCTATAGCATCTGCCAGACTCATCACCCTATTTTTACCAAAGCCAACATGGGATGCTCCACCAATTCCTTTCAACTGTGAAACAATTTTTTGGGCCACTGCTTTGGGATCTGTTTCTTTAGCTCCCCTGGCCAGTCTCAAAGACAAAGACACCAGTCTTCCCATGGCTTCAGCATCTGCCATAGTGTGCATCCCACCCCTACCGACTGTCACAAATACCTCAAACGGCTGGCCAAATCCATCCCTGTTAATGGTAATAAAAGCCTCTCCCACTGGGGTGGCGATTTTATAAGTCCTGCCGCGCAAAATCATTGGCCGCTCGGCCACCGGTGCAGCCGCCAGAGTCTCATTTGTTTTTGCCTCAAACGGCTTTAGTGTGGAGGATACATTCAAAACCTGAGTGGTTTTACTGCCATCCCGGTAAATTGTAATGCCATTGCAGCCTGTCTCCCAGGCCATTAAATAAGCACGTCTTACATCATCACGGGTGGCCGAGTTTGGCAAATTAATTGTTTTGGATACTCCGTTATCCGTATACTTTTGAAAAGCTGCCTGCATTCGGACATGATAATCAGGGGATATTTGCGGAGCAGTGGTAAAAACCCTCTGCCACCGGGCGGGTACATCATCCAAACCTGCAACCGAGCCATTATCCATCACTTTTTGAGCCAAATCAGGAGACCAAAAATCCTCCCTTTTGGCAATTTCTTCAAAAGTTTTATTGGCAATGGTTAAATATCTCATCTCATCCCCGGCTTTTTTGGCCCGGTGAATATAGGCCAGGGCAAAAACCGGCTCAATTCCGGATGAACAATCGCCGATAATGGAAATAGTGCCTGTTGGAGCAATGGTGGTGACGGTTGAGTTTCTGATCGGTTTTTTCTTTGCATAGATTGAATGTGCCCAGTTAGGGAACGGGTCGCGAGCTTCGGCCAATTTTTCTGACTGCGCATGACCTTCTTCATTGATAAATTTCATTACCTGCTCGCCCAGCTCCAAAGCTTCATCCGAATCATAGGGAATTTGCAATTTAAACAGCATATCTGCCCAACCCATCACTCCCAGGCCGATCCTGCGGTTTAGATGCACCTCATTATAAATTGGCTTTAGAGTATAAGGGTTGGTTTGAACTACGTTATCCAAAAAGTGCACTGCCTGGTGAGTCACCTCTTTCAATCCTTCCCAATCAACATCCGAACTATCATCCAAAACAAACTTACCCAAATTGATAGAGCCCAGGTTACAGGCATCCCAGGGCGCCAGCGGTTGCTCCCCGCATGGATTTGTTGACTCTATTGTTTCAAGCTTGGGTACAGGATTAGCAGGAGAATCATTGATCCGGTCAATAAAAATCAAACCCGGGTCCCCTGTGGCCCAGGCCCGTTCAATTATCTCATCGAAAACCTCTTTGGCATTTAATTTACCAACCACTTTACCCGAGTGAGGAGCAATCAGTTCATAATCTTCCCCTTTTACCATAGCTTCCATGAATTTATTGGTGATAGCCACCGAAATATTAAAATTGGCTATTTGTTTGTCCAAAAGAAGGGTCTTTAAATAAGCACGGGTTGAATCATCAGGCAATAAAGGAGCAACTCCTTCATATACAGGCTTGTTTAAATCATCCAGTTCTGCCTTGCAGCGGATAAATTCCATGATGTCCGGATGATCTACTCTTAAAATCCCCATATTGGCGCCTCTTCTGGTCCCGCCCTGTTTGATAGATTCTGTTGCGGCATTAAAGACCCGCAAGAAAGATACAGGCCCGGAAGCTACTCCGCCGGTGGTGTTAACTATGCTTCCTGCCGGGCGAAGCCTGGAAAATGCAAAACCGGTACCTCCACCTGTCTGATGGATCAAAGCTGCATATTTAACCGAGTCAAATATCTCAGGCAAAGAATCTCCAACCGGCAGCACAAAACAGGCTGAATACTGCAAGCCGTTTTGCTTGCCTGCATTCATGATGGTCGGGGAGTTTGGCAAAAATTGCTGTCCCACCATCATTGAATAAAATCCTTTGGCCAGCTCATGAGCATCCTTTTCCGCACCGCCAAAATCCAAATCTCCTGAGGCAATATCATAGGCAATGTGCCAAAACCGCTCGGCCACAGTTTCTACAATTTCCAGATTCCCACCCTTTAATAAATATCTTTCCTGCAAAATCTTATTGGAAGACTCGGAAAAAGAGGGCTGGGGTAAATCTTTTGGAAGCTGGGGCATTTTTTTATACCTGGGCATAAACCTTGTTTCAAAGGTGCGGGCGGTCTCGTCATGACCATTGGCCCCGATTAAATCGGGGTTGGGCTTACCATTAGTCTTGCTCTTGCCATAAATTCTGGGCATAGCCACAACTTGTGATATTGATCTGTTTTTTGTTTTTTTCTTTTTCATAGTGTCTTAAGTTCTTTTGCAAAGTCTCCCGGGTCGGAAAATGTCCTGTAAACGCTGGCAAACCGCAAATAAGCAATCGGGTCCAATTTTTTAAGTTCGGATAAAACCCACTTCCCCAAAGTCTGGGACGCAATCTCATCCAGTCTTCTAGCTCTAATCCTCCCTTCAATCCTATCAACTATACTCGGAACTTTTTCAATTCCCGGCCGCTTTTCCAAAGCCCGCAGCAGTCCCGATCGGATTTTCTCTCCGTTAAACACTTCTCTTCTGCCGTCTTTTTTCAAAACCGTCACCTGGAGTTGCGCCAGCGCTTCATAAGTAGTATATCTTTTTTCGCACTTTAAACACTCGCGTCTTCTTCTGATCTCACCGCGGCGGGAAACTGCTCTTTTATCAACTACCTTGCTTAGTTCGCTCTCACAAAAAGGACATTTCACAATACCTATATTAACATAACATATTGGGACTTATCAATGTCAATATACAAGATGTTGTGTAATCAACGAAGATCCTGAATGACTACTTTTTGCATAATGTCCCCTACAGAAATTTTATCCACTACATCTTGCCCTGCAATAACAGTGCCAAAAATTGTGTATTTGGGCTCGAGTGGATAATCTTGTTTCAATATAAAAAACTGGCTGCCGTTGGTACTGGGTCCGGAATTTGCATAAGCAGCCATGCCCTTTTTATATTCTCTGGCAACCAGTTCATCCGGGAATGAATAACCGGGCCCGCCACTTCCCGTACCGGTTGGGTCACCACCTTGAACCACCCAATCTTCCACCCGGTGAAAGGTTAAACCGTCATAAAATCCATTTGCCGCTAAAAGCATAAAATTAGATGCTGCCACTGAGGCTTCCGGATAAATCTGCAGCTGGATAATACCTTTGGCTGTTTGAATCATAGCCTTTTTGTTTTGCAAAACTTCCGGTTTTAAAATCCCGGGAAATTGGGAGAGTTTTTTATTGCGAAGCAAGAGGGGCTCCTCATTGCGGGCTAAAGGCAACTCAGAAGGGGCAGGCTTGTTTATAATAAAATCCAAAGTAGCAGGGGTCGGAGAGGGAGAGGCTGATATGTTACCAACATCTTCTTTAAATTTGGAAACAGCAAAATAAACTGCAGCCCCGATCAGGAAAATTATTAACACTACCCCTAAAAGTTTCTGATTGGTAAACATTGATTTAGTTGTTTATCTTAAATCATCTTTAATCCGTATTGTCAACCACCTTTTCACGGATAACAATCTTCCTATGCCGCTCTGCCTAAAAATTGGGCTTTTTATTGTGGTGTTATTTTTAATGGTTCAAAAGCCTGTATACGCAGTAAGCATCGCCGAACAAACTCAAAACTTTGGCACCAACTTAAGCGTCTGGCAGGCAATACAGGAACTTGGAAGCAACTTAAGCGGTACAGCCACAACCTTTACCTTGAGGGTAAGTACTAATAAAACCAATCTTGAACAATTTGATTTTACAGTCCAGAATACCAGGCTTTATGATAAAGATAATGGAAACTCCTATATTTCTCCTTGTGCTCCCGCAGGCTCAAGCGGGGACACCTTTGCAGGACTGACATTTACAACCACGGGAGTGCCTTCAGGCTATGAAGATGTCACTGTTGATTTTTCCTGCAGGAACTATACTTTTATACAAGGCCATAAGTATCTAATTGAAATTTCCAATGCCAATGCTGCCCAGTTTGGAGGAAAAAAAATTCAGTTTGCATCTGCAGCTTACGGGCCGGGTGGTGAACAAACAACAGACAGGTTTACCGGGGGAGGCTTACGCTATTCCTTTGACAATATAATCTGCAATGCCTCATCTTATGTATACAATTCCTCATCTGCCAATAATAACTGCAATATTTTTACAACAGTTAATGATGATTTGTATTTTGTATTAACTAATAATGCTGCGCCTCCACCTCCTCCCAAAACCCCTGTAATTTTTATCCCGGGGATAGGAGGATCGGAATTTAAAACAAGTCAGGATATTATCTGGTCTGCTGATAATGGCCACGGAGGCACATATTCCCATGGCTACGCTGCCAATGAAAAAGTATGGGTAAACCAGTCCGAAGCCCAGGCATTAGGTGATGATGATTATTTTGATATTTTAAGATTAAAAGCGGATGGTGAAACCCCTGAAGCTGCTTTAAATTTAACAGGTGATTTAACATCATTTGGATATTCCGATATAGATTCTTTCTTTACCGGAATGGGCTATGTTAAAAACACTAACTTTTTTGTATTCACTTATGACTGGAGAAAAGATATCCGCTCTACCAAAGATTCTTTAGATTCTCTTATAGAAACTGCCAAAACCGCATCTGGTCAAACCAAAGTAAATATAGTTGCCCATTCTATGGGCGGCTTAATTGCAAGATATTACATCTCCGATTCCCCCAAAGCCTCCAAAGTAAACAAACTAATTGAATTAGGTGTCCCTCACCTAGGATCAGTAGACGCATTAAAAACCATAAGATATGGCTCGTGGTTAGGTTATGACTTCAAGATATTCACTTTAGGTATACCACCTAGCGAAACAAAAGATGGTGCTCAAAATATGCCAAGTGTTTTTGGATTAATCCCGTCGCTTAAATATTATGATTTTTATACAAATCAAAACAACGATATACTTTATCCTCTCAAAGACGATAGAGATGTTGACAATAACAAGGAAACTGGTGCATTAAATTTCAATCAAATTAAAAATCATTTATCGAATTTAGGACATAACATGACTGTTTTTGGACTTGGAGAACAATTACATAGTATTACTGACCCTTTATTAAACCAAAATAATGGAGTTACAATATTCCTCATTTCGGGTTCTAATCAACCTACTCTTGGACAAATCCATGAAACTTGGTGGATAACATGGCCAGTTAATCTTATATCTAAAACTGATGAAATTTTTATAAATGGAGATGGGGTTATTCCTTTGTATAGTGCATCACTTAAATCCTCCTCATTAGATTTGTCCGGAGAATCCACTATTTATTATGTGGAACAAGAACATTCCGAACTAGTTAAAGGCACCGGCACTGCCATGCAAACTGTTAAATCAATTTTAGATGCAGATAACTCCCTCCCTACCGAAGTTAAATCCCAAAAAATAGACCTGGAAGGATACCAGGTTTCTCTGGATGACGGGGATTTGGAACTATATGATGATTCAAATAATCATACAGGATTAAACAGTAACGGAGAAATAGAAACCAATATCCCCAATACTTTTTATTCTACTTCAGGCAAAGTAAAACACGCCTTTGTCAAAAAGAAAGCTACCAAAGTTAAAGTAAAAGTAACCAGAAAATCCAAAACTTCATCCGATCCAAAATATACCAATATAAAAATCCGTACTTACAAACAGGATAAAGTTACCAAAACAACAGTTTATAAAGATGTACCTGTAAGCGCTACAACCTCCCAAGTAGAATTTACCCTTGAACCTGCAAGCGAAATCCTTCCATCATTAACTTATTTTGTAGATTCCGCAAAGCCCGAATCCACCACCATTTCCTCCACATCCGAAGCCTCCGGTATCACCGCCTTAGACCAAACCCCTCCTGTTACTACTATCCAGGTTTCCGGAGGAACCGTAACTTTATCTGCCACCGATTCCGGATCAGGAGTCTTGCGCATAGAATACAGTCTGGATAACGGGGTGACAGTACAAACGTATTCGGCTCCATTTACCATCACCGCAGTTGGCAAAACCACAGTGCAGTTTAAATCAATTGATAATGCCGGCAATGAAGAAATCCCCCAAAGTAAAGAAGTCGAAATAGCCTCCTCCGGCTCCACAACTTCATCCAGTTCTTCAAGCAGCTCCTCCAGTTCTTCATCAGATACCGGCAGCACCTCGAAGGTGACCGGAACGGGCTCCTTCGAGGTGGATCAACCCGCAGTACTGGGCCTCCAATTCGAAAACCCCTCCCATATATCCGATGTAATTAACGTAAGCAAAATCCTGGAACCCGAATCTCCTAAAATATCCGAACCCCTTATTAGTCCCGCTCTTTCAGGGTTACTGGTAATTTCCGGAGGAATAGTAGCTGTCGCATCTTTAGGCCTTCTTTCAACCTTTGCCCATTCCCTACCTTTTCTGAAACCATTTCCAAAGTAAATGTATAACCCAGAACCAAAACAAAATATTTATAACTGAAATTAGAGCTATTTTTGTTTGATTATTACTTGAGATACATTGTGCAATAGGATACCCTGTGAGGCTACACTTTTGCGTAACTGTAAAGTAATCAGAAAAACCTGTAAACGCTTGCAGGATTCCAGATAATATCCACACCCCCACACTTACTCCTAAAATAATAAAGAATTTTTTCATTTTTTCCTCATATGCTTAAACATTTCAATCTGCCGCAGTCTCCTTTCCGCCTGCTGCCTGGTAGGATATGTCCCCATGTTCCTGCCGGATTCAGCTACAACGCGATATCTTTCTTTTACTTTCCTAATCATTTAAATAAGAACATTTTACTCGAGTTTTCAACTCTCGTAAAATAACCTTGAACCCAAAATCTTGATTTAAGATTACAAATTGAAATATTTTGGGTTTAACTCCAGTTGGTCTTTTCCTGCTCTAATCTCATCCAGATATTTTTCCAACATTCTTAAACCTCCCCTGGCTTCTTCCTCCACATCTTCTCCCCAAAAACTCATCCTGGCTGGTCCGTGGGATAACATCACATCCAACTGATGCATTTCTTCTTCATGCTGGCGGATTGCTAAAGCCGGTACACCAGGATCCATTAATAAACTTAAATAACGTTGCTCATAATTAGCCCTCAAGGTTATCCACCTCGCAAAAAGTAGTTGATCTCTGGACATACCAAGTTCAGCTCTTTCACCAATCATAAATCCATTATCTCACTTAAAATAAATGTAAACAATATCTTTGGGTCAAGATTGCATTTTACTGACACTTGTTAAGGGGTCATTCCTTTTTGTAATTTTGCAGAATTAATAGTAAATCGTATATAATACACCCGTAAAATGGTAGAACTCGAACAAGATATATTAGAAAACCCTTTTGCCTCAGCCCTTGAGGCTGCGGATCAACGGGAAAAAGCAAAACAAAATCAAACCCCTGATGAAAAGCGAAATCACCGGGGGCAAAAAGCTCCTGTCCCTCAAAGCGGGAGAGAGGCTCACTATCTGATTAAAGACTTCAAAAGGACAGCAGCGGACCTTGAAGCAATGCGGATTGCTGCCAAAAACATTGCATCGCAATGGATAGAAAGTATTGAAGGTCCTATTGTAAACCCGAGAATTCAAAAAAACGCTATACGAGCCTGGCGGCCGATTTTTACGAGGCTGTTAAATGAAGGCACGTCGGAAGAGGCCCGGGCAGGAATAATTTTTGAGCTTATGATGGGTTTGAGTGTAAACGATACCGGAGTAACCCATGGTCAAATGCAATATTTGAAGGGAGCGAAAAAGAGGGGTTTTGTTGACGAAGATGTTTATAAAGTAGGATCCACCGGTGTCGTCTATGTTCTTGCGGTATTCCAGGAGATATCCGAGCTTAGGCCCGGGGAACGAAGCAACTTGCGTAGATTTTTGCGAAATGAAGAATCATCCCAACAATCCCATACTAATCTGCGCATAGACCGGGTGTTAAGTAGATGGGTAGGAACAAGGCCTATACGAAAAGGTCAGTAATTAGTTTTTGCGTCAACCAAACATTTTCATCCTCAATCCTGACATTAATTTTTTGTTCATTACCAAAAGTTTGATAAATAGCAATTTGTGGTTTTATGGGAGTATCCTAAAACTATAATCCAAAAGCTCTTTGGTTTCATCCCGTCTATACTCTGAACCAAGTAACACTCCAATTATTTCATGTCCATCTTTGCGGGCCAGGGTAACTATAGTGTAGCCGGCCTCCGGGGTGTAACCTGTTTTAAATCCAACTATTCCCGGGTAAGTTGTTAATAAATTAATCCCCGAGTACATATCATAATCCTGGTGGGTTTCCGTAACAGGCAAAATAATATGCTCTGTTTGGGAAATCTCCACCACCTCCGGGTAATGACGTATCAAATACCTGGTTAATATAGCCAGATCATAAGTGCTGGAGTATGAATTGTTACCGTCCTCATCCAAACCCGTGGGATTGGCAAAAAAACTATCTTTCATCCCCAGCTGTTTTGCTTTTGAATTCATTAACTTAATGAATTGTTCTCTATCTCCTGTAGTTTCTTCTGCAATAACTTCTGCAGCATCATTGGCAGAAACTAAAAATATTCCATATAAAAGTTCCTTTAAGCTTAGCTTTTCTCCGGCAATTAAAAGCATTTTATCAGGTTCCATCTCTGCCGCCCTCTTGCTTACCAAAAATGAATCATTCATTTTTTTGTGTTCCAATGCCACCAGCACAGTCATAACTTTAACAAGGGAGGCAATTGGCAATTGTTTTTTGGGATTATTGGCAAAAAGCACCTGTCCGATTTTAGAATCAATAAAAAAGGCTGACTCGGCGCTAATTTGCAAAGCATCCTGCCCGGCCCCCACAAAAGGCAACCACTGGTTTATTCCTAAAATTTTTTCCTGTTTTAAAAGAGGAGAAATTAACTCTTGAGGTTTTCCACCTTGAGTTAGTCTAACAATAAATAAAGAGACTAAAATTATCAAAATAGCACTAATTACTGTCGGTTTTTGCATGTAATTTTCCATCTTACCTAAACTGCCTCTTGACGTCTATACCAAATTTACCTCACAATGAAATTGTGCTTAGACGGGGCACAAACTTGACATGTTGTACCGTCTGCTGCCTGTTTTTATCATCATTGCCGTTATAACTTTTCTCGCATTTAATTTTCAAACCATCCGTCGGGACCTTGCATACAAACTGCACATTTCAGGAGATCCCACTACCTCCTGTTGCACTGTTGACCAGGCTCTTAAGTCAAAGGGTGAGTTTGATGAAAATGCCTCAATTGCCATTTTTAACAGCCAAATTATAGATTATCCAAAAACCTCTTTGGTATATCAATATGCCCAGTCTTTAGCCGAGGCCAACTCTGATCAGAAAGTTTTAGGGACTACTAATGCAGCAGGTGAAGAAAAATGGATTGAAGTAAATTTGGATGAACAAAAACTAAGGGCCTGGGAAGGAAATAAACTGGTAATGGAGTTTCCCGTATCCTCCGGCCTTTGGGCCCCAACCCCTAAAGGCACTTTTAATATCTGGTATAAAACCAGAAGTCAAAGCATGGTTGGAGGATCAAAAGATCTGGGAACTTATTACAATCTTCCCAATGTCCCAAATAACATGTTTTTCTATCAGGGATATGCCATACACGGAGCTTACTGGCACAATAATTTTGGAAATCCCATGAGTCATGGCTGTGTTAACTCACCCTTAGCTTCTGCTGTCCAAATTTTTGCCTGGGCCGGCCCGGTTGTACCGGAAGGCCAAAATGTAGTAAGATCCACAGCGGAAAACCCTGGAACCAGAGTATTGGTACATTAAATTTCAGAGACAGAGCTTATCTTAAAGCAGGAGTCGCTAATTCCTGTGGAAGAGGAATAATGGCAAAAGATAAATCACCTTCAGCTAAAAGATCATCTCCACTAGTAGCTCTTCCGTGACCCCTACCATAATTTGACCTTAAGTTTGTTATATTACCTTCCAACAATACAGCTCGTCCTGGCAATGCGGGCTTTCTAAATTTCCAACCCTCTAACCCTGTCAGCATGGCAATTTTACCTCTATTTTGAGGTAATCCTAAAACTGCTACGGCTCCAACTTCGGCTAGAGCTTCAACCAAAAACGCACCCGGCATGACTGGAAAACCAGGAAAATGCCCTTCTAAGTAAGAAATCGAGCCTACATCTAAAATTCTGCCCACCCCTCTTTTGCCCCATTCAACCTCTATGATTTCGTCAATAAGCAAAGAGGAACCCCTGTGGGGAATAATAGCTTCTATTTCTGCTCTACCTAAATATTGTTGATGATCTGCGCTCATAGGGTGCTGACGCTATGGAATCCTCCATCTACATAATGAACAATCCCGGTAACTCCTTCAGAAAGATCGCTTAAAAGATAAACCGCACTACTTGCTACTTTTTCTCTCCCTCTATCCAAATCCCATCCCAAAGGTGCACGTTCAGCCCATACTTTCCCAATATTTTCAAATCCTGGTATATGTATTGCTGCTAAGGTATTTTGTGGACCAGCAGAAAGACTGTTTACTCTTATACCATGAGCGCCTAAGTCTCTTGCTAAATACCTGACTTCGCCTTCTAAAGCTGCCTTAGCAACACCCATCCAGTTATAGCTTGGATAAGTTCTTTGAGAATCAAAAGTCATAGCAATAATAGAGGCATTAGGATTAAATTTCTCAGCTCTAATTAAACCTCCAACTACTAATGGCAATCCTACAGCAGAGATTTCTAAAGCCTTTAAAATATCTTCACGCGGAGCATCATAGATTGCTCCTGTTAAACAAGTTTTTGGGTTAGCAAATGCAATGCTATATACTAACCCGTCAAGGGCATATGGCAACTTAGAAGCTAAATCTATTATATCTTGATCTTTAGTAACATCACAGGCCAATAATCTATTTTCATCCAACTCAACTCCTTGTGTTCGGAAGAATCTTGCTGTCCTCTTAACTGTTTGCTCATCTTGAACACTGTAGGTTACATTTGCACCAACCCTAACTGCTTCTTCCCCAATCGCCCAAGCAAAACTTTGAGGAGAAAGAAGCCCCATTACTAAAACTTGTTTGTCTTCTAATAATCCTGTTCTAATTTCTTCGTTTGCCATATTTGGAGATTATCTACGGAGCAATCCTCCATCAACATCACCTGCCATAAATAATTATTCTAGCGGCCATAGTAGCACCAATATTTTACAAATGTCAATAGGGCTTATGCTGTTAAGGGAAATCTAAAAAGATACATATAAACGAAATCTGAATTGATATATTATTTGTCATTGCGAGGAACGTAGTGACGAAGCAATCTTCCCATCCCGTTGAAGATTGCCACGCTCCTTTCAGTCGCTCGCAATGACGTTTTAAATGTTTCGGGAAGCAAACTATGGAGTTTCCAGTTATACCTCTGTTAAAACGAAATGTCGCATTTGTTATCTCGATCTAATCTGGAATTCAGGCTCAAAAAACGACATCTTGTTTTTAACTAGCTATATATCTAAGGTGGACCCCTTTGTCAATACAGTAAAACGTCAAAACTTAGACTAAATTTTAACCTCCTTTCTTAAAGTATATTTCAGCTGGCGTTTTGTAATTAA
>VMGD01000025.1 GCA_007376405.1 Microgenomates group bacterium Gr01-1014_7
AAATATGGGTATCTGGCTGCTGCCTGGGTGACTGTTGCATCTGAAATATTAACTCTGCTAGTATTCTTTAACCTGCTTAGGATTAAGGTTTTGGCTAAATGAAATCAATATATCAACAGTTAGTTGAAAAGCATGGTTTATCTCCAGCTCAAAAAATTATTATCAGTCTTGTTGATAGTGGAAAGGTACTAGAGATCGGTTCCTCATCAGGTTATCTGACAAAGGAATTTGTTAAAAAGGGGTGCAAGGTGGATGTGGTGGAGATAAATAAAGAAGATGCCAAAGAGGCGGGTAAATTGGCAACGTTTACTTTTGTGGGATCAATAGAGGATGAAAATATTCAAAAAATCCTTAAGGAAGATTATGACTTTATAATATGTGCTGATGTATTGGAACATTTAGTGGATCCGGAGAAAGTGCTCGGATTCTTTAAGCGAAAACTTAAAAAAAATGGACAGATTTTAATCTCGATTCCAAATATTGCTTTTTGGAATTCAAGGATTGAACTTTTGAAGGGGAGATTTGAATATCAACAGTCAGGACTCTTTGATAAAACACATTTACGTTTTTATACATACAATAGTTTTCTGAAACTTTTACAAAAAATCGGTTTTAAAATTGTCGCAATTTTCCCTGCAGAAACAAAGATCCCTTTTGAATATAGTTTAAAGAAAATTCCTTTAGTTGGATGGATATTGGTAAGATTCATTAAACCTCCTATTATTAAAGCATTTCCAAATTTAACCTATTATCATTATGTTATCCAAGCTAAAATCTAAGAGGATTGCCTCTGTCATTATTCCGAATTGGAATGGCAAACATTTATTAAAATCCTCTCTTGGTTCTCTAAAGGAACAGACTTTAAAGGATTTTGAAGTCATTGTTGTGGATAACGGATCGCAAGATGGGTCGAAAGATTATATCAAAAAATATTTTCCCGAAGTTAAACTAATTGAATTGGATAAAAATTACGGGTTTGCCAAAGCAGTAAATATCGGAATAAAAGAGTCAAATAGCGAATATCTGATTTTTCTAAATAACGATACGGAAATGGATAAATTTTGCCTGCAGTTTTTGGTAGAAGCAGCAAAAAACCATAAAGAGGTAGGTTTTGTAGCTGCTAAAATGCTTAAATTTAGCAACCGAGACATAATCGATTCAGCTGGAGATTATATTGATTGGGTCGGGCATGCCAATAATATTGGTCTGGGGGAAAAAGATGGAGAAGAATTTAATCAAGCTGGTTATGTTTTTTTGGTCACAGGGGGTGGGGGATTATTCAAAAGAAGTGTTTTTAATAAGATAGGATTATTTGACGAGGATTATTTTGCTTATTTTGAAGATGTTGATTTGTGTTTAAGGGCTCAATTTCAAGGATTTAAGGGATGGTATGAACCAAGAGCTAAAATCTATCATATTCATAAGGCCACGTCCTTAAAAAATCTTGCCTTTTTGGAGTACCTGCAATTTCGTAACATGACCATAATCATAATAAAAGATTTTCCAAGAAAACTACTTATAAAAAATTTTAATTGGTTAATAATTTTATTGGTAAATCTCAATACCGTACTGTATCTTTCTATTAGGGGTTTCTTTTGGCCTGCTATGAAAGCGGAACTATATATTCTCTTTAATTTACCGAGCTTACTTAAAAAAAGATCCATGATACAAAAAACAAAAAAAGTTTCCGATGAGTATATAATTAACAACTTTCACAAAAAGAAGATTACTTTTTGGGGGATACTGCGCTAAGCATTATCCAGGCCAAAATTGGCGGATAAAATAAACTATTGGCAAAGAAGCTGTGCACAATTAAACCGGACAGAGCAGAGGCCAATATAAAGTTTTGTTTCCATGCCTCTTTTATTAAAGTAAACAAAAAGAAAAGATAGCTCAAAAGTCCGATTATTCCGCTAGTTGCCGCTACAAACAGTAAACTGGAATCATTGGCCGAGGCCCCGTGAGTTTGGATAAATTGTTCATCCCCTAAATTAAATTCTTTTAAGGCATAACGATAAGCATTATAGCCTACTCCAAAAAAAGGAGATTTTTGAAACATAGCCCAGCCCTGTTGCCAGGTATTTAATCTGAAAGAGGCGGATTTTTCCCTATCTATATTTCTGGGTTGGCTGACCAGTTTGGTATAAATTTGAAATCCTACAAGAAGGAAGCATAAAAGAATTAGTGTTTTAAAAAATAAACTCCTGGATTTTTTAAGAAAAGCTAAGGTCAAGCCGGAAACTAAAAACATTAAATAGCTGCTGCGAGAAAAAGTAGTCAATAGAGCAATGTAGGTAATTATTATTCCAAAATTGGATCGCCGCAATGATAACAGCAGTAGTAATGTCAGCACAAAAAATGCTCCGGCAAAGTTTGGATCTAAAAAGGTGCTGACAGTTCTAAAATAATGCGGATCCCAACCGCCTGGCACTAAAAATCTTAAGTCCGGAAGAAAAATAAACTGCAGCAGGCCCAAAACTGCCAAACCTACTCCACTAAACAGTAAAACTTCATTAATATTTTTCCTCAAGGGAATAAGAGCCCCGGATAAAAGTAACCACCCAAAAAGAATATAGAGTGAAAATCTAATGATATACAAAAAAGCGGTTAAGTACTGAGAAAAATTTAGATGAAGTGGTGTAAAAATTAGTGATAAACAGCATACGGTAATGAAAACAGTAGCACCCTTGATAAAAAGCGGCGGTTTTATAAGTTTGAATTTACTTTGAAAAAGGCCTAAAAGACAGAGAAATGCGACTACGATATCAAGAAGAATTAATCTCCCGTTCGTTCCAACAGGAATCCTTACTAATTGACCGGTTATAATAGCCAGTGCTAGAATCAAGCTCAAAGATATGTTCGTCCGCATAATTTTTATTACGACAGTAACAAACTTGTTTATTACGACAGTAACAAACTTGTTTATTACGACAGTAACAAACTTGTTTATTATCTGGTTTATTTCCTTAATTTTTATTTCTTACTTTGGTTTTATAACACTACCACATTCCGGGTATTTTGATAATAATTTTGTAAAAAGCCTTGCCAATTGGGATGGCGGACATTTCTTGGGTATTGCTCAATATGGATATACTGAAAAATTCCAGTATGCTTTTTTTCCTCTTTACCCGATTCTTATTAATATTTTAGCAAAATTCACAAATAACTATTTATTATCGGGACTGCTAATAAGTATCATTTCCGCATTTTTAGGGTTTCATTTTTTATTCAAACTAATTTCCAGAAGTTTTGATAAAAAAATTGCCGAAAAGACAGTACTGGTACTTCTTTTTTTCCCGACTTCATTTTATTTTTTAACTGTATATTCCGAAGGATTATTTTTTCTGTTAACTATCTTAACTTTTTATTTTTTAGAGGGAAGGAAATATTTCTGGGCAAGCATTTTTGCCGCTTTGGCATCTGCTACCCGGTTTGCAGGAGTTGGTTTGATTTTAGCTCTGATTGTTGATGTTTGGCTAGCAGCGGGGATTAATCGGAAAAACTGGGTTATTTTTTTGTCACCTCTGGGTCTTTTGATTTACTCATCTTTTTTATATAGACAAATAGGAGATCCTTTTTATTTTGTGACGGCAGAGCTCCATTGGCAAAGAAGTTTAAGTATTCCCGGTATAAGTTTTTGGGATACAATAAAAAGCGCAACATATGGATTTTTGAATATTAATTTTAATGTTTTACTGGATCTTTTGTTTGCAATTTTCGGGTTGGGATTTGCAATAAGGAGCTTCCGTTTTTTACCTATTCACTGGAGCATTTTTGGATTAGTTTCTATAGCTTTGCCTCTTTTTACCCCAACTCTTTCATCAATGCCGAGGTTTTTACTGCCGGTTTTTCCCATATTTATATTGATTGCGCTGTTAAAAAATAAGTATGCATTCCTGGGTTATCAGGTTATTTCTTTAATGCTTTTATCTTTATTTACGATACTTTTTATTAACGGTTACTGGGTATCTTAAATCTTTACGGATTATATGTCACTTTTCTTTGTATTTCGGCGGTATTAGTAGCAACATCAACTGCCTTAATGGTGATGGTGTTATCACCTTCATTGATAGGCAGATCGGTTGAGAAATTACCGTCTTTATCAACTACTGTTTGGCTATCATTTATAAAAACTTTAGCTCCAAGTTCGGTTTTACCCGAAACTTTAACTTTCTTGTCTCCGCCCTGGATTTTTTTACTGTCTTCGGGCTCGCTGATTAACAGAACTGGTTTTTCGCTGTCATAGATTATTCTGAAAAGCTTTGAAGAAAGGCTTTCTTTTTCCGCTTCATCTACAGTTTTGGCATAGATATTATTGGTTCCCAGACTTAAATGGATGTTACTAAATATAAAGGAGCCATCACCCGAAACATCCACAGTTTGTTTGGATGAGTCATCAAGATACAATTTAACTTTGGAATTTGGGGAAGCGTAACCGCTAATACTTATTTGGGCAGAGTTGGTGGCCTCAAATGGAATATTTAAAACTGGAGGAGCGAGAGATGGGTTTTCTAAAGTAGAACTTTTTTGTGTTTGGGGATGATTAATAAAATTTTTTACAAAACCTATTCCGTTTATTAGGGCAGGTAAAATCCAATTAAGAGTGACAAAAAGTAAAACCAGAATGATAATTATGGTTGCCAGAAAATTGTGGCGAGTTTTGCGAACCATTCTTCTGGCAGAGCGTGTACGATAGGCCATGCAATTAGTATAAGAACATTTTACTCGAGTTTGCAACTTGAAGTATTTTGGGTTTAGAATATTTTGGTATAATTTGCAGGTTGCGGGTGTAGTTGATCGGTTCAACGCTACCTTCCCAAGGTAGAAAGGGCGGTCCGACTCCGCTCACCCGCTCTTGAGGTCTATAGTTGCCAGAGTGCCGGTGTAGCTTAGTGGTAAAGCAATGCTTTCGTAAAGCAAAGAGCGACAGTCCGATTCTGTCCACCGGCTCCGAATGAGAGTCCGCGAAGCGAGCGGAAGTCTGGCTCTGTGCGGGAGGGGGAACGCAGAGCTCTGCAAAGCCCCGTTTATATTCAGGGACGAGCCGCCGATTAGTTAAAAAGAAGTTCGAGCCGACAGTTTTTGCTCCGATTGCTAAATCGGAGCATGTATTTTTTGCGCGCGCGATTTTTGCGGCGTCAATTACATTGTCCAAATAACTATCGAGCAGCAAATTTAGTTTTTGGTCTAGGGTTTTTAATTCTTGGGCTAGCTTTTGTAGGTTTTCTTCTCTTGATTGTTCCTCTATGGTCTCATCTCTTTCTATCCATTTATACCAATCATTAGCCCAATTTTCCGGTAGGGCTACATCAGAAATTATTTTCGTTATTTGTAAAGCCAAATCTTCTTCAGGAATTGGCATTTGAGAACATTTGCCTAGTTTTTTCGTACAACTGTAATAAATATAGGTAGCTTCTCGATTGGTTCCTTTGTAAAATTTAATTTTCTTTTCTCCAGTAATATATGCTCCGCACTCACCGCAATTTATCATCCCCATAAAAGATAATTTGTGTTTGTTATTAGGCCTGCCTCTTTCCGTTAATTTGAACTGTTTTTGTACTCTATCAAATAACTGTTTGGTAATGAATAACTTATGTACTCCTTCATAATATTCTCCTCCATAATAGATGATACCAATGTAGAATTTATTACTGAGCGCATTTTTCAGTCTATCTATTTTGACAGCCTTTCCATTCTTATCTGTAAAGCCATTCTTATAAAGGAATAGTGAAATATCAGTAAATGATTTTTCTCCATCTGCAAACAGTTCAAACGCTTTTTTGAGAATTTTTGATTTCACTTCATCAATTTCAATAGTTCCCAGCTCCTCATTATTTTTGTATCCCCAAGGGGCTTTAGCAGGTAAAACTCCATTTCTTAATTTTTGTCTTAAGCCTCTTTTAACATTCTCAGATAAATTATCAATGTAGTATTTACTCTGTCCAAAGGCAATTGATAACATGAATTTTCCTTGCGGCGTATTCTCAAACCAGAATGTCGGGAATTTTAAGTCTTGAAGCTTACCAGTATCTAAAAGATAAATTAGTTTTCCACCGTCTATTGAATTTCTCGCCAAACGATCGGGGTGCCATGAGAGAATTCCTTGCGCTTCTCCTTTATCTATTTTCTTTAAGACTAATTCAAATTTTTCCCTGCCTGGAACCTTAGCAGTTTTGGCTTCATCAATTACCCCAACTATTTCTAAATTCTCTCTACTAGCAAATTCTTTTAATTCAGCAACTTGTGCCTCTATGGATAGAATTTGTCTATCTTTTTCATCAGTTGATTTTCGACAATATACGATGTATTTCATTTCTATTTCTCCTCTTAAAAGAAAAGTTCTTTTTTGCTCACTTCAGTGAGCGGTTTTTCTTTAAAGAAAAACCAAAATTTTTGCGTTCTCGTTTTTTGTTCTTTTTAACCGGCGGCTTGTCCCTGAATATAAAAAGGGCTTTGGAGAGCTCTGCGTTCCCCCTCCCGCACAGAGCCAGACTTCCGCTCGCTTCGCGGACTCTCATTCGGAGCTCTTTTACGAAAAAGTTCGCACTCAATTTCGCCAAAGGTAGGCGGCGCGGCCCTTTTCGCGCCGCCTTCTATCTTATCCGCTCGGCCTTCGGCCTCGCTCTATGTATTTTTTGCCAAAAATATTTTTTGATATTTTTGAAAGCGCGCGATTTTTATTATTTATAGTCCCGCTGTTGCGGGACAGGGCAAAACTCAAATGTTTTCTTGCCCCTACCCACCCAGCGCGAAAACTTTTACTCCCTATATTATAAAGTTTAGACTATCTTAACAATACTTCTAAGGACTATCCCTAAAATTACTGCTTCAAAGAGAAGGGACTGAAATTAGTTCCATGATCATAAGTGTCTAATCCCTCTTTGTGTTTAATGAATTTAATGATTCTATAAGTGATAGGTAATGAAACTGTTTCCCATAAAGTACAGAATGCTACTGAACTGAAAATGAGTGGTATTAATTCATTGGCAGTAAAAAAGCCAGCAACTAAAAATGCAACAGTAAAAAAGATTGTATTATCAACCAGTTGTCCTGCAAGTGTTGATCCTATTAGGCGAACCCAAACTTGAGATCCTTTAGTGAAGATTTTTAACTTTGCTAGAACAAATGAGTTTGTTAGTTCACCCGAGAAAAAGGAGAATGTTGTAGCAATAGCAAGGACTGGACTTAATTGGAAGATAAGCTTAAAAGCGTCGTTACCTTCGAATGAACTACTTGGGGGAATAATACTGTAAATGTATGTGATGAATGAAGCTAATAAAATACATACAAAACCTGTCCAAACAATTTTTCGTGTAACACGATAGCCGTATACTTCTGTAAAAATGTCTGCAAATATATATGTGAATGGATATGTCAAAATAGCAACTGTAAAAACAAGAGGGCCAATAGAAAAAGTTTTTGCGGCTGTAAACACACTCAATATTAGAAACATTACCCATACCATCCCAAATATTCCAAGATATTTATGGGGTTGTTTTGCAGACAATGAGGGATCAGTTATCAGATTGGGTGTGTTATTCATAGTATGATCGTATCAAATCCTCAAAAGAATATCAAGAATAAATTGCAAATTTTCTCAATAGTTGATATATTATTTTTGTAGTCAAATTTTTCCTTGCGTTTTTTAATGGCCGCTTTGGACAGATTCGCAAGGATTTGAGTACACCAGAGCGGCCATTTGAATTTTTAGGAAAAGAAAAGTTCTTTAAAATTTTTGCGTTTTTTGGGGTTGCTGAAGCAACCCGTTCGAGACGACAGTTTTTAGAGCTTCGGCCGAAGGCCGAGCGGATAAGATAGAAGGCGGCGCGAAAACGGGCGCGCCGCCTACCTTTGGCGAAATTGAGTGCGAACTTTTTCGTAAAAGAGCTCACGCACGAACCTATATTTGGTATGACTCGAACTTATTATTTACTTGAGTCTATTAAACCTTGTTGGGCAAATTGGTTTTGGGGGTCAGATTGCAAAACCAGCTGGAAGAGTTCTTTGGCTTTTTGTTTTTCTCCCATTCCCAGATAAACAATACCCAGATTATTTCTTAAGTTTATATTTTTGGGATTTATCTGAATGGCCTTCTGAAGAAATTCCAGGGCTTTATCATATTGTTTGGCTTGAAAATAAATGGCAGCTATGTTCTGATATGACTGCCAGAGGCCGGGGTTAAACTCAGCTGCTTTTAGATAATTTTCCAGGGCTTTATCCAAATCACCCAGTTCTCTATAAGTATTGGCCAAATTATGATAGGCATCCCCGTAATTAGGTTTTAAGGCAATAGCTGTTTGAAACTCCTGCAAGGCCTTTTGTTTATCACCCCATCTGCCATAGACATCACCCAAATTATTGTGAGTATTAGGAGAAGAGGGGGAAGTTTTGCCCGTTGCTATCCATAGATTATCCTCATTTTTCCAGTCTATATTCCGGAAAATAGTTCTGACAGAGAGTAAAATAATAGCTATTATAAATATTGCATATATAATATTTTGATATCTCTTTTTATTTACAATGTTATTTAGAAGTAGCGCCACACAAACAAAAATTCCTATGCTGGGTAAATAAAAATAGCGCTCTGCAACAATCCAATTTAGACGAAAAGGAGTTAGAGTTGGGGCTAAAGCAAGCCAAAAAAATGACAGCCAGAAAAAATATGATCTGTTTTTTTTGAAGGCTAATACTAAAGTTGCTAAAAATGCCAAAGTAAATAATGCTCTTAAAATAAATTGCATCGGTCCAAAAGCTAACTCGGAATGATAAAGAGTTAAATCTTTGGGAAAAACCAACAGCTCCAAATAAGAGCTTATTGCAACCGGAATAAGTACGAAAGGATTGTCACTTCCTCTTTCCTGGTAATGGACTGATTGAAGAGTAGTCTCACGCTCAGGCAGGGCACTTATATTTATAAAAACATAGATTATTGAAATTAAAAGGAAAGGTATCACCTTAGTCCAATTCTTTCTTAAATTTCCAAAGGAAAATTCAAATAAGGGAAACATTAAAAATAAAAAAAGCGGCATTTGAGGGTGTGACATTAGAGATAGAAGATAGAAGATAGAAGATAGAAGATAGAAAAGTTTCTTTTTTGCAGACAAAATATAAAATAGAAAAGATAAAAGAAAGAAAACAGTATATTGGGTATACATTCCGCCTGATATCCAGACTACAGCTTCTGCTATGGCGGGGTGTACCGCAAAAAGAGCTGCTGCAAAAAAGGCTACCTTTTCGGCTTTATGGATGCGGTTTATTATGGTAAATACTAAAACTGTTGAACCCAAATGAAAAAGCAGGTTGGTAATTCTGAAAAAGAAGGGGTTTAATCCCCCGATATGGAACGAAAGCCAGTAAATTACCGGTCTAATAAAGCCCGTGGGGTGAGTGGAAATACCGGCTAATAAATTGCCAACATTGGGATTATTGACGATTTCAGCCAGGTCGTCGGATAAAAAGACATTATTGAGAGCATTGGTATAAGTTATAAAAACCAAACTTGCAAGGACTAAAAAATATAACATGGGCATAGGTCTCCTAAAGGACAATTTTGGCAAGCATGGGGACGGGCAGTGCAAATTTCCCTCCCATGCAGAATAAGCATTAAAGGGAGGTTGATCCAGCCTTTTTTCGACACAACCGCCATCAGGTCCTGCTCTATTTTAACAGGTTCTTTTGATGAGGTTAATCCCAATTTATTGGCAAGCCTGATTACATGAGTATCTACCACTATGCCTTCTGCTTTGCCAAAAGCGGAGCCCAAAACTACGTTGGCAGTTTTTCTGGCAACTCCGGGGAGGGAATCTAAATCTTTCATATTACTCGGGACTTTTCCCTGGAATTTACCAATCAACATTTGGGCACAAGCTTTTATTGTCTTTGCTTTATTATTATGAAAATTAATATTTTTAATATGTTGATCTATTTCTTCAATCGGGGCTTTGGCTAGATTTTCCGGTTCGGGGTATTTTTTAAAAAGGTTGGGGGTGGCCAGATTGACGGAAACATCTGTGGTTTGAGCAGAGAGTATAGTTGCAATTAAAAGCTGGTAAGGATTTTCAAATTTTAAAGCAATTTTAGGGTGAGGGTAAACTTTGTATAAACGTTTAATAATTTCAGTAACCTTTTCCTGTTTTGTCATATACAGGAAAGTTTAACATAAATTATAAAAGCTAGCGTGGGATTTTTAAGATCTGGCCGGGTTGGATCAGGTCCGGATTGGGGATGTTATTGGCCTGTGCAATTTTATTGTAAGCAAAAATATCTCCATAGGCTCTACCGGCAATTTTGGACAGCCAGTCACCTTCCACTACAGTGTAACTATCTCCTTCTATTTTTGGTCCCCAGATGGTGGTATCTGCACCTCCTGTGCCCAGTTCCTCTTCCATAGCTTGCGGCTGTGGAGAAGCTTCCGGAGAAGGCAAGACTTGGGCAACTGCTTCTTCAAGTTTAGGAATTTTCAAAACCTGATCCTTTTCAATAGCATCGGCATTGGCCAAATTATTTGCTTTAACTATCTCCTCATACTTGTAGCCATCTTTGTAGTATTTTTCAGCTACTAAAAATAGCGTATCTCCCTCTTTAACAGTGTATTTGCCCGGAAGTTTATCCGGAGAAACATCTTCTTCTGCTTGAGTTTGTTGGGCAGGACCCACCTCGGGTTTTGGTTTGTTAAAGTAATTGAAAATGAGTATGCCTACCACCAAAACAATCAGTGCGCCCAAAACCAGGCTGAGCCTGGATTGATTGGACTTGGTTTCGCTTGAGATTTTATCCAAATAACTTGGAGTCTCGAGTGATTCATCTTTTGTATTTGGTCTTCCTCTGGCCATTTTTTAGGGGCAGGGTTTTGGAGCAGAATTTACTTACTCTTTTTAGACTAAATCAAATTGTTTGTCAAGAGGGCAAATGTCTGCTAGAATATTCGTCGAGGGGCCGTAGCTCAGTCGGTTAGAGCGTCTGCTTGTCGAGCAGAAGGTCGCGGGTTCGAGTCCCGTCGGTCCCGCACTTATTCGATAGTTTGCTTTTTCTTTTAGCATAAATTCGAATATGAGGAATATACTAATATGGCATTAAATGTTGAGGCTTTTCATCCCGAAAGAAATGAATGGATTAAATTGAGTCAGTTGAATCCAGGAGATCGTCCTGCTTCAATGTCTCAAAATAAGCCTGATGGTACAAGAGAGGTATATTTATTTGAATGTGCTCCTGATAATTCTCACTCAACAGTTAATCGTTCAACATCTGGAGCTGATGCATCTAATCCTGACATTAGAATTGTAGTTACAGAAGGGTTAGAATTGATCAAGGAATTAAGAAGAGGTGATGATCCATTCGTCCTTACACTTCTAACAGATAACAGTTCTCAAAGAAGAATTATGAGATTTACTCATAGCTAAACTAAATAAACCTAGATCCTTAGTTGTTGTAAAACCTCATATTTATAAACCAAACTTTGGTAGAGGTGTTCCATATTTTACCCTTGAAGATTCTCAAAAAGGTGTATAATGTACCTAATATGAAACAAAAAATATTGCAGTACGATGCAGTTTTTGAAAAAGAAGCTGATGGTGGTTATTCTGTCTGGATTCCTGATCTCCCTGGTTGTGCCTCTCAAGGAGATAATTTAGAGCAAGCTATTGAAAATATTAAAGAAGCTACAGAGCTTTATTTAGAAGATGCAGATATTGATAAAATCGAAGAAGGTAATCTTCATAAAGATCGGTTTATTGTTCCTGTCCAGGTTTCAACTCCATAAATGTCAACACTTGGTTGTGGAATATTTAACTTTTGGAATGCAGGCATTAAACGACTTTGTACAAAGTTATTCATAGCTTCTTCAGATTCCCATACATCTGCAACATGAATATTATCTTCCTCGTCAAAACTTGCCGCGTGAAACACTCCGCCAACAGGTTTATCGTGTTCCCAGTTTACCTCGGGGCGAAGTGCCTCATATTTCTCTTTGGAAAACCCCTTACCGGTAAAAATTGCAAGAATAGCCATACATATCATCCTCTTCCTTTTGATGGTATTTATATACCATATCTTGTTTAAACTTGTCCAGCCAGTGTATTATATTGACATAAAATGGGTACATCTAATAACGATATAGCCAAGCTTTTTAGAGAAATTGCTGCTGCCTATACTATTAAGAAAACTGGTAATATGTTTGAAATCCGGGCCTATGAAAATGCAGCAGATTCAATAGAACACTCCACATCTGAGGTAAAAGATTTATGGGAAGAAGGAAAATTAGGGGAAGTGCCGGGCTTTGGGAAAAGCATTCAGGGATATTTGGATGAGCTGCTTAGAACAGGTAAAGTTAGCCATTTTGAGATAGTTAAAAAGGGCATACCTAAAACTGTATTTGAACTTCTGGATATTCCCGGCGTTGGACCAAAAACAGCCCAGGAACTTGTCAATTTGGGAATAAAAAGCCTGGATGATTTAAAAAAGAAAATTCAATCTGGAGATTTAATAAAAAAGGGTTTTTCCGGGAAAATTGCCCAGAAAATACTTCAGGGAATGGAGGAGCTGGGAGGGATGAGCGGCAGGATGCTTTTACCGTATGCCAGTTTCCAAGCAGACAAGATTCTTGTTTATCTTAAAAAAAGTAAAGAAGTAATAGAGGCTCATCCCTTAGGCTCTTTGCGTCGTCAAGTTGCAACAGTGGGGGATTTGGACTTTTCCGCGGCCTCAAAGCATCCACAAAAAGTGGTTGATTATTTTTGTAAAATGCCCGGAGTTGCTCGGATTGTAGAAAAAGGAGGTACCAGCGCCACTGTAATGTTGCAAAGCGGGCTTCATGTTGACATATTGGTTAGCAGGCCGGAAAGCTATGGAGCGCTGCTGCAGCACTTCACAGGCTCCAAGAGTCACAATATTCATTTAAGAACTATAGCAGAAAAAAAAGGGTTAACTTTTTCAGAACATACACCTGCTAAAACAGAAGAGGAGTTCTATAAATTGCTGGGGATGCAGTCTCCCCCGCCGGAGATTAGAGAGGATACAGGGGAAATTGAAGCGGCCTTAAACAAAAAACTTCCGGATTTAGTTGAATTAAAAGATATTAAAGGAGACTTACACACACATTCAAACTTTCCATTTCCAAATCCTTCCCATGGACCTGGAGCAGATTCTATTGAGGAAATGATAAAGAAGGCAAAAGAACTAGGGTATGAGTTTATTGGCATTTCCGATCACCCACCGGGTCATGGAATTGTTTCCAAAGAGAACATGATTAAAGCAATTGAAAAGAGGACAAAATTTATTCAGAAGTTAAAAAAGAGTATAAAAAATATTCGAGTACTAAATGGACTCGAAATAGATATACTCCTTGATGGAAGTTTGAGTGTACCGGATGAAGCTTTGGAAACTTTGGATTATTGCATAGCCGGTATACACTCGGGCCACAGGGGTTCAAAAGATATTATCACCAAAAGATTAATGTCCGCTTTATCAAGCCCTCTCGTTGATATTATTTCTCACCCTACTAACAGGTTGTTGAATGAGAGAGACTCATCCGAAGCTGACTGGGAAGAAATATTTAAAGTGTGTGCTGCATCGGGTAAAGTGCTGGAGATCAACGGGTATCCAAATAGACTGGATTTAAGGGATGATCTTGTAAGAAGAGCTTTGGAATACGGGGTAAAATTTGTGATAAATACTGATGCTCATGCACTTGAGCAAATGGATAATATGAAATTTGGGGTATCTGTTGCCAGGCGTGGCTGGGTCACAGTTAAGGATGTGGTAAACACTTGGTACTGGAAAAAATTTGCCAGATGGTGTAATATAAAAATCTAATATGAATTCTGTATATATTTTTATCGGAATAATAGTAATTGTCGGAGGCTGGTTACTTGTCACTTATAATGGTCTGGTGACCTTGAGAAATAGAGTTAGAGAGGCATGGAGCCAGATTGACGTTCAATTAAAAAGACGCGCATCTTTGATTCCCAATCTTGTTGAAGCAGTTAAAGGTTATGCAAAACATGAGAAAGAACTCCTGGAAAATGTAACTAAAGCCAGGGCTGCCATGATAGGAGCAACTACCCCTCATGAAAAAGCAGCTGCAAATGATGTTTTGACAAACGCCTTAAAATCTTTATTTGCTGTTGCGGAAGATTATCCTGATCTTAAAGCCTCTGAAAATTTTAAGGAGTTGCAAGAAGAATTATCAGATACTGAAACTAAGGTTGCAGCTGCAAGGCAGTTTTATAACACCAATGTTTTGGATTTAAACAATTCATTAGAGCAAATCCCCTCTGCCTGGGTAGGTTCAATGTTTGGATTTAAGAAAGAAGATTTCTTCAAAGCTTCTGAAGAAGAGAAAAAAGAAGTTGAAGTTAAATTTTAAATATACAGATACAGTCATACCTAATTGAATAATGGTACTGAAATTAAGGTACTATTTACGCTGCGAACCGTCCTGTCTGTCAGCTTCTCTGATTTTCTGGAAGAGTTT
>VMGD01000010.1 GCA_007376405.1 Microgenomates group bacterium Gr01-1014_7
TGCAGAAAAAGCATTTTTATTAACTGCAGGAAAAGCATTTGAGTCCTGAAAACCAGATTCTGGATTTGAGGAATGTGGTTCTTCTGTTTTCCATAAATCTACTATTCTTATATACCAACCAAGAACCTTACCAGAACCCTCATCAACTCTTCTTATTTCCTCTATTAATCCTAGTTCCTCTAATTGCCTTTTAACTTTTATTACCTTATCTTTGTTCCAATGTAATCCTTTGGCTACATAGGCTATAGAAGCTTTGGGTTGGTTAGTTTTTTGCCATTTGGCTGTGTAGTAGTAGAAAGTGTAAAGAGAAATTAGATCCCCGGGGTTTCTTTGAGCCAAAAACAGATCCATCGTCTGTTTAGATAAAATCAAAATATTGTTTTCAACTAAATTATGTTTGTAGGCAGTTTCCATATTTTCTAACTGGACGAGAACCAGGGAGTGCTAATCCCTGGAAACTCGGATAAAAGATTAAAGCTGATTGCCTGCTTCTTTTAAGCTTGGGCAACCACTTTTGTGATACTTGCCAACTGTTCCGCAGAATTGGCATTTTTCCGAAACAATAGTTGTTGGTATCTCACCCTCTTCAGATTCCTCAACTTCTATTGATTCTGCTCTTACCGGAGGCTCAACTCCTTTTTCAGCCCAGTCCTTTAAGGTCTTCCCTGTTTCAGCTGTTATTTTGAATTCAGGTTTATCCATAAAAAGACCTGTTCTGTCTTTGGAAGTTGCAGCCAAGTGGTTTTGACTCAAATCAAAGGAAAGAGTTAGCTCATACTCAAACCCTTCCCGGGTTATTTCCTTGAGTCCTTTTTTCTCAACCTTCAAAAGAATTGCTTGAATAAATCTGGCGTGACGCGGAGTTACTTTGGACCAGTCTTGATAGCGACCACCGAGTTTATCTACTATCTCAAGACAGCCTCCCTCTCCATCCCATTCATGGGTAATAGAATCTACAATTATTACTTCCATCCCTGCTTCTTCAGCAGCTCTTATAGCTTCTATGTACCTTTCTGGAGAAAAAGGAGCCTTTAAAGTTATGACATTATATTCACCGAGACCATCATATAAATCTGCTGATCCATTTTCTGTGTCTATAACGCACACCTTATCCCAGCTCGTCATTCCGCTGGCAAGCAAGAGAGCAGAGTATGTTTTCCCTGACCCGCTTGTGCCTGCAAGACCTACTTTTAGCTTGCTTTTACTTTTTTGTGCTTTTCTTATTTCCATCTAAAATCACCTCCCTTCAAATTTTTATTCACTTAATCCCACCAAATTCTGATGACATATCTGCCATCGATTACTTTCCAGTGGAATTCATCAGCTGCGTAATCAACCGCTATCTGACCTAAAGCTAACGCTACCTTCAGTCCGGTAGAACCTTCTTTAATTGCTATAAGCAGGGTGGCTGAATCATTCTCATAGTAGGTAGCTGTTTCCTCAGGCAAATCAACAAAATCCAGATAAGAGTTTAGATTTCGCTCATACAACTCTTTCTTTATTCGATCTGCACCCGGGCAATTATTAAACTCTTCAAGTTTTATTTCGCTGGGCTTCATATTTTTCTCTCCTTTCTGGCAGAGATAATTTTCACCAGTAAAGGTGCTATTTTTAGCTCGTAAAGCTCTAATATGTCGGAAACACGGGAGGCTGAAATACTATATTCTTGGGCAATTTTGGTTGTGGATTTGTGCTCTATGTAGTATTTAGTGGCAATATCGAGGTTTTTCTCTAAATTAATGCGAGGATTTATCCGAGATCTGAGTAGCACAGATAGGTTGCTATTTCGTTTTACGTGTCGTAATATGTCGCTGTTATGCATAAAGGTTTGACCTTTATGCTAAAGACTTGAAGGATTTTTCTTGTCTAGGTGATGTACAAACTTACGGACATTGTGTGGGGGTCATCCGCAGATTTCAGTAATTTTTGCTAAACTTTCAAGCATGCTCTACATTGTAGCAACACCAATAGGAAATTTAAAAGATATTACTTTAAGGGCCTTGGAAACCCTGCAGGCTGTTGATGCTATCATCTGTGAGGATACCAGAAGAACTTCTTTACTTTTGAATCATTACCAGCTTAAAAAACCTCTCATATCTATGAATGATTATAATGAGATAAAAATCCTGAATTCTCTTGTTGAGAGGTTAAAATCAGGTGAAAATTTGGCTTTAGTATCTGATGCAGGAACACCATTAATTTCTGACCCGGGTTATAAACTGGTCCGGGCATGTTTGGAAACCGGCATAGAAGTGGATTCTATTCCCGGCCCATCTTCTGTAATCACTGCTCTTACACTGTCTGGCCTACCCCCTGACAAATTTTTATTTTTAGGTTATTTACCGGAAAAACCGGGCCATAGAAAAGATACTTTGCAAAAAATTGACATCCTCAATCAAAAAATGCCGCAGACTTTCATAATTTTTGTGGCTCCTCATAAGCTAATAGGGACCCTGCGTGAAATGAAAGAAAATTTTGGAGATATCGAAATAGTCCTAGCCCATGAACTTACCAAAATTCATCAGAGTATAAAAAAGAAAAAAATAAGTGTCTGGCTGGAAAATTTAAATCCGCCGGCTGGCGGACCTAAAGGAGAATATGTACTACTTTTTCGTCTAAATCCTTAGGTGTCAATTCAACCCACCCCAGGGGTGGGTTAGCTTCACACCTTAGGATGTTCTTCTTAAAATCATTCTTTTTTCTGCATTGTGTAAAAGTTCAGTTATGGAGGGGGCTTCAAAGCGCTCGACCACTATTCCATACACTCCTTTTTCTATTAGGAAATCTAAAACCGTTGGATTTAAGGATAGCGATCCGTAGGCTATAAAGGGTATTTTGGACTGGTGCAAAAGTTTTATGCCGTCTTCCAGAAATTTTAGCAGTCCGGTAACTTCATGTTTATAAAAAGAAACTTCCTGCTCTCTATGATCATATCCGGACAAATGCGCTGACAGCTCATCCAGATTTAGAACTATTCCATCTACCCCCTGGGTTAAATAATCTTCCAAATTAATCACATTTTCCGGCACAGCCAATTCCAGCCACACTTGAAAATTATTTTTCCTGATTAGTTTTCTGACAGCCAATTCCCGCTTTAGCCCAACCAGCTCGTTTACCCCACGGACAAACGGAATCACCACATGTATGTTTCTCAGTTCCTTTTTGTTGCGAGCAAAAAGCAATGCCTCACATAGCCGGTCAAGCAGGCTTTTTTGATGAATCAGCCGGAGTGCTCCTCTAACTTTTCCCATCCCCTCACTCATATCTGCCAGTTTCATTAAAATAGGACTATTTGGAAAAGTATGCGCACATTCAACCAGCTTAAATACCAGTTCCTCCCATGATGTTTGAGGCTTGTTTAAATCAAAAATCTTTTCCGAAGAAATATATATTCCGTCAACTTCCCGCTCAATTACCAAACCCTTTGATAAATCCAGGAAAACTTTGACAGTTGATTTTGATTTGTCATTGGATGTGGGACTGACCTTCGTCAGAGATCCTTCGATAGCGCTCAGGATGACAGGTTGTGTGTATGATTTTATACCTGTCAGTTTTAATCCCTTGTCTATAATCCATTCATATTCATGAGGAATAAATAACTTTTTATTTGCATCTTGCACAATCTCAAAAAGTTTTCTCTGATCATTTGGATGAAGTTTTCCTGTTTGGATATTTATCACCACGTCATCTTGCAGAGAATCAAAAAATGCTATTCCCGAAGCCTCCGGTTTTTTAAGAAAAATCACCAATTTTGGCTCCAGATTTTGGGCAATCCCGGGATAAAATCCGTCTTTCCATAATCTCTTCTTAATTTCCTCCAGCCACTCATGCAAAAGCGCAATCCACAGCTCTTTCACGCTCCCAGGCGTCGCCTGGGAGCCCAGCAGGAATTTATTATGAGTTTTGGTCTCACTAATCAAAATTTCCGGGACAGGGGTTTTTTCGATTTCTTTTTTGACTAATATTAAAGTCTGCTCAAATATTTCTTTATGTGCACAGTCGTAATACTCCAGTACAGTTTTTAAATGGAGCTCAGGAGCCGTAACTACTATCCCGTTCGCAACCGGAAAATCCAATCTGGCAAGCTTTCCTAAAACCACATTTAAGGGACCAAAAATAGGAGCATCTTCATCCCGTAGCAATTTAATGGGCAGAATTTCTAACATTTTACTTAAGTTCTATCTTGTCACCAACTTTGATTCCATGCGCTTTAACAAATCCGCCCGCAACTTCCAAAACTTTATCCACTTCGGTATTGGAAGTATAAATCTGCAAAGAAGAATCAGGCACGCCAGGTGCCGGTGGCTGAATATTTTCCAGAATATCCGCTACCTCACTACTCTTTATCCAGATAAAATCCAGGGGAAAGTTTAAGCCTTTCATCCAGAAAGGATACTTATCCGGCTTTTCAAAAACAAACAGCATGCCGGAACTAGAGGCCAAACTTGCCCTCCCTCCCAAACCTTTGCTTCTTTTGCTTTGAGTATCAGCTATTTCGATATTTATTACCGTATCATTAATCTTTACCTGATGTGTTTTTGGGGCTTGAGGTAAAAACGGAATAGGCACAATAGAGGCACCTCCCAGATAATAAAACATTCCTACGGCAATAACTATAACGAGTAGAATGAATTGGATGATAAATTTTTTCATAGGTTAATTTAATATTATCATATCACTTGCATCTTCCCCAAAGCCCTTTTTTCCCCTCCTTAGCCTCCTTTTCAGCTCCTCTGAACTCCTCATTATATTTTACATCCGGAGGATAAGTCAGGACACTGGCAAAACCCTCTCTTACCAAATAATCATTAACAAAAAGTGTTTGTCCGTTTTCCAGAGGAAGATAAATATATCTTAGTAATCTGCCATATTTATCTTTATCCGTTATATCTTTTTGTAAAATAACTTCTTTTCCGGAAAGCAAACCTTTGGTTTTGTTACTGGCTTCTTTACCAAAACAGCCAACCGGGCGGCGGGGATCAACAGTTTCCGGGGTATCAATACCAATAAATCTGATGGTTTTTTCACCTTCCCAGCCAGAGGCTGGTCGTCCTATGGAGGACACTTCTATAGTATCCCCGTCAACTACTTTAGTAACTAGAACTCTCTCGCCCTCTATTCCGACTACGGCAGATGTTGTAGCTATCGGTGCAGTTTCCACAATAGATGTGGTAGGCTGGGGGGAAAAATTTTGTTCGGGCTTAGGGTTTAATCCAAAGAATAGAAAGGTAAGACCGAAAAAAATAATTATAAAGCTAAATGAAACAAGCAGTTTAGTGTTTTGGGACATTAGTTAGTGAATACTTGAGTAAACATTTTGCCATATACTCCTCCGTCCATAACTCCTATACCAATTTTTCCATAATCTACTGATAAAATATTGGCCCTGTGACCCTCGGAATTCATCAAGCCTTTGTGAGCAGATTCCACGCTCGGCGCATAAGCCAAATTCTCTCCCACTACCAGAAAATCAATTCCTGCCTCTGTTATCCTGTCAGCTACTGTTTTTCCTTCCGGAGAATAGTGAGAAAAATAGCCTCTTTTAAACATGTCCGCGCTGTGTCCTCTACCCACATCCCGCAACCGGGCATCAAACTTTAGCTCCTTTAAACCCCGGGAAGTTCTTTCTTTATTGACCAAATCTATCATTGCTTTTTCAGCAAACTCATCCGCGCTAAAGACGGAGGTTTGAAAACCCAGATTAACTTTCTCATTGGTTTTTGGCTTGATAGTCATAAAGGTCAAACTGTCATTGCTCACACCACCAAAGACATTTTTGACCGGTTGTTCAAGGGAGTAGGCATTTTTTAAAATTACGCTGCCGATTTTGGAATCAAGCACCGACTTTTTAATTGAAGGCTGGATCGGAAAAGTGGCAATTAAAACCAAAGTCAAAGCAATAAAAATCAGGCTGCGCAAAAAGGCCGGGAAAATAGATAAAATATTGGCCCCGCGAAACTTTAAGCGGGGCATCCGGGGAAGAACTATTCTGACCAGGATATAAAAAATAATCTCCGATAAAAACCAGGCAGCCATAAATCCCAAAACCAGAGATAAACCATGAGGTGTTTGGAAATTAGTTTCAAAAAATTTGGCAGTTAGATTATAATATCTAAAAGAAATAAAAAAGGCTATCAAAAATGAGCCAAAATCCAGCAGTTCCAAAATTAAAGGCTGGCCAATGGCCTCCACAGTAAATAAAATTAATGTCCCGATAATGACCAAATCAACCCAGTTCACTAATTTATAATATCAGACTTATGCTTTTCGCGTCTGGCCAGAAGTATAAAAGGCAGAGCTACTGCCTGAAACAGGGCCGCTCCCGCATATGACAGGGGATAATTCCAAATATCTGCCACCTTTCCCAGGATAGGTTGAACAAAAATTCCACCGCTTGATCCCATTAAAGAATCAAAAGACAAAACAGTTGCCCGCTGCTGTGACGGAATAATGCCGTTTAAATAAGCCTGGCGGATTGGCATTAAAGCAGCAAAGGTTAATCCCCACAGGAAAATAAGAATCAGCGCTATATAGAAATTACTGGTTGCTGAAACCAAAAGCAAAGAAAGCACAGCTATAAATGTTCCAGAAAATAGCACGCTTGTCCTTTTGGTGAATAATTTTCTTACATGGGGAGCTATGAAACCTCCGGCAATTTGGGCACATGCGACCAATGCTGCCACAAGCCCTGCTATAGTGTAAGCTTTTTCATCCCCATACAGTTTAAGCAGGAATGGCTGAAGAGCATAAAAAACATAAAAACTGACACCGGTCACAAACGGCGCTGCCAGCATCACCCATCTAACAGAAGGGTTACCCAGACCATGTTTTATGGAACTGTTAAAAATATTTTTCATTTCATTAAGCGGATTTTTAGTTTTCTTGGGAGTAAACCCTAAATCTTTCATCAGAAAAAATGCCGTACCAAAATTGGCAAACAAAATAAGTGCCCTTAAGATATAGGGAATACCCAGACTGGTAAACTGGGCTATCACTCCCCCGGCAACAGACCCGGTTAACATGGCCGCTCCTCCGACCATTTGGGCTTTGGCAAAAACCCCGTCCAGATTACCTTTAAAATTGCTGGCTGCCAAAGCATCTACCAGCCATGCTTCCAGCGCTCCTGAAAAGAAAGTAAATCCCAGGCCCAGCAGAACAGATGACACTGCCCAACCCCAAAATGGCCCGTGTATTTGCCACATAAAAAGATATAAAAGGGTGGATGTAGCCAGGGTAAAAGCTCCCAAAAGATAAGAAACTCTTCTGCCAAAAGTATCTGCAATAATTCCGGTTGGCACTTCAAATACCACCATCCCGGCTGTAAAAAAGGCATTAGCTGCAAAAGCCTCAAAATTGGACAGTCCGGCATCAAGCAGGAAAATAGTATTAATCCCCCAGATGAATGATGCGGCCAAAGTATTCCCAAGTACCAAATATAGATAAATGGACTGAATACTCTGTGGTTTCCTGATTAACATGAACTTCTTTAAATTTATTATATTGAATAAGAAAATAGCAAGAAGTAATTTTTCTGTACACTTTGCACACCCTAAGGGTGTGTTAGGTAGACATGGGTTTTGTTATTTAATGTTTATTAATTTAGCTTGTTCTGACAATCTAATCTATCAATGGTGAGCTGACAAAGCCCGTTTACGAACTCCACATTGAGTCCTTAATGAGATTATACCAGAATTTGCAGGCAATAAACTTCCAACCACAGTTTGCTTATGCTAAAATTTAATGGAAAGGTGGTGGTAAAAATGGCAGGAATTCAGTTTAGAGATGAAAACGGAAACATAATACCAATAAAATCTCCAAAACCAACTCGGATTAAACTTAAAGTGAAAAAAGTTGAGGAGCCGAAAATCAGATTAAAAATTAAAAAACCTTAAAGTAACCCCCTCACTCCCCTAGTAAAGTCTCTTCTACTTAAAATATTAGGCACGAGGTAGGCAGGGGAGTAACCCGAATACTATATCACCTCAAACTATATCAAAAGCTAGGCTCAAATTATGCACGAATGAATACTTTTTGTCTACTGCATCACACTATATCATTTAACAAGCATGTTATACTTTTAATAATGAAACCAAAGAAGAACCCTCTGATTGAATGGGCAACTTTGCTGGTTTGGCCTCTAATGTTGTTAATTCTTGCTTTGGTTTTTCAGTTGGGGGTAATGCTGATAAGCTGGTTATTCTAACTCTTTTAACCAGCATTTGCGGTGGTACCAGGTAGTCTTCTCGCCAGAAAATGAAGTATCTATCTTTTCTTCACCCTTAAGAAATAATCCCTCACAAGCAATACACCTGCCGTCCTTTGAACTGTATTGTCCTGTTAATAACTTTGTCCTTACTTTCTCCCTCTGATTTGCAGCTTCATTCTCTCTTTTTTCTCTCCTGTAATCTATCTGGTAGCATCTCCAACATTTGCCAAAAGAGTGAACCTTTCTTTCTGTAAGATGGCATACCACACAAGCAATATATAATTTTGACCATGCCCCCTCTTTGTAGTTATTCAATGAGGTTTTAATTTCTATGGCACAGGATTTGCATACTCCTAGAATAATAATAGGTGAATCAGTTTTCTCACAGAGGGTACAGGGGCTCATTAAATTAAAGCTAACTTCCAGCAAGGGTCTGCACAGTAAACCTGACAATAATTTCTAGTAGAGAGTTTATTTTTTAACTGCTTGGGACCCATTACCTCTTCCCTTATCAAAGGAATTTTCCCGCAAGAGATACAGGTGAGGTTGTCAAATTCTGGGGAATGAATTCTGATAATGTCTGGATTTGGTTCTGACATAATATTTCCTGAATTTACTCTCCTAGCCTATGAATCCATTTTAAGGGGAACTAAGAGAGTAAATACAAAATCCTTAATTAAATAGCCAGGTGGCCGTTGTGCGGATTTACGCCACGCGCACCACCTAGCCAAAAGGTTTATAAATAGCTTCCAATTTCTTCTCTTAAAGTTTGGTTGTATTCTCTTGTTTCCTCTTCTTCAGCCTTTAAATTCTCATTATCTGTTTTTAGAATCTCGTTTAATTCCTGTGCACGTCTAATTTCCAGAGTGTCTCCTTCGCTTGCTGCATTTATTCTTGTAAATAGATTAGTCATCTGGTCGCTGTGAGCCTTTACTTTTTCTCCCTTTGCTGATTCTCTCTCTTGTCTTTCAGCTAATTCTGCGGCAGCAATTCGAGCAGCCAATATATCTTGGTTAATGTATCTTTCTTGGGTAACTTGTGTCCTTGGCATTTTAATTTCTTCCTCCTTTCATCAATTTTTTTTCTAGTTCAAACGTGAGGGATTTTTGGAGCCAGTAAATAGGATTTCCCACATTTTGCGGCATTGAGCTTAGTTTCTTTGAAAGAAAATTAAAAACTTTGACAGGCGAGTCATCTTGTAAAAGCGTAGCAGCGAATCTTGCGATATTAGAAACTTCGTTTGACCCCGCAGACTCTACGGCCAGTCCTAGAGCTGTTCTAGTAGCTCCCCAGACTGGATTTAACTCTATAGGGGAACTTGTATCAAAGAAGTACTCCTTAGTTAAACCGCTAGATTCCTGTGAATGAGTCTCTTTTTGCTCAACTTTTTTAACTCCCTGGGGTTTTGGCTCCTTAGGTTTTACTTCCTTGATAATTGGTTTAGATTCTTCCACAGGTTGTGTTTGATGCGTTTTCTCATGTGCCATTTCTAGGGCACTGCCAGTCACTCCCGTAGTAGGAGAATAGTCAGCTGGCTGCCAATTAGAAAAAAATCCACTGGTTTTAAATGTAAATGGTTCCATATTTTTTAATTCCTTTCTTTAATATTTAGTTGAATAGTATTTGCTGCTACTTTCTCTCTCCTGGTATCTGGCCTTCTTGATTTCACGGCACTTGGTACAACGCTTTGGCAAACTGAATTCCTTTTCCTGGTAGAATCTCTGTTCTGCACTTGAGAAGTTGAACTCTTTTTGACAATCAATACAATTTAGTGTTTTATCATTCATTTTTTTGTCTCCTTTCTTATGGTAAATTCTGGTTTAAAGTTAGAAGGTTCTCATTAAGGTACTTTGACACAGGTAGACCAAGCTCTCCAAGTGCTTGCGCCAAAAGGTCTGAAAGGTATGGAGAGGAAGGTGTTCCACCATTGTTAGTAATTATTTTTCTTAGGAATGCTTGGTCTATTGAGCCTCTGCTGTCACTCTTTGATACTGCAACAATGGTACCCACATATTTCTTGTGAAGCTCTCCTGCTGGAATTCTGGTGCTGCTAGGACCTGCTTTGGCTTCTTCTGCTGCTCTCCTGGTTGCTGATAAACTAGCCATATTAGAATTGCCCCCTGTTTAATTTCTGAAAGTTTAGCTTCTTGGTTCTTGCCTTTAATTGAGGTTTAATTTTCAATGCTGATACTTTCAAGGGCTTGAGTATTACGGGTTTTAATGTTGGGACTTTTATTGCTTTTATTTTCTTAGTTTTTGAAACCTTAAGAGATGGGCTTTTTATTGGCATTCTTTTTATCTTTGGTTTAGATGCTGTTGTTGATGATGATGGGTTGATGACAGAACGGATTAACCTATCAATGCCCTTTTTCTGGTCAAGTGTAATCCTTCCAGATTCAGACCATTCAGAAGTTACTCCATAGGTAAGCAGTTTTTGTCCAGCAAGTTCTTCTAGCTTTGCCTTATATGCTTCAGAGTCTAATCCCTTAAGCATTGAGGCCAGGGCCTTGCCTCTGTTCCCATTTTCAACCTCTAAACTTTTTAGAATTATTCCCTCTGCATCTCCTGGCTTAACTCCAAAATCTTGTAACATTTTATCTGTCTCTGCTTTTGAAAGTCCCAGAGAATAGATGTCTTTTACATTTGCTACTTGTTCAGCTGATTTCTGTTCCTGGGTAAATAGACTCATTATCAGATTTTCCTCTTCTTTATCAGCTGCCCCAACTTCTTTGATAAGTTTGGGTAATAAATCCAAAAGGTTAAAATCCACAGAAGGTTTAAGGGTAGGTTTTTTCTTCAAAAGCTCTGCTTTTTTCTCATCCAGTAACTTTTGAATCTCTCTTTTTTTCTCAAAGATTGTATAAGCTTTTGTAGGACTGATACCGCTATTAATCATTTGGATGTACTGCTGGGTTTGCTTTGAACCTAAATTAGGAATGTCTTCATCATAATGCTGCTGTGCTGCTTCTGTCTGATTCTTGCCTAAAATAATAGGTTGTAGTTCTTTCTTTACAGGGTATTGAAGCTGGCCACTCTTTGAATAACTTCCGCCTTCCTGAACTGCTTTCAAACCTTCGTAAGTCTTTTTTATCTGACTTCCAGCTGGTACATAATGAAGAGCTCCTCTTGTAACATTTGGATTCAATATTCTATCTTGGGGAGTTAATTTATTTCCATATTTATCAGTGTCCTGGGTTAGGGATTGAACTGCACCAACTGGTAACTGTAATGCGGGTGCACCAAAACGGAAAGCTGGAAATGTGTCCTTATAATCCAACCCTAATATTTTACCTATGGTTGCAATAAATAAAACATTACTTGCAAGCCATCTTATAGAACCTATAACATCTTTTCTCTTAACCATTTCAATCAAAAATTCACTTTGTTTTAATGGGTAGGTCCCAAACTGTAGAAGAGTTTTTGCAATATCTGATTGAAGAATTGCTGGTGTGTCTATGACATCATACATGAATTGTGTGCGACCAACAATTTCTTTGGCATATTTAATTGCTGCCTCCTCTGTCATTCCTTTTGATATTCCCTGGGCCTTAGCTCCAAAATATGCAAAGCTACGATTGATTTTCTCAGCTGTATTAAACATATAAAAGAGAGTTTTATCAGCCCGTTCCCAAAACTTGTGAACTGCTGAAATGGTTCTGTCTTGAACAATATCTTTCCCTATAACCCCAGCTGCCTCAAGTTCAGTATCTTTCCCCAGAAGGTACCTAGGCAAGTTTTGAAGGGTTTTAATTGCACCTACAATTAGATTCTTTTCTCCTACAATGGCGTAAGTATTGGTTGTCTGTTGAAGGTTTCTTAAGGCTGATAATGGGTTAAGCCCCAGGAGGCTTCTAAAAACTGCCTGTCTGGCCGATTGCGTAACTACGTTAGTAGGTCTCTGGCCCAGCTTGTAACTAATAGGGGTAGATTTAACTAAATTGTCTAGTAAGTTGTCCAGGTCAGTTGGCTGCATGTTTATCTTGGCTATCTGATTCTTAACGTAGTTGTACGATTCTTCTGGTAGGCTGTCTGCCTTTGCTGCTATAACTTCAAGGGCTGGGTCCATCTGGAATTTTCGGGTGGCTCTCTTCACATACGCACTCAAAGCAGCCCAGGTGTCGGTATTATATTCTGGTTTACCAGTTCTCTTCTGCAAAAATGGGTCCCACACACTAGAAACTACCTTTGAACGAATGAGCTTTGCAATTTCTGGGTCAAACTCCTTTTCTACTACCCCTTGTGGAAATAGATGGGTAATATAGTCACTAATCTGTTTATCCTCTGGAAGCTTTAGTTTTGTGGCCCAACCCTTAAGATAACTTTTAATTTCTGTTGCCACCTGTAATTCATTAGGGTCAAGGGGTATTTTCTTCCCATCAAGATAATTAAATATTCTCTCATTAGCTCCTGGTTGGCTGGCTCTTTTTGCCCAGTTGGTAATATTGGAAATTTCGTGAGGTAATGCCTTTAAATAGTCATCATATTTTTGTCTTAATAAATCACTTTCATTCTTCAAGCCTATTTTTTCAAATACTCGGTTAGGAGTTCTTAAATAATCCAGAAGGTTTACTTTTTGTTTTACAGAAACATTTTGCATTACAGAATCCAGTTCTTTTGCCTGATAGGTAGGTTTGCCTATTCTTTGAACTTCTTCCTGCATATCTTTTAAAAATCTCATTGACTCATTCCCACTACCAGGGAGTTCTGCTCCAAACCTTTCAGATGCCTTGATGTTATTTTTAAGTAGGGAAGCTGCTTCTGCCCCAGATATTTTTTCTATTTGTGGTTTAGAATACCCAGCTTTTAATAGTTCATTTGAATAATTCAAAAGATGCGCTAATCTATCAGACTTGTCTAATTTAGAAAGAATTTGTTTCCCTTCTTCCACAAGTTTAGGAATAAGAAGTTCTCCTGCTCTTACTCCTACTTTTTGCACACCCATAGGAGAAAAGTTTATAGCCATATCTGCCATCTGTCTATTTCTTTCTTCTTCACTCTTTGGCTGTGGGTAGAGTTCTGCTAATCTTTGATTTCTGGCTTGGTCATTTCCCTGGACAAAGTTAATAAAGTTTCCTACTTCCTGCTGGACAGAGTGAATATATTGCTGGTTAATTCTCTGACCTCTATTTTGCAAGTCCTGGTAAAAGTCTTGGAACCTTGGTTTTAATTCATCTAATCTGTTAGTAGTATCTTTTTCAAACCTCTGCTGCACAGCTTGGAATCCCTTTTGGAGGTTCTCAAGATGAAGCTGGGGAGTTTGGAATGGTCTTGGTTTAAGATATTCTCTGTATGCAGTTTCTTTTATTTGCTGGGAAATTGGCTGGACAGTCTTCTGCCATGATTGGAACCTGTTTGAGATGTCCTGTTGAATCTGCTTCACAGGCTGGAATTGTTTTTGAACCTCTGGGACTATTCCCATGGCTCTTTTGATAATACCCGTTCCTGTTTCTTTTAAGCTGTTAATTTGCTGAATGAAATTGTCCATATTTTAGGCAAAGGGGTTAATTAAATTCTGAAACTCGTCTTGTCTTTGGCCTAAATAGTTAGGAGTAGTTACTTGTTTCTTGGCTGGGGTGGTTGCAGAGGTTGGAGTATAGGTTCTGCCCATAGTTGTTTTATCTGCCTGGAATTGAGAACTTGAGCCTATATTAGAATATTGTTGTTTCAAATCAGAGATGCCGTTATTTATAAGAAACTGTTGTTGTTGGAACCACCCTTGGAGCTGCATATCATAATCTTTCTTTGACTGTACAACTGCTTGAGCAGCTGCCTGAGCTTCTGCTAGAAGATTATATTTCGCAGTTGCCTTAGCTGATTCAACCTGATCTCTTGCATTGTTAATTTGCATTATTTGCTGTGAAAACTGGTCTGCAATGTCTCTTTTCTGCTGTTCGGCTGATGCTGCTATTCTGCTGCTCTCTCTTTGAACCCAATCTACAGACTTACTTTGAAAATCAAGAATAGTCTGGAAACTCCGAGTAAACGCTTGTTCTATACCACCCTGGGTTCTCAAAACTTCCTGGTTGGAGAGCTCGTTAATTGCCCCACCCGTACTTGAACCACCGCCATATAATGCCTGTGTGTTTCTAGTTAAGGCGTTTTTTGCTCTAATCGCAGAGGCTAAGGCTGACTCTCTGTTTTGGGTAATATCTGACTTCTGTAAATCAATTGTTCTTTGACTTTCCAGTTTATTTGCTTGGAGAGCTGATTCCAGTTCTTGTGCAGAGGTTTTGATTTTAGATAACGCATTTGGAAGTTGTGTATTAGTCAGAAAATTCTCTTGATTCTGAAGACTCGCATAGGTTGGGTTATAGATTGCATCAATTTGTGCACTCATATCTGGCTGCTGAGGTTGGTTATTACTGCTACTTCCAAACCCTCTAGCCTGTTTCAATCTGTTTATATCTCGGTTAAAAACCTGAGTATAGTCCGCAAAAGCTTCAGAATTTGGCCATCCCTGGTAAAAATCCATGAAATTTTCAGAAGATGATGTGTTTGACGGTGTGTTTTGTTGTGATGGCTGGGGTTGGGTTTTTGGAGTTGGCTGATTGGCTTTTTCCCAAGCTTGTAAATCTGAGTTTTGAGTCCAGCTTCTGTTATCAGGTGGTGGAGTTTGAGTACTAGGAGGACCAAACAAGTTAGAACCACCTTGAGAGGTTCTTTGGCCACCAAATAAATTACTTATACCTTCACTCACCCCAAAATCGGGAAGGCCAAACCAACTTCCTTGATGAGATCCAAAAATACCCATAGTTAGTTGCACTCCTGTGATAAAATAAAGTTAATGGCTATTAGATTAAATTTGTTTAAAATTTTGTTGTTCATAATTTTTATTATCTTTATGGCTTATTTCATCCCTCTTTTTATGGGTACCCATTTTTGCCTCTTCGGGATTGAGAGTGTTCACACTTGCTTTACTTCCTCCTAATTTTTTCCTTTAAAAAAACAGCCTTTAATTTCTTATTGGCTGCCTTGAAACAAAAAGGCCACCGATTAAGGTGGTCTTAGAGTTGAGTTTAGTTGCAACTATCACTCAGCTAATTTATTAAATACAGTATCGCTAACTAAAACACATCTTGTCAAGGCGTATGATGTATATATCTTTAGGTGGTATAATCTGGGGAATGAAACCACAGCTTATTGGGAATGGTATTAGAGCTAGGTGTCCTGATTGTGGTGGTGCTGTAACAACATTTGAGTTTGATAGTCAAAATAGTGGTCATGGATATATTCTTCACGATACACAACACCATTATGATAGGCAGACTTTTAGCAGAATCTTATATTATCTGGGTAAATGTGCTGGTTGTGGTAGAGGTGGTCTAGCTAAAATTCATGACTATGGAAATGTAAAAGATGGAGCCTTGGAATGGTTTTTCCCGATGAGCATTGAATCGCTTGAAGTTCCCACCCAAACACCAGAGCCGATTAAAAAGGAGTTTGAAGAAGCTGAACTTTGCGCATCTGTTGGGGCACGGAGGGCTGGGGCAGCTATGTTGAGGTCTACTTTAGAAAAGGTTTTAAGAGATCATGGGTATACTGAAAGACACTTAACAGTAAATATAAAAAATGCTGGGGAGGATCAAGTAATTACTCTTGTTCTTAAGAGGCAAATTTCTGATGTTGTAAAAGTTTTGGGTGATGAAGTATTACACCAGTCCTGGCGAGAGGTTACAGAAGAGGAATTTGAACTTGCCCATGAGTATACCCAAAACATCTTAAAGAATTTTTATGACTATCCAGATACAGTAGCAGAGATATTAAAAGAGAAGGGTAGATTAGTTGAAAAAGTAAATAGTGAGGAAAAACCAGAAGAAGTAAAGGTTGAAGGCTCTTAAGAGATTATAGGCTAGTTTAGAAGCCCCACAGTAGGCCTAGAACGTCTTCTGTAGTTGGTTTGATAGGTAGCTTCATGCTTGAGCCTGGGGAAGTTTAGAATTTGAGGGTATGGGAATATATCTAATGTATATGTTATTGTCTGGAAAGTTTTATTTTTTATATTGTGATTTTTATTTGGGGGATTTATTTTTAAGTACAAATTCTCTAACGCTTTTCTAACATTTTAGGCATAATCCTGGAATTTTTTATTTTTAGTATTTTAAATCTAGGGAATGGTTTAAAAAGAGGGTATAAGCTTTTTCTTTCAGTCCATCATCCCGACCTTTAGGATCTTTCCTTGGCTGTGGGGTGTGTACGGTGGGGGTGGTAGAAGCACAACCACCTACCTAGTCAACACCAGCTCTATCTGTTTATTTATGCAGACTAAGCCATGAAGTAGTGAAGGGAGTTGTTTTCTATTCTGTATTAACTATCTTACACATCCCTACTCTACACCGTATACTCTACTTAACGTAGCTTAACGCATATAGATATACAGGTATAATTTGAACTTAAAAAGAAAATAAAGGGGAAAATGTCTTAAGAGGAATGAGCTTTTGCAGTACCATTAAAGGGCTTTTGAGCCTGTTATTCCCGCCAGGAAGTTAAATTATTCACAGTTTTTTAGTGAAAATGTAGCGATTTTGTAGGAAATTCTTACTCATCTATATACTCCCCCTCAACATCCCCTTCAACATATTCTGCTATCAGCTTCTTTTGAGTTTGAATAATGTTTAATATGCTTGGAGTTTGGGCTTTCTCTTTTACTGGCATAAAATCTGCATAACCAGCCATTTTCATAATTCTATCCCACCATGCTGGGTCTTTGGCTATATTCATTTTCTTTTCAGCTACATCTATCATTTTTCCATAAGTTAAACCTTTGGTTTCTATAAGAGCTCGTATAAACTCTTTACCCTGTTTCATATAACGGGAACCTATTACACTGGCCGAATGACGGGTGGCCTTCGGGTGAGCAACCTGGGCTGCTGCTGTTATGTTGCCACCATTTTCAATATAGGCGTTTAAGAATCTTTCCAGCCTTTTGCTTAATAGTTTAATTTCTTTTAGTCTTTTAGGTTGTTTAACTTGAGGTTTTTTAATTTGTTGTAAGACAGGTTTATCCATAGCTTAAGAAACAATCGATTGTTTTGTTATTTGTCTTTTCTTTGATACAGCTGGTGGTTCTTCTTGTAGTGCAGTCAGTAAAGCATTTATAAGTCTTAATTTTGCTTCTTTATAAACAGCCATCAATTTTCCAAAACCATACCTTTTAAGTACCTTGTCTCTTTTGTCTGGTTCTAAGAAAGGATTAACTTCTGGGTGGTCGTCTAAATTATTCTGTAAACCCATTGTAAATTCACTTAAATAATTCTCAGGTTGAAGTATCCCAAAGATTGTATAGAAAAGATTAGTTGCATCTCTCTCGATATCCTGGCAAATAAGGTTTTGTTCTTTTGGTTTTAATTTATCCATAGTTTGTTGTTTACCGCCCGACTTTGAGGCTGACAATCGATTGTTTTATAGTCTTTTTGCACCACACTGAATACAAAGCGGTTTCTCATTTGCAATAAATCCACAAGATGCACAAAAGGTTTTCTCTTTGGGCTGTTCTATTTCTGGTTTTGCTAGATTTGCTTCTCCTGAATTGTCACTGTCGACAAAGCCTGCAACTACACGCCCTCCTGTAGGTGGAGTTCCAACTCCACTTCCTAGCATTAATACTTTTTCCTCAATCTGTGCCAACACCTTTTCACTTGTACCTATTACATTTGAAGTTATCAGTTGTCCATAGCCCCCCTGTAAAATTAGGTCTTGGAGTAGCTTAGAAGAGATTTTGTTATCAGCGAACTTAATTACTAAGTAACCTATAATTAGGGATGAAACCAATTGACCTGCTTCTGCGAGTTTTACGTCAAATTCTTTTTTATCCATTTGTTCTAACCTCTCTTTTTAGAGTTTGAGTCTTTTTAAGAAGTTCAAGAGCAACTTCTGCAAGAGGTGTTCTCTCCTCTGGTTTTGAGGGAGTAGAATAATCGATTGTTTTGTTAGGTTGTTTTAGTTTACTTTCCATATTTGAAAGGTCCAATACTTCTGGTTTTACTATTAATTATCTTAGCTTTCTCCTCTTCTGTTAAAGAATACTTCTGCGGATTTTGGTACCTCTTTACAGCTGCGGAAAGCCGTTTATGTTTGTCGCATAGGTGAGGTTTTCTTCGTATGTCCTTTGTCTCAAATAGCTGGGGACAAATTTCACACCTGGCCAAAGAAGTCCCTTTTGAAGCAAGATACCTTGCGTCTTCTTCAGTGGCTTTTCCCTCCTCTATTAATTGTTTTATAGAAACTTGTGACATATTTTAAACGTCTAATCCTTCCCTATAGCCAACACCCTCCAGGTTTTTAACAAAATCTAGGATGTCTGCCCCAAAGTAAAGATAGTTTTTACCCACTTTCTTTGCTTTTAGACCATTTAGTTTTGAAAATTCACCCCAGAACTTAGGGGTCTTAATATGAAAAATGTGCATGGCTTCTTTTGTGGTAAAAAGAACATGCGGCACAATTAATTGTGGCTGTTTAGATAACATGACTACAGGATAACGGGGACAATAGGGGGTTTGTCAAGTAGCAGTTTTAAGTATTATAGTCTTAGCCTCAAGTTGGTACTTGACAAGAGGGTTTTTAGTTAGCGATACTACTTATAGTTTCAGAATTAAGGCCTCTTTAAGCTAGGACTCACCTCCTGAAACTGCACTAGAAATGGTGCGGTGGGTTTTAGCTTCAAGGGGCTTTTTTGTGAAATAGACCAGATAAGAGATTTACACAGGTAAGTGCTTGTCTGGTTTTTTAGTGGTTTGAGATTGGATTAGAGGGTAGAGGTCTTCTTGCTGATTGTACTTCTACCTTCTAACTCAATCTTAAATAGATTGAGGGTAAGAATTACGTCTCATGCCAGAGATAAGGAGGGGCAGAGTTTGCTGCTACTGCCCCGTCCTGAAGTTTACTGAAGATAAGTAAGAAAACAAAATAACAATATGGATAATACTATTATTAGTACAAATGATAACAGGACTCCTACCTTAAAAGTCAAGGTGGTCCCCTCAAAGAGATTTAAAACTTGCCTAAAATGCTACAGAAGTAAGACTAATAAAAATATCCCTCTAAAATTCATCAAAAACTACTGCCTGACTTGTCTTTATAAAATAATAGATTGTTTTGCTAAAGAGAACCCAAAACCAACCTGGTCACGTAAGTTTCACAGCTGCCAGGGTTGCGGAACTACTTCAAGAATACATCACTCTTTGGGATACTGCGAGCTGTGCTACGAAAAATTACCGAAAGTTAGGAAGGCTAGAAATAAATTACAGAAGAGATTCAGAGAAAGCGAAAGCTACAAAATAGCACTTTTAAAATATAGAAATTCTGAAAAGTATCAAGTAAACAAAAAAAGGCAGGCAGCACGGCTTCGTGCTAACTACATACCAAGGGTTAAAAAGGCATGCACTGGTTGTGGTGTACCTAGTCTAAAAGAAGTTTGTGCAGAATGCCATTATAACCTCCCTGAAGTTAGGGAGAAGAGACGGTTCATTTGGAGGGAATGGTATAAAAGGCACCATCCAAGGAGTAGAAGTTATAAGAAGGAGGCCACAGAATGAAGGGATTTTTTAATATTTTAAAACTAAAAGAAATTACATTATTAAAACATCTGAAGGCTTTACTTGACGCCCCTGAGGTGCGGAGGATGAATGGGAAAAAATGGGTAGTTAAAACCTACAGTCAATGGGCGCAGTGTCTCCCTGAGTGGAATTTGTGGACAATCAGAAGAACAATTTATAAATTAGAGGCAAAAAATATCATTTTGAGTCATAGCTTTAATAAGAAGATATACGATTTTACTAAATGGTATCGCTTGAGCAAGAAGGGAGAGGAGCTTTTAAAATGAGAGTGACAAATTACCAGAAAGAAATACGGGAGCTAGGAGGTTCCAGGCCAATTGCCTATGACCCAGCTTTATCAGCAGTAACAGGAAGTGTTAAAACTGGACTGTTTTTGTCGCAATTATTATTCTGGGCAGGGTTGGGTCGGGATAAGGAATGGACTTTTAAAACAATAGCTGAAATCAAACAAGAAATTGGATTGTCACGGGATGAACAGGATGTATGTATCAGCAAATTGAAGGCAAAGGGCATTATTTCCACCGCCAGAAAAGGGATACCAGGAAAACGACATTTTAGAGTCAACTTTTTAGTCCTATCTGAACTCATAAAAGTGTACACATCACATTGTGGGAAACCCACAAACAACATTGTGGCAAACCCACAATGTATTACAGAGAATACTTCAGAGAAAAAAGAAATATATATAAAAAGAAAAAATATAAAAAAACAATTTAAAAAGCAAGAAAAAACAAATACATACATACACACTCCAACCAGTGTGCCTTTACGGAATCCGACATTGCCGACACGAACAAAAGGCGAAGCCATAATATCATCAAAGCCTATAGTACCTAATTCTACAGGCACACTTGAGGCTGGGCTCACCCCCCTTCCAGCGGATGCACTCTGGGAGATAGCTGGTAAGTTAAATGTTAGATATGAAGATGTTACAGAAACTTATAACAATCTTCTTGCAGACCTAGAGGGTGAGAATAGATACAAAACAAAAAACATCAATCTTACCTTACACAAGTGGTTAAAAATTAATCTAGCAAAAGCATATATACGACCTATGGAGGAGCTCCAGCGCCTAGCCTGGACAATTTCTAAACCTTCTTTAGTTGCCAAAGACAGAGCCCAGACCAGACGCATGGTTGAGATGGGATTACTTTAAATATGAATAAATTCTCAAACTTAGGCAATTCAAAATATAAAAAGAAAGTGAGGTGAAAAAAATGACTGAAGAAGTAAAAAACTTAAAAAAACAACTTGCCAGAGTAAAAGACAGGGAAAGAAAAAGAGTTAAGTTTGGTTATACCAATACAAAGACTAATGGGACTTATGGTGAATTTTTAGTATTAGACATGCTTGAAGGGTCAAAGTTAAAGAGAAAACCAACCTATGACATTAAGGCAGCTGATGGGGCAAAAGTAGAAGTTAAAACCAGTTGTTTCCATGCAGACAGAAAAGCCTGGGAGTTCCAGCTTAAAGAGAAACAGCAAAGAGCAGATGTCCTAACTTTAATTTGCTTGAACCAGGAGAATAAACTGGGGAGACGATATGATATCCCACCTAAGGAATTAGGCATGCAGAATTTGTGGTTGTGTGAAGGTACAGACAGATTTGAAGCTTATAGGGTTATTTAATATATGAGTATTATTTTAAGACTAAAACCAGGAGAGAATCAGAACTCCCTCTTAAAACGCTTTAAATACCAGGTGAAGAATGAGTTAGTAATAGAAGAGGCACGGGCAAGAATGGCTTATGTTAAACCTTCCCAGGTTAAACAGGAAAAATTAAAAGAGAAAAAAAGAAAGATAAGAGAGTTTAAAAGAGAATTAGACAAGGTTTAAAAGATTGCCACCTGGTTTATTCTGGGTGGCTTTTCTTTTTCCCCACCTCGCTCACCCATTTTTATTTTCCAGCCTCAGGGGTGAAGCTATAGGCAGGATAAGGTTTCTGACATGATTTTGACCCCCTACAGCCCCTTCTACAGAGGCACAAATATAGACACTCCAACCTGTAGGCTCAAGAGATAAACCTATTTGACAAGACAAAGAATTTAGATTATATTTAACAAGTTCACGAGTATTAGATTTTAAGTGTTACCACATTAGTAAATAATTTTAGGAACTGGGAAGTACCTTAGAAACCAGCCTAAAATTATGGAAGAGAAACAATATCTAACTGAGGACGAAGCAAAAGAATTACCCTTCATTCCCCTACCCAAAGAATTAGAAAGCCTTCCATTACTACCCAAAGAGCAAGAAGAAACCATGCGTACTCTGGCCCGCCACGCAATTAGCATCATGCTAGAACGATACAGAAATGATCCCTTGAAAACCTCTTCAAAAAGGCCTAATGTGGAGGTAAGAAAATGAGCAACGAGCAGATGAAGTATGCCATTGATTGCAGCCGTGTTTCTGACTCCCGCAATGCTGGAGATACTCACGAAAGACAAGAAGAACAGTCAAAACTTGTTAAACTTCGTGTTGAATCTCAATACAACTGTAAAATCGAAATTGTTAAGACTTTCGAAATAACAAAATCTGCAACTGTAGCTTTTGAAATTCAACCGTTATTAGAACCCCTTAAATTCTGTGAGGAATGGAATAAAAATAATCCAGACAAGAGAATTGAATTTGCTTTCTTTAGAAGCATTGACAGGTTGACCAGGGGTGGGGCTGTAATTTATGGTCAACTAACTGCATTATTTGCAGAAATTGGAATAACAATTCTTGATGCCTGGGGTGTAATTGGAACTTCCAAAATAAATACCCTTGAGTATCTTGGAGTTGATTATAAGTGGTCAATCTATAACCCTTCATTCGTAAATCAATTAATTACTGCTGAAGGTGCAAAAGACTCAGTCAGAATTTCTTTAAGCAGTATGATAGGTGCAGAGATTAAATATGTGAGGATGGGGTATTCAGTCGGACCCTCACATGTGGGGTTAAGGAATGAAAAAATAGACACTTCTAGCGGTAGGAGAGTTGTTGAAGTTCCAGACGAACATTCTAAACATTTTAACTGGTTTAAGATGATGTATGAGGATTCAGCAAGTAGAAATTATTCAAACGAAGAGATAACTACCAGATTAAACCAGGATGGCTTTTTAACACCCAAAACAAAAATCCATGATAAAACTGACCCAAACAATATAATTGGATTCAAGGGTGGTATTCCTCTTGATGTAGAGCAAATGCTTAGGTATAGAGAGAATCCAATTTATGCAGGAGTAAATGTTGAAAAATGGACTGATGCAGCAAACCACAGAACCACAAAAAGAGAAGAATACAAAGCATTAAAATTATATTCCCCAGGCTTCCCAGGTCTGGTTAGTACAGAATTATGGAATGCAGCCAATAAAGGCAGATGGGAGATTATAGAAAACGGAGCTGAAGTTTTTGTGGTCCGTGATGAAGGATTTTCTCCCCATCCCAGAAGAGACGATATAGAAACTGTTTTCCCCTGGAAGTTCTTTCTTGACCCAAACTGTAGACAACCCCTCAACGCATACGACACCACAAAAAAGAATGGTAAAAAGTATGGTGCTTATGGTTGTCATGGACCACATAGAGCAAAAAAGTTTGGAAAGCATTACTTCAGAGTTACTACTAAGGAGATGGACAAAACAGTCAAAAAGTTCATAAAAAACCTTAAGTTTAAGGATGAAGTAATTATGCACTGGAAAAAATATCTAATTGAGGAGTGGAATTCAATGCTACTTAAAGCAAAGAAAAAATCACAGTCTACTCAAGAGAAGGTAACAGAACTTGAACAGATAGAAATAATGTGGAGAGAGAAATTCAAGTGGGCAAGCACTCAAGAAGGTTTCAGAACCATTGAGGAAGAATTAAGTAAACTTGCCATTGAGAAAGCAAAGGCCTTGAATAATAGAGAAGAGAAAGAGTTAAAAGCATTAGACGTTCAAACTGCGGTTAATTTCTGCGGTTACTTTTTTGAGAATATGGAAGACCTTATCCTGGGACACTCAAACCCACTTAAGAGAGGTGCAATGTTGAAGGTTATTTTTAAAGAAATACCTACTTATACTGAATTAAAAGAAGGACGGGCACAATTAGAAGACTGCGTGGAGTATATAGCCACGCATAAAGTTCGTAAATCTAACGTCTGTGACCCGACAGGGATTCGAACCCTGGACCAAGAGATTAAAAGTCTCCTGCTCTACCACTGAGCTATCGGGCCACCCCAGTATTATACGATTTTATGGTAAACTTTTCACCATATTATGCCTTCTGTATTTTTTACTTTAATATTGGGTTTTATTCTGGGGATTAAACATGCTTTTGAGCCGGATCATCTGATTGCCGTATCAACTATTGTGGTTGATCAAAAAAATCCCCTAAAAGCTGCCTTAGTTGGCACTTTCTGGGGCCTGGGTCACACCACCACTCTTTTTATTACCGGAGTTTTAGTTTTGCTGCTTAAACTGTCAATTCCGGAAAGAGTTAGCTTAACCTTTGAATTTTTCGCAGGAGTGATGCTTATTATTTTAGGGGCAAGGGCAATCCAAAGAGGAAGGGTTATCCTGAATTTTCATCAGGAAAAACCTACTCACCGAAAACATCATGTTTCCTTTTTTATCGGCACTGTCCACGGCCTGGCCGGAACCGGAGCAGTAATGCTTTTGGTTTTATCCACCATTCCTTCACTCATGCAAGGCTTGTACTACATTTTACTTTTTGGGCTTGGGTCCACTTTGGGAATGACAGCCATGAGTTTTCTTTTGGGGCTACCTTTTCATTTTGCAGGTAAATTCCCTAAAACAGAAAGCTATCTTCGCCTCCTTGCCGGAATTTTAAGCATCATCTTTGGAATATTTATTATCTATAAAATTACAAAAGTATTATCTGCGCTTTGAGAGTTTGGTGCGCGTGTGTATTGAAAGAAGAATGGCAAAAGTTAAGGCAACTATTGCCATTACGGTAATCCAGCTGTTAAATATATCTGCAAAATTCATAAATTCTCCTTAACACTTTCAATCTTAAGCGACAGATACAAAAATGTCAACCCAACCAGAATACCCATTAGAAAAGAAATTAGATTTACGAAACTGGAAATCGCCGGAGCTGCAACTGAAGCTAGAACTAAACCCTTAGCCATATCCGCACAAAAATCGGACAACCTATTTAGTTGATTGTTAGTAAAGTGAAAATCCATTGAGATAATTATATATTATTGTTGAATAATATATACTCAAGGTTATGAAAATTGTTTTATTTGATATAGACGATACCCTTTTGGTTTGCGGCAATGAAACAAATGTTAATGCCTCCCGTAAAATGTTTAAGCAGGTTTTTGAAATAGATGCAGACGAAGACATGATAGATAATAAGGGCAAAACCGATAAACAAATTATTGGGGAAGTTGTTGCGCTGGTAAAAGGATGCAGCAGTATTGACGAAGTAAAAATTCCTTCTGAAGCATTTCAAGTGTGGGCAGAAACGCTGGAAGATTTGCTAAATTTACATCCGGCCAGGATTTTACCCGGTATCACAGAACTGCTGGATGCATTATCAAAAAAAGCAAACGTTTTATTGGGCCTACTCACAGGTAATTCCCCGTCTAGAGCTAAAATAAAATTGGAAAATACAAAATTAGAAAAATATTTTAAAGACAAAAGCGGTTTGATAGGGGCATTTGGAGATATTACTAATATAAGAGCTGATTTAATAAGAATTACTAAAGAAAAATACAGAGGGTATACCCATATAATTATTGATGATTCTTTAATCGGGGCCAAAATGGCCAAAGACAGTAATGTGGAGTCTATTCTGGTAGCAACAGGCAATGCTTCCGCAGAAGAACTTAAAGAATATTCAGATTATGTTTTTCCGGATTTTGGGGAGGGTAGGTGGAGAGAGGCAGTGGAAGTTATAGAAAATATTTAATCAATTTCTGTGTTTTACGCTTACACCTCTCAGGTGTAAACCTAGAAAATTATATAATCCTTTTTGTGCTATGATTTTAAGCGTTAGTATTTATGAAAATGATTGGACTCTTACTTTTAACGCTAGGGTTTATTTTTATAGCAACTATTTTATTTATTGGAACATATAGAACCTGGAAAACCCAAACCAGTCCTAATCAAGCTCTCTTTATATCTGGTAGCGCTCCTATGGCGCTTCCTAATGGCTTTTATTCAGGAAAAGTGACTGGGTTAAAAACAAACTGGCAGGGTAAAAAGTTCAATTCCAAAAGCAAAACCGGAATAAACATTTTTAAAAAAGAAGGTAAACAAATTGAGCTTTACCCCTTTAAAATTTATATGGCAGCGGGGTTGCAGGATAATATAGAAGTTTTAAGGATTGACTATAATCTCCCGGAAAATCCGCTCTGGGTTAGATTTGTGAAAGATGAAATCGTAGAAACCGGGGAGGATAAATTTTTAGGCAAAATTCACCTTACTGTAATTCCCGGTCTCCCTGTTTCTGTAGGCTACTTTAGCTTATTCTGACAGGCTAAACTGGTACTTGTACCGCGTACGGGAGTCGAACCCGTGATTTCCGGGATGAAAGCCCGATGTCCTAGGCCACTAGACGAACGCGGCAAACTCTAAAATTATACTTGAATTAGGAATACTTCTCAAGAAGAATTACTCTGTTTTTCCTGTAAGGAGGGCATCAATAATATCGTGCGGCAAAGTTGCCGCATTAAGTAATGCTTTTCTAACCAAAGACCCTGCTTCACTGCTTATTTCATCTGCTGCTTTTAATATTCCCATAACCGCACCCTTTGCCAGGGTACCCGTATCTTCTCCAACGTCTCCCGCTGCTTCAATAGCTCCTGTTACTGCAGATACTGCTGCCTCCCCTACATCCCCGCCTACCTCTGAAACTGTTTTAACCACTGTTGATGCAGCCTCACCTGCTGCTTCAGTTGTATCAACCCCCACCTCTTTTGCGCCGTCAACAACTCCTCTTACCAAACCTACCACTCCATCTGTTACAGATACTCCCGCTGTTGAGATAGCCTCCACCCCTCCAGTAATAACATCCGTTATTGCTTGAGTACCGCTTTCAGTAACAGTTCCTACGCCCTGAACCGCTTTCACCACATTATCTTTAGCCACATTTTGTGCTGTAGAAACAACACCTCCTGCTCCGGAAATAAGTGAGGTAAGTGTATTCTTAACACTATTTGTTAAATCAGACATAACTACAGCTTAAAACAAAACATTGAAATTTGTCAAGTACTCCAATATACTAAACTGAATGGATAAGACAGGAAGCGCTCTTTTAGTCCCAATCAATTTAGGGATCATTGGTTATGGTTTTGTGGGGCAGGCTGTTGCCAATGGGTTTAATGTGGCATCGGCCGGCAAAGATACTATCCGCTATTATGACAAATTTAAAGATACTGCCCCCCTTGAAGAGGTAATTAAAAAATCCGAATTTATTTTCATCTGTCTTCCCACTCCAATGAAGGAGGACGAGGAAGGAATTGACCTCTCAATAATAAATGACAGTATGAAAGAGGTCACCAAGTTTACTAACGGTACAGATAAAATTATAGTTATTAAATCAACAGTTATTCCGGGTACCACTACCAGTCTGGAAAAAGAGTATCCAAAATCTCAGTTTGCTTTTAACCCGGAATTTTTAACAGAGGCCAATTTTCTGGAAGACTTTTTAAATGCTGACAGGACCGTGATTGGAGCCAACAATGATTTAGTTTCCAGAAGAGTGGCAGTAATCTATAGGCAAAGATTTCCTAAAACTACTATCTATCAGACAGACCCGACCACTGCCGAGACAGTAAAATATTTTTCCAATGCCTTTTTATCTCTTAAGGTCACCTTTGCCAATTTTTTCTATGACTACTGCCAGAAAATAGGCATTAAATATGAGGAGGTTAAAAAAATGGCAGCCAAAGACCCCCGCATTAGGGATGCGCATTTGGAAGTTACCACCATGAGGGGCTTTGGGGGGAAATGTTTCCCTAAGGATTTAGTAGCTTTGATAGGGGAGTTTAAAAAAGCAGGAGTTGATGTGTCTTTACTGGAAACTATGTGGAAATACAACAAAAAAATCCGCAAAATTCATGACTGGGACGAAATCCCCTTTGCAGTCGGCTCAAACCCCAAAGGAAAAATAATTTAGTCGATGAGCTTACTTGAAAGAAAATTTACAGCATATTCAGGAACGGTATTGGAAAATTTTAGAGACTGTGTTGAGATTGAGGGCGGCCAGATTTTTTATGGAAAAATTGATGACAGGTTTGAATTTACTCGGGGAGTTTACTACACACCAAAAATGGCTGTTGCCTGTTACTGGGCTTTACATCAAATATCGGAAATAAGAATAAGAAGGTGGAGAGAAGATTCTTCGATCTATTTAAGTTCCGTACCTGTCCCGATACCAGTAATTTTATGTGGTGAATTAAGTATCTGGAGAAGATTTCCTGTTGTCGATCCGGGATATATAGACCGTTTTCCGGTTAATTCTATGTTTGTATTAAGAGATGATATAGATTTGTCAAAAACCCTTTTATCGCCATTAGACCCTAATGTAACTAACTTTTTTCAGCCTGCTGATCCAAAACTTTACTTACAAGAACTTTCTCAAGCCAAATGATTTTCTGTGGATTCTGGTAGCCTGTAACCTCGAAGGTTGCAACGTAAATATTTTTGATATAGTTAATCTCTCTTGTATTTTAACAGTTATTTTCTTAGTATAGAAACATGAGTGATGAAGATGTAAAGAAGCTTTCCCAATTAATAGAAAAAGTAATTACTCCTGTTAAGGAGATTGTTGAGATAATTAAGCATAAGGTAGAAAGAGTTGAGTTTTTACAGATTGGTTATAATAATGACATCAGAACAGTACGTGAACTCCAGTCGGTAATGAATAAAAAACTTGATAAGCTTGATGAATTAGAAGAAAGCCTGCAGGCAAATACTGCATCAGTTGTACAAATTGAAGCCATTTTAACAGGGTATGGTGACATGTACAAAATTAATAAGAGCGACGCTTTGAAACATGAAAAAAAATATCCAAGTTAGAGCGTAAACTTGAAATTATCCCCCCACCGGAATTAATGGTTGAATAGAAATTTATAAAGTACAATTAAAAACTTAAAAGTTTTAAATTTTAAGTTGCAGTTTTGCGTTTTGAGTTTTGATTTTTGAATTACACTCTAACTGCTTCTCTACCACTTAAATCCCGCAGATAATAAAGCTTTGATCTTCTAACTCCGGAATTCTTTTTTTTAACCTCAATTTTATCAATACTTTTAGCATCAAGCGGCCAGGTCCGCTCCACCCCTATTCCTCCAGCACCAATCTTTCTTACAGTGAAGGTTTTGTTTTCTCCCCTGCCCCGCAAAGATATTAAAATCCCCTCAAAAACCTGAATTCTAGTTTTTTCTCCTTCCACCACTTTGGAATGAACTCTTATTGTGTCCCCAATATGAATATCCGTCTCACCATATTTTCCCGAAATCATGAAAGGAAGTGTAACATAAACAAGCTAAAATAATCAACCTCGTCTGAATGCTCCATCTCCCAGAATATTTTTAATTTCTCCCTCCAGAGTTGAATCAGGGTTTATGGAAAATGGCAGAATCATTCTTCTGAGCTCATTTGATCCGTTTGGTAAAAGCAGGGTTACTTTTTCATCCCCTGGGAACTGCCGCAAGGTCCTGTTTACTCTTTGCAGGATATCCACACCCACTCCTTTGGGAACAGTAATTTCCACTCCTTCTAAATCGGTCTCATTTCTTTCAACTTTATTGGTAACAACCTTATTGGTAACAACTTTATTGGCAGAATCCTCCTCAAAAGGGGAGGTATTATCCACCACCAGAGATAAATTTTCCTCTCTTTTATCAATTCTCCCCCACATTAAAACAACTTCATCTTTAAGCAAAAAATCCCTGGACAAGGAATAAGTTTGCGGAAAAACCACACATTCAATTTCAGTTACCCCATCAGATAACTTGACAAAAGCCATTTCGACTCTAGTCTTTTTAGTTAAAACTTTCTTCACCTCGCTGATCACTCCTCCAAGAGTTAATTTTTGTCCGATATGATCATCGGACAAATCGGATATTTTACAGGAAACGTAATCCCCTAACCTTTGCAGCTTGGCCAGGAAAGGAGGTTCATGCAGATAAAATCCCAGCAAATCTTTTTCAAATACCAGCAGTTGTTCAAGAGGCAATTCCTCCACCTGAGGCAGGGTGATTTCAAAAGTTGAATCCTCTTCAAAAAGCATTCCCTGGCCCGACGCCTGCGATCTGACTCTTTTGTGAGATTCTTCTAAGGCTTGATCCAAAATCAAAAGCTGAGAGGACCTTTGTCCAAAAGAGTCCAGCGCTCCGGCTTTAATTAAACTTTCCAGGGTTTTTCTGTTCACCAGCCGGGTATCAACCCTTTCGCATATATCCATCAAAGAGACAAATGGCGCGCTCTCCTCACGCGCTTTTAGAATTGATTCAATTGCCAAAACCCCCACATTTTTAACAGCAGATAATCCAAACCGTATGCCTTGCTTTACTTTTGTCTCCACCTCCCCGCTCAAACTTCTTTCCAAATCCTGGGCAGATAACTCTTTTAATCTCTCCATTGTAAACCCAATAAAGGATTTATTAATATCCGGAGGCAAAACTACAATGCCTAATCTTTTGCATTCTTCAATGGCCGCGGCAATTTTATCCGCATCCTCAGACTCCGCTGTCATCACTGCTGCCATAAACTCCACCGGAAAATTGGCTTTCATATAAGCTGTCTGGTAGGCAATCATGGCATAGCTGGCCGCATGAGCCTTATTAAATCCATACGCCGCAAAAGGCGCAATCAAAGCAAACAACTCCTCTGCCTTCTCCTGTTTCATGCCGTTTGTGACACACCCCTCCACAAATTTATCTTGTTGTTTGGCCATCTCGGAGGGGCTTTTTTTACCCATGGCTTTTCTGAATTTGTCCGCCTCTTCCCAGGAATAACCGGCCAGATTTATGGCAGTTAAAAGCACATCCTCCTGATAAACCAAAAGGCCGAGGGATTGTTCCATATATTCTTTCATCCGCGGATCAAAATACTTAATTTTTGAGGGGTCGTTTTTGCGGGCAATATAATCGGGAATACTACCCATTGGCCCGGGGCGGAAAAGAGCTACCATGGCCATGATGTCAAAAATACTGGTTGGCTTAAGCTCCTTCATATATCTGGTCATGCCTGAGCCCTCCATCTGAAAAATTCCCATTGTTTCCCCCTGGGATAAAATTTCAAAAGCCGCTTTATCATCAAGCGGCAGGTGATTTAGGTCAATATCCACCCCCTTAGTTTCTTTAACAATAGAAACTGCATGCCCCAAGATTGATAAGTTTCTTATTCCCAGAAAATCTATTTTGCTTAGCCCTACTCCGCCGTATTCTTCACTAATGGAAAACATGTCATATTGAGAAACAACTTTGTCCCCGTCAGCTTCTTTTTGGAGAGGTGTAAAGCGAGTTAGGGGTTCGGGCGCAATCACCACTCCGGCCGCGTGGACTGAGGCATGACGGACAGAGCCTTCCACCTTTTGGGCCAAATCCAAAAGAGTTTTTATCTGCTCATTGTTTCTGTAAAGTTCCGAGAGCTCCGGCACTTCTTTGATAGCATCTTTCAAGGGTTTGTGAAAGCCCTGGTGAGGTGGGGGGATAAGTTTGGCAATCCGGTCAACCTCTCCATAAGGCATACCCAGCACCCGGCCAGTATCCCGGATGGCTGCCCTTCCCATCATGGTTCCAAAAGTAACTATGTGGGCCACTTTATCTTCCCCATATTTTTCCATAACATACTTAATAACCTCATCCCTTCTGTCATCTGCAAGATCAACATCAATATCAGGTAATGTGGGGCGGTGAACAGTCAGAAATCTTTCAAAGGGTAGTTTATAATCCAGGGGATTGGAGTTGGTCACCCCTAAACAAAACAAAATTAAAGACCCCGCAGCAGAACCTCTGGTATTGGTGATAATTCCATGTTCATGGGCAAAAGATACAAAATCATAAACCACCAGAAAATAATCCGCATACTTTTTCTTTTCAATCACCGACAGCTCATATTCCAGTCTCTCCTTTTCTTCATCGGTCATCTTTAAAACCGTCTGAGCTTTTTCAAAAGTTATTTGTCTTAAATATTCCATGGACGTTAGTCCTTCCGGTGTACTAAAAATAGGAAATGAGGCTTTGCCAAGAGGAATTTCCACATTGCATTCTTTGGCTAGTTTAACAGTATTTTCCAGGCTTTCCGGGATTTCATGGAAAAGAGCTTTCATCTCCAGGGGCGAGCGCAAATATAAATTGGGAGTGTCAATCAGGCGCAGTCTATCTATATCGGAAATAAGTTTTCCGGTTTGGACGCAAACGAGGGCATCCTGAGCATCTGCTTCTTCCTCTTTAATATAGTGATAATCATTGGTGGCAACCATTGGGACTTTGAGCTTTGGGCTCAAAACTTTAACAGCTTTCCAAGTCTGGTCCTGCAATTTCTCCATATTTTCCAAATCTCTTCTGACAGCCTGGTCCATTTGAGTGTTTTCCAAAAGTTTGGTGTACTCATGATTCTGCAGTTCGAAATAATAGTTTCCTTCCCCAAAAATTTCTAAATATTCTTTGGCTACCTCGGTTGCTTTTTTTAAATCCTGATCTATAGATCGAATAAATTCCCCTGCCGGACAACCGGATAAGACAATCAGACCTTCGCGGTATTCCCTAAGCAGTGCTTTATCCACCCTTGGACGGTAGTAAAAACCTTGCAGATGAGCAATGGAAGTTAATTTCATTAAATTTAAATAACCCTGATAATTTTTGGCTAAAACTGTTAAATGATAGGGTTCAGAGTCTGCTTTTCCCTGCTTTTCACTGTGAGAGCGGCGGGCCACATACATTTCCACCCCAATAATCGGCTTTATTCCTTGGGAAATGCATTCTTTATAAAATTCTATCACTCCATACATAACCCCGTGATCTGTTATGGCTACAGAGTCCATCCCTAAATCTTTAGTCGCTTTGACTAACTTTTGGATTTTGGATAACCCATCCAGAAGTGAGTATTCGCTGTGACCATGAAGATGAACAAAACGGGACATAGCGGCTATATTATACCCGCCCCTGTGCTTACTATTTCAAGAGGGCAAAACGCGGCGTTGCGAGGTTGGTTGTTGTTCCAGCTGATCTACATATGCCAGATGCATGCCCAATTTGTCTATTCTCTCGGTTAATTTTTCATCAACCCGATTTATCATTCCCTCTAACTTTTTATCAAGTTTATCAATTTTGGCAAGTATCTCCTGTCTAAAAACACTTTGTCCGTTAATTATGGCCCGAAGCATTTTCTTGGTGTCATCCATGATAAAGAAATTATACATTGATAAATATGCTGTTTTCAACTGCCAAAAGATAGATGTTATTTTTCAACCTGGGAGGTTGACTAGATAGACATTCCTCTTAATAAACGTCTGTGGTCTGCTACTGAAAGAGACGTACGTTCTAGATAGTCAAAAGGTTAAGCATCTTTAAGGTTGGCTCAGGACACTCCATGTCTTCTCTGAAAATTGTGTAAAGCGGATTGTATGGTTTTGGTAGCCTCGGTATCCCGAGAATTCTTGGTTTTGCAGCTACTGCATTAATCTCAAACACCAATAGTCTTGTTAAATCCTGATGAGCAATAAGAATGTTATACGGTTCTTTTCGTAAACTCCATTCTAAACCTTCTCTTGTTACTCGATTTTCTTGACTTAACCAAACTGCGTTTCTAAATTGATTCATAGTTTCTGCTGCGCTTTCAATAGTCACAGGGTCAAATAAAAGTGCATCTAAACCAAAAGGTTCACAAATTTCCGCCAGAGTACTACTCCAGACAGCTATTTCTCGATGAGGAAGTTTGCTGGCCCTTAGAATTGCTCCCTCTGATTCTAAGATTTTCAGAATAGCTAGCTTGGCATGAACAACTAGCTGTTCTCTCTCTTGATCTTTTGTCAAACCACGAGAATTGTAAATGTCATGTCTTTTGAGGAACTCGCTTTTTAAAAGCACATCTACAAAAGTTGGCCCACAAATAAATTCCTGGGTGGCCATATGTGAGAGTGAACGTCTGTTGCGAGCTTGCTCATCCTCTCCAGCTTTCGCAATAATTTCATATGCTCTTATACTAATAGGATCTTCTGTCATTTTAATAATTAATCAAGGGCATTATAGGATATATTATTTACCCAGTCAAGTTTGAAAGTTTTCTGACAAATTTTTTAACCCAAATTTGTCAAGGAGTTTTTAATCTGATAAACTCCTTTTATGGTTGAAGCAAGACCGGAATTAGGTTTAATAGCTCAAGAAGTTTTAAATAGAAATAGAAGTAGGGGGATTTATAAGAATTTATCAGAAGAACAAAGATTAAACCTAATCGGTCATTTAACTGATGTACTTGAGTGTTTATGCGGGCAGTGCCATGGGGACTGGAGCCATCTAAGATGGGATACGGTTGAGAAAACTGTATGTGTAACTGGCTCATTCGATACATTACCGGAGGCATTAGCACTTCAGGTTGCTTTTAGAGAAACAGCTTCAGATGCCGGTATCCGTAGGACTCGCGCAAAACAAGTTGCAGATACTTGTTTAAAAACTTCGCTTTACATGCTGCAATATGAAGTTAATACAATGGCTGAGTTAAGGGCCAAGCACAAAGTTCAAAGAGAAGCTCTGGTTGTATCAGGCCAAGGGACGTCACCTTACTTTAAAAGCTGGAAATAATCCCCTCTTTAAAAGTTTCGTCAAAATTTTTCTCGCTTTTTCTGCATCTGCTTTACCAGCAGTTTTTTTCATAACTGCTCCTATTAAAACCTGCAGCGCATTTTCCTTACCGGATTTAAAATCCGCCACTGCTTTTGGATTCTCATCAATGGCCTCTTTGACTAATTTACCTAATTCCCCTTCATCGGCAATAATCCCGGAAGTTTTGCCTGCTACTTGCGCAATTACTTCTTCAGAGGATACTTTGTTTATATCGATTTTCTTGTTAATAATATAATTGGCAATCTGAATTGGATCAACCTTTCCCGGCTTTACTGTTTTTTCAAAATAATCAGCTATCTCTTTTGTTTCTGTCAAAATAACAGCCTGTGATTTATTTAACTGGTATTCTTTTTGAAATCTTGCCAGCTTTTCATCAGGCAATTCAGGAATCCGATTTCTGATATCAGATATCTGATCTTCCGTGAAACGGATGGGAGGCAGATCCGGTTCCGGAAAATATCTGTAATCATGTGCTTCTTCTTTGCTTCTTTGAGAAACAGTAATATTTTTCTCATCATTCCACCCTCTTGTTTCCTGTTCTGGCATATCTCCCCTATCTAAAATTTCCGTTTGCCTTTTTATTTCATACTCTATAGCCTTTCCCACAAATCTGAATGAATTAATGTTCTTAACTTCTACTTTGTATTTGGGTAGTTCATTTGTCATTTTGAGCGAGATATTGGGTTCTAAACGCATGTCGCCTTTTTCCATATCCGCATTGGAAACTCCCAGAAATCTTACAATCTGTTGCAGTTTTTTAAGATATTCCACCACTTCTATTGAGGATTCAAAATCAGGTTCTGTAACTATCTCGACTAAAGGCACACCTGAACGGTTAAAATCTATTAAAGACTCGTTGCCTACATGCGTTAATTTCCCCGTATCCTCCTCCATATGAACCCTTCTGATTCTAATTTTTTTACCATTGCTTAATGTAATAAAACCATTTATGCAAAGGGGCTGGTCATACTGGCTAATCTGATACCCCTTTGGGAGATCTGGATAAAAATAATTTTTCCTGTCAAATTTACTAAACAGGGGAGTGGTGCAATTTAGCGCAAGTCCTATCATCACACACCATTCAATAGCTTTTTTATTTGGAACAGGCAAAGCTCCCGGAAGCCCCAGACATACCGGGCATGTGTGGGTATTGGGTTCTTTTCCAAAATAGTCAGCAGAGCACCCGCAAAACATTTTGGATTTGGTTTTTAGTTCCACATGAACCTCAAGTCCGATAACTGGAGTGTAGTTCATAACTTAGGCTTCTCCTTTCTCCAATCTGTATTTATCTGATATTGATGTGCAACATTTAAAATCAAAGTTTCGGCGAGTTGAGGACCAATGACCTGAAATCCAACCGGTAAACCCTCTTTAGAAAATCCGCAGGGCACATTGATTCCTGGAAGCCCGGCTATAGATGACGGTTCAACTAAAGCATCTGCCATTTCCCCAAACATTGGATTATCTTTACTGGCACCGAGTGGTAGAGCTGTTGTGGGATTGGTTGGTGCAATAATTATATCTACTTCTTTAAATGCCCGAATAAAATCTTCCACTATCACAGTCCTTACCTTTTGGGCTTTATTGTAATACTGGTCCCAGTATCCGGCAGACAGAGCATAAGTCCCCAGCATAATTCTCCTTTTGGCTTCCTCTCCAAAATTCTCCCTTGTGGAACCGTACCTTATCCCGTCATATCTTGCCAAATTGGAAGATACTTCCGCCCTTTGCAAAATAGTATAAACAGCTATGGCATATTCGGGTTTAAAAAGTTTAATCTTTATTATTTTTGCTCCAAGTTTCTCCAACAATTTTAAAGCGTCTTCTACTCTTGCTCTTACTTGCTCCGTAACTCCATCAAAGTATTCATCGGGAACCCCAATTTTCAATCCGGTTATTTTTTTGTCTAAATCTTTTAGGTAATCTTGCGGGGAATTTGGCAGAGTGGTAGCATCCAAGCTATCTTTCCCTGCCAGTATCTGCAAAATTATAGCTGCATCCTCTACTGTTTTAGTTATGGGACCGGGGGAGTCAAGTGATGATGCCATTGCTACAACTCCGTATCTGCTAACACGCCCATAGGTGGGTTTAAGCCCCACCACTCCACACCAGTCAGCAGGCTGTCTGATGGATCCGGCTGTTTCAGATCCAATTGCTGCAATGATTTCATCAGCTGCCACAGATGCGGCAGCTCCACCCGATGAGCCTCCGGGTAAATGCTCTATATTCCAGGGATTTCTGGTTGTTCCAAAGTCCGATGTTTCAGTGGAAGATCCATGTGCCCAGGCATCCAGATTGGTTTTACCGATGATTACAGCTCCTGCAGCTTTTAATTTAGCCACCACTGTTGCATCATAAGGAGGAATAAAATCTTTCAACACATTGCTGGAGGCGGTAGTGCGCAATCCTACAGTGCAAAAATTATCTTTTATGGAAATCGGTATTCCCCGGAGAGGTAAATTCTCGTCTTTGGCATAGTTTATAGCCTCATCACAAACAGTAACAAAAGCATGGATCTTTGGCTCAACTGCCTTTATTCTATCCAGGCAGGATTTAATTAATTCTGCGGAAGAAAAGCTTTTATTCTTTAACCCATCTCTGGCTTTTTTAATTGTCAACTCGTATAAGTTATTCATTGTCAAAAATTGCCTTTACCACAAAAAAACCATCTCTTTTGGATTTGGCATTTTTTAAAGCTTCTTCCTGGGATAAAGAGTTTGTTATTTCATCATCGCGGGTAACATTTTCCAGACCGGTAACCTGGCTTGTAGGTTCAACACCCTTGGTATCAATTTCTTCCAGTTTATTTACATAATCCAAAGTTTGGGAGAGCTGTTCTGCCAGTTTTTCCTCTTCATAATCTGTTATGGGCAAATTAGCCAGCTTTGCAATTTTCTTAACATCAATCTTCATAACCTACCTTCCATTTGCTGGAGGGCTTTGATGCGGGATTCAATTGGGGGGTGGGTATTGAATAAATTGGCCATAAATGCTTTTGCTTCTTTACCCTTTAGCGGATTTACTATATAAAGATGAGCTGTGCCGCGGTTTGCAACTTCCAAAGGTTCTTTATCTTTAGAAATTTTAAGTAGTGCATTTGCTAACCCTTCAGGATATCTTGTTAATAAAACTCCACTGGCATCTGCCAGAAGTTCCCGGCGGCGGGAAACTGCCAGCTGGATTAAAGTAGCAATAATTGGAGCCAAAATTGCGGCAGTTATAGCCAAAATCATAAAAAGTTGATTTCCTTTGGAATCTCTATCACGCCCCCCGTACCACATTGATCTCATGAAAAAATCGGAAAGAAGCGCTATAATTCCAACCAAAACCGATACAACAGCCATAACCAAAGTATCCCTGTTTCCCACATGAGAAAGTTCATGGGCGGTTACTCCTTCCAGCTCCTGTTTGCTAAGTTTAGATAAAATCCCGGTAGTAAAAGCAATGGCGCCGTGTTTTGGATCTCTGCCTGTGGCAAAAGCGTTGGGGGCGCTGTCATCTATGATATAAATTTTGGGTAAAGGCAACCCCGCGGCAATGCAAAGGTTTTCAACAGTCCTGTAAAGTTCTTTATGGCTTTTTTCAGAAACCGGTTTTGCTCCGGAAACTCCTAAAACTATTTTGTCAGACCAAAAGTAAGAGACAAAATTCATCACTCCCGCCATAATTAGGGCAAAACCCACTATTCCCAAGCCCCCCACTTCCCCGTATCCAAACCCGCGTGCTATTACATAAACTACCGCCACAGTAAAAGCACTAAAAAACCCCATGATTACCCATGTTTTAAATATATTTCCTGAAACATGATCCCATGCAGTATTAACAGTTGCCATAATGAGCATATTTTAGCAAAACAGATTACTTATCTCCACAGCCAAATTTGATTTTTCAATTGTTGGACTACTTTAAAACTATTAGCATGTTGTAAGTAACCTAAATAGGATTGAAGAGACTGATTAAAATTTTCCGTGCCAATTTTTTCTTTTAGTTTTGTAAATATTCTCTTTTTGGTTTTCGTTCTTGGTAAAACATAATGAGGCAAAACAATATAGCCTAGGAAGTCTATACCCCAATCCAATCGGCGGAAAATAATTTTATCCGGATGAAGTTCCAAATTTAGGTGGTCTTTTAAAAATTCTGATAAAGGAACCACTAATCTTTCTAAAGCTCTCTTATTTGCTGACAGAATCACAAAATCATCAGCATAACGGAGATAATATTTAATCTTCATTTCATGTTTTATAAACTGGTCCAGATCATTCATGTAAATATTGGCAAATACTTGGGACGTTAAATTTCCAAGTGGAATCCCTTTTCCTTCGCCCGGTTCGGAGTGAAAACTATCAATCACATTTGCCAGTAACCGCAGGATATCCGGATCCTTAACCTTTTGTTTCAAAAGTACCATGAGGATTTTATGATCAACATTGGCAAAGAATTTTTTTATGTCTAATTTTAATACCCAACTATCCCTTATATAGTTTTTAGATACAATCCTTGTAAAATTTCCTAATCTTCCTACTCCTTTGTGTGTTCCTTTTTCTAATCTACAGGAGTAAGAATCGTGAATGAAACTTTTGTCAAAAACCTCATACAGATACTTATAAAGTAAATGGTGTACTACTCTGTCAGCTACAGTTGCTTTGTGAATATGTCGGAGTTTAGGATCATGAACATAAAAAGAGTGGTAATTCCCATGCCGATAGGTTTTATTTTTTAGTGCTAAATGAAGATTAAAAAGATTTTCTTCTAAGAAACGTTCAAATAACATGACATCAGTCTTTCTTCTTTTCCCAACCTTAAATTCATTCCAGGCTTGAAATAGATTTGGAAGTGATATAAAATCCCTGTACAAAAAAAGCATATGTTTAAAGATATCCACACACACACACACACAGCTATAGTAGGCCTAGATATCCCTATCTTTGGCAAACTTTACGACCTCTATAAACTTTCTACTCAATATCTAACTTCTTTCCCCAAAGCTAAAAGATATACCCTCGGTCAAAAAATTGATCAAACAATTATAGATATTATTGAGCTGGTAATAATGGCAGGATATTTACCCCGGGAGCAGAAACTGCCCAGCCTCCAAAAGGTCAGTATTAAACTGGATTTATTAAAAATATTTCTTCGGCTATCCATTGATACCAAATGTATTGATAATAATAAATACCAACAAATACTCTTACAAACCCTTGAGATAGGCAGAATGCTGGGCGGTTGGATTAAAACTGTTAAATAAGCAAAGCTTGCCAGATAAATCTGGTAAGCAGTGCTTTTCAGATTAAGGGAGATTATCACAGGCGAGAAGCCGGTATTGTTATTACGATTGTCAACGGAATTGTTGTTGACGTTGGCTAGGCCACCATTGTTGGAATTACCACCAATGAGCCGGTTGTCACCCTGAAATTAGTACTTTAAACCGAACTTACTTCACTGAAAATCTAGCCAATGCTAAATTATTCTGTATTTTATCGACCAACTTTAGTTAAATTGGCACAAAGTCTAAAGTACCGTAATATCCCTTCTCTTAGTTTTATTGGAAAATTACTCTTTTAAGCTCTTACTGAACCTAAAACTCTGAATCTTAAACCCAATAAAAAATTCGGCGACTTCAATCCTTGAATTGAAATACATGAGCCTTATCGAAGAGATTTTAAAAAATAAAAAGCAAGTTTTCAAGAAGCAAAAATCAAGGGTCTTATTCCAAGAAATAATAAACCCAAGTTATCGAGGTTTAGAAGAGAATTCTACCACAGGCGAGAAGCCGGCATCGTAATCACGACCGTCAACGGAACCGTCGCCGACGTGGGCTAGGCCACCATCGCTGGAACTACCACCAATGAGCCGGTCGTCGCCCCGAAAAACTGGATCACCAAACCATTCCCATGTATTAGTTTGTCCCCATTCTGGGTGAGCTATATTACCCCGAATGTTAAATTCTATATACCTTCTATTTCTAACAATTCCTTTAGCTCCACTTGCCTCTGCAAATACTGGAAGGATTACTCCTTCAATTTCTCTAGGAAAAGCTCCTGCACGAGCATAATCTGAAACATAACTATGTTTTTCAATTCCATCTGAGGCTCCTCTTAAAGCTACCATCACAGGCTCCATGTAATCATTATCTCCATATCTTTGCTTGCCGTTGTCATACATTGACTTGCCTCTTCTGTCCCCGATAAACCAACCTTCTATCAAAACTGTTGCTTCTTCTGGATAATTACCAACCCTTACTTGTCGCCAAAAGTTTTCTCCTGGTTTTACTCTTCCGCTTGCTTTCCAAAACTTATCATTTTCCTTTAATTGTAGACCCGGTTGATAATAAACCTCATCAAATCTTGTGATATCTCTGGCAGCAAAGTTTTCCAGTGTTTCAAATAAATCTTGGGGTGGAGTTGGTACTTCCCAATCTCTGCCAAAATTTGATTTTATTTCTGCTATTGCGGCTGTTACCAACTGATTTGAAGATGGGAGTACTAATCCTTCTACTGATTTTACGATATAAATACTATTAACTACTTCTGCAACCGATGGTCTAGTTTCTACTGGATCTGCTTGAGGAGTTTGGACAGGAGTTTCTTCTGGTATAGATTTTGCTTGAGCAGCTTGTGCTTCTGCAACTTCTACCCTTTGAAAAAGAGTTCCTGTAGCTTCAGCATCTGCTATTTTACCTTACATCAAGGCTCTCTCTTGTGGAGTTATATTGGCTTGTTTAGCAAGAATTTTTCTACCAGCTTCTGCCCATTCGATCATATTAACAGAATAATATCACACTACAGGACGCCTGTCAAGTATCAGTCTTACCTAACCAAAAATGGGACTGTAGAGAAGTGGATACCTAATCCAAAAAAGGTACTGTAAAAAGGTTAGATCTTTTAAAAACAAACGCGAACC
>VMGD01000011.1 GCA_007376405.1 Microgenomates group bacterium Gr01-1014_7
AACAAATCTACCGTGGTCAACTTGAAATGTTTGAGGGTTTACCCTAGACTCAAGGTTGATGTGTTAGATACCTCGCAGCTTGCTGCGGGGTAGTTCATTGCTCCGGTTGAAGACTGGCCTTCGGTCTTAAGAAAATTACATGCCCTTAGTCTTAGGGAAACTACAGCAGCCCAACCTGATAATCCCCTTCCTACTATTGGCTGGGAAGTGGAAAGTCCGAGGAAACCGTTCAACAATTCCATGTCAGGCAGATACGCAATCTTCTTCGACCTTATGGGGTTACCAAGAAACAAGGTTAACACCAATGTAGTTGCGGGAAATGTAACCTCGTATCAAACTTTCTGGGAGTTTTCTCCCATGCCCGCATGCAGTTCGGCAGTAGCAAATAGAACCTTATGCGAGCTAATAAAAGGGGGTTTTATTCCCCATCTTGAAGGTCCGTCTACAGATCAGGACAGATATAATTTGCTTGATGACAAACTTGTGTCAATGCACATTAATATTGGTATTCCGGATTGGCTCCTGCAAGTACGCGATGCGGGAGACAGGCATCCGGATATTCTAATCCTGGCATCCGCTTTTGAGTTAGCCTATACCTCACCTGAAAGATTTTCAAGAAGAAGTCAAAAATCTGTCATTGTTAGCCTTAAAAATGCCGAAACAACCAAAAAGTCTACAGAACAACCAAAAAGACTTGAATTAAAAGCCTTTGAGGTAAGTGACTTTAGGACTTACCGGCTGATTGAAGAAATCCAGCTCGTAGCTGCGGCTGCTTTTTGTGCAATAGGAGAACACCAGGGATTAACACGGCAGATTGGGGATGTGGCATTTGACAGGATAGATTCAATATACAGCAGATACTCAATAAGTCCTTCAATAATAACGGAAGAAAAAAAAGTTGTTAGTTTGCTAGGGGAAACAGATATTCAAAGGGAATTAAGGAAGTTATTAACAGACTGTGCCCATCAGGTAAGATTGGCTATCCGTTAAACACGAAACTCATATCTTGCCCGCCTTTCCCCATCACCAACAGTCCAATCTCCTGCCAGGCGTACTGGTGTGGTCAGGTGCTGACCACTCCCCTGAAAGGCAATCCCACCTCTATTAAACTGGAAGCCATACTCACGCCCCCAAAAAGCCTGAAGGAGAGCATAATCTTCCGGTGAAGAAAAATACCGCGAAAGCATTCCGGCATCCAGAAAACCAAAGCCTCCTGGTTTCAGGAGCCGATAAGATCCTCTTATAGCAGTAAGTGGATCACCAAGATATCGTAAGGTTTTTACCGACACTACAGAGTCAAATCCTTCTAACATCGAATGGGAAAGGTTTTGAGTATCGTATATGAGATAGGTTATTTCCCTCTCTTCATCGCTGCGTCTTTGCCTATTGCTTCGCCAATCAAAGGCAGATATTCCTGTAAGCTCGACCAATAATTCTTCCTTTTTGTGAAACAAGGAACGGGAGAACCAATTTGATCTCTGATTAAAACGTCTGTCCAAATCCCGCAAAGCTCTTGCAGTCCCGCAGCCTATGTCCAAAATCCTTGATTTTCTTCCTTCAAGTCGGGCTTGTTTCACAACATCATACAAAGCATCACGCCATGTTACTATTTGATTATCAAGGATAAATATGGGGAGATTTGGTTCGTAAGAAACGTAGGGGTCAGTTCCGAAGGCCCCGCGGTCGATGCCATATTCCCACTGACTGGTTCCATGCAATGCAAAAGTTACCTGCCTTAAATTCTTAACGCCAGTAAAGCTCAATCTTGCTTTGGCTCCAGCTTCAGGATTTGCTAACATAAGTATATAGTATACTACATTTACCCATGCCCGGCATGGGTTGAGGCGACATGCCGGGATTAAAGCACCTTTTTTACTGCCCCGATTAATTCCCGGTTCCGGAAATAATTAAAAAGCTGCTCCTCCCAGTCAGGTGATTTAATATTTACATCTGGGTCAACTCCCCTTCCCTCTATTGGCTGGTTGTCATCCCGCAAAGTTAAAGAATGAACTAAAAATATGGAATATTTTTCACTTGATGAGATCTGGTTTTCCAGAGGGAAAACCCGCTCCACGCTCCCCCATCCTTTGGTTGGCACGCCCACCGCTACACCTATATGGTATTTTTTCATGGATGCTGCCATCATCTCCGCTGATGATTGAGTATTGTTGTCTATCAAAATTACAATCTGTTTATATTTTGCAAGAGACGGCAATTCATCGGTAGTAGTTTTAAAGGGTAAATACTCTCCCTTTTTATAAAAATCAAACCCGTATTGATTCTTACCCAAAAAAAGTCCTAGAAAGTAGGCTGTAGAGTCTATAGCTCCGCCAATATTGCCCCGCATATCCAAAATCAAGGAATTTACTTTTTCATTATCCCTGTGCGCGTCAAATGGTTTTACAAATTCATCCAGAGAGGTTGGGGAAAATTTGTCAAATTTTACATATAAAACAGTACCAATTAATTTGTTGGAAATAGTAGGCTCAACTATTCCTGTTTCGGGATTCCTGTTTTCAACTATATTTTTCAGGGCAACTTCCTGTTTTTGGGTATAAAGCCCGGATCTCCCTGCAGGAGGAAGTGCAGATAAAACCAGGCTAGCTGCCTCCGAAGCCTGATTAGTCTTGCTTTGTGCCTGTTTGAACAAATCTTTTAGCTTTTCATCGGAAATATTATCCCAGTAATTCTCTTTAATTTTGTTATACACTTCATCTAAAAATGCCTTAGGGGTATTTTTTTCTTGTACTGCTTGTTGCTTAGGTTGTCCATGGGTAACATACCAGTATCCTGAAAATACCCCCAAAGAGAAAATAAGAAGAAAAATAACTGTCTTTTTAACCAGCTGTGTATTATTTTTGTCTTTCATAATATACTTAATACATAATACTTAATACTTAATACTTTTTCCATGGATTTTTTATCAATCATTTTAATAATTTTCGGACTGGCTCTTTTTGAAACAGTATCATCCGTAGATAATGCCATTATCAATGCCCAGGTACTTTCCACAATGGGTGAGAAAGCCAAAAAGTGGTTCCTTACCTGGGGGCTTCTGGTTGCTGTTTTTGTGGTAAGGGGGGCACTGCCATGGCTGATTGTCTGGGCAGTTTCACCCGGGCTTGGTCCAGTAGGTTCCCTGACAGCTACATTTAGCGGGGATCCAAGAGTAACGGAATCTATTGAATCTTCGGCCCCAATGCTTCTTATAGCAGGAGGAGTGTTTATGATATTTTTGTTTTTTTACTGGCTGTTTTTGGAGCCAAAATACTATGGATTGATTGGCGAAAAATTTATTCATTCCCAGGGAGTCTGGTTTTACGCTATTATATCCATATTACTTTCAATTATTGTCTGGCTTGCGCTAAAGGTAAATCCTCTGCTGGCATTTGGAGCGGTCCTGGGTTCAACTTTATTTTTTATAACACACGGGTTTAGAGAAAATGCCGAAAAAGTGGAAAAGCAGCTTGAAGGTAAGTCAGGCGCTATTACGGATACCAGTAAAGTTTTTTTTCTAATGGTGATTGATGCCACATTTTCATTGGATGGCGTTTTGGGAGCATTTGCTTTTACGCTGTCAGTGCCTTTGATTTTACTGGGTAACGGGCTGGGAGCAGTGGTTGTGCGGCAGTTTACTGTTTCCAATATAGAAAGAATTAAAAAATATGTATTCCTGAAAAACGGGGCCATGTATTCTATTTTAATTTTAGGTGTTGTAATGCTTCTTGAAGCGTTTGGTTTCCACATCCCAAGCTTTGTATCCCCCATTGCAACAGCCTTAATTGTAGGCTACTTTTTCATGAAATCCAGAAAGGCTATGATATAATGTTTTTAATGTCCAGAATTATTCTGCTTGTTGTACTGATAATTATTCTCTTGGTATTTTTTTCCAAACTTGAGGTAGTTAAAACCTATTCCCAAAAAGACGGTAATGTTAAAGGGGTTTTGGTTGCAAAAGGAGATGATGAGAATAAATCCGGTTCATCCGGATCTGATTCAAAAGATTCTGACAAGAAATCTGAAGATAAAAAATCAGAAGAATCAAAATCAGAAACCGAAACCCCTCAAGGAGCAAGGATTGAAACTAGGGAGGAACCCCAAAAACAAAAGACTGAAATAAGGTTTGGGGAGGGAGAAAAAATTAAAACCAGAGTTGAGGAGGGAAGGACAAGAATTGATGTTACCTCCGGCGGAGTAAAGGTAAGATATGAAATAAGAGATGGAAGGGTTACTATAAAAGCTAAAACGCAAGAGGGTGAGGGGGTACCAGAAGGAGAGCTTTTTAAGATAACAGAGCGTTTGGATAAAACAGGCATTAAAATAGCAACAGAAGGAGGGAAACTCTTGGTTGCAAGAGGAGCGGTTGGAGCACTCTCAAACTTTCCCCTCCAGGTTGACCTAAATACCAATCAACTGATTGCATCAACATCTGCAGGAGCAAGGGTTTTGACCACTCTTCCTGATCAGGCAGTACAAAATATGCTTGCCGCAAATGTTATATCAAGGCTGGGTCCTCAAGCAGTTGCAAAAGGGGTTCTGCAGGGTTCTGTAACATCTGTTTCAGATATAATTGCCCTGGGGGAGCAAAACGGAGTGCCTGTTTATGAAATTTTAGGACTGCGTGACCAAAGGTTGTTGGGATTTATTCCCGTTACCACTCAAGTTAAGGTAACTGTATCTGCCCAAACCGGGCAACTGATATCCACTCAACAATCCGTACTTGCCAATATAATTGATATTCTGTCACCTTAATTTTACCAGAAAAAGTTGTTTTTGTAAGTCCCAGTATATAAGGAGTTAGTTATTGGGCTTTGGGGGAAAACCTGCAAAGACTTTTGGATAAATTGCTTGCCTTTATCCTCATATCCTGAATAAAGCAGAAAAAATCCCATTCTTAAGTAAGACAAATGATTATTAAATTTATAATTATTAGGATTTATACTTGACAGGTCCAGTGCCTGAAGATTACTTTCCTCCTTTACCAAAACTACCATAAAATCATCAAGGAAAATAAGTTTCCAGGTTTTGTCTTTTAAAACTCCTTGTAGAAAACTTCTGCCCCAGGGAGTCTGGTCAGTGTGGGGAAATATGATGGTCCGGAAATTGTACTGCCCTTCCAGTTCTTTAAATTTATTATAATCAAACTGGGTAGGGATATATGTGTCTGTAAAGAATTTTGCAGGGTATGCTTCCGGCCTTCCGTCCACAAATACTTCATACTTTGGATAGGCCCGGTAAATAATATAACTTCCAATGTCAAAATTATTATATATTGGCCCGGGCAAATTATTTTTCAGTGCAAAATCCAAAGCTCCTTTACCGCTTTCTATAAATTTTAAAGATAGGGTGTTGCCATCTTCTCTGTACTTATAATATGAGCCATTTAAATAAAAAAAGCTTTCAAGTATTAGGAAAAATCCAAAAAAAATAGGCAAAAATTTAAGGTTTAAGTTTCCGGAATTTTGCAAAACTGCAGGCAGGGACAGGAAAACAAGATAAGGGAAACTGCGCACATTCATAAGTGAAAGTATCAGACCTGCCAGGGCAAGCAGCGCATATTTAATTTGCAAGCCTGTACGAAAGAAAGCAAAAGCAAGTGATATTAAGATAATAACTACCGATATTTTTACAAATAGAAAATTAGGGTTTCTAAACTGAATGCTTTCCAGCAAAACAAAAGTCTGATTTTCTACAATAGTGTATCCGTAGTTTTGGGTGACATTCAAGGGGTATAAAATTCCGGATAGTCCATTTGGATTAAGCAGGCTTACAATTATGGATAGGGCCAGAATCCCGGCATGTCGCCTCAACCCATGCCGGGCATGGGTAAGCAAAAAGATAGCCTGTAGTAAAAGGCCAATAAAAAAATAAATGTGGGTATTGATCCAAAGGAGCTGGATTAAAGGCAAAAGATAAATAGATTTGTTATTTTTGGTAAGAATATAATAAGTTAAGGCAGTAAACAGGAAACTAAATATTTCCGGCCGCAGTTCCAGCCTCTCCCGCAACACATGCAGGAATATAAATCCAATGGGTAATAACCAGGGGGATTTAATATCTTTAATCACCAGCCAGACAGAAAGTATCAAAATAATAATTTTTAGTAGTAAAAATAGCTGCAAAGTATTGGTGGACGCAAAAAAATATGCTATTACTTCAAACAGCCAGTGGGTGTTTATAAACGGAAAATCCGGATTAGTGTAAGAGAATAAATTGTTTTTTGGTATTTGACCTGTTTGTACAATAATCTCCCCCAGCTTAATATGTCTTCCCAAATCCTGGTCAAAGGAATGATCGGTTCTAAATGAGAAACTAAAAACAAAAAACAAAAGTAAAATTTTAGCCCACATGTAGAAATTGTACCATTTAATTATTTATTCACTTCTGCTATAATTGTTCCATCATGCAAAAAAGGAAAACTGCAAAAGTATTTAAATATACGGCAGTATTTGAACCGGATCCTACTGGAGGTTTTACTGCTACAATTCCTGCCTTGCCAGGATGTATTTCAGAAGGAGACAGTTTTGAGGAGGCACTAACTAATATTAAGGAGGCTGCAGAACTTTATCTTGAAGATTTAAAGAGGTCCGAAATTCCAAACGAAAGAGGACCTATTGTTGTTTCCCCTATTGAAGTAGCATTATGAAATCTCTAAGACCTAAAGAGATAATTAGAATTTTGGAAGATCGTGGTTTCGTATTTATCAGGCAAAAGGGCAGCCATAGGTTATATAGATAAGAAATATTTTAAAGCAGGCCGGAATGACCTCGCAGGATATTGAATAAATCCAGATTAATAACAATTTCCAAATCCTACAAAACAAAAAAGCACAGCTATGAGGTTTAGTGCCATATGGGAAATAAATACAAGCAAAAGATTGGGATAGAAATAATAAATTGTAGCCCAGCCAATACCCGCTATAAATGTCATGGCCAGGCTTAATGCAGGTAAAGGATAGATTATGTGAGGGAAAGCATAAAGCAACGAATTAACAAGAATAACTAAAGGAATTGAAGCGGAAACTGATTTAAGCCTTGGAATTAAAAAACCTCTGAATACAAATTCCTGGGTAAAACTGATAGGTATAAACAAATACTGAAAATGGGCCTTCGTCCACCAGTTATCCATTGGGTGTCTGCCCAAAATTGCAGCCAGAAAAATTATTCCCACTCCACCAACAAAAGTTAAGGCCAGGTAGGGTATTACAGCTTCTTTGAGATTATCAACTCGAATTCCAAGTTGTTTAAGATTCCACTTTTCAATAAATGTTATAAAAACAACAACAAAAAAAATTGTGGTTAGAACAAGGAAACGATACTGAAGTGGAATTATCTGAAAATACAATAGGAGTATCGGGGCAATAAACAGCAGCAAAATTTCTATTATTACTTTTATTCTCGGATTAATTTTAATCAGCATGTAGAAATTGTATCACCTAAAAAATCTCCCCACCACCCATCCAAAAACAAATCCTCCCGCATGGGCGAAGAAGGCTACTCCGCCCATAGACGCGGTATCCGCAACAATAGATGCTGTCCCTGAAAAAAGTTGAGTTATAAACCAGTAAAAAAGCATTACCGAAGCAGGAATATCCACCACTGTAAAAAAGCCAAAAATAGGAACCAAAGTCTTAATGGTATGGTGGCTAAAGAGAGCAAAATATGCTCCCAATACCCCTGCTATTGCCCCCGATGCCCCAAGCATGGGAATATCCCCCGCGGGCATTAGAATATACTGGGCAAATGCCCCGGCCGCCCCTGAAGCAAGGTAAAATACGGGGAAAAATAAAAATCCCAGCCTCCCCTCCACATTATCCCCGAATATCCATAAGAAAAGCATGTTGGAGATAATATGAATAAACCCCCCGTGCAAAAACTGGCTGGAAATAAAAGGAAATAAAGTTTCAGGCAAAGAAAAATCAATCAGTCTTGGAATTAAGGCAAATTGGGATATAAAGGTTTCGGGGTCAGGAGCGCTAATTTCCAGGAAAAATACACAAATATTTGCAGCAATAATTGCAATTACCCAGAAGGGGAAAATATTAGCAGGATGGGAATCTCTTAAAGGTATCACTGGTAACCTGTAAATCTTTCTATTTTAATGTTTTCATTTGTGACTCCTGCGTCTGTTAATGACTTTTGTACTGCTTCAACCATTGGAGGGGGCCCCACCACCATATATAGATTCTCATTAACAGATGGAAAATATTCTTTAATAAAATCTGCATCTATTTTTCTGCCTTCCCCGGCCATGATTAATATTAGCCGGATAAAATCAAAGCTTTGGACTTCAGTAAAAAAGGCAGTGGAATTTTGATCCCGATTTGAGTATAAAAGAGTAATTTTGTAGGGCAATTTTTCTTCTGCTACGTAACTTAGCATGCTCATAAAAGGCGTTATGCCTATTCCTCCGGCAATGAATACCAGTGGCTTGGATGTATCTTCCGGCAAAGTAAAAACTCCCGCGACAGGACCGAGTTCTACTTCAGTTCCAACAGGAAGCTCGGCCAGAGTTTTTTTAAAACCGGAATCAGTCAGTCTGGTAGCAAAAGTAATTATGCCTTTTTTATTGGGAGAATTAACTATGGAAAAATGTCTTCTGTTCCCCCGCTCATCAGGATATTTAAGGTCCCTTAATGTAATAAAACAATATTGGCCCGCTTTAAAAGTAAATGGCTCTGCAACCTCAAAAATTACCTGCAAAGTTCCCGTTGCAATTTCTTTTTTACTTTTGACTTTCCCTCTCATATGTACTAAGTATAGCATGCGCGATAGATTGCGTGATTATTGCGCGGTAGTATGATATAATATAGTTCATGCTAAATCCCAGATACACTATTACCCCAAAAACTTTATCCAATATGACAGAGATTGCCGGGATCAAGGCAGTGGTTGAGCGGTCAAGGGTGCTGCCTCTTAATGAAGCTCAACTACGTCGGCAGGCAATTTTAAGGATGGCTCATACTTCAACATCTATTGAAGGTAATAAACTGGCCCAGTTTGAAGTTGGAAAAGTAATTGAAGGGAAGGCTGTAAGAGCCTCACAAAAGGACATCCTGGAAGTAGAAAACTATTATAAAGCCTTGAAACTTCTGGATGAAATGTCTAAATCAAAAAAGGATATTACGGATGATGAAATATTAAAACTTCATAGAACAGTTATTGCCGGGTTGGTAGAAAACAAAAAATCAGGTAAATGGAGGCCGGGAGATGTGTATGTTTTAGATGATTTGGGTGATGGCAGGGAAATGCTTAGGTTTAAAGCTCCTTCTGCAAAACAGGTTCCTACGCTCATAAGGAGCCTCCTTGCCTGGCTAAAAGCATCAAAAAAGGAAAATATCCACCCAATTATCCGGGCAGCTACCTTGCATCTTGAATTTGTATCTATTCATCCTTTTACAGACGGTAACGGCAGGGTGGCAAGACTGCTGACTCAACTGCAGCTTTACCGGGATGGATGGGATTTTAGAAAGATACTTGTTTTGGATGATTATTACAACAGGGACAGATTGTCTTATTATAATGCCGAAGCGGCAGTCCAGGGTAAAATTTATAAAAAGAATGCGGATTTTTCTTCCTGGTTTGAGTATTTTACCACCGGTTTTCTGGTTGAGGCCAGAAAAGCCATGGAACAGATTAAATCAATCGGGTTTGGTAAAGTTTCCAGGAAATCCGAGCAAATCTTTTTGGGCCGGGATGAAATCCAGATTATGGACTTTTTAACCACCACCGGAAGGATTACCTCCGATGATGTGGTGGATATATTGGGAGTTGCCAAAAGAACAGCCCAGCTCAAACTTAAAAATTTATCGGATAAAGGCCTTCTTAAATTATCCGGCAAAGGCCCGGCCAGTTATTACACTCTTGCGAAGTAATGGTGAGCGTAGTCGAACCATGCGCAATAATATGCGCGATTATTGCGCGATCTTTCTTCCCACAAGTTCCGAAACAACTTCCTCAAGTTGAGGAATAAGATCTGATTGGGTTTTGAACGTGACAAATGTTATTTCGGATTTTGCCCCGCGTACAACAGCTGCCCCTATTATCCTTTCTCTAAATTCCATTTCGGGATTATTTTCCTTAAAAAGGCAAACCAATTCAGTTCCTTTCTGAGTTCCATAGATGATTTCCTTCCAAGTCCCGTTTGAGTTAGAGGCATCAGGTAGCACAGTTAGAAAATGGCTGGTATCCAATGCTAACTTATCTAAAACCGTGGCTTGCTCAGAAGTTATGCCCACAGTTCCGTATCTTTCTCTTATAAAAACAACTATCACTGTCAATTCCAGCTCTTTTGTAAAATTGGTGAATTGATTCTATAAAAGTAATATAGGGATCAGGTAAACGCCTCAGTCTCGGATCCAAAAAAGCAGTCATTGTCCCAACAATGAATGTCCTAAATCCATTCGGGGAAGTTTCTAATCTGGTCCTATAAGTCTCAAATTCAATATCTGTTAAAAAAACACCCGGTGTATAGGGGTAAGTTACCTTCATTCCAAACCTCCCAGCCCCATCCCTTGAATCAAATCTTCTAATTAAATGTGAATAATTTACGTGTTCAATTGCCATAGTTGACTTTTTTACCAGATATGAGACAATATGTAAAGTGGTTAAAGTGTATTTAGTGTGTATACAGTAATTCACCTCCACGGAAATTTTAAAGATGGGAGGTGAATTTTTTTGAATAACAAGAAACTTTTTGTAGGTTCGCTGCCTTGGGCTGTTGATGATGCCAAGCTGGCTGAGATTTTTGCTCAGGCAGGTAACGTTGTTTCAGCACAGGTTGTAAAAGACCGCGAAACAGGCAGATCAAGAGGCTTTGGTTTCGTCGAGATGTCGACGGACGAAGAAGCTCAGGCTGCTGTAAATAATTTAAACGGAACGGATATGGAAGGCCGCAAGATCGTAGTTAACATTGCCCGTCCCCGTGAAGACAGATAATTAATTCTCTACACTATAACGTAGGAATAATTCATCATTAATGGGCTTTATTGATAGGGGCTTTAATTTTTTAGTGGAATTTGGAGGAAATAGTACTCCTTCGACTAGAGTTAAGGTTTTACCCTGCTCACTGCCAAATATTTTGGGGGATATTGTTAAGAAGATTTCATCTATTAAGTCCTCCTTTAGGAATGAGCCTAAAAGGGTGGGGCCTCCCTCTACTAACACATTTTTATAACCTTTCTTATATAAATCACTGGATAACTTTTTTAAATCATGAGTTCCAACTATAAAGGGGAGATTAGGATCTTTACCCAGTTTTTTTCTTAATTTCTTGAATTCTTCTTTCTGGAGGGATTTTTTTGTAATATCCCCGAATTCCAGATATAGATTTTTGCCATGGATTAAACAATCTGCATAGGTTCTAAGTTCTGTGAGTACCTGATAATCTATTTTACTTCCTATTGGCCAATAGCCCGGCACTTTAACCTGAACCTTACCGTCTACAGTTTGAACAAAATTGGTATAAAAGAAGGGGCGGCCGGAGACAATAGGAAACTTAAGTTTAGGATATAGCATGTTCCAATCTTGGTAGGATTTTCTTTTCGGCCAGATAATTTAGGACATGTTTTACTATGACAAATGATCCCGCTATTCCGGCTGCAAAAAGGAGCCGCTCGGAAATAACCACCGGAATAAGTCCCTGCCAGACAGAAGCTTTCAGATTAAAAGCCCATATCCAGGCAGCTCCTCCAACAGAATGGGCTGTAAAGGTGGCCCCCAGGCTCCTCATATATAAATTACTCCTGAATCTGTAGGCAATCAACGGAATCAGCCAGAAAAGGGTATAATACGGCACTTCCCTGCCTATTGGATGTGCCAGGAAAGCAAAAATCCCTATGAAAGGAGCTATTAAAATCCATGTGTTACCTACGGTTTTTTTATTAATTACTGCAAAGTAATAAACAGCAAACAGGGTTGGGAAAAGCCTGATTATAGCCCCGGTTGTCCACGGAGTCTGTTTAACCAGATTATTAACCACTTCAACTACCAAAACAGAGCCCACTCCGGCAATTGGCCCCAAAAATGCTCCGGCAATGGGGGCAAAAAAGTCAAATAAAGTAAAAGATACATTTGATCCCGCCAGCTTATTAAAAGGCATTTGCAGGGTGACAAATCCCAGTATTGTAAAAAGAGCCAGAAAAAGAAGTTTCTTTCGGTCTATTTTCATAAGGATATTAAAATAGTCTAACTTGCCTAAAAAGTCAATAACTTAGTTACTGTTATCCTTAGTTATACACCCTAGATCTGTGGCCTGCGGAGAGCACATCCACAATTTTATCCTGCGTATTAACCTTATAAATTATCCTGTTGATCCCGAATCGATAGGAGAAACGGCGGTCCAGTTCTCTTGATAATGGCTTCCCCAGTAGCGGGTTTTCTTTAAGCTCTGCCAACACTTCAATAATTTCTATCTGGTTCTCCTTCTTAAGTTTTTTGATTTGCTTTTCTGCCCTGGTGGAAATACGCAGCTCAAACATTTATATTAAGCTCTTTCTTAAGTTGTTCAAAACTAACATAACGACCTGCTTTAATATCGTCTTCTCCCTCCTTAATAGCTTTCATAAGTTCCGTATCTGCCAGAATTTCATTTGTCTCTTTCAAGGATTCAAGTTCTTCTGCGGACATCAAAACCGCTGCAGGCTTGCCATTAACCGTAATAATGTATTCATCAAGGAGCCTTGTGGCCCTATCAACCAAACTGGTTAAATTAGCCCTTGCTTCCGTAATGGGTAAAGTTTTTGTCATAGTTTAATATTACAAAATTCTGTACAAAATTGTCAAGAGGGGTTCGTTTACTGATTCCCAACAGCAATAATGTTTCCTGATGGATCTTTAAACCAGGCAAACTGTAAATTGCCCCAATGGGCAATGTTGTTTTCATCAGTTTTTATGGATTCCATGTCATAGGATTCAAAAGTTACACCTTTGCCTTTCAGCTCATTGACTGTTGCCAAAACATCATCCACCTTAAAGGAAGCCACTGTATTTTGCGGGATTGGCAAACTGCTTTGATAAACATAAAGTCTTGTGCCTCCCCCTGCCTCAAACATTAAGCCCATATCCTCAGAAAAATCAGCCACCTGTTTAAGACCAAGCTTTTCGGAATAAAAGGCTTTGGCCGCATTTGTATTGGAAACAATTAAAGTTGCCGTAACCGGCGCATCTGCTAAATTCATATTTTCACCCCCTTTCTTTGTAAACTAAAGTTTAACTTCCAATGATGATTTTTTCAATATATCAAATTTTGCAAGGGTTTTACGCTTATAATATATTCCGTTTAATATGACAGCTCCTGACTCGGAAAAAAACCAGGATGAGGTAAAGGCCCTGTTTATAGCTCATACCAAAGCCGCAATATTAGCCGGCTTAAGGGAAGTAAGCGTAGTACCTGCTCTTTCCCCTGAAGAAACGGAAAAAGCAGTGGAGGATGTTGCGGTAATTGTGGACCATGTAAGTAGATTCCCTGCTTTTTGGGAAGCAATTGTCTGCTGCAATGAAAAAGGATTTATGGTATTTAGTGTAAGAGAACCTCCGCCTACCAGTAAGTATGAGTCGCGCCCGCGTGATTCCAGTCATTTATCTTCAACAGTGCAAAGCAGACTTAGAAAAACAAATATCTCTGTTATACCTCTTGCACAAGATAAAACACTGGATGGTGTTCTGGAGGAAACGTTCAGGGACTTCAATGCAATTTTCCTATGGAGATCAGGACCGGCCTAGGAAGATGTACTTGTCGAACAGGAGCGATTGATCTTGAACCCTTCGATACTTCGACTGCGCTCAGTACTCAGGGCGAGCTACTCCCCTTGTTAGATTCTATCCTAAAACACTGGAATCCTTCAACATTTGATCCTGAAATCTTCAATATGAGAAGTGCAAATTACCCACAAAATTATGTTTTTTGAGGCTAAATTTAGAGTTGCATTATAAGAGGGGTTATGATAATATACTTTTATCACGATGACTGGACTAGCCTAAGGTTTCGACCGACCGCGAATGCCAGTCTTTTTTTGTTCTAAAGAATTCTTAAGCAAATCTACTCTAACAATATAGTTGTTATATTTTCTCAACAGGCCCGAATAATGTCTATTTGGTGCCAGTATAAGAAGTAATTTACCTTGTTGTTCTAAATACTCAACCAAACAGTGAAAATCTCCATCGCCAGAAACAATAATTGCTTTATCATAATTTTCAAACTGAATCATAGTGTGAAGTACAAGCTCAGCGTCAACATTCCCCTTAACTGATTTATCTGGTAACTCCATGGTAGGTTTAAGGATTACCAGAAAACCCATCTTTTGCAAGTTTCCATAAAGAGCCTCATTACCTGGTTTGTAGCCGATAAACAAATAAGCCTCTATAATGTTATATTTATTACGCAGATATTGTCTAAACTTACGCCAATCAAGTTTCCAGCCCTGTGAGCGAACTCCTAAATTGAGATTCTGGCTATCAATGAAGGCGTAATTTTCCAGTTTCTTTTTCATCCAGATGATTTTACCACAAGAAGGTTCAACTGCTATGAAATTAATTTCGTTATAAGGCCGGTTCTGGTATCCAACTTAAAATCTTGTTCCTTTCGAAATTCGCTTCCTTGGAATTGGCCCTTTCGCTTTAATTCGCTGATTATTTCTTCAACTCTTGTATTAATTTGTTCATTTTGACTACCCGATCTATATGAAGAATTGACATTGAAGACATAAAAAACCCAATTTTTACCACCGATACCTTCACCTGTTTCTATTAAACGACGGGCGTAATAATTGAATTCTCCAAAAGGTTTACCTGCTTCTTGGGCAAATTTAATTGCAGCCTCCACCTCTGGTGTGGTGAATCCTACTGTGCGCATATGATCAATCTCATCAAAATACACATGTGCTACACCTCCGACCTTTACATCTGGATCAAAAATAGCTATACCAATGCAGGTATTTAAACCTCCCGTTCCTACTTTTGGTCTTTCGTCTGTTGCATTTGTTACAGCAACTTCTCCCAAATGAACGAGCTTGGTCAATCTGCCACTCGTTCTTAATGTTTCTGTAGAATCAACAGCTTTTTGTTCCATTTTTTCTCTTTCAGTCGAACAGGAGCGAATAATCTTGAACTGCTCCTGCCACTGGCAAATTCTATCATAGAACACTGGAAAATAGGAACGTTTGAACAAATAATGCTGCTGAAAAATAATCAGCAAATGGGATATAATCAGGTATATGAATACTGATGACCCAAATCAAGCACCGCCTAGCGACAATAACCAGCAACAGACAACAGATTCTGGTAGCGATTCTGGTCAACCACTGACAGATTTAGTTGATGCACTCCAATCAGTTGATACGGAGTCACCGGAAGCATCATTAAACCCAACAAGCATAGATGACAATAATGGAGGCAGAATAGAGTTAAACGAAGATCCGCCTATTAAGAAGTAGCACCTTGAACCCTATGGATACTGCTCAAACCGATCAAGAATTATTTGAAAAAGAATTAAATACCAGCAGGCTAGATATTGACGAACTTGTTGGAGGCGATAAGGAAATGCCGATATTCTTATCAGAATGGTTAAAAAATGGACTCAATGCCAGCGCAGCTTACAAAACCTTACACCCCAACGTCAGTGATGCTTCAGCCAGAGTCTTAGGCTCAAAAAAGTTAACAAAGATTAACATTTCCGCTATTTTGGCAGGATATGATCTTGGGTATAGTGATTATATCCTGGGTCTTAAAGAAGGTTTAGCTGCCATGAAATTTAATGAACAAACAGGAGAAAAAGTACCAGATTATAAAGTGAGATTAGAATTCCACCGTATTTTAGGTAAGCTATTAGGATTTTAACTAATCAGCATTTAAGTAACTCATTTTTGTAGAGAACATTTAGTTTGTGATGCAAAAAAGTCTCGGAGTTTTGCTGATTCGTTTATGACATTACCATGATCTAATCTCCAAGCATATAGGTGAGATAAAGGTGTCTTCTCATGATGAATAAATTGGCCAGCTAGAGTATTGACAACTACCTCTTCTCCACACAGCATCTTTTTAATGGATTCTTCATCATACAAAAGCATCGGAAAGTCTCTTGGATTAGTTATATTTCTTTTGATCGCAAACGGAATGGTTATGGACCAGTCTAGGAGCATTAGACGGTTAGTATCTTGGCCTGTGTATACAAAAATATCATCACTTTCACCTTTCGGTACAAAATCATCTATTTGGTTCCACACATTATTTACAGCAGTAATTGATCTATAAGGCAATTGAGAGGATAAGAGCATATTAGTATAGAATATGTTTAATCCTAAAATTAACAAACAAATAGTTAAAAAATACTTTCTGTTCACAGATGTTATAAAACTTGACACCAAATAAGCTAAAGCGATTGAAGATATTGTCAGGTATCTATAAGAGGTTCCCGCAGCTATATAACTGTAAAACCACCAGTTTGGTAAGTAGGCTATCGGTATAAACAATAAGAAAAACAATCGCCATTGAAGTTCATTTGTCCTAAGTTTCAGAAATCTGATTGCTGTTAAATATAAGAAAATTAATAAAAAGAAACATGATAGTAATGACAAAAAGGTAGGAGAAGATAAACCAGCAATTTCCTGTATGGGTATGATCCAGCCAATTGAGAGATTACCGATAGAAGCAAAGAAGTTACTTATTCTGGGGATAAAATCTCCTGAAATAATACCAATTGATTCAGTAGACCTAGATACTAAACCGCCCGTTCCTTTACCTTGTAAAATTGAAAAAGTCAGCAAAAGCAAAAATAAAAAGGTTATTATTCGCAGTATTGCTAATTTTGCTCTCTTTTGACTAGGGCTTTTTATAAAGCTGAGAATATCCCAAATCACTATTAAAGCAGGAAGACCTGTAGCTCTTGCAGGAGAGATGAAAATACTTATCAGTAAAAATGGCAATGAACAAATAAATCCAATTAAACTATTCTCTTCAAAAGATTTTACCCAATAATAAAAGCCTATACCAAAAAATATTATTATTAAGGCAGCTGCATGATTGCTGGCCCAAGTAAATGATTCTATCCCAATAACTGTGGTTGAAAAGAATAAGCCTGCCAAAGCAGCCGTTTTAAATGATTTAGTGATTCCTAAAATCATCAGAGACACGCTAAGAGAGGCCAGTATTTTTAGAACAAGTCCTTCTATCTGCCAATACAGAGGATTAAGTTTAAAAATTGGTCCAAAAAACATCTGTTCTAGGGTCATGCCTGGATGGTCTGGTAACCCAAGGAGAGTTAAGAGTAACTCTGGCCTGTAATATGCCATCCAAAGACGGCTCCAATCATCCTTCCAAAAATGAAAGTTCAGAGATTGCCAAGAACTGATGAAAACTAAAACAGTTATTGAAAAGGTATAGATTAGGACTGATTTTATCGGTGGTGAGAGTAATCTATTTTCCTCATTTTGCATGACTCAATAATACCATCCCAAGGTAGCTTTGGTATAATCCTTTAATGGATGAGCCAGAGTTAGATTTTACTAAGCTAAAGTATGTTCTTTATGCCAGAAAGTCTACAGATGACCCTCAAAGGCAAGTAAGATCCATAGGCGACCAGATATTTGAATGTAAACAATTAGCTTCAAGGCTTGGATTAAATCTTGTTAAAGTCTTAGAAGAAACAAAATCAGCTAAGAAACCAAATAAACGACCATTATTTAGACAAATGTTAAATGACCTTAAAAAAGGTGTCTATGATGGCATATTAGCTTGGAATCCAGATAGATTGGCTCGGAATATGAAAGAAGGTGGGGAAATCATAGACATGATAGATGAGGAAGAAATTAAGGATTTAAAGTTTGTTACCCACCACTTTACCAAAGATGCTAACGGCAAAATGCTTTTAGGAATGAGTTTTGTGCTAAGTAAGCAATATAGTGACGATCTATCTCAAAAGGTAACAAGAGGTGTCAGAAGGAACTTTGCAGAGGGCAAATCCGCAATCCCCAAACATGGGTATATCAGAACTGAGGAAGGTTATTACAAACCTGATGGTAAAAACTTTGAGCTAATCTGTACAGCTTGGGAGTTAAGATCAAAGGGTGAATCTTTAGAGGATATAACTAAATTTATGAATGATAACAATTATTCAAAAGTTATTAAACGAACAGGCAGAAAAGTTGATATGGATATAAAGATTTTAACTGACATTTTCCATGACCCTTTTTACTACGGCATTTTAGTTCAGGCTAAACAAACTGTAGATTTAAGAGAAATTTATAACTTCCAACCTGCTACGACCGAAGATATTTACAATCAAGTTCAGGAGCTTTCAATTAGAAGACTGAAACCATTTAATACTAAACACAGATTAGCTTTTTATCCACTCAAAGCTATGGTTAGATGTTCCTTTTGTGGGCATAATATGGTAGTTGGCCCATCAACTGGAAGTAAAGGCACAAGATACCTCAACTATAGATGTGATAATAAGCTCTGTTTAAGAAAAAAGAGATCAATACGAGCCAAAGAAGTATTTAACTGGATCTATGGATTCCTAAAAGATGGGCTCAATTTAACTGAGGAAGATTATAAGCGGTACTACCATGATCTAACTAGACTCACAGATGATAAAAGGCAGAAAATAGGCATAGAGATCCATAGCAAGCAAGGTAGGATAAAAGTAATTGACCAGGAGATCAAAGAACGCTCTTTAGGACTTCTAACGCTCAATATTCAGCCAACAGTCAAGAAAGTTAATGAGGATAGAGTGTTGGAGCTTGAGCAGGAGAAAGAAGAATTACATGCGAAAATTGAAGAGCTTAAAGCAAAACTAACAAATTCAGAAGATGATAGATTATCCATTGAAGAGTTCTTGAACCTATCAAAAAATGCTGGTGTAATAGTCCAAAGTGCCAATGCAATTATAAAAGATAAGATTTGTAGAGAAATATTCTTGAACTTCACTGTCAATGAGGAGAAAGTATTGTCATACCAGCTTAAACCCCACTTTGCAGAGATGCTAAAAAGCAAGCAACAACGTACTAGTCGGGGTGAGAGGAATTGAACCTCCTGCTTCTCGCTCCCAAAGCGAGCGTTCTACCGATGAACTACACCCCGTTATTATAGGCCAGTACCAGTACCCAGGGAGGGACTCGAACCCTCACGTCCTCGCGGACAACGGCTCTTAAGGCCGCACTGTCTACCATTCCAGCACCTGGGCATCAGTTTTACCTCCGTATTCTACCAAATAATTTGCCCTGTTGACAGATACAAATTACAGGAGGACAATTAATTTTATGACCAAAACCCTAAAAGATACTTTGCGTGAAATCCAGATCACCCTTGGCAAGCCTCATAAAACCTTTGCCGGGGCCCTGAAATATTATTTAAGCTTTCTAAATATCACGGAGGCAGGCGAGAAACTTCCCTCCGCAGCTCCAAAGACGCAAAAAATAGATACAATAACTTATGGAAAAATTACCTGGGCAGATGTAAAAGACCCTACCAGGAGGGAAATTGCCGAAATAGCTAAGGAATATCCTTTTCACCCTCTTCACCTTGAGGATTGTATTTCCCGTGGACAATCTTTAAAAATAGAGCAAAACGACGAAGACAAATATTTATTTTTACTGTTCCGCTTCCCCTATTTAAACCCTCACCAGAAAAGCATTACTATAAACCAGATTTGTTTTTTCCTGGGGGAAAATTATCTGGTTACCGTCCATGAAAACGCAACCGATACCATCTCAACCATATTTAATGACTGCAAAGAAAGCCAGGAGCAGCGCAAGGCATACATTGGAACTTCGTCTTCCCATCTTTTATATACCATAATAAATAAACTGACAGATGACCTGTCTCCTGTTTTGGACCAGGTTTTAAAAGAGGTGGAAGAGGCGGAGGATGTAGTTTTTGATGACAAAGTTTCGGGTGTCTATAAAATAGGCCAGCTGCGGCGCAAAATCATCAGCCTAAGGAGGGTAATCGGGCCTTTAAGGACTCTTCTTGCGGATATTGCAGCAAGGATAAATAAATTCAGCTCAACCAATTTTACGGTTTATTTTGAAAATATTACCCATCAGGTTGAAAAAACCTGGGAAACTCTGGAGGAAGCCAGGGAAACTGTTGAGATTTACAAGGATTCGGATTTTACATATTCAACCGAAAAAACCAACAAAATTTTATCGGTGCTTACTATTATCTTTACTTTATCTATTCCTGCAACTGTTTTAGGTACTTTTTATGGTATGAATATTTTACTCCCGGGGGGGTTGGAAAGCGATTCCTGGAATTTCTGGGGTAAGTACACAAGCTTTATTATTATTATTCTTGCAGCTTCTATACCCGCATTACTTATGCAGATGTACTTTAGAAAAAGAGGCTGGTTTTAGACTCAAATTTTGGGCGCTTTTATCCCTTGACATCAAGTAAATGATATGTTAAAATGAGGCTATGGAAGAAAGATTTAGCCTCGGAGCATTTTTAATAAAATTTGGTACTCCTGATAAGTGTTTAAAGACTATTTTTGACTTACGTTTCCCTAAAGGAGCTTTTTGTGAATCTTGCAAGATGGTAACAAAGTTCTACAGAGTAGAAGGCCGACCCCTATATGCTTGTTCTTGTGGATGGCAGATTTCTCCTTTAGCTGGAACTATCTTAGAAAAGACTACTACTCCACTACAATACTGGTTCTACGCTGTTTTTATCATGTCTACAACCCGTTCTGGGGTATCTGCTAAGCAGTTACAGAGAATGTTAGGTGTAACTTATAAAACAGCTTGGAGTGTCAAGTATAATTTAATATTGTGCAATATTACGGCAAAATTATAATTTAAAATTGTGCATTTTTTAGTAAAATAATTAATCCTTCTTTTTAAAATAATGACCTACGATAAGGGATACTCACAAGTAATTCATGCAGTTTATGCTAAAATCAGGCATTAATAAATATGATTGAACTATATCGTGCTAATAATAAATTCGATGTCAAAAATCGACATAGAAATGTTTATGCTTATAGAGAATTTTTACTTGGGAATAAAGATGAAGGAAGATTGGATTGTGACTTTGAAGAAATACAAAGATTTGTACAAACAGATACTGCACATCGCATCCCGAATGAACTTGTACAATTTTTTGCTGTTATGGAGAAATGGCAACTTGTTGTTCCTGATGACTTTGATGAACGATTAATATTTCTGGGAAGACGTGTTGCTACTGCGGAAAATATTTTACTTCAAGAAGCTCAGGCAACGATTTATATAGAAGCTGGTTTCACTAAATGTGGGCCTTTACCTTATGGAATAGGAGGGATTGATCTGGCAACAATTATGCCTGATTCGAATGGGGACAAGCGTATTGTTGGTATACATTATCTATGCTGCACTAATCAAACTACTAAAGTTAATAACGGCCGGGGAAGAATGGACGCTACTCATGTAGACGTTTCCCTAAAAGAGGAAGAATATACTCGGCTCCCAACACCATTTGATTCCTTCTTACCACCGATTGTAGATATACCAAGAGAAGTTTTTAATCATCCTATGCCAATTCTTACTGTGCCGGTTGGTGCAATTATGACACAAGCTATGATAGATGAACTACCAGAACCCCATAGACAAGCTTTGAGTGTTTCTCCATCTAATAGACTCCAACTTATCAAAATAGGAGGACGAGGAGATGAAAACATGGATTTTGACCAAGGAGTATCATTATATATTGAAGAAGGACACATTAAGTTAGGTTTATTAAAACCATTAGGAGATAATAGACCATGGCACATAACAATTCCTGAAACTCTAACAAAAAACAGATTTATATCCTCGCCTGATGATATTAAAATTTGATTATAAATAGTTTCCTACAAAATAATAGGTTTCATAGGATTTGTCTTATTTCAGATTAGGTTACAGGACTTACGCACCTGAATAATCAGTTTTTACAGTTTTAACCACTAAAAATATATCCCACTGGGAATTTGTGCCTGTATTAAATACTGCTCAACAAACCTTAATTTTTGTTTACAGGTAAGGGAATCATGGGAGATTTCAGGTAGGCAAAGAGTGCATCTTGGATGATTTTACTCTTGGCCTCATACCAGGATATGTTTTCTTCCAACCGCTTCTTTTCTAAAGCCAGGAAGGAAAGAATGCTGCAAAATATATGTGTTCGGAGTATTCCCAGATTATCTTAGGGGTTAATTTAATCCTGGATAAAAATCTGGTAATTGAATCATGGGCTGTATCTGAAACCAAGGAAGCAAATTGGGTGGCTGTGAAGTTAGTCTGGGCTGATATCAAAAACTGACAGTAACTTTTCTTAGAACACTTTCTTTTAACCAATGTCATCACCACCTAACCTCCGTCCCTATCCTAATTTTAACAAGTTAGTGGGTTAATTGCGTAAGTCCTGAAGTAGTTTTAAATTTTCTTAATAAGCCCTAAAAACTTTTTCTTTTCAACACTACCTTCTTCAGTAATCTTATGTATTTTTTGATCTTGAGGATACCTTTCTTCTATCTCTCGGTTCTTTCGTTGAACTCGTTTTAAAGTAAGGTTCGGAAATTGTTTCATATCTGGCTATAATTATACCCCATACTATCTACCTACTACTTGAGGTGGAGGTATATATGCCTTTTTGGGGGGTTGACAGATACACGGAATGGGTAGACAATGAGTTTATAAATCTCGAAGACAAAAGAGCAGTCTAGGGATTTTTTTAGTGAGAAAGGGAAGTATACCATGACTACCAGAAGCTTAACACCGGTCGGGAAATTTTTTCTTAAAATTACAGAATGGGTAGGAACTCCTATATCTGCGATTATCCATACCCTCCTTTTTGGAGGGATTTTTTTGCTTAAACTGGTTGGATTTTCCACGGAATTTGTTCTGGCAGTTCTAACAACTACGGTTGCCCTGGAAGTAATATATCTTGCTATTTTTATTCAGCTCTCAATTAATAAAAGCGCAAGGACCCTGGAAAAAATGGAAGAGGAAGTTGCTGCCATCAGGGAAGATGAAGTAAAAACCCATACCATACTAATTCATCTGGGCCATCAGATGAAAGCCATACAGCAGGATTTGGATATTCTTAAGAAAAACGGTTTCCTGAAGTCATCCAATGGCAACGGCAAACACCCGATCAGACGAGCCCATGCATAAAGTGTGGTATTATTAAATTTATGTATTCCAGATTTACTTTGCCTCTAGCCTGGATATTAACTTTTTTTGTCCTGCTTTTTATATACACCAAATTTTTGGGCCCAATTCCCTTTTCTGTGAACTCTGTTACCACTACCAAATCCACCACCTTTGATGTAACCGGTGAAGGGAAAGTAATTGTTAAACCGGACGTGGCAATGGTTAATGTGGGGGTGAGAACTCAATCCCAAACTGTTGATGAAGCTCAAACTCAGATGGATTCTTCTATAAATAAGGTTCCCCAGGCTCTAAAGGATTTAGGCGTTGACCCAAAGGATATTCAAACAACAAATTACAACATCAATCCTGATTATGACTTTTCAAAAGGTTCACAAAAAATAAAAGGCTATACCGCCAGCACAACGCTTTCCGTGAAAGTGAGAAGTATAGATAAAGTAAATAGCATTATTGATGCTGCAACAGCAAACGGAGCAAATGAGGTTTCAGGTGTAAGTTTTGACATTGATGATAAAACAAAAGCCCAAAATGAGGCAAGGGAAAAAGCAGTGGCCGAAGCTAAGAAAAAGGCTGAAGAAGCCTCCAAAATTGCCGGGTTTAAATTGGGAAAAATTATCAACTATAGCGAAAATTTTGGAGAAGGTCCAGGACCGATTTCCCTTAGAGCCATTGGTGCCTTAGGGGCTGAGGATACTAAGACTCAAGTTGAGCTAGGCTCATCTGAAATAACTGTAACTGTGACTTTAAGCTATGAGATTCAATAATCTCAGAACATACTCCCTAAAATTGCTCCCATGACTAATAAATTAGCCAAAGCATAACCTGCATCAATAAAATAAAGATTCATAGGTCTTTTGGCAAACATATAATTTCCAATCATAGTGGTTGCTACAAACCCCAGCCATGCCCAAAGACCAGTCTTTGCTCCTAAGATAAGATTAAATGCTCCTGCATAATGAATAAAGAGAGATAAGATGTATGCCTCAATCAAGGCTCCTATAAACATAGTCCCATACATTTTAGGTATATCCTTTTTATTAACATCATCCTTGCTTATGCCTACTAATTTCATCCAAGCCTTACCAAATAAAGGCCCGTACCATAAGGATCCAACAACCATGGCAGCAACTGCAGAAATTACCACTGCTACATAATTTACTTGTATCAAGATTCCTCACCTCCCCACACCACATTATGTAATTTTATTAGGACTTATTGTCAAGTAGGTAGTTTTTGGTTAAAATATGTTTACACTGAACGAAGTGAAGTGCGGGTGTAATTCAGCGGTAGAATGTCACTTTTCCAAAGTGAACGTCAGGGGTCCGACTCCCCTCACCCGCTCACGAGTCCTATAGTTTACTCTGGAAGTATTCATAAACAGCTTTTGAAATTTCAGCTATTTTTTGGGCTGTTTTTTCGGGTGAATCAGTTTCAGTTAAAACTACTATTACATAATCTCCCTTTGGAGTAAAAACTATTCCTACGTCATGCTCAAAAAAGCCAATGTCCGCAGTTTTGTGGGCCACTCTTACACCTCCCGGTAAATTTTTAGTTATCCTATCCCTAACCTGCTGCCTGCTTAGAATTTCCAGCATTTTTTCTGATGACTCTTTATCAATGATCCGGCCCGCATAAAGTTCCTCAAAGAACCTTGCCATATCCGAAGCTGTAGTTTTTACAGGCGGGCCTGGAGAAGATTCATTAAATCCATACTTTAGAATAAAATCATTAATTTTGCTGCTGCCCATTTTAGAGGTTAAAAGTAAGGCAGAATAGTTGTGGGAAATGGTTATCATCTGCTCTATAGCATCCTTAACTGTTAGAGTTATCTCTCCCTCTGTTAATTCAGCTTCATCCGAGGCAATATCAAACTTGGTATTCAAATCAGCAATGTCCCCTGATAAAATCTCATCTTCTTTTAAAGTTCCATCCTTAATCTTTTCAAACACCGCTCCCAAAAGCCACAGCTTATAAAGACTGCCGGCCTCAAAGGATTCATGCTCATTTTTAGCAAAAGTTTCTCCTGTTTTTAGATTTTCAATGTAAATTCCATATTTCCCTTTTTCACCTCTTAATTCGTTATCTACAACCTGCTTTAAATTGGGTTTGGCAAAAGGGGTTACTAAATCCTTACTGCGCTGGCTAAAACTAAAAATAAGTAATATAATCACTATCCAGATGATCAGCTTAATTTTTCTTGCCACAAGTATCTAATTTAGAGGCTTTGAAGGTCTTCGTCAACAGTGGAAAATTCCTCTTCCCCATTTTCTATTTTAATCGCGTTAACGTCTTTTTCCAGGGTTTCTATGCCGCCTGCAGTTACGGCTTCTTTCTTTGCCGAGCCTTTCCCCTTTTGAGCAATTGTCAGGTACCAATATACTCCCGCAATTATTAGAAGCACAACTACTCCCACGGCAACAAACCACAATTTATTCCTTCCTCCTGCAGGAGTTTGGGAAACAGTTACTGGAGCTTTGAGAATAGCTGCCTGTGGAGTTACCGGTTGTACAGGCTGATTATTATCCACCTTTACCCTCCTTTGTGTTTGATTTTGCAGTCTTTATTGCATTGGCAACAGATTGTTTGGCATCAACAACCAGCGCTCTTACCGCCTTTAGATCCGTATGCAGACTATCCCTTAAACTTTGAGAATCTGTTTTTACTTTGGATTCTGAGGTTACTACCAAAGTGTAATCCTTTTCTGCTTGTGCCGAAACTGCTGCTTTGGCAGCATTTATGGCTGTTTTGGCATCTGCAGTTGATGCGCCCTCTATCTTTTCCAGTTTAGTTAAAATAGAAGTCATTTTATCCAGGTGCTTTAGCATGGATGCGGTTTGTTTCTGGTTTATTTTATTCAAATTTTCACTGATTTTTGCGGAATATGTGGCCTTTTTTCTGTCCTTAAAGGCATCAAGCTTTTTCTTTAAAGCCGCCTCCCTGGTAGCCATTTTTTCTTTTACTGCAGCAACCTTTTCCTTACGGGTAGTAGTACCTTCTTCTTTTGCATAGGCAGGACCGGCACAGGTTACCAGGAAAAAACTCAAAACAATTGCAGGAAGAATTACAATTATCCACGAGGCAGGTTTAAATTTCATAGATTACTTAACATTATCACAAAATAATTATTTGTCAACTAACCCCCTAAACTGGTAAAATACTATTAATGCCCCCATAGCTCAGTAGATAGAGCAGGGCGGTTCTAACGCCAAGGTCGAGGGTGCAAATCCTTCTGGGGGTGCTAATATATTACCTGATCTTCATTCTCAAAAGCTTTTTTAAAGGCAAAAAACATACTTCTTGCTCCTCTTAAGGCACTTAACGTATTAAGAGGAGGTTGTTCCGTAGCCCTTGAGCCGTCACTGAAGCTACGAAAATATCTAATATAGATAGCCAAGGGACTGATACTTACCTGCGCGGTTTCGTTTCCATCCACACCATTTTTGACTCTGCGTATTGAGAGCTCTCTTCTGTCTTTACCCATAAAGAGTTCCCTTTCATAAAATGATTTGCCATCCCTTACAGATTCACTGATTGGAATTCCCTTCTTACCATCTTCCGGACTGAAGAACTGAAAAAACCATTCCGCTGCCCTTTCAAGATCCCCTCCCTGTAAAACCTCACCCTCGGTTTGTGAACCTTGTTCCTTTGTGCCGCGCATACTAATAACAGGATACCACAATAGGATTTAAAGGGGTATTATGCGTTTGGTAAATAAATAATCTGTAATTTCCCTGTTTAAAAAATCCACGCCCTTATCCGACGGGTGGATAAAATCTGTTGTATTAATATAGTCATCACCTGATTTTTCATAAATATTTATTAATGGGATTTTGTTTTTCTTTGCGTAGTCAATATGATTTTCAATATATTTTTTGCGTTCATTAGCCCAGACTGTCCTTTGTTCATCATTAAGCTTAACTACCCCTTCTCCATATCTGCTGCTATGGGGAGCAATTGTGGCCAGAAAAATTATCACTGCTCTAGGATGTCTGTCTTTGATTTGTTTTATAGCCTGATCCAAAACTTCATGATGTTTTTTAAGGCCTTCTTCCAAAGACAAATGTGACAGGGGATTGTGGCCGAAAGACTCAATTATAACTATGTCAAAATCAGTATTTAAAACAGGGTCATTAATTGCACCGTTATAATTAGTTAGATTTTGCAGACGTTCCGGCAAAGTTAAAATATTAGTTGAACCCACACTAAAATTTTTTATGTTAAATTCTTTTTTTGGATAATTCTCATTAAGGTATTTTTTAATCCGGTCCCCCGAACCCAGCGCAGCTGTCATCGAATCCCCAACTAAAACGATAGAGTAAGAATTTTTTGGAGGTAATATATTTGGGGTAAATATTTTCCTTAACTGGTAAACAGGCTGCGGCAATGCCCGCTCAATTGGAGCAAATATATTGCCAAATCCCGAAAAAAACAAACAGCAGGCAGTAAAAATCCCAAAGTAAAAGTTCACCTAAGATACTCTACCAATTTTTTAAGTCCTTCTTCAAGACTTACTTTTGGCTCCCAGTCTAATTTTTTCTTAGCTTTGCTTATATCAGGACAGCGTCTGACCGGATCATCCTCAGGGAGTTCTAATACATGTTCTACCTCAGATACTGACCCGGTTATTTTTTTAATTTTTTGTGCCAGTTCCAAAATAGTAAATTCTTGAGGATTTCCCAGATTATAAATCTCACCTTTTTCTCCTTTTTCCATAGCAGCTATAATGCCATCAATCATATCGGAAACATAGCAGAAAGAGCGGGTTTGCTTACCATCCCCGAAAACCGGAAAAGGCTTGCCGGCCAGTCCAGCAGTAACAAATTCAATTACCACTCTTCCGTCATCAAGGGCCATTTTAGGGCCGTAGGTATTGAAAATCCGGATTATTCTTCCATCAAGGTCTCTTGACCTGACAAAGGCCGCTACAATGGTTTCCCCGAATCTTTTGGATTCATCATAAATACTTCGCGGGCCTGTGGTAGATACATTCCCTCTATATTCTTCCTTTTGGGGATGCTCCAGTGGATCCCCGTAAACTTCAGAGGTGGAAGCAAAAAACAGTTTTGCTTTTTTTGCTAAAGCTATTTCTGCCATTTGCCATGTACCCATGCTGTTTACCATCATGGTGCCAAAGGGAAGGGCGTGATAACTTTTTAAGCTATTTTTGTTGGGGGATGCGGGAGATGCTAAGTGATAAATTTGATCAACTTCAGACTCAATTTCAAATCTGTGGCTTACATCCTGTTTCAGAAACTTAAAATTAGAGTTAGATTTATATTCTTCAATGTTTTTTTCGGAGCCGGTCAGGAGGTTATCAATGCAAATTACTTCATGCCCCTGTTCCAGAAGTTTCCCGCATAAGTGTGAACCCAAAAACCCCGCTCCACCCGTAACAACTATTTTCATGTTTTTAATATAACATAAATTAAAGCTTGAATCTCCTGTCTGCTAAAAAGGGGTTGGGTTTACGGGACATGTAGGTAGAACCTAAAAGAATCCCACGTTTTAAGGTAAACTCTCCGTATTTATTATTAATTTTATCCATTATTTTTAATATTACCTCCTGCCTTGTTATTTCCGGCAATAAACTTAAATTCTGGGGAGTAAGTGGTTTTAGGTTTGAAACTGAACCTCCTATCATCCTTATTTCCCCTTTTTCCCATATCTCCCTAAAAATTCCCCATGCCGCTCTAAATATCTCCAGCCCATTATTAGTATACTGAATGGTAGTTTGCATTCCGCCTCCCTCAAACCCATACCCGGCATGGGTTGAGGCGACATGCCGGGATTTTAATGCTTCTCTATACCAACAATACACTGTTTTTCCAACCAGATTTTTAGTCCGAAGTCTGACTGCTACCAGCTCACACAGTTTAAGCAAGATTTGGTAAATTTCTTCCGGATCGGCAGTATCATAATCTATAGTATGCCGGTGGCCCACAGATTTTACTTCCCCCTTTTCATAAAAGGGGATAATGGGTGAATAATCCAGTCCTCTTGCCATGTTATATAAAATCTGCCCGTAACTTTTAAATGAAGCAAGTAAAGCTTCCAGGGGTGCTGCCCGCAATTGTTTGAAATTGCAAACTCCCAGACTAAAAAGCCTTTTCTTTATTCTTGGGCCAATTCCGCAAATCTCGTCCAGCTCCTGTTTGTCCAGAACTTGAATGGCTGCTTCCTGATCCGGAATTACCACCAGCCCGTCCGGCTTTTGCAAACTTCCTGCCAGCTTTGCCATTAGTTTGTTATAAGAAATGCCGATTGAGCACCTCATCCATTCCCCCACTTCCTGCCTGATTCTTTTTTTAATCTCTTGTGCAGTAGTGACTGAACTGGACTCTATTTCTAAAAATGCTTCATCAATGCTAAATACTTCCAAATAAGGACTGTAGTCTTTCAGGATATTTAAAAAGCGGGTGGTAGTAGCCAGATATTTATCCGAGTCTCCGGGAACCAAAATTATATTAGGGCAAAGTTTTTTGGCTTCCCATATTTGCATGCCGGTTTTAACTCCAAACTGCTTTGCTTCAACAGATGCCGCACCCAAAACAGTACGCTTTATTCTATCCCCACCTGTTACTCCAACAGGTTTACCCCTTAAGCGTGGATTAGCCTGCTGCTCAACACTGGCAAAATATGAATTAAAATCAATATGAAGAATCATCTACAGCCTCCAAGTGCCACATCATCTTATTTGTATCTAGTTTTAATCTATAAAAATTCCCTCCGGAAGAAACTGAAAAGTGATAAAATACACTACTGCCGTTTTTACTGGTATGCACCAGGTTAATCTGATCTATTTTTATTTTCCTGCCATGCCAGAAAAAAAGGTAAGGCTTTATGAGATTTCTTTCAAAAAACACCCAGACATTAATAACTTCATGTATTTCTGCCATATTATTTGTTATAGCCCCAAATATAACCCAAAGTCAAGAAGTATTTGCTATTTACGATCCATTATCTGCACCTAATAACAAATACGGCATTCATATTATTCAGGCTACGCCTGATGAATCGTCTCCTGCTGCCTCTTTAGTTAATTCCTCCGGCGGTGACTGGGGATACATTACTTTTTTAATAGAAAGCAAAGATAGAAACGAAAGCAAATGGCAGGAATTTTTTAATGATTTAAGACGCCGGCATTTAATCCCAATTGTCCGTCTTGCCACCAAACCTGTTAATGAATACTGGGAAGTGCCTTATGAAAAAGAATATGAAGCCTGGGCTGATTTTTTGGATAATTTAAACTGGCCTGTTAAAAACAGATATGTGGTTATTTATAACGAGCCTAACCATGCTAAAGAATGGGGAAATTTTGTTGACGCTAAATCTTATGCGAAAGTGTTAGATCAGACTATCACAGCTTTAAAATCTAAAAACCGGGACTTTTTTGTACTCAATGCAGGGCTTGATTCAGCAGCCCCCTCAAAACTGCCCCAATATGAAGATCAGTTTAAATTTATGGAATTAATGAATGAAGAAGTCCCAGGAATATTTAATAAACTGGATGGTTGGGTTTCCCATTCTTATCCTAATCCGGGGTTTGTAGGATCCCCCGATGCAACAGGCAGAGGTAGTGTCAGGGGCTATATCTGGGAGTTGCAACAACTGCGGAAATTTGGAGTAACCAAAACTTTGCCGGTGTTTATAACAGAAACCGGCTGGAAACATGCAGAGGGATTAAAGTTAGACCCAAGCTTGCCGGATGCTGGAACCGTGGCATCCTACTATCTGCAAGCATTTCAATCGGCCTGGAATAACCCTCAAATAGTGGCAGTAACCCCCTTTTTATTAAGTTATTTGCAATCCCCTTTTGACCATTTTTCTTTTAAGAAGCCAGAGGGCAATGAATATTATCCTGTATATCAGACATTAGCTAACTTGACCAAACAAGCAGGAAAACCAATACAGGATATATTAGCCAAATTAACCAAAGGTGAAGTTTATTCATCCATTGTGGCCGGTGAAACCTACTCTATCTCTCTTACTTTTAAAAATACCGGGCAGCCAATCTGGAATGATAGTTCCATAGTTAGTTTAAGAGCCGATACAGGTGCTAAGGAACTGGGTATAGACCCTGTTGAAATAGCAAGAGGCATGAAAATAGAACCTGGTCAGGAGTATGAATTTAAAATTAATTTAAGAGCGCCCCTTTCGGGTATTTATAAGGTTTCACTTAATTTATTTGACGGAGAAAAACAGTTTAATTCAAAACCGGTTGAATTTACCACGGAGGTTAAATCTCCGGTAATTTTACGGGTCAAAACTGCTTTAACCTGGAAAAAAAGCCCGGCAGGGAATTATTATCTGACAGTAAAGGGCCCGACCGGAGACAGTATGCAGTTGGTGAATATAAACAGCGAAGGGGGCTCGAACAAAATAGAAGCCAGGTATTTGCTGCCGGATTATACTTTTGAATTCAGCCTGGAAAGGAAGTTTTACAAACCAAAAAGTATTAACTTAAAAGTCTATGCCGGAGAAAATATTCTTGACTTTGGAACCCTTAAACCGGATATCCTCGCAATCCTCCTCAATCTTCCCGCCTTCTGGAAACTATAATTGTTTTTGGAAGCTGGTTGTTCTAAAATTCCCAAATATGATTGCACCTGAAGGAATTGTGTCGAGGCCAGTTCTTGAAACATTGCCAAGAGATAGAAATGAACCTTTTTCCCTTCCCGCGTCACTTATGGATGATTTAACTTATAACTTGGTTCAAATGCCTGATTTACTCGGAGCAGTTGATACCTCGGTTACCCGCACAGGTTCCTTAGTACTTGAAAGGTCCTTTAGACAACCTCCTACATCTCTTGATCTTATCAGGGCTAAACAGGAAGCAGTGCAGGAATTAGGTTCTAACAATAGATTAAGATATCGGGTTGAAGAGTACTTGCATAGGGCAGCTAGTATGGAAGCAGATTTTTATACATATTTTCATGGTGACTACGCAGTTTGGCCACCTTCTGAGGAACATCATAATCTTTATACAGTTTATAAGGAAAGCAGAAGATTTATGCAATTTTTAACAGAAGGGGTAGATGGAGTACAAGCAGACTCTAACTACTTGAGTGATATTTTTTCCGGACTTAGAGATTTTTCTGGTAAAGATATCTATAATTGGGTTAAAAATCCACTTTATAGAAATCCTAGATTAACTAATGGTGCCAAAACTTCTTGGTTTATGCCTAGATGGAAATTTTTACCAACAGATTATAAACCTGACTATTATGCTGCAATAATTCTTATGAGTATAGTTGTATATACGCCTATGAGTTTTTTACTTTTATCTATAGGCTCTAATGATTATCCCGATATAGGCTCGCGCTTATTGGATACATTAAAAGCCGCTACTTTTTCAGGTAGTTTGATGGGTTCTATGATGGCATGCCTCATACCTTTGATGGGCGCGGGCAGAATGATGGATGATAGTTTATTTGTCAAACCTGTTGCTAATCGTTATTTTAAAAATGCAGATATAGCAGAAATAATTGATAATCTGGGAAAATTAGATGAAATCTTAACCTTTGTAAAGTATGGTGAAAGAGTCAATGGTTCTACCGTCTTACCGCATGTAACTGATGACCCTGTGCATCATTTTTCAGCAAGAAATCTGAGAAATCCTCTAATGGTAATAGGAAATCCAGATTATGTTCCCAATGACGTTGATCTGGATGGAGCAAAGTTAACTTTCCTTACAGGACACAATAGTGGAGGAAAAACATCTTTATGTAAATCAATTGCACAAGCTCAAATTTTAGCTCAAAATGGTGCTCCAATTCCAGCAGAGGCTACCCAAATTTCCATAGCTGACAGAGTTTCTTATCAAGCCCCAATGATTAATAGTTTAAAAGATACTGAAGGAAGATTTGGTACAGAAATTATTAGAGCAAGAGATATATTTTTCCAAACAACTCCTAGGAGTCTAGTTATGCTAGATGAGTTAATTGAAGCAACTACGTATGAAGAAAGACTAAAACATTCACAAGATATTTTAGAAGGATTTTGGCATATTGGTAATAATACAGTTTTAGTCACCCATAACCATCAGTTAGTAGAACATTTTAGAGATCTGGGTATGGGACAATGTTTACAAGTAGAATTTGACGGAAGGACGCCAACTCATAAGTTTGTTCCAGGAATTTCTAAGGAGAGTCATGCAGATGAAGTTATGAAAAGCCTAGGTTTTACAAGAGAAGATATTTTTGGGCATTTAAGGGATATAGGTTATATTCAGTAATTTTTATTTCTTCACCTCGATATTTATACAAGGAATAGATGGTAAATTTTTTAGGATTTTAGATCAGGAATCATCTGATCCTTCTGATTAGGTTTTAATTTAAGTTTTCTTAAAGGAATAATTTTCCCGCTTACAGTTTTAACTTTGACATCAGCTCTAACTCTGATGGCAAAAAGAATATTTAACTTAATTAAAAACTTTAAAAACTTGGCTCTACCAAAAGCTCTGTCAGCACTTAAAATTATCCTTTTCTGAACCTTGTCAACCTGGGAGGTAGACTACGTTGACACCTAGGGAAAATTGAGTTAAGGAAGCTCATTTTCCATACTTGGCATATAAGATTTTATATAGTATTCTATATATTATGAACACACTTATGCCAAGAACCGTTTCTGTATCTGATATTCAAAAAAACTACCGTAAGATTTTTAATACAGCAAAAAGAACTAAGGAACCAGTGGTTGTCCTTGCAAATAACAAGCCCGAGGTTGCTATCATCGATTATGAGGCTTATGAGAATTTAAGAGCGGTTTCTTATGAGGCTGAAATAAAAGATACTCTTAGGGCAGCAGAGGAAGGTAGAAAAGAATATAAAGCAGGAAAAACTGTTAAAGCAAAATCCCTTGCCGCTTTAATTTGATGACTATCACTCAAATTGAATATTCTACAAATTTTGTCAGACTATTTAAGAAACTAACCCCTGAAGTAAAGAAACAGGCTGTGAAAGCTGAATCACTGTTTAAGAAGAATCCTTTTTTTCCAAAACTAAAAACACATAAACTTTCAGGTAAGCTGGCTGGTTTGTGGGCTTTTTCCATTAACTATCAAGACAGGATTATATTTGAATTTATGGAAAAAGGTAAGGTATTATTCTACAAAATTGGCAGTCATGAAATTTATAAAGCTTAAATAATGTCATATGTAATCAAGGAATAATTGCCAATTTTGCCGCTCATATATCCTCAAAGCAAGGAAATTATTTTAGCTATAGATATACTTCTAGCTAGCAATTTTCTACCAAAAGTGCTTAAATTTGCTTGGTGAAACAAGAAAGAGATCACATTAATATTAAAGGTTTAACATTGGTTAGTCCAGAATATGCGAGAACATGGGGTCTAGTTGTTCAAAATCCAGTTTTTATATCTCCAACTGATTCAGTTGATATGAGGCCGCCCATCTATCAAGTAGAACTGACAACTAAGGTTTCAATTTTTGACCAAACTGATACCGAAACTATAGCAAGAATAAAAGAATTCGTTCTTCACGGCATATCTGTGGAATATCGGCCTCAATCTGGTATGGGATATTTTGAAACTCCACTACTTACTGAACGGGTTACTCCAGATGATATAGCTTGGTTTGCGAGTGGTTGGGGTTTAGGTAGATGGGTCGCGGTTATTGAACCCTTGGGTAGAGTCAAAGAAGAAAATGATCCGCTGAAATACTTTAATAAAAGCACTGATGAACTAAAGGTTCAGAAAATCATGGCATTTTGTAGAGGTTGTTCTACCCAACTACAAGAAAATGGGCTGGCTGTTGATATTGGTAATAGAGGACGATTTTATCCTGTTTGTGGTTTAGCAATGCACGGTGAAGAAATAGCCTCCAAACAATGGCAATACTTTAGATTTTCTTTCCACCAAGATGGTAAAATTATCCCTAGTTAAAATATCACTGTATTTTCTTTTAACTTGATATAATAAGCTGATGAAAAGAAAAGATAAGGGGAAAGACAAGAAATCAAAAGAGTTATTGGAACTTTTAAAAATGGGTTACTTTGATACTTACTAGAGAAGAATTCGATAATTTAGAGAAAAGGGTAGATAAAGTAGAACAAAAAGTCATTTCGGTATAAACTTACCTTGTTGTCAGGGGATAATTGCCAATTTTGCTATATTTTGACCTACTTTGTCCCAGTTGACAGACCACTGTATAACATTATATAAATATAGAACCTGTAAAAAACCGCAAGGTTCGAATCAGTCGCAAGACCAATTCACAGGTTTCTAAGAATCCCGCTGCAAGGCGGGATTTTTAGTGAGTTATGGACCTAGTAGTGCAGCGGTACCTAAAGGAGTAGCGTATCTTTCTTTAGGATACCTCAATTGGACAAGTCCATCCGAATTCCTATCAGAAACTAATTTATAGACTTCCACAAATTCCCCAGTAATATCATCAATCGTGTCAAACATTACAGATCTTAGGGAAGGGGGAAGCACACCGTAACTTCTGTCGTGAAAGACAAAAATTGGTTCCGGCTCCAAATTTAATCCCTCATTATTTTGTTTTATGGCTTCATTATTTGGAGGGGGCCACCTGAATTCCAAGCTTAAACCTTGACCAACAAACCAGGCAGAACCAACTCTATGAGTTTTAATAGTTGGTAAAAACTTCTGGGACAAATAAACAGTGAATCCCTCAGTTCCTACGTAACCAATGTATCTTCTGCAGAATCCAACGAGCCTTGTGCCGGTATATGCAACCTCATCCCTATCCCATTCATAATGTAGCATCAATCCTTCAACTTGCATAATCCGAAATTATTCTAGCACACTTTTGCAAAAGGATTAAATAGGGTAAAATAGAGGCATGGTGGATGTAGCTCAAAAGTAGAGCATCTGTTTGTGGAACAGAAAGTAGCGGGAGCGTTACCCGTCATCCACCCCAGATGGGATTTAGGTTGTTAGGACAAGCTAAAGTACTAAAATAGCCTAATAATTCAGCTAGAAAACTTTTTTGTTATAATGAATCCATGTGGTTTTTTCTAGCTTTAGCTTCTGCTTTCTTTTATTCATTTCGCCGTTTCTCTGAAAAGAATTTAGCAAATAAAGCTGAACATTTTACATTGGGATTTGTAGTACAAGCTTTCTCCCTTCCCCTTATTACTTTATTACTCTGGTTTACCAATATTCCAACATTAACTTCTCTTTCAATACGTTTTTGGCTTCCGCTACTTATAATTTGGATATTTTTATACCCAGCACAAGCTTATTTCTATTATAAATCCTTAAAGGAAGGCGAAATTACCTATGTACTACCTCTAATGAGCCTTATTCCAATTTTTAATATACTTAGTTCCTGGATTTTAATACATGAAGTCCCCTCTTTTATTGGATTTCTAGGCATTATTACTATTGTTGCGGGAGTATATTCTCTCAATATAAAACCTAATATGAATATTTTTAGTCCTTTCACTTATCTTTTTAAGCATAAACCAGCTTTGTTTATGATTATCAATTGTCTTTGTTTAGCCACTGGCTCAACGCTTGATAAAATAGCAATTCAAGCATCTAATCCATTATTCTATAGCTTTATCAATACACTGGGAGCCTCATTGATTCTGTTATTCATTGCAAAAATCATGAATCCAAAATTTAATTTAGATGTAAAGGATAATTTTAAAAGCTTTACAATTCTCGGTTTTTTACAAGCAGCTGCTTTTACTGGTTATATAGTTGCCCTCAGTACTGGCATTGTTTCCTGACTTAGGACATTTTAGTGTCCTATTAACTTAAGTAGTTCGATTTCCTCATTTAAGGCTGGATCTTCGATTGTTGTTTCAACGTAGGCAATCT
>VMGD01000026.1 GCA_007376405.1 Microgenomates group bacterium Gr01-1014_7
AATTTTATTAAATTGGGCTTTTTTGTGTTCCTTTTCATCCATAGGGGAGTATTTTAACACCATTTAAATCATAAATCACAAGAGAAGTAAATAACAAGACAACAAAACTTAAGTTACAGATTTAACTTATTCCTCTGCTACAATTTTATCAAAGAGTATATCAAACGCTCTATTAACCCGTTCCTCAGCATCCGGGCTAGGAACAGATTCATCAATCACCTTGACTATTTTTGCCAAGTAAACTTTAATAATCGATAGATATGATAACAAAATCCACAGTCTTAGTCTTAGGAGCAGGTGCAAGCCAACCTTTTAAATATCCAACAGGTTTTGAGTTGAGACAAAAAATTATTGAGAAATTAGCTGATCAAAATGATCCAGCATATAAATTGCTCGAACAAACTTACTTTAGTTCTGATGATATTTCACAGTTTCAAAAAGCTCTTTTTCATTCCAGCGCTAATAACATAGATGAATTTCTAGAAAATTATCCTTCTTATCAGGATATGGGGAAAAGGGTGATTACTCAAATCTTAGTCGGTTGTGAAGATGATCAATTTATGTTTGAAAACTCTGATTGGTACTTTCACTTGTTTGGAGAGATGAGAAGGGGAAGTTCGTTTGAGGGTTTTGCCGAAAATAAGCTGGCAATTATAACATTCAATTATGATCGCTCGCTAGAACATTACATATACACATCTCTAAAAAATTTCTACTACAAAACTGGCGATGAGGCAGCAACAATAATGACCTCTATACCAGTAATACATATCTACGGTCAAATCGGATACTTACCATGGCAAAAGAAAACCCCTGAAAGATCATATGGAAATAAAGAAGAAAAATACCTTGTTGAGACTAGCAAACTAATCAAAGTCCTTCACGAAAAAGGCGATATAGAAAAAGACGAAGCCTTGAAACAAGCACACACATTACTTGAAGCTGCGGAAAAAATATATTTTTTAGGTTTTGGCTATCACAAAATTAATTTGGATAGATTAAAAATAAATAGTTTGGATAAAAATAGTAAGGGAATTTACGGTACAGCAAAAGGCTTTACAGACAAAGAGAGAAAACAAATTATGAGTTTGTCAAATAATAAAATCGATTTGAATTTAGCAAATGTGGGCAATCTTTCCATCCTTCAGTTTATGCGAGAACATGTAGAATTAGCCTAAAACTAGCTTTTTCAGATTTTCATTGCTACCCTTCATAATCCCAATTTCTTCCGGCGTTAGGCCGTAGAGTTTATAAAGCCATTTATTTAATTATCTCGGCTATAACTCTGGTAGGAGCACCATCTATTTGTAGCTTAATTGGAAAGACATATACTTTAAACTTTTTACCTTGAAGCTCTACTAAATTAGTCAGATTCTCAATAATTAAAATATCATTTTTAAGTAGGATTCTATGAACTAGAAATGGTTCATGATCTACGCTGCACATATCTACTCCTACCATTTTTATCTTTTTCTTAACCAGATAATTGGCTATATCTTCTGTTATAGCTGGGTAATCATCGTAATAAGCCGACTTATGATAAACATCGCTCATGCCAGTGTGGAATAAAACAATATCACCCTCTTCAATCTCTACTTTCTTGATTTCTTCTAAGTCAAATTTTTTATCAACTTTAATATAAACGCCCTGTCCTATAAATCTATCTATGAGGATTTGATCTAAATTTTTACCCGCAGCTATCATATGCCTTGGAGCATCAACATGAGTTCCAACATGAGTGCCGATACAGACATAATGATCCTCATATCCATCTTTTTCTAAAATTCCAGCAGGTTGAATTTTAGTTTTAGGATCACCTGGATAAACAGGAGTACTCTCATTTATAGGAACTGATAAATCAATAAACTGCATATATCTCTAACCTCTCCATAGTGAAAACTTTTTTGTTAAACTATTTAAGATCTCTTTTGGACCAAACAGACAAATTCCATAATATTCTAATTCTACTTCGGGAGTATTTTTAGTTCTTTCCTGTTGTTCCTTATAAGTTCCAACAGTCATGGTGGATGTAAAATCCACAAAATGGATACCTGCTACCTTAGCTTCGTTTCTTAAATTTCTAATTTGATTTGAGTTGTCAGCTTGTAAAATAATAAAGGGATTATCAGAAATGCTTTTGTGTTCCCCTCCGTCTTTATCAAAATAACTATCAAATCTCATTTCTGGTAAATTTGGGTAGCTACCAGCTAATCCTGCTGCCATATGACCTAAGCCATTCATTAAATTTCCAGTGGGAATCTTTTTATTAAGAACTGCTACAAACTTGTGAGTCAGCTCATCATTCATATCTAAATTATACCCCTAACTCCTTAACTTTTTGTTTTGGTTCTTCAAATTGGAGTGGAACTTCTTTTAAATCAGTAAATGTAAAAGTATCACCAGGTCTGATCACTGTTTCTCCTTGAGGTAACCAATTCTCTCCCACAATTTGTACCTTATTACCATTATCAGGTCTTATCCAACGGCCAATACCTAATTTAACTAGTCCTGCAAGAGGTTTAATTCTGCTGAATTCGCCTTTTTCTTGATCAATGCCTGTAATCTCACATCTATCACAAGGTTTAGGCTGTTCAACTGTCACGCCATTTATCACTCCTCTGGCAAAGTTATGGATACTTCTAAACTCTAAACCTTCCAATAAAACTTGATATCTGAACCTATTAGGATCAACATCTACACCTAAGGCTCCAAAGATTGCTATCGTATCTTCCCAAGAAACTGCATGTACTGGATAACCATCTTGAGCCCTCAATGGATTATTATTTTCCATGAAATTTTGTTTTGACATTCTATTCCATGACCCACTTGTCCTGGCTACCTTCAACCTTTTTTGCAAGACATCACTTAACCACTCTGAAAGGGTGGGGACTTCAATTGCCCCGCCTCTATATTCCCATACCTGTACAGGAATAACTCTTGTAGGATCATCTGCCTCCTCTCCTGGATCATGAATATAATGTTTATCCTCAAAACTAAAAACTAGCTCCCCTCTATAAATTTCTGGTTTAACCAAGGCTAATCTTGGATCGCCAGGAACAAATAAGTTTTTATCTGGGTCAACTTGCATCCTTTGAGTTAAAAAGTTATGAAATCCTTGTGAATCTTGTTCTTTAGTTACAGCTACTAAAAAGTGATCTTTAATTCCACCACCCCCAGTTTCTAAACCTGCCATTGTCATCTTTGCTACTCCAAGTTTGAGAGGACCACCACCCTTAAGAGGCTGCATTTGTAAATCTCTAACTTTTGCTTCAACTGGCATAGTAGTGAATTATAAAGTCATAAGGCGATTAAATCAAATTAGGTAGGGCTTGAATCTAGGAAATATCGTCTTTTGCAGCATCAGTTGTAACCAACTCACCCTTTTTAATATCCATCAGTGCTACATCGCATTTGTTGATAAGATCTTGGTATGTGTTAGGATTCCTTGAATTATTTACGTATCTTTCAGGTTCGGAATATAGGTGAATAACTCCCCAGTGTTTATGAGTAAACATCTTTTCGCTCCTAGGTAGAGTTTCAAACTCCTCTTCAGTTAATGGTGAGTTTAACTGTGCCTCTTTTTAAACCAATCATAATAATTAAGGAGGAGCCTTCGGCACAGTTTAACATTTTTTTGCTTAAATAGCTTACGTTAGGTATAATATTGAACTTATGAGTCTTGAACATAATTTTTTTGATGATTATTCTGAAGGAGCGCATCCTAGAATCCTAGAAGCTTTAAATAAGTCTAACCTTACTCAGGAAACTGGGTATGGAGAAGACTCATTTTCATCGGAAGCGGCTAATTTTATAAGAGATCGTATTAAAAATCCTAATGCTGCTGTACATTTTGTCTCGAGTGGAACTCAGGCAAATCTTATTATTCTCGCCTCTATGATGAAGCCATATGAGGCTGTAATTGCTGCAAAAACAGCTCATATTAACGTTCATGAAGCAGGAGCCATTGAAGCAACTGGTCATAAGGTTATTTCTGTAGATAGCGGTGATGGAAAAATTAAGCCTGAACAAGTTTTACAAACAGTCAAATTCCACACTGATGAACATATGGTTAAACCAAAAGTAGTTTTTATCTCAGACGCAACCGAACTAGGTACTGTTTATACAAAACAAGAACTTGAGGATCTCTCAAAAGTATGTAAAGAAAATGGCCTTTATTTATATTTGGATGGTGCAAGACTTGGTTCTGCTTTAACATCAGGAGCTTCAGATATAACATTACCTGAGGTATCTAATTTAGTAGACGTATTTTATATTGGGGGAACTAAAAATGGAGCATTGCTGGGAGAGGCAATAGTTATTAACAATCCTGGATTGCAAGAAGATTTCAGATACCATCTAAAACAAAAGGGGGCGTTACTTGCAAAAGGAAGAATTTTAGGAATAGAGTTTTTGGAGTTATTTAGAGATGACTTGTACTTTGAGCTTGCCAGTCATGCCAACCAAATGGCATCACAACTTATAGAAGGTATCACAAACTTAGGATACAAATTCTTGGTGGAATCGCCGACAAATCAGATTTTCCCGATTTTGCCTAATCGTCTTATTGAGAGACTGAAAGAAAGATATGGATTCTATGTTTGGACAGAAGTAGATGCTGAAAATTCTGGTATTAGATTGGTAACCTCTTGGGCCACTCCAGAGGAGGCAGTTGCTAAGTTCTTATCCTATTTGAAATCGCTCTAAATTAGAATTTCCTCGATCCATTTAAGTAATTCTTCATTACCTCCAAAGAGAATAAAACTGGTAAACTACAACCACCTGACATTTCGGGTAAACTGTTTTTAAGCATTAAAATTACCATGAAAATAACTATATTTGATAATTTGTTATTCTTCCCTCATCGGGCAAAAGTTGTTAGCCTGGAAACAGAAAACTTCTTACATTTTTTGCTTGAAGATGAATACTTCCAAAACAAACAGAAGCTGCTGAGAAAAAAACATGGTATTCCTAAAAATGGTTATCCGCTTGATGTGCTTTATAACTCTATTGAAATCAGAGGTGATTTAATTGAGGGGCTAAGTTTTGAAAAGACGGAGGAATTCCACCGGCTCCTTGATGAAATATTTCGCTCTGATGAAGTTATTTTTGCTCCGAAGGATAAACTATTAGAAGTAATTGCGAAAAGGAAGGACAAACTGGATACATTTTATAGTTCCCTTACTAAAGCAGAAAGATTGGCTATTGAAAAGTATTTCAAGAAAAACAAAGCTCAGGAAGATAGCTTGAAGCATAGAAAAAATGAGGAAGGATTTAGCACCTATGCGCTTGAGGAAAAGATGAAGAAAGACCTGGAACGATTAACCGCTCACTATAGCCCATCAATTTTTGCGTCTCAATTTTTCATGCTTATTGCTTTTAATGCATTTCAAAATATCAGACCACAGGATTCGTTTCTCTTCATGACGACTAATGAAGATATTCTTGACGAGGTACAAAAACACCAAAAAGATAAAGAATCAATCGGCGCTTTGCTCGTATATGAACAGGTTACGAAAAATCAACTTACCAAATGGATTGAGGATAACTGGAAGATTCTAAAAGACCTCATGCAAGAGCTACCCAAAGTCTCATTTCCCAAAAGCACGGTGCTTGATATCTCAAAAGAGATTGCTGACCTTCGAGACAAAAAGAGAAAGAAATTCTGGGAAATTGCCGATCATCTTATCGATAAATACCCTGACGATCCACGAGTAACTGATGAATCGTGGGTAAAAGAAACCTACAGACGATACAAGAATCGATTGCGAGCCTTCACAAAAAATAAGCAACAATAAGTTACCAAACTCGTTGTTTCCCGAATTCATTGTTTCCCAAACCTCCTGTTACTTACACCTCTTTTCAGCTGTGATATCGTGCCTGGTAACATGAGCATTAGCAAAGATTTTTCTCACAATCTTTTTGCCACCTATGATATTGGACTTTCTTCTGTATTGCTTAGTTTAGGTTTTGCTTTGGACTCTCTTGATAAAACCAATCCTCAAAAAGTTCAGTTTATATTCCAAAAAAACGAGGGTTTAGCTGAAGCGATCCAGGCCTACTGGGCTAAAAAGTTAACCCTCGAACCACAGACACTTTTGGCAAACCTCAAACTTTTAAAGAACAGGTTGTATTCAGATGAATAGCTATGGAACGCAAGGCTGGCTAAATGAAGATCTTAAAAAAGAGATTAAAAAGGTTTTTGAGCCTCGTTATAAGAGATCCTTAACTGGTGATGAGGTAACTCAAATAGCCGAGAACCTGACAGATGTTATGGAGGCCTTTTTGAAGATGAAATGGAAACAAAAATATGGACAACCTTGAACTTAACATTAATATCACCGGATTCTCAGCTGAAATAAAACCAACAGTGCGCGAAGATAATATCAAGGCTTATGTCACCTGGATATTTAAAACAGAGTCAGCAGCAGTCAAGATATATGGAGGTACCATCCGGGTAAAACCATTCGGCAAGGACGGTAAACTGATATTAACTTATGAACCGCCGGCTATAAGAACCAGGGGTGGCTACATCAAGGCTATGTTTATTGAAGATAAACAGCTGTTTAAAACGCTCTGTGACTACACCATTAATTTGTACTGCAAGCAAACTGGCGAAGTGAGAGGAATACTATCGGTAGAAGATGTTAACATGGACGAGATACCTGCAAATCTATAGTAACAATAGATAACTATATAGTAACTGGTATCAATATAGTAACAAGAGTTAGTATCCAGTAAGGAGTAACTATGCAAGTTAAATCATTAAATTAAGATTAAGATGAATATAAACGGCGAGCAATTAAAATATTTTATCTACTGCCGTAAGTCCTCGGATGATGAGGATAGGCAAATTTTGTCAATTGAGAGCCAAATCAGAGAGCTTAAAGAGTACGCACTCAAGTATAATTTACAGGTAGTAGATATATTAACCGAGAGTAAAAGCGCACATTATCCCGGGCGTGAGGTGTTTGATGAGATGTTAGTACGTATTAAAAGTGGAGAGGCTAATGGTTTGCTTGTTTGGCACGCTAACCGTATTGCTCGCAACTCAAAAGATGGTGGTGAAGTTATCTGGCTTATGGATGAAGGGAAGATTAAACAGGTAGATACACCTCACAAGCAATATAAGAATAATGGGGATGATAAGTTTTTTATGGCTTTGGAGTTTGGAATGGCTAAGAAGTTTTCAGACGATCTATCAGATAATGTCAGGCGTGGTATAAGGCAGAAGTATGAGCGTGGTGAATATCCAAACTTAGCTCCTATTGGCTACATCAATACAAAGGTAAATGGAGTAACTAATATCTCCCCTGATCCAGAGCGTAAAGATTTAGTTATAAGGGTCTTTAACGAGTACTCAACTGGCAAGTACTCACTTGGTCAAATGACTGATTTAATCTTCACCTGGGGACTGCGGACCCGCAAAGGTAAGCCTGTTAGTAAATCACATCTACACCGGATCCTCCAAAATCCGATATATTATGGTGTTTATGAACACGCAGGCGAGTTACACAATGGAACATACGAACCTCTGATTTCAAAACGTCTGTTTGATGATCTACAGATAGTCTTGCATAATAAGGCAAAGCCGAAAAAAATGGTGAACGACTGGCCATATGCAGCACTTCTTAAATGTGGCTGTGGTTGCGGTGCGTCTATAATCTTTGAAACCAAGCGCAAGTATTATAAGAAAACTGACAGATGGGCAGAATATACTTATGCCCGTTCAAGCAAAAGATGCAGTAAATGCACTCAAAAAGGCATAGATTTGGAAGAACTTGAGCGGCAGCTTGATGAGAAGATTGCCCCCATTACTATTGATGAGGAAACATGGCGTTTAGGTATTAAACTGCTTAATGCTAAGTACGAATCAGAGGCAAAACAAAGGGCGCAGGTAGTAGAAAGCCAACAAAGACAATATCAAAGATTACAAAGTGAGCTTGACGGCTATTTTAAGATGCGGGCAAGGGAGGAGATGACTGCAGAGGAGTTTACCGGTAAGAAAAAGGCTATTTTTGATGAACAGGCTAAATTAAAAGAAAAAATAGATGATGGAATAAGCGGTCAGCGCTCCTGGTTGGAACTTGCTGAAGATTTCTTTACAACAGCCTATCAGGCACGAGAGATGCTAAATAGCGATGATTTAGAGGCAAAACGCAAAGCAGTTGCAAAGATTGGTTGGAACGTCTTGTTAAAAGACGAAAAGCTTGTCTGGACGTACCAAAAGCCCTATGACATACTGCTAAAACCTCAATACCGTTCTGACCTGCGGAG
>VMGD01000012.1 GCA_007376405.1 Microgenomates group bacterium Gr01-1014_7
CACTCCCACATTACCTCCGGCAAATATTCCAAATACAGATGAACCACTGGTTATGGATGGAGTAGTACCGGTAAAAGACAGGGCTGCATTATTGGCAGAAAGTGTTTCTACTCCTGAAATACTGGTGGTACCGATAACTGTTAAGTTAGAAGAAGCTGTAGTTGTCCCAATTCCCACATTACCCTGTACCCCCAGTCCATTGGAAATAGTGGCCGCTCCTCCTGTAAAGGCAGCACCTATATTTAACCCTGAATTTATATATGTATTATGGGCAACAATGCCGTTGGCAACAAAGTTATGAGTTCCTTCTATGGCTAAATCCCAGACCTGTTCTTCTCCGGTATATTCTATAGATACAATGGGGTCCCATTGATAAGAATAATTTTCTGTGCCACTACTGCTGTTGACATTCAACTTACCTGCTGCTATACTGGGGTTAATTCTTGCATTTGTATTAAAAAGAAAGGCAAAATCATTATGATTCTCACTCCTACTGAACAAACTATCGCTATTTATGCTATTTACTATACGCTGTTTATAATTGCTGTCATTTTGGCCGTTCGCTTCTGGGAAACCAAAGTCACCCGCAGCCGATAAATCTTCAGCTACTGCTATTTTATCACCAACCTTTAAATCAGAGACTTTAACCCAACCGGCATTTTGAATTGGAGACACTTCAACTATTCTACTCGGGCCACCATCCGGGGTGTTTACCAGATATGGATGATTGCCTGTAGTTCTAATTTGTTTCCCTGATCCGGTAGTAAGTTTAAACACCGGCTTTACCCCCATATTAAGTAAAGCATTAACCTGGGCAGGGACAAATTTCTGAGTTTGCTGATCCAGAGTATAGATTTTCTGACCTTCTTTGATCTGGTCAACTCTGACTTTTTCCCCATTCTCTGTGATTAAAATTGAATCCCCTGTCACACACTGGCCCACAACATGCAGGGCCTGTAAGGGGGAAGTAGTACCAACTCCCACATTACCTGATACTGCCAAACCTGATGATGGAGTAGTTACTCCTGAATATCCAATTAACCCTGATCCTAATGTACCGGTAGAATCTATAGTTAATGTGCCTGTAATCCTGCTATTTCCCCAGACATCCAATATATTACTGGAGGTGGTGGCCCCAATACCCACATTCCCATCCACAAACAGTCCATTAGCAGGAGCAGCTATTCCCTGCCTGATTCCTCCTATATGTGCTCCTCCTGCTACTGAAAGTAATGAGTTTGCTGTAGTTATACCTATACCTACATTACCTGCAACAGCCAAACCTAAATTAGGTACAGATACTCCACTGCTGGATGTATATCCCACACCTGCATTACCTGATACATAAAGAGTAGCGCTGGGAGCTATAATACCCACTCCTACATTACCATTTGTATCTATGGTTATACCTGATGTGGCACTACCTCCTGTTATTAAACCTATGGTATTACTTGATAATCTATATAATCCTGTATCTAAATCATTAGTAAAGGTTAAAGATGGAGCAGAGGCTGATCCATCAGCCAAACTAACTATCCCTGATGTAGTAATACTGGTTATGGACGGAGAATCCTTAAGAGAGAGTGTAACAGATGAGCCTAAATTAGCATCCCCTCCGCCTGATAAATTAGTTCCTGCTGTTACTGTTATCTTAGAATTAGATAAAGCTGAATTGGGAATACTTTTTAAGGTATTATCCGATCCTGATATGGTTTTACTTACTAAGGTCTGAGTAGTATTAGTTCCAACTAGGGTTGTTGTAGCTCCGGGAAGAGTAAATGTATTAGATCCGGAAGTTATCTGGGAAGCAGTTCCGCTTAAAGTTATACCGGCAAATGCAGGAGAAGAACTACTGGATACATCCTGATCCAGTTTGGCAGATTTTGTTATATTCAAAATAGTTCCTCCTGCACCCAGTGTAATAGTTCCTGCTGAAGGAGTAGCTTCCAGGGTTAAGCCATTAATGGTATCTCTGACCGAGAGCGCGCCGTTAATTTGAGTATCTGAATTTATCTCTAAAAAAGCAGGAGCTGAAGCTACGGCCAGTACATTGGAGGAGGGTATGGAGTATAGAGTATAGGGTATAGAGGGTTTAATAAAAGATAAACCTGCAATAGTTGCAGATGCAATTACCACTGTGCTCAGGATAGATAATGCAGGAGTTAAGAATTTAAATGCTTTTTTAGGCAGTTCAGTGGGTTCTTCTATTTCCTTACCCTTTATACTTAATACTGCATACTCTATACTATTTTCTTCTGCCTTTTTTAATAGTTCTTCTGTGGACAGGGGGTTGTACTCAAATTGTTCAACAGAGGAAGGATTCAGTTTTCTTAAGGAGTCTAAAGGATATAATCTTGTTCCACCCGGGGTCCTGATGGTTTTTAGTTTGCCTGCTTTTTCCCATCTGCGCAGAGTATCTATGGAAACACCGAGAAGTTTGGAGGCCTGGCCTATTTTAAGTAAAATTACAGACGGGTTAGACATAGTCTATTTGTTCCGTCTGCTAAAATCTAGGCAAATCTGGTGCTTTGCATAGATTCTATAACCATCGTACATAGGTTTGCATAGATTTGTCAAGAGGGAATTTAGAACAAAATGGATCAGGAAGTAGAATATGTATAAATACTGACCTTATTTTCAGTAGTCAAAATTATAGCTAATGGAAATTTGAAACTCAGGGGTTTTTGTTTTGGAGGTCTTACCACAATTGGTTGATTCTCAATGATGGTTATAAAATTGGCATGAAGGGGCAGGATATCAAAATTTCCCTGCAGATTTTTAGAGGAAACAGAAGAAGCCTGAGTATCCAGGATAACTTGTTGAGGAGAGATTATTCGGACATGTAGTGTTTGATTCATAATTTTGATGCTGGACAATAGATACTAGATGCTAGAATTTGATGTTAGATAAATGAGCAAAGCTCCTGCTTTGCAGTAGAAGATAGATAATTTCAATCTTCTAACTTCCAGTTTCAAAATCCAGCTTCCAGCATCCAGCGTCTATCCTCAAATTATCTTTGCATCTGCCAAAGATCCAATAAACATAAACTTTTCTGCCGGGATGTTATCTAAGCGACCAGAAAGTATCACTGTGATATCATTTACAGTAGTATTTCTGGGAACAACAGCACCTCTTTTACCGGTTTGTTTTTCAGTCACAAAAAACGGCTGGGTTAAATAGTTGATAATTTTTTTGGTTCGGTTGTACAGAATCCTATTTTCAACTGATAGTTCTTCCTCTCCCACAATTGCTACAATGTGTGATAGTTTGTTATAGTTTTCCAATAGTTTTTGGAACTCTGTTAGAGCTTTAAAATGAATTTCTCCTAGAAAAGCTTTGGTCAGGGTTGAAGAAGAGGACTGAAAGAGATCAATTGGCGGATAAATACCCTTTTGAGCAACAGAACGGGATAAAACAATGGCCGTATCCAAAAAAGACATCACTGCCACCACTCCGGCATCAGTTATTTCATCTGCGGGTACATAGACATTTTGAAAAGAGGTGATTGAGCCGGTAGCAGTGGGGATAAGTCTGTCCTCAAGAGTGGATATTTCTGTTTGCAAAGTGGCCTGATATGCCTGCTCGGAGGGGATGGTACCTAACAGTGTTGCCACCTCCGCCCCGGCAGCAACAAACCTGAACATATTGTCAATAAAAAACAGCACGTCCGATTTTAGCTGATCCCTGAAATACTCGGCCTGGGCTACAGCTGCCTGAGCAACTCGAAACCTGATAGCCGCGTTCTCATTCATCTGGCCTAAAATAATCACTGTTTTTGGCAAAACTCCAGACTGCTTTAGTCTTTGATATAGCTCCTGGCCTTCCCTGATACGCTCACCCACACCGGCAAATACGGAATACACCGGCTTGCCCTGATCTTGTTTGAGGGTGATATTGTGCATGAGCTCTGTTAAAAGGATGGTTTTACCTACCCCTGCTCCTCCGATAAAGCCGACTTTTCCGCCTTTTTGTATGGGTGTTAGAAAATCTATTGCCTTGATGCCGGTTTCCAAAATCTCGTAGCTGGATTTTACCAGACTTAAAGAGGGAGTTTTAGAATAGATTGATATCTTTTTATCTGCTTTGATAGGTCCACCATTGTCTCTGGGCAGACCAAAAAGATCAATCACCCTCCCGCAAACAGCCTGCCCCACAGGCACTTTTAAGTCTGACCCTGTTCCGACAACGATCATTCCTCTGAATAATTTATCAGGCGGGATGAGTATTTGAGCAAATATACTGGATTCGGTTTCTGAAAAAACCTCCAGCATGACCCCCGGGTCTTTTGGACTGGTTAAAATTTCAAAAGCTACCGGAAAATTATCCCCTTCAATTTCTACAGTGGCAACCTGACCGGTAACGGAGGTGATGATGCCTCTAACTTGATTCATGACTCCTTTCTTAATGCTGCCATAGATGCAAAGTTTTCCAAAATTGTATTATTATCCATGTTTCTTTTAGTATAAGCTTTGAGTTTTTCATATTCCTTTATATATTTATTAGCTTCTGTTTCCGCCTGATCCATCGAAATAAAGCGGGAGGCAGTCCGGGAAAGCTCTGATTCCAGAAAAGTTCCCTCTAAAAGCAAAGTGATAATTTGGCTATCAAAAAATGCCAAAATTTTGGCAAGATCCGGTTCAAAGATGAACTTGAAATCTGCCGATTGTTCACCTGGAAGGAGTCCATTCGGCCACCTTCCAGGTGGGCTTTGACTCCTGGAAGGTGTGTGCGTAGCTGTAATATCGCTCACCCGGGGTATTTGGACCAAAAGACTTTTCATACTGGAGTAAAAAACTAATACCTGATTATAATCTTTGATTAGATTTACCAGATTGGTTAATTCTGCTCCGTCAGGCTCATCTGTTTTTAACAGCACTTCTTTTAAGTTACCTAAGTGGCTTAGGGTTTTACTGGCCCTGAAATATTCTATGGCTGCTTTTCCCAGCATTATTCGATCTGTTGGCAGATTTTTGGTTGAGGCCACAAAAAAATCCAGCAGATCGGAGTTAATATTGCCGTAAAATCTATAGTTTGAAGTTAAAACCAGACTGATTAGTTTTTTAGGTTTTACAATATTGATCTTTTTTTTAACTGCCAGCTTTTTAATCAGAGCATAAACTCCGGAAATCTCCTGAAAAAAAATCCGGTTTCTTTCAACCTCACCCCTTATTCTTTTGATTTTCAGATTGGCAATCTCAGAATATGCCTGGGCAATCTGTTTCAAGGATTGTCCTTCCTCCAGCGCTTGTTCAATCTGTTTGATAGTCATGGGCAAAGTTTGGCCAAAAAAGGCCCTGCTCCTTCCAGAATTTTAATCAGCTCTTCGTCGCTTTGAAACTTAGCTGTTGATTTAGCAATAGGCATCAGCCGGGGATCCCTCAGAAAGGCCTGAATTATTGTGGCCTTATATTTTTCCACAAAGGCCTGGTTTTTAGTTTGCAAAAATGTGGTAAAGACTAGAGCTAAAAGTATCAGCTGGATCGGTTTTGGGACTTGAGTCAAAGGATCCTGTTTAAGAAGTTCCATAATCAGATCTCTTCTTCGCAAAGTTAACTGTGTTTCCGGAGGAAGTTCCGAAGAAAATCTGGAGATTGTTTCTAAATCCGCCGCGGCGGACAAAACCTGTCTTATCTTGGCAGAAAGTAAATTACTGACCGGATCTTGCGTTTGTCTTCCCACCCGCGAAACTGACAGCGAAATATCAATAGCCGGAGTTTGGCCCTGGGAGCGCAAACTTGCTTTAAAAAGTAGATGTCCGTCAGTCATTGACATGACATTGGTGGGGATGAGAGTGGTAAAATCATTTAAATTGAGTTCGATGACCGGTAAAGCCGTTATCGAACCTCCTCCATATTGAGGCAAAAAATTTCCTGCCCGCTCCAAAAGATGGGCATGCTGGTAAAAAATATCCCCCGGATATGATTCACGCCCCGGTGATTTATTGCCCAAAAGAGCAATCTCCCGGTAAATCTTGGCATGAGTACCAAGATCATCAAGAATTAACAGCACATCTTTGCCCTTTTTTTGAAAATATTCGGCAATAGTAAAAGCGGTTTTTGGAGTCAGAAAGATCAGGGGAGCAGGTTCGGAAGAGGAAGTAGCAACAATGACCGTAAATATAAGCGCTTTATTATTTTTTAATGTATCAATTAAGTTTCTAACAACTACAGCCGGTTTGCCGATTGAGGCGTAAATACAGATTATTCCGGTATTTTTCTGGTTAATAATGGTATCAATTAAAAATCCGGTTTTGCCTGAGTGAGCGTCTCCCAAAATCAGTTCCCTTTGTCCCTTACCCAGAGGTATCAAGCTGTCAATTAAAGTTATTCCGGTTAAAAATTGCTCGGTAATAAACTCCCGGCTTTCAATGCCCAAAGCTGCTTGTTCAAGTCCAAGCTCCGGATTTGTCTTGGTTTTGGAAAGAAGGCCTTTGCCGTCAATTGGCACACCCAAAGGGTTAATGGCCCGGCCGAGTAAAAAATCTCCAACAGATACTCCCAAACGGGAGCTCAAGCGAATAAATTGCTGTTTGGGAACTATTTTACCTTCATCCAGCATTAAAACTTCAATTTTATCCTCTTCGAGGGAGTTAACCCAACCCCTTATTCCTTCATCAGACTGCACCATGTCATTTATCTTGATGGTAGGGAAACCATCAAGATAAACCAGAAAATCCCGACTGGAGGTTACATAACCCACTTCTTGTGTTTGGTCCATATTACCTTAAGAACTTCTTGAAGTTTTCTAAGACCTCTCCTTTCTTTTCATCAAGCCTTGATTTTAATGAATAATCTTTCTTCCTTCCCTTCCAGACCAGGGAGCATCCTGCTATTAAACCCATATCAATTTTTGTATCCAGCAGAATATTTGGCTGGTATAATTTCCTGGCAAATGAGCCTATTTTAAAAATAGTGGGTTCATCAGGCTCAAAGGTAAGATAAATAGTTAAAGTGGGTAATAATTTAATAGCTTTTTCAATTTCTTCAAAGATTTTATACACATTGTCTTTATTGAATTTACTTTTTGCATCCGGCGGCAAGCTGGAAAGCCAGCTCATTTCCCCTGCTGTCAACTGTGTTTGCGATCCTCCGAAAAATTCATTTAAAAGAGTGGATTTTAAAACCCTGACCCTTGAATTGAGCTGGGCCAGGGTGAAAGTATCTTTTAAGATAATGGCCAGTAGGTTGTTCATACAATGAATTTTTCCACTTTGGCTTTTTCCAGAGCCTCATAAATTAAATCAAGCTGATCTTTAAGTGAAAGCTTTTTGGATAAAACTATGCTTAGGGTTTGTTCCATCATGGCAATGATGTTTTCATCAATGAGTTTAAGCTGAGCATTTTTATAAGTTTCAATTAATGACCTGGTGCTTTTTAGCTCAAGCTCTATTGAGGCAGCTGTTTTTTGCTCTGTCTGTATTAAAAAATCGGATAGTTTTTGCTCCAGTCGCTCAAAAGTTTGGCTGATTCTTTTTTCTGTTGAAACCTTACTGGCTTGCTCAAAATCCAAACTCCGCTTTTGCAAATCCCGCATAAAGTTTATCAGCTGATCCTGGGCGGAGATTATGGAATCTCTGGAGCCGTCAATCAGATTTTGCAGCCGGTTTGAATATTCCGAGATCAGCTTTTTTGCGGCCCAGTTGCCACCCGAAACTATTTCGGATTCGGCCTCAAACGCCGCTGCAAGAAGCTCGGCGCTTTTTTGTTTGGTTTCCAGGTAGACTTCTTTTTGACTTTCAATGATTTTTTTTCTTAAAAAATACTCACGAAGATATAAAATACTAGCCAAAATAGCAACTGTGCCGGTTATTAAAATGACAGAGTTTTCGGGCAGTTGCATAATTATGATAATACTACAATTTGATTATTAAAACCGATGCTACAATTCCGATTACTGCCGTAATAACCAGAAGACCGATATTGATTATCATAGATAGTTGAATTGTTGATTTGGCCAAGGGATTTCGGCCGAGGGCTTCTATTGATTTGGCTATGGATCTGGAGAAAGTTAAGAATCCAAAGGTAAAGCTCAGAAGTACCACCAGTCCGGCTGCAATGTAGCGTACAACATTACCAATTTTTTTAGGATCATTGACGTTTTCCAAAAACGAGCTGCCAACAAAACCAAACAATCTTCCTGCAAATCGGGGGTTGGTTAACTCCGCATACTCAACCCTGATGGCAACAGGGATTTTACCCAGGGCCACTTTGCCGTTGGGACCATCAACTTGCTCGGCTCCACTGCCGTCGAAAACTCCGATTGCTATCCCTAAAACATAACCTGATTCGGTTGCTTTCTGACCTTTTCCGGAAATAGAAGAAGAGGTAATATAATCGCCGTATTTGATTGGACCGTTTAATGTGGTGACCGCAACACTGGTTACTCCGGATCTGATAACAGGTTTTCCTTTAACATTGCTGTCGCGATAAACAAGTAAAGGTTTTTCCGATAGCACGCCGAACATTTTATTATCAAAGCTTTTGGTAGCTCTGGTTAAACCTTTATCTGTTGCCACCAGAATATCGCTCTCAGTAGCATCATTGTCTGTGATTTCATAGACTGAAGTTGTTTCCAGGCTTTGAGTTTGGGCATGGACAGAAGAAGTTGTAAGTAATAGAAAAGTCGTAATGAAAAGACAGAATTTTTTCATTATCTCAACAATACAACATTACATAATAAAAAGGGAGTACGCAAAATCAGATAGAGGCATCCGTCTGCATTGCCCCTATCTGATTTCTTTGAGGTTACAGAATACCAAATGAATAATAACTTGTCAATATCTAAATTTATATCAAAAGCCATCAAGATAATTAACGCATAGCCTTAAATACAATTTACAATTTACAATTTACAATTTTCAATTAATCAAAATATATACTAACTATATCAAATAAACAATAGAAATCTTGCTTTGTGCTTGTGAAAAGGAGTGTGAAACGAATTACTAATTACTAATTTCTAATTGACCTAAATAATTTCCAATGTCAATTCTAGTTTAGGATTGAAGAAGACTTTAGGTTGTGATAACATAAATTTTATGAACAAATACATTCCAAGTTCCATTGAATCCAAATGGCAAAAGAAGTGGAAAGAGGATAAACTGTTTAGTCCGGATATGGAGGTTGCTAAAAATCCATATTACAGCCTGATGATGTTCCCTTATCCTTCTGCTGAAGGCTTGCATGTAGGCAACATGTATGCTTTTTGCGGTTCAGACATACACTCCCGCTTTAAAATGATGCAGGATCTGGATGTATTTGAACCAATTGGGCTAGATGGATTTGGTATTCATAGTGAAAACTATGCTCTAAAGGTTAATCAACACCCTGTGGAGCTTTCGAAAATCACAGAGAAGCGATTTTATGAACAATTAATGATGATCGGTAATGCGTATGACTGGACTAGAACAGTTGAAACCTTCAAACCCAATTATTATAAGTGGACTCAATGGTTATTTTTGCAAATGTATAATAAGGGCTTAGCTTATCGTAAAAAAGCCAGTGTAAACTGGTGCCCAAAGGATTTAACAGTACTGGCTGATGAACAGGTGATTAACGGCGCATGCGAAAGGTGCGGCAGTATCGTAGAGAAAAAATTGCTGGAACAATGGTTTTTTAAGATTACCGATTATACTGAAAGACTTTTGGGTAATTTAGACAAGCTAGATTGGTCAGAAAAGGTAAAGATTGCCCAAAGGATGTGGATAGGAAAATCTGAAGGTGTGATGCTTAAATTTAATAGCGAGGATAAAGCAGCTGAGGTAGAAGTGTTTACTACGGCATTAGATACGGTGTTTGGAGTTACCTTTCTAGTCGTCAGTCCTGAAAACCCATTGCTTCAAAAATTTATTAAAGAAGACAAAAGAGAACGTGTAGATCAGTATGTAAAAGCTGTAAAAAAGAAAACAGAATCGCAGAGAATGGAGAATAGAGAAAAAACAGGTGTTTTTACGGGTGGTTATGTTATTAATCCCCTTAACCGCGAAAAAGTTCCAGTATGGGTGGCAGACTATGTTCTAGTTGGTTATGGAACAGGAGCTGTAATGGGTGTGCCAGGACATGATGCAAGAGATCACGAGTTTGCCCAAAAATTCAGTTTGAAGGTAAAACCAGTTATTAAGCCAAAGGATGGGTTTAAAGGAGCGGATGTAGGGCAAGACGGTTTTTGGGATTATCCAGAAATCAAAAATCAATTCGCAGAAACTTCTGTACTGTTTGATTCGGCACAATACAGCGGACTAACTTCCAAAGAAGCTAAACAAAAAATGTCAGACTATATTGAAGATAACAACCTTGGTAAAAGACAAATTCAATACCATCTTAGAGATTGGTTGATTTCAAGACAAAGATATTGGGGACCTCCTATACCAATAATTTATTGCGATAAATGCGGGGTAGTTGCTGTGCCGGAAAAAGACTTACCGGTTGAATTACCCTATGTTAGTGAGTTTAGGCCCAGCGGAAAAGGGCAATCTCCGCTTGCCACAAGCGCAGATTTTTATAATGTTAAATGCCCAAACTGCGGCGGAAAAGCTAGACGGGAAACAGACGTTTCAGATACATTTTTAGATTCTTCATGGTATTTTTTAAGGTATCCTTCGGTGGAATTTGATGATAAACCCTTTGATAAGCAAAGGGTCAAGAAATGGCTGCCGGTAGATATGTACATTGGCGGAGCAGAGCATTCTGTTTTGCATCTGCTGTATTCCAGATTCATTACCATGGTACTTCACGATTTGGGTTTACTCCAGTTTGAAGAGCCTTTTTCCAAATTTAGAGCTCATGGACTACTGATTGCCGAAGGAGCCAAGATGAGTAAATCCAAAGGAAATATTGTAAATCCTGATGATTATATCAAAGAATATGGAGCAGATACTTTAAGGACTTATTTAATGTTTTTAGGTCCTTTTTCAGAGGGAGGGGATTTTCAGGATAAGGCTATTGGCGGTAGTTATCGTTTTTTGCAAAGAGTTTGGGCACTACAGGAAAAAGTGACCGATTCGGTCATCCTGAGCGAAGCGAAGGATCTGCAAATGATGCATAAGACCATAAAGAAAGTAACAGAAGACATTGAACAGTTAAAATACAACACTGCTATTGCTGCGATGATGGAATGGCTGAATTATTTATCCAGGAAGGAAAAAGTGAGGGCTGAAGAATATAAAATATATATACTGCTGCTGGCCCCATTTGCTCCGCATATTACGGAAGAATTATGGTATATTATTGGTGAGTCCGGGTCAATACATAAAGAATCTTGGCCGAAGTTTGATAATAAATACTTGGAAGAAGAAGAAATTTCAATACCGGTCCAGGTAGATGGAAAGGTCCGTGATATCCTTCTGATACAAAAAGATATAATAGATAATAGAGAAGTTGTAGAAAAAATCGCAATGGAGAGTCAAAAAGTTCAAAAATTTTTACAGGGAAAATCCGTGAAAAAAACTGTGTATATACCTGGTAAAATCATTAGCTTTGTAGTTAGCAATTAGTAATAAAAATTGCTAATAAGATTTGATAGTTAGTTTAGACTGCCATGACAATTAAAACAAAATATTCATACCAAAGAGATGATCAGTGGCTTTTATCCCGACTTGATTTTCTCTGGTCAAAATACTTTGTTGATATTCCCCAAAAAAACAGGTTATTTATAAGGTTTGGTAGATTCGCCAAATTTAGACTCGGTTCAATCAGGCTAAGCAAAAAAAATAGAGCTACTCATATAACCATTACTGGAATGTTCAAAGATTTGACAATTCCGCAGGAAGTGATTGATCAGACAATTGGTCATGAGCTGGTTCATTATGCTCATGGTTTTTCATCGGTACACCCCAGACTGCACCGCTATCCCCACGCCGGCGGTGTGGTCAGAAAAGAAATGAAGGAGCGAGGGATGGAGCATCTTTATCAGGCATACAGGAACTGGATGAAAAGCTACCGTAAACTGTTAATGAAAAGATATGCTTAAAGAGCGGCTGGAAAAATTCAAAATCCCTATAGCCTTATCTCTTCTGGGAATAGTTTTAATCATAGGAGGTACATTTGCTTCTGGTTTAAACAAACACCCAACGACCTCCTCAGGGCAAGGGTTCCCCAAAGAAAGTCTGGTTAATTCTCAAAAAATGATTTCTGTTGATGTTTCCGGAGCTGTTAATAGGCCAGGTGTGTATAAATTAAATGAAGGCTCAATTGTGGAAGATGCTATTAGAGTAGGCGGCGGGTTTTCGGATTCGGCTAATAAAGAATACATATCAAAATATCTAAATATGGCACAAAAGCTATCAGATGGTAGTAAAGTATATGTGCCTCTGACAGGAGAAACTGGACCGGGGGTCCACACCGGATCCTCAGTTTCCGCAACCAACCCCCAATCTAAGGTGAATATCAATACTTCAACTCAAGCAGAACTGGAAGCACTACCGGGAATAGGCCCGGTTACTGCCTCTAAAATAATTTCCGGAAGGCCTTACCAAACGTCAGATGAGCTAGTAAGTAAAAAAGTTGTCAGCAAGATTATATTTGAAAAGATTAAAGATTCTTTAGTAGTGTATTAAGTATTATGTATTATGTATTAAGCAAAAAAAAAACATAATACTGACTGTTATTTTATATCTGCTTATTTATTTCATAAGGTTTCAGCAGGGAGGTTGGGAGTTGAAGATTGATCTTTTTAAGGTACAAAGAGATGCGCTGGACCAAAAAATTAGCCAATTTTTACCTTCACCGCAAGCTGAACTTCTGTCAGGAATTCTATTGGGACGCAGCAGAGATTTGCCGGGCCAGTTGAAACTATCCTTAAGAGACACTTCAACTTTGCATATTGTGGTGGCTTCGGGACAGAATTTGAGCATGGTGGCCGGATTTTTCCTGGGGCTATCGGGTTTAATCAGGCGGAAAAACGCTGTGATGCTTAGTTTGGCAGCGGCAATTTTCTATACGCTACTTTCAGGTTTGCAGGTGCCGATTTTACGGGCAGCGATCATGTTTTCTTTTGTATCGCTGGCACAGCTTTACGGCAGGGAAAGAGAAGGAACTTGGGTTTTAATAGTTACCGTGGGCTTAATGTTACTTGTTAATCCCCGCTGGATCACGGAAATATCCTTTCAGCTCTCTGTATTGGCCACATTTGGGGTAATAGTGGTAGCGCCAATTTTTCTCCACTGGCTGGATAAGATCCCTATTATTGGCCAGGATTTGGCTGTAAGTTTAGCTGCGCAGGTTATGATTACGCCTGTAATTGCCCAAAATTTTCATCAGTTTTCTCTGGTGGGACTCCTAACCAATGTGCTGATACTTTGGACAGTGTCCTTTATTATGATTTTAGGCGGGGCAATGCTGGTGGCCGGCTTTTTATGGAGTAGCTTGGCATGGCTAATATCTTTAGCGGTTTCAGCGCTCTTAACTTACTTTATTTATATAGTGCAATTTTTTGCCTCCCTCCCTTTTGCCTGGGAATATGTGGGAGAACAATGGGTAGTTATATGGATTGGATACTACATGGTGATGGGAGGAGTTTTATTAGCGCTGAATAAATCTGGAAAAATTTCTAATTTCTAATTTCTAATGAATTTTTAATGTCTTAATGTTTAAAAATTGTGTTATGATTAAGTTGTATGTTAAAACAAAAGATTTTAGAGGATCTTAAAAGAGTAGTTAGTGATTTGGGATATCCATCAGGTGATATAGTTTTATCCATTTCAAAAAATCCAACCTTCGGAGACTATAGTACAAATTTGGCTCTGCAACTTGCTAAGCTAACACAGGGCTCTAACAAGCAGACCCCGAAAGAGATTGCTAAGAAAATTGTAAATAAGTTAGGTGGCTTAAGTTACTTAGAAAAAGCAGAAGTTGCCGGCGGGGGATTTATAAATTTTTTTGTAAAGCCGGAGGATTTAGCAAATGATTTACATGAAGTTTTGAAGGAGGGAGAAGATTTTGGAAAATCAGATATTAATAAAGGTAAAAAAGCCAGAGTAGAATTTATTTCTGCCAATCCCACCGGGCCTCTGCATATCGGGAATGCCAGAAGCGGGCCACTGGGAGATGTAATCGCCAATATTTTAACCTCCCAGGGCTATGAGGTTTTAAGGGAGTTTATAGATAATAATGTAGGAGAACAGGTTAAAGCTTTGGGGGCAACAATCAAAGCAAAGCTGCATGGGAATTTAGCTGAAGAGAATCAGTATCAGGGAGAATATATTGACGAGCTGGTTAAGCACTTAGAGGCTGATATAGAGAATTTATCCGATGAAGAGACAGGCAGCCTGGCGGTAGAGATGATGCATGAGGAAATTATGGCCGACTCTCATGCCATGGGAATTAAATTTGATTTGGTAGTGCACGAGTCCGAACTACGTAAGGAAGCTGCAGAGATAATAGATGAGCTTAAAAAAGCAGGAGTGGTTAAAGAAAAAGACGGAGCATTGTGGCTGGCGCCAAATGATGAGTTTTTAAAAGATCGGGAAACTGTTATTCAAAAATCTGATGGAGGATATACTTATTTCACAGCCGATATTGTTTACCACAAGCAAAAATTCCAGTCCGGTGCAGACCCAATTATAGATATTTTTGGCAGCAATCATCATGGTCATGTTCCCAGGCTTCAGGCTGCAGTTTCTGCTTTAGGTTTTGATCCAGGTAAGCTGAAAGTTGTGCTTTATCAGTATGTCAGGGTTAAAAGAGGAAATATTGTGGTTAAGATGAGTAAAAGAGCGGGAAATTTTATAACTGCCCGGGAAGTTTTGGATGAGGTAGGGAAGGATGCTTTCAGGTTTTATCTTCTAAGATTTGCTCCGCAAACTCATATGGATTTTGATTTGGAGCTTTTAAAGGAGGAGTCAAGCAAGAATCCGGTTTTTTATGTTCAATATGCGCATGCCAGGATGGCAAATATTTTGAATAAGGTTCAAGTGAATAAGATTCAAGAATCAAGCGTCAAGAGTCAAGAAGTGGATTTTGCTCAGTTAAACAATACGAGCGAAATAAATTTAATCAAACATCTACTAGCCTTTCCCGATTTGGTAACAGAGCTGGCTTTAAATTTAGCGGTTCATCAGTTGACAGAATATGCCATTAATTTAGCTGATCTTTTTCATAAATTTTATGAGAACTGTCCTGTTTTACAGGCTCAAAACGATTTAAGGGAAGCAAGATTGTCACTAGTGGAGGCCTCGAGAATTACTCTGGCAAATACTTTAAAATTTTTAGGAGTTTCAGCTCCGGAAAGGATGTAGTTAATGTTTGGAAGACGCCATTCTGGCAGACGACACACTAATGTAATATTTGTTATCTTTAGGCTGTTTTTAAGCCTGATAATGTTTGCTCTGCTTTTAGGAGGAGTTTATTCAGCATATAAGCATTTTTCCGGTGTTGACCCTCTTAAAGCCGACCCGATGGCGATAGTTTCCCAAATCACCGCATTAATTCCTTCAGTAAAATCCATACCCATAAAAATCCCTCAAAATATTTTAGGCCAGACACAACAGGCAGCCGGCATCGGCAAGATGTTGTTTAAATTTATGATAGTGGCAGATTCCCATAATGATAATGAAAGTTTAAGCAAAGCTATCTTTCAGGCCAAGAAGTCTCATCCGGATTTAGCATTTATTATTGGTTTAGGTGACTATACGGATGTTGGCACGAAAGATGAACTAAAGAAAGCCAAACAAGTTTTTGATAGCAGCGGTTTACGTTACTTTTTGATTCCCGGTGACCATGATTTTTGGGAAGCAAGAGAAAATGGTGAAGCTGACAGCAATTTCAGGGAAATTTTTGGGCCAACTTACCAAGCCTTTGATTTTGAAGGTTTTAAATTTTTGACTTTAAATAACAGTGACAATTATTTAGGAGTGGATGAGCAGCAAATGGTTTGGATAGGCAGTGAGCTGGAAAAGGCAAAAACAGATAGTGTTAAAGGGATTTATGTTTTTTTACATGAGCCGCTTTTTCACCCGTCATCTGACAGGGTAATGGGAAAAGTGGATAGTAAATTAAAGCAACAAGCCCAAAGTTTGATTCTGCAATTTAAAACTGCGGGAGTAAAAAAGATTTTTTCAGGGGATATTCATTATTTCAGTGAATACCCGGAGCCTGCAACCGCTCTTCCAATGGTAACTGTTGGGGCTATAACAAAAGAAAGAAATCCTCAAGCTCCCAGGTTTGCAGTAGGGTATATGTTTGGAGATGGTACTGTCAGGGTAGAGGATGTGGAAATTAAGTAGGCCTTATGTTACAGAAAACACTAATAATTATTAAACCTGACGGGGTTCAAAAAGGCCTGACAGATGAGATTATCAGAAGATACGGCGCTGTAGGGCTTAAGGTTATAAAGAGAAAAGATACGATGGCTCCTCTGGAGATAGTGGAAAAGCACTATCCGATGGACCCAGGATATCTTCGTTCAATTGGGAAAAAAACCATAGCTGCCGGACAAAAAGTAAAATCGCCGGAAGATCAGGGCAGGAATGTGGTTAATTGGCTGCGAAAGTTTATTACTTCCGGCCCGGTTGTGGTGATTCTTTTGGAAGGGGATGATGCTGTGGCAGTTGCCCGAGCCGTAACCGGTTTTACTGATCCATCAACAGCCGAAAAGGGAACCATCAGAGGGGATTTGGGAACAGATTCAATTCTTGTAGCCAATAAAGAACAGCGCCCGGTTTATAACCTAATTCATGCCTCTGGTTCTCCGGAGGAAGCTGAAAAAGAAATTAAGCTTTGGTTTGGTCGGGGTGCTGGGAATTGAACCCAGTGTCTCTGCGACCCGAACGCAGCGTGATACCGATTCACTACACCCCGCAGCTTAAATTATACCCCCTGAAGTGTTAGAATTATATATGTTTGGCCCTGTAGCTCAACGGATTAGAGCGGCCGCGTCCTAAGCGGTAGGTTGTGAGTTCGATTCTCGCCAGGGCCGCATCCGAATATGTCAAAACGTTATAAATTAGTATTTTTGATCAGGTTTTTTGGATATTTAATCTTTTTTACCGGGCTTTTGAGCTTTATTTTTGTATTGGGGCCTGTGGTTTCCGCAGAAGTTAACTACAGAATAGACAGGGTTTTTGGGGTAAAACACCAGATAGCTGCATCCACCTCGAAGGAGTCAAAGTCCACCTTCGAGGTGTCGCCGGGTCCGGGTTTTGGTTCTGTTCAGGCGCAGGAAAATACAATTATTCCCGTATCAACAGAGTATGGAATAGTGATTGAAAAAATAAATGCCAACTCAAAAGTAATTGCCGGCGTTAACCCTGCTAATGAGCGGGAATATACCGGAGCTCTTTCACAGGGTGTGGCAGAAGCTTTGGGCTCAACTCTTCCCGGACAGCCCGGGAATTTATATTTATTTTCCCATTCAACAGATGCTCCCTGGAATATTATCCGCTATAATGCCACATTTTATTTATTAAGGGAGCTGGAACCCGGGGATCGGGTGATTATTTTTTATCGCAATATTAGATATGATTATGTGGTTTTTGATAAAACCATTGCTGCACCAACTGATATTTCATTTTTAACCAACAGATATGAGACACCGGTTTTAACTTTGCAAACCTGTGATCCGCCGGGAACTTTGCTTAACAGGCTAGTTGTGAGAGCAAAGCTGGTCAGTAGTTAGTATTACGTAGTATGTATTAAGTATTATGGGAAGAAAGATTTTGAAAACCCTTAATACATAATACTTGATACTTAATACTTTTTAATAAATAAGCTAGAATATATCTATGTCAAAAAGATTTATCATAACAATTATCACTCTAGTCGTCATTGCCGTGGCTGCGGCCATTGCCATTTTTTTGGCCAAAGGCTATACGGTTTCCACTAAGGAAAAAAGAATTGTCGGCACCGGCATTATCAATATTACCTCAGAACCTGATGCTGCCTCGGTTTTTATAGATGGCCATTTAACAACTGCCACCAATGCCACCGTTTCTTCCCTGGCTCCCAAAATTTATTCCGTAAAGGTTATCAAAGAAGGTTTTATTCCCTGGGAGCGGGAAGTTGAAGTTAAAGAAGGACTGGTTACTCCTTTGAAAATTACCCTTTTTCCTGCTATCCCCACAATGTATCCGCTTACCTTTACCGGTGTGGCCAATCCGGTTTTGAGTGCTGATGGATCAAAGCTGGTCTTCATTGTCGCCTCCGGCAAAAAAGCAGGAGTTTCGGTTTGGACCATGAGTCGCAATCAGCCGATTGCTTTTGCCCGTTCATCCGAGCCCCACCAAATTACTACAAACTCAGAGGTGGATTATTCAAAAGCAAGCCTTCGCTGGTCTCCTGATTCCAAACAGGTTTTGGCAACAGTAGGCAAAAATAATTATCTTTTAAATGATGATACCCTAAACACAGAGCCCAGAGATATTACAGCTATTTTGGACTCAACCTTAAAAAGCTGGGATGATGATACTAAAGCCAAAGATTTAGCCCGGATAGAGGCTATTAAAGATTTGGGTACGCAAAAACTGGCCTCTTCATCAAGTATTTTGCGTTTTTCACCGGATGAAACAAAGTTCATGTTTGCAGAAGAAAATATAAAATTCAAAGTTTATGATATAGAAAGTAAAAAGCAATATGATTTGCCCTCTGCCAAATCCCATGTTTGGCTGCCGGATTCAAGGCATGTGATTTTGGTTGACGATAATACGGTTTCCGTTATTGATTTTGACGGAACTAATAAAGCAGTGATTTATGCCGGGAAATTTGAAGATTCATTTGTTTTTCCCTGGCCGGATTCATCAAGGCTGGTGATTATTAGTTCGTTCCCCACGCCCACAGCTTCGGAACCGAATCTTTACGGTATTAACCTGCGTTAGTTTGATCCACTTTGCCCGTCTTGTGACATGGTTTTTGGATTGGTAAAATGTCCCCATGTTTAATTTATCCAAAAGGATTGGCATTGATCTTGGCACTGCCAATTCTCTGGTTTATCTGGCCGGTTCCGGCATTGTTTTAAATGAACCGACAGTGGTGGCTGTGACTACTGATGACAATAGGGTTTTGGCGGTTGGCAATGAGGCCAAGGAAATGCTCGGCAGAACTCCCGGTAATATCCTGGCCTCCCGTCCAATGAGAGATGGGGTGATTGCGGATTATGTTATTACCGAAGCCATGATCCGCTATTTTCTGGATAAAGTCTGCGGTCCATCAAGGCTTTTTAAGCCTGAAGTAATGGTTTGTGCGCCGGCCGGGGTAACATCCGTAGAAAAACGGGCTATTTTGGATGCCACTTTATCTGCCGGTGCAAAGGTGGCCTTTTTAATTGATGAGCCGCTGGCTGCAGCAATTGGAGCTAAAATCCCCATAGCCAACCCCTCGGGCAATATGATTGTGGATATTGGAGGAGGGACAACCGAGGCGGCAGTAATTTGTCTGGGTGGGGTGGTAGTGCACAACTCAGTTAGGGTGGGAGGGAATAAGATCGATGAGGCGATCCAAAACTATGTCAGGAAAAAGCATAATTTAATAATAGGTGAGAGAATGGCAGAAGAGGTCAAAATAAAAATTGGATCTGCTACCCCCCTTCGCCAAGACTCCGGGGGGCAAGGGAAAATGGAGGTTAGGGGAAGAGACTCATTTTCAGGTTTACCCAGGACTGTTGAGATAAACTCGGATGAGGTGACAGAGGCTATTTCGGATGTGACTCAAAAAATAGTGGGAGCTGCAAAAGGGGTCCTAGAACAAATTCCACCGGAGCTGGCCTCGGACATTATTGACAAGGGGATTGTGATGAGTGGGGGGACATCGCTTCTTCGCAACCTGGACAAGCTATTAACAGATTCCCTGGGGGTGCCGGCAGCTTTGGCTGAAAATCCGCTTTTTTGTGTGGCTTTGGGAACAGGCATGGCATTGGAGAATTTGGATATTTATAAAAGATCGGTTAGCAAGCGATAAGTCACTTAGGTTAATTAAGATTCTTAAGTCTCTTATGAAAGAGGTTTTCAGTAAAACCACCCTCTTTGATAAATCTTTCTTCCAGGGCTTTAATTTGTTTATCAAGTAAAAAAGTTACCTGGTGGCAAAGAGTTAAAAGAAAATTAGCATCATCTTCAGGATTATTGAAAAGCTTGGGGTATTCTATGAGCTGACCTAAGTCACTTAGGTTTCTTAAGTCACTTAATTTAAATGCAAGCTGGCGGAATTTAGTAACTCTAGGATCGGTTTTGGGGTAAATTTCAAACCCGTTTTGCCTCAAGAAGTCTTCATAATCCATTAAAAGCTCTTCAAAAGAAGCCTTGGCTACACCCAGGAGTTTAATTTCGCCTTTTTTAGAAGTTTGAGATTGCCCAACCCCTTCAACTATATTTTGTTTTCCAGATCTAGCAGCTTGGTTCATCTGGTCAGCCTGGCGGTAGTCTGGTTTTAAGTTACCTAAGTTACTTAAGTCACTTAAGATATAGCGTTTGGTGAAAGCAATTGTTAAATCATGAATTATTTCTGCATAGCGATAGGTTAAAAGATATTTGACTTTGTTCATGATATTATCATAACATGCTTATTGGTTTTGATGGATCAAGAGCTTTTTCAAAGACAAGAACCGGCACTGAAAATTATTCATATCAGTTGTTAAAGGCTCTGTCTGGGATTGATAAAAAGAATAAGTATTTGGTTTATTTAAGACTTGGGAATGAGGTTAAAGTTTCGCAGTGGCCAAAGAATTTTCAATTTTCAATTCTCAATTTTAAATTTTTATGGACACAGGTAGGGCTTTCTCTACAAACATTTAAAGACAAAATGGATGTATTGTTTGTTCCGGCCCATACCTTGCCACTTATAAGAAAGCCTGGATTAAAGACGGTAGTCACTGTACATGATCTCGGGTCAGAGTATCTACCACAAATGCACCAATTTAAGCAAAGGCTCTACTTAAGTTTCATGCAAAGATATCAGTTAAAGGGAGCCACTAAAATTATAGCCGTATCAAATGCTACCAAAGAAGATTTGATTAAGAAGATTGGAATAAATCCCGGGAAAGTAGAAGTAGTATATGAAGGTCACGATAAAGATAAATTTAAAAGTGATATATTAGTTGAGAGTTTGAAACAGTATTATCTATTTGTGGGAACCATACAGCCAAGAAAAAATATCGAAAGGATAATTGAAGCTGCATATAGAATAAAACAGAAATTAGTTATAGCAGGATCAAAGGGGTGGGGTAGAAAGCTTAAGGTAGTAGGTAATGTAGAGTTTTTAGGTTATGTGCCGGATAAAAAATTAGCTAAACTGTACAAAGGGGCAATTGCTTTGCTTTTTCCCTCTCTTTTTGAAGGATTTGGACTGCCCATTTTGGAAGCACAAGCTTGTGGCTGTCCTGTAATTACTTCCAATATCTCCTCTATGCCTGAGGTTGCAGGAAAAGGGGCTATATATGTGAATCCGTATAATCTAGATGATATAGTTAGGGGAATGATTAAAATAAATAACCAAGATACAAGAAACAAGTTAATTAAACTTGGATTTGAGAATATAAAAAGATTTAGTTGGGAGAAGTGCGCCAGGGAAACATTAAAAGTGCTGGAGGATTTATGAAAAAAAATGTTCTTGGTGTCAAAATAGATGATGTCAGTATTCCAGAAATAGTGAATATAGTGGAAGGCTGGCTGAAAAAGCCCGGCAAATATTACATTGTTACCCCTAATCCGGAGATAGTAATGATGGCGCAAAAAGATGCTGAGTTAAAAAGGATAATCAATCAGGCTGATTTGGCAATACCGGATGGAAGGGGATTAAAACTGACAGGTGATATAGTAAATAATAGTCCCGGAATAGATGTAATGGAAAGGTTAATAAAAGAGCTCAGCGAAAAGGGCGCTGCAGCAGGCTTTTTAGGAGGCAAAGGGGATGTAGCAGAGAAAACAGCTGAGTGCTTAAAGAGGAAATACCCAAAACTTCAGGTATCGTTTGCGACCTCTGGTGGGGAAGTCAATGAAGATGGTAAGTTGCTTAGGTCACTTAAGTTACTTAAGGCAGATTTGCTTTTTGTGGCTTTTGGTCCTCCAAAGCAGGAGAAGTGGATTGCCAAAAATTTACCTGAGCTTCCTATAAAAGTTGCGATGGGAGTGGGAGGAGCCTTTGATTATATATCCGGCAAAGTACCCAGAGCTCCTCAATGGATTCGTGATCTTGGCATGGAATGGTTATTCAGGTTGATTATTCAACCATGGAGAATAAGAAGACAACTATCTTTAATTAAATATCTGCTTATGTTACGCTAAGGTCATGTTGACTTTAAAAACAAAAAAGGACCTAAAACCTGTACTCATGCAGGGCGCAAAAGGAAGTATAAAAACTCCCTACTATTTAATTCGAGAGGAGGAACAATTAATTTTTGTAGTTACCCCCGGCAAAAACGGTTCCGAATATAATAAAACAGTAGGCTATTTTAGTAATTTTGCCGGCATGCAATCTTATCAGTGTTTATATGGTCAGGGAATAATGGTGATGCAGAGAAATGACGAGAGCGGGGAAGCAAAGGAATTTAAAATAGTTAGTTTAAATCCGGGAAGAGGGGTTGTGGTTCCGGCTGGTTGGGGAATGTGTATGGTTAATACCGGAACGAATTTTTTAGTAGTTATAAGAAACAGTTTATTGGATGAGAATTTTGAAGATTCAAACCCTATTTTGGAAAAAAGAGGCTTTGCCTATTATATAGTTGAGAAAAAAGGAGAAATCAGCTTTGAGCAAAATCCTAATTATTCTGTACATCCGCAAATTTCTACGGAGTAGACCCGATTATACTTTCGGAATTTTTCTGCGTAATGCCCAATAACCATAATACGGCTTCTTTTTTGTATCTTCTATCTCCACGGGAGTTAATTCTAATTGCCGGAAGTTTTCCCCGTTTGCCCCATCTTTTAATGGTTAATGCGGAAACTCGCAAAACTTGCGCCACTTCTCTTACAGTTAAAAGATCAGGTAAATTTTCCAGTGATAACTTATCTGCCATATTTATATGGTCAGAGAAGATCATTTATGATCTTCATCTGCCATTCTGTTTCAATGTATATCATAAGAAAACAGATGGTGTCAAGAGTCGGTTTATTTATTAGGATTATTTATCTGAAAGTACCTTGACTAAATAATCTTCACCCATTTTTCTAGCATCAGTTTGTTTAGTTGCGCCTAACTTGATTCCCACTAGTTCAAATAATTCCTTTGGTTTACTTTGTTGATGTAATCTCAAAAGTGGTTTATTGTCTCCATTAAATAGGGGGTTAAGTATTGAGCGTCTATAATTAGAAACCCAGCGAGAATAATCTTCAATTGGAGACCTTCCGATACCAATTTTACTAACCATTCGATCAGTAGATTCTTCTACAATAGCTTCCTCCAAGGATTTTCTAACTGCCTCATAACAGACTAAATCAGTCTTGCTATTTCCTGGTACAGGTCTTAACCTACCCACCCCTCTTATTTTAACACCTGGCTCGTTTATTTCGGGATCATCTAGAAGAGGGGCTTTTAAATGATGAAGTTCATGTATGAGTGTAGAAAAAAGTGTAATTGCGGCAGTACCTCTTGGTTTACCTTCATGAGGAAAACCATACAAAATCGTAGTCAAATTCACACCTAACCAATCTTTATCAAGCATAATCCCTCCATATTGATCATCCGGGGTATTTTGAATAATGCAACTAGATTCTTCTAGCCTTATTCTCTTGTGGTCATCAGACCATAAGTATTTAATTCTGCCTTCAAATTCCTTAGGATCATATCCCATTTCACTACAGAAATAAGCAACTGCTAAATTGCCAATTCTTGGAGCAATTTCTTTAAAAGATTGAGGATTCCTAAAAACTTCTTGATTTAAGTTCTGTAACTCTCTTTGATAATACTGGATAGTTTCTCTCGGAAGTAATTCTTGTGTAGAAGTTGGTACAGGAGGGGAAGTGGGTGGTCTAGGTGGTGTTTCTGATTTTGGTTGAGAAAGCGCTTTCCAAGCTAATCCCACTCCACCCAGAGCTGCTGCGGCTCCACCAATTCCTAATACTTTTAATAAAGTTCTCTTATTTGGTTGCTCAACCTGTTGTTGATACCTTTGAGTTCTTTTAGAAGAGGGTGGTGGTGATACTTCTTTTCCACGATCTGACATAACTCTATTATATCAGATTATAACCCTCTTCTAATTATTGAAGCTCAATAGTTGCTCCGGCGGCTGTTAATTTGGTCTTAGCCTCTTCTGCGGTTTGTTTGTTTACACTCTCAAGTACCAGTTTTGGAGCTGCTTCTACCAGATCTTTAGCTTCTTTCAAACCTAAAGTTGGAACAAGTTCTCTAACAGCTTTAATTACTGCAATTTTATTGGCTCCACTGGCTGAAAGAATGACATTAAAGGTAGTTTTTTCCTCCATCGGCTGTCCGACGTCCGTCGGACCGGCTTGCCCTGCACTGACTGATGCGGTGGCTACCGGTGATGTGGCTGAAACTCCAAATCGCTCTTCCAAAGCATGCACCAAATCTGCCAATTCTAAAACTGAAAGTTTTTCTATCTGTTCTATGATCTTTTCAAGATTGGGTCCGATTGAATCGGACTTGGCTGAAACAGGTTTGGGCGCAGGTTTTGCTGCTGCTTTTGGCTCTTCTGCTGGAGCAGCTTCTTCCTGTTTGGTTTCTTCCACTGCTTCCTCAGATTTTTCAACCCTTTGTTCTACTTTTTGATCATCCATATTAATTTGTCATTCTGATCCGGCTTTACCGGAGAAGAATCTCTCACGAATGTGAGATCCTTCGCTAATCGCTCAGGATGACGCTTGTGCGTCACCTCCCTTCGTTTTTTGTATCTCACTCAATGCATATACCAGATTTCTTAGATTACCTTGCAAAACCGAAACTATTCCCTGAAGAGGAGCAACCAACACCCCGACAGTTTTACCTCTGAGCTCATCTTTAGTGGGTAAGGTAGAAAGCTGTAGAATTCTTGCCTCATCCAGAAAATCCGTACCTAAAAACCCCATCTTTATTTTACCGATTCCGGCATCTTTGAGAGCTTTAACTAGAATTTTTAAAGGGGAGATTTCATCATCATAGGAAAAAAGAGTGGCTGTAGGACCATTAAAGCTGGAAGCTGGAAGAGCACGAATGAGTAAAGTATTCTTGGTGATTGTAAATTCTGCCTGATGCTGGCGCAGCTTGTCCCGGAGGCCTGACAGTTGGTTCATACTCAGACCTTTATAATCGGTAAAAACAACCGACTTGGCCCGGCCCAGTTTATCCTGCAAAGAGATTACCTGTTCTTCTTTTTGTTGTCTTGTTTTAGCCATTTTTGCCTCGGTGGGAAATTACGGAGATACTTCGACTACGCTCAGTATGTCGCTTCGCTCCACCCACTGTCTTAAGCTTTGTTATTTTAGCCTATCATGCTACAGTTTGTCAATGCCAGGTATCCAAAGCCAGTAACCGCCTTGGGGATTATCCGAAGGGTTGATAGCTCCGGATGGAGTTGCTGCTTTGGGAATAGGAGAAGTCCAAAGTCCGGAAGCGCCGGTTTTACCCAAATTTTTGGCCACAATGGAAAGATCAAAAGCATTGATCACTCCGTCTTTATTAAAATCCGCCGTTCCGTTCCAGTTTGAGGATTTGGAAGTTGAGCCGAAAGCCTTCTGTATAATAGAATAATCGGCAGAGTTGATAATATTATCCTCATTTAAATCCCCGGTTATTAGATTAACTGCTTCTCCGTCATTTAAATTGGTCACAGCCGGGGCCATATAAAACTCAGATGGGGTGGCAATTTGAGCAGGGCCTTTAAGAAGAGCAGTATATTTTGTGCCACTGATGAGTCCTGCTAAAGATAAATTTGTGTAGGTTCCGCTAATCGGAAGATTAATACTGAAACTTAATATAAATTTAGGATTTGCTGAAAGAGTTCCTTCTATAATTCCTACAAATAGCTTGGTGGCTTGGTTGTCTACAGGCCTTCCTTCCAGAGCTGCTTTTAAAGAAAGAGTGGGGCCGAATGAGGTGGCAATGGTGGAAGAAGAAGGCTCGGGTGTGGCTTCATCCGGGATGGAAAGAAGGCTTAGTTTGGCAGAAGAAGTTGCTACTTTAGGAGTGGGTTTGACAGTGGGCTTGGGTGCTATCTCTGAGGCTCTGCTTTTGACAGTTTGCTGCTGGGAAACAAGATAAGCTCCAACAGGAATGGATAGAATCAAAAAAACATATACTCCCAGCAGTAATCTTAGTTTTAAACTAGAGAACATAGAATAATTGTACTACAATATATAAATGATAAAAATCCTCTTTAATACTTTACTGGGGCTGGTTTTAATTTTTATCTGGTCAAGATTTGTGGATTTAAATCAAATTTTTACCACTATTTCTAAAGTAAATATCCCAAGCTTGGTAATCGTATTTTTCTTCATGCTTTTATCTCCTGTAATCCGGGCCATTAGGTTTAAGATTTTTTTAGCGGAAGTTAAAAAGGTTCCGCTTTTGGATTTGATTTATCTAAATGGAGTGGCCATGTGTCTTAATTTTTTTATTCCAATCCGGGCAGGGGAGATAGCCAAAGGAGTTTATCTTAATACTCATTACAACCTGCATTTGGGAAAATCTGTGGTCTGGACCTTTATAGATAGGTTTGTTGATTTCCTGGTAGTTTTGCTTCTGGCAGGTGTATTATTTTTTGTAATTCCGACCTCTTTAAATATAAGTTTTATTATTATTATAACGGTTATATTAACGATAGCCCTCCTATTAACCTATTTGGCAATTTTTCAGTTAGGTTTTACTAAAAAATTAGTCAGTTTTTTGAGGCATCTATTAATAGTTGATAGCATTAAGATATATTTTGATAAATTTAGCAGCTTCATTTTACAAGCTTTTTCTATTTTAAACAGGCACCCTAAAGATTTGGTGTTAATAACCTTTATTACTGTTTTGGCTTATGGGGCAGATGCGGCAATCTGGTATTTTACTTTTTTATCACTTGGAGCAAATCAGGATTATTTTAAAATGTATTTGGGTCAGCTTTTATCTGCCCTGACTTATCTTATTCCAGCAGCGCCGGGGTATGTTGGTTCGGCTGAAGCCTCGGGTCTTTTAATTCTTTCCGGGGTATTCGGAATAAACCCAAACCTGGCCTCAGCCATGATAGTTTTATTCCATATAGCTTCGGCAGTGTTTGTATTGGTATTTGGCCTAATTTCCGTATTCAGCCTTAAAATTGATCTGGGTTTGATTTTAAGGAAAGCTTTAGGAAAAGAAGCTTAAATGCTTGTTAAATCCAGTTTAACTCCCGGGCCCATGGTGGGGGATAAGGTGACTTTTTTAATTTTGGTTTTACCCAGGGTAGAGAGAAGAATCTTAATATTAGCCTCAAGCTCCTCATTTGGCTGGCTTAGTTTCCCCAAAGCCATATGTATAACAGGAGCTTTTGGCTCGGTTTTGTATTCTGTTTTTCCTGCCTGAAAGGATTCTACGGCTTTTTTTAGATCATCGGTAATAGTCCCTGCTTTGGGATTGGGCAGCAGTCCCTTTGGACCTAAAACTTTGGCTACTTTGGTTAGTTTGTGCATCCACTCTGGAGTGGTGATTACCAAATCAAAATCCACTTTTCCTTTGGAAATTGCATCAATTGTCTCATCAGAACCAACAAAATTTGCGCCCGATTGATCAGCGCCTTTTCCGAAGGCTAAAATGCGCAATTTTTTACCAACTGCATAGGGCAGGGAGACTAACCCGCGAAGGCCCGTTTGCAGGGTGTTTATGTGTGCTTCTAAGGTGGCATCAAATTTAGCATAAGATAACCTTTTAACCATGTCAAGTGCCTCGGGTAAGGGGTAGGTTTTGGAGCGGTCCAGGTCTTTGGAGGCCTCAAGGTATTTTTTGGATCTAGGCTTAGCTTTGCCGGGTTTCTGGGGTTCGCTAACTTGCTGTTTTTCTGGTTTGATTCCTAATTCTTCTTTTAGCTTTTCCACCAAAGCATCCTCACCCTTTTTGGGAGGTTTTGGCTTAGAAGTTTTGGATTCTTCTTGCGGCGCCGAATCATCTATTGTCTTTATCTTTGTCTTTCCCATAATACTTAATACGTAATACTAACTACTAATTTTAACCCCCATAGATCTTGCTGTGCCTTCTACAATTTTTATGGCTGCTTCTACATTTTTAGTATTTAAATCCGGCAGTTTGGCTTCGGCTATGGATTTTATTTGAGCAGCAGAGAGAGTTCCAACAGGTTCTTTCAAAGCATTACCTGAGCCTTTTTCCAGGCTTAGAGTTTTTTTAATCATTTCTGCAACAGGGGGCTCTTTGGTTATAAAGGAAAAGGTTCTGTCTTCATAAACCGTAATCACCACAGGCAGGATATTGCCCTGCTTCTGCGCAGTTCTTTCATTAAAAGCTTTAACAAACTCCATGATGGGCAGACCATGCTGACCTAAAGCAGGCCCCACAGGGGGAGCGGCAGTGGCAGAGCCTGCAGGGATATTCAGTTTAATGTAAGTTTTTATCTTTTTAGCTGCCATGATTTCTCCTTATAACTTTTGAACTTGTAAAAAGTCCAGTTCTACCGGTGTTTCGCGGCCAAAAATAGACACCAGCACCTTAATTTTTCCTCTTTCCTGATCAACATTATCCACTTTACCAATAAAGTCCGCAAACGGCCCATCCACAATTTTAACAGTGTCCGAAACTTCGAATACCTGTTTATAAATGGGAGCCTCTGTTTGAGTGAATTTAACAATAGTTGCCACTTCGGCCTCGGAAATTGGAGTTGGTTTATTGCCTATACCTACAAAAGCTGTCACCCCCTGGGTAGTTCTGACAGCCAGCCAAGACTTTTCATCCAAAACCATTTTAACCAGAATATATCCGGGGAAGATTTTTTCCTTAACTGACACCTTTTTGCCTGACCTGATTTCTATCTTATCCTGCATCGGGACTAGAACTTCCAAAATTTTCTCTTCCAGATGCTCTGATTCAATTCTCTGTTTCAGGGCTACAGCCACCTTATTTTCATGGCCGGAATAGGTATGGACCACGTACCATTTAACGCTGTTATCTTCCATAGTGTTCTAGTATAAAAGCAGTTACCAGAGTCAAAATATAGTCAAGCCCTCCTAAAAGCAAACCTACAGCTACTGCCACAATTACCACCAAAACAGTATACCTGATGGTTTGCTCACGGCTAGGCCAAGCTACTTTCCCCAGCTCCTCTCTAACCTCCTTTAAAAAACTTATGATACTTTGCATTTCTACTTAAAAAGGGTCCTATATTGGACCCCTTTTGTCAAGTGTAACAAACAGAATGTTATAATGCAAGAGATGAAACGGCACTTGGCTATTTTTAAGGGTAGTGGGGGAGAGTTGATTTTAACCGGAGCAAAAACCATTGAAAGCAGATTTTCAAAGGCAAAAATAGCCCCATTCGGGCGAATTAATAGAGGAGATTTGGTTTATATAAAACCAGCAGGAAAAGATATAATTGGTCAATTTAGAGTAAACAAAGTGATCTTTTTTGACGGGCTTGACTTAAGTGACCTAAGTAACTTAAGAAACTTATATGAAAGCGAGATAGCAATGGGTGAAGAGTACTGGAAAGAGAAAGATGACTCAAGAGTGGGTACTTTAATTTTTATAGGAGAGAGCTCCCGCTTCCTAACAGCCCCCTTAAAAATCCCCAAAAAAGACTTGCGGGGCTGGGTGGTTTTGGATTAGTTAGCAGGCTCGTTTTTGGCTGAGGTGATGGCAGAGGGAGTGGCAAAGGTGGAAAAGGCATCGGAAAAGATAGTTTTTTCAGCCTCTTTTCGGATTCGAACCAGTCCTTTGGGTATAATCCCGGCCACTGCCAAATCTCTCCTTCCGTCAATTGTGGCCTCAATTATTCCTTCTGGCCGCTCAAAAGCAACATCTTGTCTTCCTTCCAAAACCCCTTTCATAATTTTATTCCAAATTGGAGCAGCTCCTGTTATGCCTGATGTCAGGGCGGGGTTCATGGGGGAGTTATCATTATTTCCCACCCAAACTCCCACCACAAACTCCGGGCTATAGCCAAAAGTCCAGTTATCCCTTTTATTATCCGAAGTGCCAGTTTTAACTGCCACACTGTGACCCGAAATTTTAAGCAGCGAATTTGATCCAAATGCAGGGGTTCGGGCGCTGTTGTCAGTTAAAATACTGGTTACTAAATAGGCAATCGGGGCCTCAAGCGCCTGAGTACCGTCCTGCTGATACTCTTCCAATACATTCCCGTCTGAATCCGTCACTTTCAGAATTGGGGTGGCCTCACGTTTTTGTCCCATTTGGGCCAATGTTCCATAAACAGTCATCATGTCAATCATTTTAACCTCCCCCCCTCCTAAAGTTAAGGATAAACCATACCTTTTTGGATCATTAAAAGTGGTAATGCCTAAATCTCTGGCAGTTTTGATCATATTGTCAATCCCGATTGTGGCCAGCATTTTAACTGCCGGGATATTATATGATGAGCCCAAGGCTGTGCGAATGGACACCGGTCCGTGGAAGCGGCCGTCATAATTTACCGGAGAATAAACATTGACCCCGTCTTTAAAGCTAACAGGTATATCCAAAATAGTTGTTCCGGGGGTGAACCCCTGTTTGAAAGCGGTGGCATAGGTTGCAACTTTAATAGCAGAACCGGGCTGGCGAAGAGCCAGTGCCACATTAAATGAGCCAAACTGCCTCTCATGATAATCTTTACTGCCTACCATAGCCAAGATCTGGCCGGAGCGGGCATCCGTTACCATGGCCGCTCCGTTTTTGACATTCAAACCGGCCAGTTTTTCCACTTCCTCCGAGACAGCTTTTTCAACAGTCTCCTGAAGGGTTAAATCAAGGGTGGTGGTGATCTTTAATCCTCCCTGGGACAAAACTCTTTGGCCGTATTTTGCGGACAGCAAATCTTTTATATACATCACAAAATGCGGAGCGTATATATTAGTTATCTGGGGTTTTAAATGTAAATCTTCCGCTAAAGCCTGATTTGCCTGAGCCTCCGTTAAAAATTTATTTTCTTTCATGCTTTGCAGAACTTCCCTTTGGCGATCCTTGCCCAGCTCCGGGTTGGTGCCGTAAGGGCTAAACTGGGTGGGTGAAGCAGGCAGTCCGGCAAGGTATGCAGCTTGCGCCAGAGTCAACTGCCTGGAGTTGATGCCAAAATAAGTTTGAGAAGCAGCCTCAATGCCCCAGGCAGGACCTCCATAAGGAGCTTCATTCAAATACATTTGTAAAATCTCATCTTTGCTATAAAGACGTTCAGCCCAAAGAGCCAGGATTAGTTCTTTGATCTTGCGGGTGTAGGTTTTTTCCGGGGTCAGTAAAGTGTTTTTAATCAGCTGCTGGGTAATGGTTGAGGCTCCTTCAAGCTGGTTGTTTTGAGGATTATTCTTCAAGTTGCTAACGCCGGCTCTGATTATTGCCAGAGGATCAATCCCCAAGTGATGATAAAAGTTTTTATCCTCGGTTGAGATAGTGGCCTGGGCCACGTAGGATGGCAGTTCATTCAAACCAACCAGAGTGCGGTTTCTGCCTTCATAAAGGCGGTACAGCAGTTTGCCTTTTCTGTCAAAAAACTCGGTGGTTAGCGCCTTGTCTGTTGAAACAAGTTTTTTGGGAGAGGGAAGTTGATAAGCAGTAGTAACGATAAAAGAGGTATACACATACAAAAGCAGGAGGCCCAGACTTAATGCGACAGCTATTTTTGTTTTTCTGGACATTCGTCTCCAGAACTTACGCGGCCGGCCTCTGCCCCGCCTAAGGCGGGAAAGGGTATAGGGTATAGGGTATAGGGTATAGTGCGGAAAAGAAATTTTTGGTAATCTAAATTTAAATAAATATCCCACGATCCAAAGGGGGACTTGCCCGATTTTAATCAGGCTATATTGAATAAGCAAAATCACTATCCTCAAAAGATAAAGCATAATTTTAAAACTGCGGACAGGATGAGCTTTGAGGCCATTCTAAAATATTTATCTTACAATCCACAAGAGGGAAGTTTAGTCGCTTGACTTTTAAAATCCCATAGTGTACAATGTATACATAAATTATGAGAACTAATAATCCAGAAATTTTAGATCAGTCTCCGGCAGCTTTACGCTCAGAATCACCAAAATTTGTGAGTGAAACTTCCAGACTTTCTAAATTAACCAGAAGTATTACTGGTGGAATACGAAATCACCCAGCAGAGTATGCTTTTGTGACGTTTGTAACTTTGTATCTTGGTTTTCAAGTAATCCGAGGCATTCCTAATTTCAGTGCTCGTTTATTGGAAGAATCAACTACAGGAGATGGAAACAAAAATTCTTTAACTTTTTATCCTTCTTCTGAACCTGCTGACTGGATAAGACAGCAATTGGGAATCTTTGGTGATGTTATATCTACAGGATCTGTTGGAGTTAAGATTATAGAGCCAGAGGGTGTTAATGTAAGGTATTTACCAGATAAAAAATTAGGGATAAGGGTTGAAACCGGCCAGCTTGAACCTTATTACAGGGTACTTCAGTATCATAAGTATGATCCTAAACTGATTAACGTTTCACATTTTATTGAAACAAAAGATGGTAATATTTGGGCTGTTTCTTGGGGTGATCCTGATAAAAACAATGAAGGGTTAAGATACCTTAATTTGTTTGCTGTTAGGGAGGATGGAAAGTGGCTGGCAGATTTTGTAAATGAATACAATCAGGATATACCTGGCGAGGTACTTTTTAGCCAATACCCTCAACCTGTTGAAGCCAGTAAATAAAGGCCAATAGTAATAAATCCTATCCCTATAATTTGAGTAAGTAAAAAATAACCTGAAAATTTAAGTTTAAAAACCTCCGGGAATTTAGTCCCCAGAATTAAACTGAACACGATTAAGAAAATATATTTTATTCCCTGAAGGGAGTTGACTATGGCAGGATTTGCCAAAGAAATTGAAAACAAAAGAAGTAATTCTGAAGCTATTGCAGATACTTGTCCAAAAATAAAAAGGGGCACACTTTTGACTACAGCTTTTGTTTTCAAAAAAGAAGCAATAATCCTTCTTAAATATGGAACCACTAAGAAGCTGAGGAGTAAAGGCAAAAGAATGGGCCTTGACCAAATTAGAACTGTTAAAAAACTTGTCTTTAAAAAACTTAAAGACAAAAAATAATATGATAAAGCAAAAAAGACAGAAGAGAAAATCTCCAAAAAAAGCTCTTTCATATTAATTTTGCCTTTTAAATTCTCCAAAGTTAAAAATATCAGTCCTGCCACAAGTATTGCAATGGCTTTAATCTGGGTTTGGGTTAAACCCTGAAAGCCAAGTATAAGTAAAAATATTGGAGTTAGCGCTCCTATGACAGGAATTACTCTTTGAACCTGGCCGGATTTTAAAGCTCTAAGCATCAGGTATGCGCCGATTATCCAAGAAGCTGTTGAAACTGAAGCCAGCATTATAACTTCTGTGGAGGGAAGTTTTACAAATGGAATACCTAAAAGTAAACTCATATTCATCAAACTAAAGTAAAAAATATAAATCAGGGGATCGGGAATGGTTTTGGTCAGTAAAATTTTATCAACCGTTACAGCAATACTATTTAAAAACTGGGCCAAAATGGCAAAAGGGAGGTACGACATTATTTATTTTCTTTGATTATTTCTCTATAGCGCTTTTCCAAAACCTCTTCTGCATCAACAGTATGACCAATAAAGCGAAGCAGGGAATGGGGAATCCCGCTGTGTTGAATAATATCTGTATACACAAGGGCTGAAGGCCGGATTTTTCTTTCAAAAGTTAAATAATCTACCTCAACCAAGCCAAACCTGGGGTCAAAGCCCCGATGCCATTCAAAATTATCAATCAAAGACCAGTAGAAAAAGCCCTTAACTTGAATGCCTGCTTTGATTGCTCTATAGACCTCGGAAAGATAAGTAATTAAGAATCTATTCTTGCGGTCATCATTGGTGGAGGCAATTCCACACTCTGTTATATAAATAGGCAGGTCATCGGATAAATCTGCCAGTACATCAAATAAACCTTCGGGATAAACCTCCCAGCCCAGATCGGAAATATCTCTTGACTGTAAGGTTTCATCGGCAATTTCAGGCCAAAACCCTTTTCCATCTTTAAACCGGGTATGGAAATAGTAATTTATTCCCAGGAAGTCATGGGTCTTTCTTGTCAGAAAGTAAAACAGATGATTGGCAGTTAAATCCGTGAAAACTACAGCTACCTGCTCAATTAAAGAGTGTTTATGATAAGGCTCAAAAGATTGGACATTTTGGGCAATGCCAACGGGTTTTTTGGGGAAAGCAGAGTGCAAATATTTATAGACCTTTTTGTGAGCAGATGCCAGATTCAGGGTAGTTTTTATTTGTCCCCAAAAACTTTTTTTGGCCGGAGGCCAGACTCTTTCAAAGTAGGCTTCATAAACATATACCCCCGGTTCGTTTAAAGTGATCCAAAAGTCAACATATTCTGCAATCTCAGGAGCCACCCTTTTAACAAATCTTTCAAAATAGCTTGCTGTTTTGCTATTTTCCCAGCCACCAAGTCCTGCCACCCACTGAGGCAGGGTAAAATGCCAAAGAGTCAGCATGACTTTAATGTTAAGTGACTTAAGATACTTAAGCACACTGACGTAATGCTCAATTTCATGATGATCAAACTCTCCGTCTTTAGGTTCAATTCTTGACCATTCAATAGAGAGTCTATGGGCATTATGATTTAGCTCTTTGATAAGAGCAAAGTCTTTTTCATAAAGCTCATATTGGTTGCAAGTCTTCCCTGAGCGGAATTTAGGGGGGAGTTTTTGTTCCCATGCCCACCAATCGGCATTGACGTTATTGCCCTCCACCTGATAAGCAGAAGTGGCAGCTCCCCATAAGAAATCCTTTGGGAATTTTAGTATTCCATGTTCATGTTTTGGTTTGGGAGTGGGCATGTTATAATCATAACATGTTTCGTTTTCTGCCCTTTATTTTAATAGCTCTTTTGGTTCTAGGTGGATTGGGGTATTGGCGGTTTGTGGCTGTAAAGCAAAATCTGGAAAGTCCAAAGGCCGGGCAAGCCCAGGATCAGACCCCGATTGAGGTATCAAAGACGCTGCCTCAGGCAACTTTGGATGATAGAGTCAAGGCTTTGGAGGATTTAATTTCCAAAGTAGTGGTTGCGCTTAATTCGTTAAAATCATCCGCAAAGGGGGATACAGGCTCTTCAACGGACGCAAAACTAAACTCTCTGGATGCAGCTGTCACAGAATTAAAGGTAAGAGTTTCAGCTTTGGAAAAGTCTTCACCTGCAGCTCCCGCAACCACTACCTCAAGCTCGGGTAAATCCACAGTTTATATTCCTTTAGGGTCCGGCGGACAAATGAGTGATACCAACTGGGCTACTCTTTCAACCTTTCAGATAAGTTTGGACCCCGCGCAATACCCGGGTTACACCAGTATGCAACTTGAAGTGACCATGAGACTTAATCAGCCGGGAGGCACGCTTTATGCCCGTTTGTATAATAGTAGCGGCGGTTCTGCCACTTCTTCCGAAGTTACCACCACCTCTACAACTTCCAAACTGGTAAACTCTTCAAATTTTACGCTGGCAACGGGTACTAAAACTTATGTTCTTCAGGCCAAAACTTCAGATGGCACCCCGGCCTTTTTGGATTATGCCAGGATAAAGGTTAATTTCTAAAATTAAGAAGGTGAATTTTTAGGTCTATGTGAGAAGTCATACCTAATTGAATAATGGTACTGAAATTAAGGTACTATTTACGCTGCGAACCGTCCTGTCTGTCAGCTTCTCTGATTTTCTGGAAGAGTTTTCT
>VMGD01000013.1 GCA_007376405.1 Microgenomates group bacterium Gr01-1014_7
CTTAAATGCCGCCGGGTGGACTCTTCGTATTTTCTGATCCATAAAGACTATTTTAATTTAGTCTAAGGTCACTGCACAAATTCCTGGGTCCATCATATATCAGTTCAGACTTCCTAAAACTATATCAATTGAGATTTCCGATTACATATGCAAAAGGCTAAAGTTGACAACTTAATATATAAGTACTAGTATACTCTCCATGGCTTTGGCTACTATTGAATCTGATTATTTAGAAAGAGCCCTCGTAGAAAGAGGTGTAAGTTTTGATCTCCATCCGGCAAAACGAGTGGTTGTCACTGGATTTGCTTATATGACTGCACTGGGTGATACCCAACAAACATGGGAAAGCTCACTTACTGATGATTCGGGTGTAAGAGCTCTCGAGGGAATCGAAGAACATTTAAATACTAGAATTGGTGCCCTATTCCCTGAAGGATATAATCCTAAAGCACTCCTCCATTCAAATGATGAGAAACAAGGTTTATCGACCGATGCAACATTGGGCATAGTATTAACACGACAAGCCTTAACTCAAGCCAGATTAATGGGAGAGGGAGAACAATTTATTGATTCCAAAACAATACATAATCAAGATATAACACACACTATTTCTTCTGGTATGGCTGGAGCCGATCAAATAATTGAAGTCCATAGACAAACACAAGAAGGTAGAGGTTCTCGAATGAAAACAGATTTAGCGCTTCAAGTTTTCCCAGAGCAACCAGGTGGTAGAACTGCCATAGCTCTAGGCATTAACGGTCGAAGAAACACTAACAGTATGGAGGCTTGTACTACATCATTATCTTCCGTAGCCCTAGGATTTGATATATTGAAGCAGGGATATGCTCGCGCAGTGGTTGTCGGTGGGATGGATACCCTAATGGAACGTCATCCTAGTGAAACAATTGCTGCTTTCTCCTCATTACGTGCCCTATCTACACGAAACAATGAACCAGAAAGAGCCAGTCGACCGTACGATAAGGATCGTGATGGTTTTGTGCTTGCTTCTGGTGGAGGAATGGTTATTTTAGAAAATGAGGAGTTTGCCAAAGCCAGAGGTGCTACTATCTATGCCGAAGTTTTAGGAGTCTCCAAAACAATCGATGGTAATGCTATGTCTTTTGATGCTAGAAAGGCGCTTACAACAGAGATGGATCCACAAAGAGTAGCTGATACATTCGTTGAAACAATGTTAACGCCAAACGGAAAAGGACTTTATCTTCCAAAAATTTATGGTGCACATGCCACAAGCACCAAAGGTGATCGACTGGAAGCTCTTGCCCTCCATTTAGCTTTTGGTGAAAGATTAAAAGATATATTAATCACCGCTAACAAATCCAGGATAGCCCATACTTTAGGTGGAGCTGGAATTATTAACTTTATTATGGCCATGCAGATGATATTATATGGGAAAGTTCCTTCAATTTTAAACCTCGAGAATCCTGATCCAGAAATAGATTTTCCTCTTAATTATGTTCGAGGAAGATATGTTGAAGAAACAATAGATAATGCTTTAGTCGGTGCTTTTGGGTTTGGACGGCACAATGCTGCTGTACACTTAGCAAGATATCTTCCTTAAAACTCATTACTTAATGCAAATTATTCTGCAAGCAGTTGGAAGAGATCCTTAGTTTGTTCTTTTGGAACTCCATTTAATCTATTTAATATTGACGGATTACTTCCCGGACCTAAGGTGTAAAATGTCACACCTTCATGATATATAGTTGTAATTGAATCAGCCCACCTAACAGGATTAACCACATTATCAATGTGGTTACTAATTAATTTATATCCATCTCGTAGAGGCTTGCCTGTTAAGTTGGAAACTACAGGAAAAAGCGCATCAGTGAATTTTTGTCAAGGAAATTTACTTTTACAACAGTCCAAACCAATTAGCCTTCATGGATATTGGAAGTATCCTGGTGGGGGACTTTGGAGATGTGTTCGGCCACACGCAGGGCTGTTTTTGAGCCTTCCCCGGCAGCAATCACAATTTGCTCACCCCATTGATCATTCACGTCTCCGGCCGCATATATTCCCGGCACAGAGGTTGCCCCATATGTATCAACCTCAATCTCCCCTTTCTCGTTTTTATTAGTTAATTTATCAAAATAGGTGGAAGGGGTCCAGCCAATTTCTATAAAGACTCCTGAAACCGGCAACACTTGCTCTTCTCCACTCTGCTTATCCTTAATTTTAATTCCTCCTACTGCCTGATCTCCTAAAATTTCCAAAGCCTCATGATTATTTAAAATTTTTACCTTAGGGGATTGGGTAACATTTTTCAGTAAAATCTCATCTCCCCGCAGTGTATCCGTATTATTGATAATAGTTACAGAGCGGGCCACTTTAAGTAAAGAAAATGCCGCATCCAAGGCTGAATTTCCTCCACCTACCACTGCCACATCTTTATCTTTATAGAATGGCGCATCGCAGGTGGCACAAATGGCAACTCCTTTTCCCAGCAATTCTTTCTCACCCTGTATTCCCAACATTTTAGGAATCCTGCCGGAGGCAATAATGACTGTTTTACCCAGATATTCCACCCCATCGGCAGTTTTAACAACAAATTTGGGATCAGCTCCGGATAAATCCGTAACCTCAACCCCTTCTTTTAACCAAAGCCCCTCCCCTTCAAAAAAAGCCAGTTCTTCCTTGAATTTTTTAGCCAAATCCGCTCCGGTTATTAAACTAAAACCCGGATAATTTTCTATATCTCCGGACAGCGCAGCCTGCCCCCCTATATCTTTACTTAAAATCAAAACCTTTAAATTTTTCCGGACAGCATAAATTGCGGCAGTAATCCCGGCCGGCCCGGATCCGATTATAATGGTATCAAAAATTTCAGGCTCGCCTTGCGGCGAAGAGGGCAGTTGCGACTCCATAGAACTATGTTACCATAAATCTATGGCCTTGAAAGATGATATTAAAAGGATAATAAAGGGCGAGGTGACTGATGATAGTGATACGTTGACAAAATACAGCACAGATGCCTCTATTTTTGAGATTAGTCCTTCTCTAATTGTCTATCCAGAGGATTCTGAGGATATAAAATCCCTGATCAAATTTGTTATTCAAAATCCACAAAAAAACCTTTCTTTAACAGTCCGCTCCGGCGGAACAGATATGAGCGGAGGGGCTATTAATGACTCCATTATTTTGGATATGACTAAACACTTTAATAAAATTCTGGAAATTGGTTCTGATTCTGCTACAGTCCAACCCGGAGTTTATTATCGGGATTTTGAAAAAAAAACCTTAAAAAAGGGCTTACTTTTCCCTTCCTATCCTGCATCAAGAGAAATCTGCACCATGGGAGGAATTGTAGCCAACAATGCCGGCGGGGAGAAAACCCTTTCTTATGGCCAAACCAAAAATTATATTAAATCATTAAAAATAATTCTTTCTGATGGAAAGGAATATTTAATTGAACCAATTATTGCGGGAAATTTGCAAGAAAAAATTTCTAATGATAATTTCCTGGGAAGTATTTATAAAAAGATTTATCAATTAGTCGAAGAAAACTTTGAACTAATTCAAAAAGCAAAACCTAAAGTGCACAAAAACTCCTCCGGATATTTTCTTTGGGATATTTGGGACAAAGAAACCTTTGATTTAACAAGACTTGTTACCGGTTCTCAGGGAACTTTAGGAATGATTACTGAAATAACTTTTAAACTAATTAAGCCAAAACCATATTTTGCTCTTTTGGTTATAAATCTGGATAGTCTAGATAAGCTGGATCAAATTATAAGCGAAGTGTTAGAATTTCAACCGGAAACTTTTGAATGCTTTGATGATCAAACTATCCAATATGCTATTCGGTTTTTGCCGGAAGCAAAAAAGCTTTTTACTCAAACCCTACCTGCTTTAGTTTTAATGGCTCAATTTAGCGCAAATTCTCCACAGGAAGTTTTAGAAAAATGCAAAAGTACTCAAAAAAATCTACAGGAATTTAATTTGCAGAGTAAAATAATCGGAGATTCTAAACTGGAAGAAAAATATTGGCTTGTAAGACACGAGAGTTTTAATTTATTAAGGCATCATTCGTCTGATATGAAAACTGCTCCGTTTATTGATGACATTATCGTCAGACCTGAGAAATTACATATATTTTTACCAAAACTTAAAAAAATACTGGAAAAATATAAGGACTATATGCTCTATACCATAGCCGGGCATATTGGGGAAGGTAATTTCCATATTATTCCTTTGGTTGATTTAGAAGCTGAATTAGTTAGAGGACAAATAATGCAGCTTTATAAAGAAGTGGTTGATTTGGTTTTAGAATTTGAAGGTTCGCTCACTGCAGAGCATAATGATGGGTTAATCAGGGGTCCGTATCTGGAAAAAGTTTACGGAGAGGAAATTTATCAGTTATTTAAAGAAGTAAAAAATATCTTTGATCCAAAGAATATTTTTAACCCCCATAAAAAATCCGATGCCACTTTTCAATATTCTCTCAACCATATGATTAAAACTTAGGTTTCTTTTACGGTAATTTTGCGGTTTTCTTTTAGTCGCTCTTGCATCTGATTATAAGTTAAAAGTCCTGCCTGGGGACCGATTTGTTCAACAACAGATGCCCCATTGGCCGCACCCCATCTCATAGCCTCCGCTAAATCCTTACCATGAAATAATCCAGCCAATACTCCTGTGGCAAAACCGTCTCCCGACCCTGTCATTTCAACTAATTTTGCCGGAAAGATTCCCAAATGATAAAACTTTTCCCCGTCATATCCGAAGCTTCCTTTTTCTCCATCCGTAATAACTGTCATCTGCGACCCCAAATCCGAAATTCCCTTCAAAAGTTTTTTAATTGGAATATCTTCTCCTTCATTATGACCCAAAATAATCTTGGCTTCTTCAAGATTAACAATAAATAATTTTGTTAAAGATAGCAGCCGGGGATTTTTTTTAATTCCTGCTTTAATTTGAAAAGTTCCCGGATTATAAAGTAAATTGGCGCCGGTTCTTTCCAGGTATTCTGTTAATTGTTCAATTAAATTTGAATCAACAAAAGTAGGGGAAAGGGAGGTAAAATAAACCCACTTAGTTTTATCCAAATCCGGTAAGCTATACTTCCAGGGCTGGTGATGAATTAAAATAGTCCGCTCACCTTTAAAATTTAAAACTATATGATGATTGGAAGGTAAATTGTCATTCTTGACAACATAACGGGTATCTACTCCCTCATCTCTTAACTTATCTTTAATCCTTAAACCGTCATGATCCGCTCCGACATTAACATAAATGGCTGTTTTTAATTTTAACCGGGCAGAGCCAACCGCATTATTGGCAGCATTGCCGGCCACCAGAATCGTCGAATCTCCGACCGGAATTTTATCCCCATAGCGCAAACATAAAACTCTCTCTCCATTATCCAGCTTCACCTCGGCATCGGTAAGAGGAATAAAAGTATCTATAACAGAATCGCCAATGGATATAAGGTCAAACATACTAAAGTTTAGCTCGCTTCATCTTTAAAACTTGCTTTACAGCTTTAGAAATATTATCAACTGTCAGGCCAAATTTTTTCAGAAGCTCGTTTGGCTCGCCGCTCTCACCAAATCTATCTTCAATCCCGATTATCTTTATTGGCACCGGGAAATTTTGAGAAACCAGTTCACTAACTGCTCCACCCAAACCTCCGGTAATCTGATGCTCCTCAGCTGTGACAATGGCTCCGGTTTCTTGTGCCGCTTTTAATATAGTATCTTTATCCAAAGGTTTGATTGTGTGACAATTTATTACTCGAACACTTATTTTTTTCTTTTCCAGCTCTTTAGCACTAAGCAGCGCCCTATGTACCATTTGACCAGTGGCAATTATAGTCGCATCCGCTTGCCCTGAGCTTGTCGAAGGGTCATTAAAAACCTCTGCCTTGCCAATTTCAAAGGGAGTCTGCTCTGTGGTAATAACAGGCGATTTTTCTCTGGATAACCTCATATAACAAGGTGTTGAAATTCTGGCTATTGCCTGGGTGGCTTTTTTTGCCTCAATACTGTCTGCCGGCGAAATCACAATCATATTAGGCAAAGCTCTCATCATGGCTATATCCTCCAGAGCCTGATGTGTTGCACCGTCCGGACCAACCGATACTCCGGCATGAGAACCGATTATTTTTACCGGCACATCGTTATAACAAATGGTGGTTCTAATTTGCTCCCAATTTCTCCCCGGAGAAAAGGTGGCATAAGATGCTGTAAAAGGAATCTTACCACCAAGTGCCATGCCTGCAGCCACAGTCACCATATTTTGTTCTGCTACTCCAACTTCAAAAAATCTCTCCGGGAATTTTTCAGCAAAATCCTGCATTCTGGTACTCTCAGTTAAGTCCGCGCAAAGCCCAACTACCTGTTTATTTTCCTCTGCAGCTAAAACCAAACCCTCACCAAACCCGGTTCTTGTAGGTACCTGTTCAATATCGCTATCAAACAATTTAGGATTTAAATTTGAACTATTATTAATCATGTTTATTTTTTTCCTGTAACTGTTTAAGCTCCTTTAGTGCTATCTCTGCCTGTTTTTCTTTAGGTGGAGCACCTTCGGGTTGAATAAGTCCCGGAGGACTACCATGCCATTCGTACCTGTTTTCCATAAAACTTACCCCTTTACCGGGAATGGTATGGGCAATCATTACAGTTGGTTTTTCAAAAATGGCTTTTGCCTCTGAAAAAGCACTGATAATTTCTTCAAAATTATGACCGTCAATCTCCAAAACATGCCAATTAAATGCTTCGTATTTTGCCTTTAAGTTCTCAAGAGGCATAATATTTTCTGTAAATCCGTCTATTTGAATGTTATTCCGATCAATTAAGGCAGTCAGATTATTTATTTTTAATTTTCCCGCAAGCATAGCTGCTTCCCAGGTATTGCCTTCATCCTGTTCCCCGTCCGACATCAGACAAATTACTCTCCATTTGGCATTATCAATCCTTCCGGCCAAAGCTAATCCCACAGCCTGTGATAAACCTGAACCTAAAGGCCCTGAAGTTGTTTCTATTCCTGGCAGAGAGGTCCTATGAGGATGACCCTGAAGTCTTGTACCTAATTTTCTTAAAGTTTTAAGTTCTGAAATTGGCAAATAACCGGCATGGGCCATTGTTGCATAACGTACAGGACAAATATGCCCGTTGGATAAAATTAATCTGTCTCGTTCACTCCAATCTGGTTTTGCCGGATCATGATTTAAGATATTAAAATATAAAGCCGTAAAAATATCTGCCATTCCCAAAGGCCCGGCTGAATGTCCGGATCCCGCTTCAACCAGCATTTTAATAATATCCTGGCGAATTAAATTTGCCTTCTCTTCCAGTTGGTGAATATCATGAATAGTTGCTGACATAAATTAAATATTAGCACTAAATACTTAAGCCGTCTTTAGTCATCTCCAAATGCTTATGCTCTCCTCTTTCAAGCTCTTGTTCAAACTGGACAATTGCCTTTAAGACGCCTTCCGGGCTATCTACAATTTTATAAACCTTCTTTTCCTCGGTAGTAATTAACATATTTTCGCGGAAAGCTTTAATAATTTTTTCCCAAAATCTACCGTATAAAATTAAGGGCTTGTGATGTCCAAAATAAAGTTTAGCCAGTCCCCAGGCCATGCCGAATTCGGAAATGGTACCTGTTCCCCCATTAAAACAAACGTAAATCTGCCCCTCGCGCAGAAGCGCCAAAGTTCGCTCAACAAAATTTTTGGTTTTTATCTCGATATCAAATTTATTTAAAGGATCCCTTCCTTCATAATGCATATTTTTATCTGCCACAAAGGTTATGCCGACAACTTTACCTCCGCCGGCCTTAGCGCCATCGGTTGCAGCTCGCATCACGCCCGGACCTCCGCCATCAACCAAAGTATAACCCGCCTCTGCCAATTTTTTTGCCACTTCAAAGACTTTTTTTGCAAGCGGGCTATCAGAAGATGTATGGGAGGAACCAAAAATCGCCACCTGTTCAATATTTTTAGCTTTTAACTTTAAATCAACCATAAATGGCCTCCCAAAGACTCTCCAAATTTTCATCAATATCACCTTTCAAAAGATATGAACCTACTATAACAAAATCTGCTCCTGCTAAAACAATTTCTTTAATATTATCATTTTTAATACCTCCATCTATTCCTACTCTTACTTTCAAACCTTTTGATTTTACCTCTTTTAGTTTATTTATAGATTTTTCAATAAAAGGCTGACCCTGTAATCCTGGTTTTACACCCATTAATAAAAGTATATCTATTTTCTCTATAAATTGTTCTACTTTCTCAAGTTCTGTCTCATTTTTTAATGCTATTCCAGCTTCTAACCCTTTACTTTTTATATATTCAATAGTCTCATTTATATTATCTTTACACTCAAGATGAAAAATAACTCTTTCAAATCCTGCCTTAATCAACTCCTCAATCCATTCGTTTGGGTTATCAACCATTAAATGAGCTTCTTTCCTAAACTTCGAGGGAAATTTAGATATTATCTCTGGACCGATTGTTTTACTTTGCGAAGCAAAGGAGCTTTGCTCATTTTGAACAAAATAAGTATCCGCAAAATCAATGTGTATCCAACCTCCCTGCAAAGCCTCTGCCGAATGCAGTTTGGCAAGATCGTTTTGATACTGTTCTTCAGAAGTTGCTAAAATAGCCGGAATAATTTGAGCCATTATTGGGATTTTTCTAATTCCTCAATTTTTTTAAGTCTTCTTATGTGACGTTCCTCATTGGAAAAAGGGGTATCCAGAAAGGTTTGTACTATCTTCTTAGCAACTTCCACACTTATATAATCTGCTCCCAGGGAAAGAATATTAGCATTATTGTGATCCCTTGCCTTTTCGGCCATCTTTTCATTCAGACAGAGAGCAGCTCTAATCTCCTTAATTTTATTGGCTACTATTGCCTCACCATTTCCTGACCTGCCAATGATAATCCCCAGACTACCTGGAATGGAGGCAACTTTTTTTACAAGTGGGATGATAAAATCTGTATAATCATCGTTCGGATTAAGACTGGTTGCACCCATGTCTTCTGCTTCAATCCCTGATGCGGCAAGATATTTTTTTAATTCCTCTTTTAACTCAAATCCGCCATGATCAGCACCAAGATAAATCATACTTATTGTACTACAACATATAATTGTACCATGACACAGTTTGTACTACTTGACCAAATTTAGACCATTTGATATAAACACAAATGCTTGCTGAAAAGTAAGTTTACAAGAAAACTCGCCTTGAGCGAGTTTTTTTGTGGCTGCTGGGCATGGATTTGAACCATGATAGACAGATCCAGATTCTGTCGTCCTACCGTTAGACGACCCAGCAATGAACTGAAAAATTATATCAATTTTTAGGAATTAAAACTAATTGGGAAATTTACGAAGGCCAAAACCTGCCACTGCGGCTCCTGCTGAAAAAATTCCTATCAAAGTCAAAGGGAAACCGGTTGCTGGCAGAGTTTGAACTCCACCCTGTATCCCTTGTGTACGATTAACAATTCTTGTATAGGCTGATGCTGTTGCAGTCACACCACTTACTTTAGGAGTTGGTGTTTCTACAACCACCACTTTATTTGAAACTTCGCTTTTTGGCTTTGTTTTTACAAAACTGCCGGACAGCAAAAAATAACCAATTGCCAAAGCTGCCAAAACCAAACCAACTACAATAAGTCTCATCCATCCCGGATTTTCCATGACCGTATATTACCACAAAGCTATAAGCTATGCAAGGCTTCCTTAACTCTTTTGACAGTTTCATCTTCTCCTAAAACTCTAATGCTTTCAAAAAGCGGAGGGGTAACCAATTGACCGGATATAGCCACTCTAATCAGTTGAAACATTTGAGTATTGGATAGCTTTAAATCCTCTGATAGCTTTTTAAAACTTTGTTCAAATTCTGCTGCCTCAAAAGGCTGCTGCAGATTCTGCAAAGTTTCCAGGGTTTTTGTAAGCGCCTCATTTAACTCTCCTATCTCTAATCTATTGAATATTTGCATATCATACTCCGGCTTTGTAAAGAAGAAGTTAGTTAATGGTATGAAATCGGAAAGTTTTTTAATTCTTGTCTTAACAAGAGGAATTATGGGTTTAATTTTCCCCTTAGCCGGATGATCTACCAAAAACTCATCCAGTTTTTCTTCCAACTCCTCATCCTGCATATTTCTGATATACTCCCCATTCATCCATTCCAACTTTCTAATATCAAATATTGCTGAAGAGGTGTTAATATCGGATAAGTCAAACTCCTCAATCATTTCTTCCAAGGATAAAATCTCTTGACCGGAAGGAGGTGTCCATCCTAATAAAGCCAGATAATTAAGAAGGGCTTCTTTTATATATCCATCCTTTTTGAAATCTAAAATCCCGACAGCTCCATGTCTTTTAGATAATTTAGATCTGTCGGTTGCCAAAATAACCGGTATATGGGCGAATTCTGGTACTTCCCAACCAAAAGCAGAATATAACATTAGCTGCTTAGGAGTAGATGACATAATATCTTCACCTCTTATAACATGTGTTACCTCCATTAGGTGATCATCTACCACATTTGCAAAATGATAAACGGGAAATCCATCAGATTTATAAATGACAAAATCATCAATTGTTTCATTATTAAATGAAATCTCCTTTTTACCAATTAAATCAATCCATTTTGTTTGGCCACTTTTAACAGTTTTAAGATATGTAGCTCCATCCTGTTCATATACCAAGCCTTTGTCTAAAAGCATCTTCTCGTATTCTTTATAGATGTCAAGACGATCAGATTGGAGTATCGGTCCTTCATCCCATGAAAGCCCCAGCCATTTTAAACTATCATAGATCGCCTGATAAGCTTCTTTTACTTCTCTTTTTTTATCAGTGTCTTCAATCCGAAGGATCAATTTACCCTTATATTTGCGAACGAAGAGAAAGTTAAACAGGGCAGTTCTAACGCTACCCACATGCAGATTACCTGTGGGTGATGGTGGAAATCTCACTCTAACGTCCATGCGGTTATTATATAATAAACTAATGACCCTTACCCAGACTGCCGTTTTGACTAAGCAAGTTATAACCATCACCATCCTGGCTCTTATTTTGGGAGTGGCCAGCTTTATAGGTTATAACATCTGGTACACTTATTATTTAGCTCATCTTCCCCCTAAAGTGGAGAAGCCCGATACGAAATTCGGCCTGCTTCCTCCGCCGGATTTTCCCAAAGCAGCGGTTTCCTCCTCCAACTTCTCTTATTCAATAGATACCACCACCGGAGGCTTGCCAATAGTTGGGGTAGACAAAGGCTTTGAAAAATTAATTAGGGTTTATTTCGTGGTAAAAACTTATGCCTCACTTTTATCCTCTGAAAAATCACAAAACCTGGCGGAAAAATTTGATCTTAAAGTAAACCCCCAAATTCTATCCGAAACAAATTATCTATTTAAGGATAAAGATAAAAGCTTAAATGTGGATTTGGACTCCGGGAATTTTACTTACCAAAAAGTCGCTACTCCTTCTGCCGGACAAAGTTTGGATGATGAGGGAAAACTTGTTTCCGATTTTAAAGGGGTACTTACAAATCTTGGCGTTCTAAAGCCGGACTTAAACATTGGGAGAAATAAAGTGATATTTTTAAAAAATGGCGGCGGTGAGCTTGCTCAAATTTCCCTGTGGCAAGCACCTTTAGACGATAAACCGATTATGACGCCGGAATTAAATAAATCGCTTATTAATGCAACTGTTTATAAAGCTGCATCTGATATACAAAATTATCTTACCCTTAATTTCACCTATTATCCGATTGATACATCAACTTTTGCCACATACCCGCTAAAAACTTCAGAGCAAGCTTTTGAAGATTTAAAATCGGGAAAGGGATTAGTTGTAATTGAACCACTGAAACCCAATGTTTCCATAACTTCCGCTTATCTGAGTTACTATCTTTCGGAAAGTTATAACCCGTACCTTTTACCGATGTTTATTTTTGAAGGGCCCAACTTTGCCGCATATGTTCCGGCTATCACTGCCGAGTTCCAATCTCCGACCAGGTGAAGTTTTGGTAAATCCATTCAATCAGTTTGGTAGATTCCCCAAATCTGTCATCAGATCCTAAAACCACAGTTAAAATTTGATGTCCGTCCCGGTCAACAAAAGTAATTAGGTTTTCTTTGGCTCCTTCTGTATAACCTGTTTTAACTCCTAAAACTCCTTTAACCTGCGATAAAAGTTTATTTAAATTGGCAAGCTGATGTTTATACTTTTTATCCAGAGAAACTATGTCTGTTTCTTTGGTGGCAAAAATTCGGGCCAGCCGGTAATTTTTTAAAGCCTCTTCCGTAATAATCCCTAAATCCCTAGCTGAAGAAAAATGTTTGGGGCTGTCAAATCCAGCCGGATTGTCAAAATGGGTATTGGCTAAATTTAATGCGGCAGCTTTTTTATTCATGGCAGAGATAAACCCCAAAACTCCTCCCGGATAATTTTCCGCAATGGCAAAAGCCGCATCATTACCGGATGGTAAAAGCATTCCATAAAGCATTGAAGAAAAACTTAAATTCTCACCCTTAACCAGTCCCACTTTTGCGCCGGTTATACCTGCTCCGTCTTTAACTGTCAAAACGGAGTTGGGTTTAAAATACTCGGAGGCCACAAGTGCGGTCATAATTTTGGTGGTTGAGGCAACAGGAAAACGAGCATTTGCATCCTTTTGATAAAGGATGGTGTCTGTTCCCAAATCTTTAACCAAAATTGCCCGGGCAGAAAGTTGAGGTATAGGCAAACCTTTAGCAACAGGCGGAATATTGTATTTTTGAATACCGGCCACATTGGAATTGTTTTGCGGAATCTGTAAACTAATCAGGGAATTTTCAGCAAACTCAACCAAAAAAGGGGTTAGGGTAACTGCAACCACAGTTATCAGAATTAAGAGCGCAGAATATATGTAATACTTCACGTCAGGTCCTTATTTACTTAAACCCTATTTACTTAATCTAACATCAACCCTCTCCATGTCCCTTGGAAAAAGACTAGCCTCTCTAACATTGGCAAGGCCTAAAACATGCATGGTCACCCGTTCCAATCCAAATGAAAATCCTCCCTCAGGCGGCATTCCATATTTAAACGCCTGCAAATACATTTCAAAATTCTTCGGATCCATACCGCGGGATTTAATCGATTCCAAAAGCTGTTGGTAATTATTTATTCTTTGAGAACCGCTTAAAATCTCAAGTCCTCTGAACAATAGATCATAGCTTAAAGAATATTCGGGATTTTCCGGGTCCGGCATTGTATAGAAAGGTTTTGCTTGAGTTGGAAAATGGGTAATAGTCACCAAATCACTCCCACAACTTTCCTTTGACCATTTACACAAATCTATTTCGTCTTGAGGAGTTAAGTCTTTTTCCTTCCGGTTATCACGACCGAATTCTTTAAATATCAACTCCTGTGCTTCTCGCAAAGTCAGTCTGGGAATTTTCCCAAAAGCAATCTGCTCCACTCCAAAATCGGATAATATATCCCTGCACAAATCCTGGGTTGCTTTTAACATTTTTACAGCCACTTCTTCTAAAAAGTCCAGCAAATCTTCAAATTCTATGAAGCCTATCTCAATATCAAGTTGTGTTGCCTCTGCCAAATGTCTTGTTGTGACAGATGGTTCTGCCCGGTACGCTTTAGCTATAGTAAAAACCCGTTCAAATACGGGAACCAGCATTTGTTTATATAATTGAGGGCTTTGAGAAAGGTATGCTTTATGTTCAAAATAATCAATTTTAAAAACTTCCGCGCCGCCTTCTGTAGCACCTGCCACAATAGTCGGTACCACAATTTCCGTACAATCCAAATCTTGGGCAGCTTTCCTAAACTCTTCAAGTAAGCTCTCTTGTACTTTAAAAAGGGATTTAACTTTAGGATGCCTAAGTGTTAGTGTTCGAAAATCCAAAAGTGTTGGCAACTGTAATCCTAAATCTTTTCCTCCCATATCAAAGGGGAGTTCTTCTGCTTTTGATAAAACCTCTATTTTATCGGCTGAAATTTCTATCTCCCCTGTAGGAATGTTTTTATTAGCTAGATTTTCCGGTCTTTTATTTACTACTCCTTCTATACTGACTACGTCTTGAGGTCGAATGTCACCGAGTAGTTCCCCTTTACAGAAAACTTGAATTAAACCTGATCTATCCGAAACATCCAAAAAACCGATCTTGCCATGATCTCTTCTGGTTTGCACAAAACCGCAGATTTTAATTTTTTCTCCAACTTTTTTTGTGCAGTCTAAGATTAATGTTCTTTGCATGGAATTTAACCCATCATAACAGCTGACCAGCATCGTTGACAAGATCATAAATATCTGTTATAGTAAATTCATGCAAAACTTAAGTAGAAATTTTGGATTCTACTTTACCTTCGCTTAAGCGGAGGTTGGTTTTGTGTAAAAATCAACTAAATACTAACCTCCGTTTATTAATGCGGGGGTTTTTTAGTGGTTGAAAAAGAAAGGCAGGTGAAAAATATGCAAGAAAGAATTAATTCGGAAAAAATGATACCAGGATTAAGAAAATTGGCACAACTTGAAATGAAAATAAGAAATCCTAATACTGATATCAATGGTTTACCAGGACCAGTTGATCCAAGACTCGAACCAATTCCTTCAACTATTAGAAAACCTGTTTTCGTTCGCTAGTTGACAAAAGAGTATACTGCCCTTATAATTTAAATAATGTCAAAAGTTATTGCTATTGATATAAGAAAAATAGAAGTTTTACTTAGCCTCCTTATTTTAGTGGTCATTTTGACCACTGACTTGGGAGGTCTTTTTAGGTAAATAAAACCTAAAATAGAAAGTCTTAGACCTCCCGCAAGGGAGGTTTTTTATTGGGAAGGGAGGTGTTAAATATGGAAAGAGGTAAATATGTACCTAGTAATATAGCCCACGAAACTAAAGTGGTTATCGGAGGTGGGGTTAAGACAGTAGATATCGGAAAGGATGAAGTTTTATTCGGAAGCCATGATGTTTTCGTGGGAGGAAACTCTCAACCTGAACCTGAGTTCAGAGATCCCAAATTTTCAAACGGCGTACATCCAAATTTTGATAAATAATTTGCATTTATGCAAAGATTAGGGTAATCTGAAAATATGGCAGAAGGAATTAGTGAGTCAGAATCTGGGGCGAGGAAATTATCACGCCGATCCTTCCTTCTTGGACTTGGCGGAGTCGTTGCTGCAGCTGCACAGGTTTGATTGGTCTGGGGAAAGCTACAGAAAGGGCAATTGGTGCTCCAGACCCAAATATAGAAGCTAGTAAGAAAACTGGTGGTGAATTTAAGGCGAGTGGTGGAAATATACAAACCGGCAGAATGCCCGGTGAACCTTCACCTACCAAAGCTTTATGGGAACAACCAGCTGCAACACCGGCTCCCGGTATCACCCCTGAATCTTTTGATGATACTGTCCGTAAAGAAATGGACAGGCGATTGAACCGCTAATTTACTTTTCGGTTACTCTCATCCCGACTTTTTTTGCCAAGTCTTTATAAAAACTTTTTAATTCTTCTAACTTGAGGGGTACCAGCATTTTAGGTAAGGTATTAAAATCTGAAACCTCAAACATAGATGCTGCAATAAATACTAGATCCACTTCCATCCCAAACTTTGCTTCTACTCCATAATACAAATCCCAGAAAGTAAACTCCTGCAAAAGAAAATATAAATCCACAAAATCCTTGACCGCTTTTCGCTGATTAATAGTGAATAGTTTGTTTACTCCAATATCATATTTACTATCTATTGTAACCCCATCTATTTTTAATCCTTTTTTAAGTAAACGATAAGGATAATATGCAAAATCAAATTTGATTTTTACTGTTTTTCTATCTACAAGCTCAAATATTTTAGTATTCTCCAGCTCAGTTAAGATAAATTTCATCTTAGCTGCTTTAGCAATTTTTTGAGCAAAAGAAGTTAATTCTAAAATATCTAAATTTGACTTACTGAAGAAATCCAAGTCTTCTGATTCTCTATGATTCAAATAAAAAGCAGATAAAGCAGTACCGCCAGTTAAGTAAAACTTCTTCTTTAAACCAGGTGTTTTAGAAAAATTATCAAAAATCACCCTTTGAATGGGAGTCAAATTAACTTCCAAAGGAATATGCTTGCTTATTTTCCCCATATTAAGAAACGGAGAAGCCTTCTACGGCGGGGTTCAATATTAATTTCATTCCAATGTTTCTTAACCTCTGAAAGGCTAATTCTTTCTTTTGTAGAAGGGTAAATCCCATAATCAATTTGACGCTCCAATATTAGAAGCCTCCCCTGTTTACTTTTCTTTAACTCATTTATATCATAATCCCAAATAAATGGCATAATAGTAATATTATACCATTTTTATATCTTTCATTTTTAATTGTATTTTTTCAAAACCGTTATAGTTATCTATTTCCGGGGTATATGCCAAATCAACTACTTGCCCATTGCTCAATATTGCCTGCAGCTCCCCCATTCCAAAACCAATGACGTCTACTGAGCCAATTTTAAATTTTAAATGCTTACCCGAACCAACAGTTTTGATGTCTGAAATCCGTGCGCCCTTACTTGCAAAAATGGGTCTGGGATTGCCAAAACCAAATGGCTCAAATTTTTGCAACTGCTTTAATAACTGCATATTTAAGTTAGAGATAGTAACCGCTGCATCAATTTCCAAAACTCTCTCCTCCTCCGGTAAATCCAAAACTGTTTCTTCTAACTTCTTTTTAAGAAGTTTAACATGCTTGGTTAAAATGGAAAATCCCGCCGCGGCGGGATGACCACCCACATCAACCAATATATCCGCATGTTTTCTTATAACCTCTACAATATTTATCCCGTCAATTGATCTGGCAGATCCTTTTGATACTGTTTCGCCTAAAGATATGGCAATTGCCGGCCGGTAATATTCTTCCGTAATTTTCCCTGCAATTAAACCAATAATTCCCGGTGACCAACTCTTGTGCATTAACACATGAATCTTTTTTTCAATATTAACCAAAACTTTTGCCTGTGTCAGTGCATCAGCTGTCATTTTCTGACGTGCCGTATTAGTTTCACCTAGAAGTTTGGCCAGTGCCCTTGCCTTTTGAGGATCTCTGGTACAAAGAAGCCGCAAACTGTCTATGGCGTGTTCCAACCTGCCCATGGCATTTAATCTTGGACCTATCATGTAACCCACTTCATATGATCCAATTTCCCCCAAACTTATTCCTGATTCATTAATTAAGGCCAGTAGCCCTAAATTGGTGGTAGTATTTAAAACTCTCAACCCCTCTGCCACAAAAGCTCTTCCTAAACCCAAGAGCGGAATAAGATCACAGATTGTTGCAACTGCCGCAAACTGCAGCAGTTCTTTTCTTAAATCTGCATTAATGATTTCCCTTATCAAACACCAGGCAACTGCCGCGCCGCACATTTTGGTTGAATGGATTATGGAGTAACAATCCGGTTTTTCATCCAGGGGAACATGATGATCTGTAATTATTAAATCAAGTCCTAATTCCTTGGCAAATTCTGCCTGTTCCAGTGCCACTATACCGTTATCAACTGTTATTACCAAAGATGCACCAGAGTCTCTGGTATATTCAAGACCAATTTTTGATAAACCATATCCTTCTTTTTCCCTATGTGGAATATATGGTAAAACCTTAGCACCCAAAGAAGATAAAGCCTTATATAAAATTGCTGACCCGCAAATCCCATCAACGTCATAATCACCATACACTATTATCTGTTCATTATTTTTTATTGCCTCCTCAATTCTTTTAATTGCCTTTTCTATTCCCGGAATTTGTAAATCTTTTTCAAAATCTAACAGTTTTGGATTAAAAAATTTCTCTTTTTCTTTTATCCCACGATTAAACAACAACTGTTCAATTAAATCATTGGATTTTTTAGGTAAAATTTTCCAGATCATAGTACAATTACATCTATGAAAAATTATACACTACCAAGTGAGGTAAAAAATATTTTAGATAAATTCCAGAAATCCAGATATCAAATTTATATTGTCGGAGGGGCAGTTCGTGATTTATTAATGGGCAAAGATGTAAAAGATTGGGATTTTACTACCGATGCCAAACCGGAGGAGATTTTAAAAGTTGTCCCCGAGGGTTTTTATGATAATAAATTCGGAACAGTTGGGTTAGAAACAAAACTTGGAATCGTGGAGATTACAACTATGAGAAAAGAGGGTATCTACAAAGACCATCGTCATCCGGCAAAGGTGGGTTGGACCAATAAAATTGAGGAGGACCTTGCCCGCCGCGACTTTACTGTTAACGCCATAGCCTTGTCAGAAAAATTAGTTGATCCACACAAAGGTGAGGATGATATCAAAAATAAACTCATTAAAGCAGTGGGTGAACCGGCAAAGCGTTTTCGGGAAGATGCACTGCGCTTAATGAGAGCTATCAGGATTGCAACTGAACTGGAATTTGCGATAGATAAAAAAACTTTTCAAGCCATCAGGGAAAATGCAGATTTGATCAAAGATATTTCCTGGGAAAGGATCAGAGATGAATTGTTTAAAATTCTGGCATCCGAAAATCCATATCAGGGAATTATAAACTTAAGAGAAGCAAATATTTTGCAGATTATTTTACCGGAACTTGAAAGATGCTTTGGAATAGTGCAAGAAGGGCCAAAACATAGAAGGGTTTATGATATCGGAGAGCACTCTTTTTTAACTCTAAAATTTTGTCCGTCAAAAGATGTGATTACAAGATTTGCAGCATTACTTCATGATGTTGGCAAACCGGATACTGTTAAGCTGCAAAATAAAAATGTAACTTTTTATAACCATGAGTTTGTTGGCGGTGAAATTGTAAAAAAAATTGCCAAAAGATTTAACTTATCTAAAAAACAATCCGGTAAGCTATATCCATTAATCCGTTGGCATATGTTTACGGTTGATGAAAATCAAACCGATTCAGCCATCAGGAGATTTATTAAAAACGTAGGCCAGGAAAATATTGAGGATATGATGGCTCTGCGAGTAGGAGATAGACTTGGTGGAGGAACCCAAACTGAAACTTCTTGGAGAACTGAAAGATTCAAAGAAAGAATCAAACATGTTTTAGTAAAACCATTTTCAATTTCAGACTTAAAAGTAAACGGAAATGACGTAATGAAAGAGCTAAATTTGAAACCCGGTCCAAAAGTCGGAGAAATCTTGCAAAAACTTTTTGAAGAAGTTTTAGAGAATTCGTCAAAAAATAACAGCGAATACCTTTTAAATAGAATTAAGAATCTGAAATAAAGAATTAAGCTTTAATGATTATTAAAACACTAAAAGATTTAGCTAAATCTTCCCAATATGACCAGCAGCTGATGAACATTATGGGTGCATTTGTTCCTCTGGCCTTACAACTACCTCAACTTCGAGATAATCCTCAAATGATGGAAGAAATAATTAAAAAAACTTCAGTAAGTGGTGTCACTGATGTCGCCACTAACGCAGATATTTTTGTCCAAGGAAAATTAAAAAGTACAGTTTTAGAAAAACATCCAGATTGGCAATTCTGGGGTGAGGAAGGTAAGGACAACATTTCAGAATATGATTCGACAAAGAAATTTCTTTTTATCATCGACCCAATTGAAGGCACAAATAATTTCAAATCCAGAAAAGATAATCAATGGGGATCAGTTGTGGCATTAGTAGATATTGAAACTAAAATACCAGTTCTTGGTATTGTTGCGCTTCCGTCCCGACGACGATTTTATCTCGGGATTAAAAATGCCGGAGCATATACTGTCGAATATGGTGAAGATGGACAGGTAAAAAGTTTTTCTCCAATGCCAGAAGAGTCAGAGTTTAGTGAGTTTACTTACAATAACAGTCCTCATTTTGAAGAACCACTGACTCAACAAGTACAAAGATTTTTCGCGCTGGGCACTATTCAACCAGATGAACCAAGCGCTGATGATTTGGAGAGATCACGAAAAGTAATACAAATTGGTGGAGTTACTTTTGTTGATCCGGAAAGCGGAGCCTTAGAAGCAATCCGTAACCGGGGAACAATTTATTTCAAAACAAGCAATGAAATGGCAGCAGTTTTTGTCATACTGAATGAATTAGGAGGTAAAGTAACGGATGGAAACGGTAATTCTTGGGTTTTAGGAATTAATACCCTTATCGCTGCAAAAAACGAAACAGATTACAACTTTTTGAAAAATCTCTGTGATAAAACAAAATAAGTCTTCTACTTCTGTAGAATAAGAGAATCATATTTTACATCCATATTTAATGCATAACCGTACCTTCTTAAAAGACCGACACCAATTATCGGGATTCCTTTAGAAATTAAGACGTTTACCACATTAGCAATACCTTCCAGATCCACCAAAGCTAAAGAAGCTTGCATAAAAACCTCGTTTTCATCTGCCAGTGTAACGCGTTCCGTGTGAGTAGTTTGAAGACCTAATTCTAAAGCCTTTTCCGGAGCTATTTTTAACTCTCCTGTAAAACCTGTATCAACTAAGGCTACAAGTTCCTGGACACCGAGTTTCCAGCCGACAACCAAAGAAATAAGCGGCCTGTTGTTATGGATTATTCCTTTAATCATAAACTATTACGAGCTAGGCTGGCTAAAGTTTCGGCCGCTGAAAAACCAATTTTGACAACATAAAAAACTTTATTTGGATGAGCCTTTCTTGCCTTCTCAACTGCTTCGCTACTTGTGTTGCCGATAAAAGCATCCTTACTCTCAATATCTATAGCCAAAAATTTACCATTTTGATCGGGTTCATATTGTAATTTTATTGTTTCGTATATTTTTGCTCCTGCCTCTGCTATTTTCTGAATATCGGCTTTTTTAATTAGGTCGTCATTATTCATAGGTTTTTAACAATTGTAGTAAGTATAATAACAATTTCAAAATAAGGCAAGCTTTTTTGCTTCGCCATAAGACAATTCCCCAAAGCTATTCTTCAATGGCCTAATTTTTCTTCCCACCAGACCAACAGTGCAGTTGCATTAAAAATTGAAGAGTAAGTTCCGGAAATAATCCCCACTAAAAGCGCCACCACAAACCACCTGATTGTTTCTCCTCCAAATAAAAGTAAAGCCACTAAAACAAATACCACTGTTAGGGAAGTATTTAATGATCTTCCTAAAGTTTGAACAACGGATAAATTAGCAACATCAATGAATTTTTTACCTATATGTTTAGTTAAATTTTCCCTGATTCTATCAAAAACAACAATTGTGTCATGAACCGAAAACCCAATCACTGTTAAAATAGCCGTCACAAAAAGTGTGTCCACTTCAACTCCTGAAAACTTCCCGAGAGCGGCAAATACCCCCACCACCAGTAGGACATCATGTAAAAGCGCTACAATTGCCGCTATTCCAAACCTCCATGACGAAGCGGGTTTGGGAATTTTCCTGAAAGAAAATGCTATATATAAAACAATAACCAATGAGGCTAGAAGTAGAGCAATTAAGGCTTTATTTTTAAATTCATTACCTATAACAGGCCCTACATTCTCAACTCTTCTTTCTGTAACAATACCAAATTTTTCAGTTAAACTTTTTTTAATATCATTAATTTGATCTTGTTCCAAGGGTTTTGATCTAATAATATAGCTGTTATTAGATAACGGAGTGACTTGGCCATATTTTTTTAAATCATCCGGGTTAATTGATCTTTCAAATTTGTATTCTAGCAATGCACCTCCTGTAAAATCTATTCCCAATTTAAGTCCTGAGGTTATTAGAAAATATAATCCGGGAAGAATTATCAGTAGGGAAAAAACAAAGTACCAGAGTTTATACTTCATTAAATTCATTTTAATTTATGCGCCTCCTTAATATCATCATGAAGCTCTGTCTTTAAATCTTCTGCTGCTTTTTTAATTTTATCCTCCACCCCGTATATCTTCTCGTTCAAAAATTTCCAAATTTTACTCGAAGAGGAGCTTTGCTCATCATGCATTTCCTCTGTAACATGCCGTATAAATACTCTTTTATCAGAATCTGATAATTCCGAGAGGATTGCATCCAAAATTGTGTGGTGCAAACTGGAATCTAAAAGATTGGCAAGATGAAGCTTCTCCTCATCTGATAAATCAATTTTATCTAAACTGGGGATTATAGAATCTATTTTAATCAAGTGAGAGTAAAAATATTTCATATTTGCGCTATCCTTTCTTGAGCCTTAACAGGTCCCAGGGGAATTTTGTTCTCCGGGTCATCAATAAAAAAGTATAACACTGCCCCTTGTCTTGGACCCTTACCCAAACCCAAACCGTCCATTACCTCAGGTGATCCGCCCAAATGTTTTCCTGTCCACTCGGCCGGCCCGGCATCCCCTATAACTGCCACCACACTTTGTCCGGTTTTTGGATTTACCACCAACATTTTCCTGAATTTAAAAAAATCTCTGTATTTGGTAACATTCTCAGCATAACCTGGCACCAAAAACGTCTGAATAGCAAGGTAATATCTTTCTCTTTTCTTATCAATTTCGCTAAATTCCTCTTTTGAGGGCACAAAATATCCCCATGCTCCAAGTCCTGGCGCAATGCCTGCCGATCCATATTTGGCCCAGTCCGTACTTGTCTCTGCATGAGCATATAAATTATCACCCGGATAGCGATATAAATGTTGCTCACCGCCGATTAAACCGTAATTTCTGTTTAGCCTTATACTATCAACCTCCGGTATAACTTTAAATCCAAAATTTAGGGATAAAATATCAGTGATCTCCTTTTCTTCTTCTTTTTCCAGCGGTCTAATTTCTTCCGGTACTTTATCTGACAACTCATGAGCCAGTAAAACGTTTTTATCATAACCCAAAAGTGCATCTTCACGACTGGTAAATAAATGGTTTTGAACGGTTGGCTGCTTGGCAGGGGTAAGTAACATCAATCCTCCAAGCGAACCAACTGCCACCTGTTTAAACACTTCTCCATGCTTATCCCAAAATCTGTTTTGGGATGCCTTATGACGAATACCCCATTTATTTCTCAAGTATTCAAATGCAGGTTTTTTAGATTGAAATTTCATAGTTTACCTAATTATCAACCTTAAAAATGTTCTCGTTACAACCACCGCGGTAAACATTGACACTAAAACCCCTATTGCCAGCGTTATGGCAAATCCGCGAACCAAAGACTCCCCCATGCTGTATAATATAGCTGCCGTCATAAGAGATGAAACATTTGAAGCCCAAATTGAAGACCAGGCTCTTTTAAATCCTAAATCCAAAGCCATGTATTTAGTTTTCCCCCACCTTAATTCTTCTTTCATTCTTTCAAAAATTAGAATATTTGCATCCACTGCCATACCAATTGACAGAACAAATCCGGCAATACCGGCTAAAGTTAAAGTGATGGGAGGTAAAATGAAAAACCCGGTTTTAAAAATTGCCAGAACCAGGAGAGTATAAATTATCAAAGCCAGATCTGCAATTAGTCCCAGGAAGCCATAATATACCCCCATATAAATAGTCACTATCCCCAGTCCGATAATACCTGCGATGAGACTTTTGTTAATCGACTCCTGCCCCAAAGTTGGACCAATGGAGCGTTGTTCTAAAATCTTAACAGGCACAGGTAAAGCACCGGCATTTAGCGCAATAGCCAAATTTTTAGCTTCTTCCGTGGTAAATTGTCCGGTTATTACGGCACTGCCTCCTAGGATTTCCTGCTGAACCACCGGAGCGGAGATTGGCTGATCATCCAGAAAAATCGGCAGCGGTTTATTAATATTTCTTCTGGTCAGTTCGGCAAATTTTTTACTGCCCTCATCGCTAAATTCAATCGCTACCTGAGGACCAGCTTTTGTGGCTTGAGCGCCCCCAAAAGTTACCTGAGCTTTTCTTAAATCCGCACCGGTTAGGTTTGTTGGTTTTGCCAAAAAGATCACTGGTATCCCTGATTTCGTTGCCTCAATTTCCTGCGCGGAAAAAGTGGCAGGCATTTCCCTAAAATCCAGTTGTGCTGTTTTCCCCACCAAATTAGCTGCAGATGAAGCATCTTTTAAGCCAGGTAGTTCAACTAAAATCCTTCTACTGTTTCCAATTTTGGAAGATTGCACCACAGCCTCCGATACTCCGTAAAGATTAACTCTTTTTTCAATCACATTTTTGACTGACTCCAAAGCGCTGTCTCTACTTTGCGGATCTATTTTTTCCATTTGGGTATCTAAAATCAACTCTGTCCCACCTTGTAAATCAAGTCCTAATTTTAAAGGAAAATTTAACTCTATTTTTTTACCCAGTAGTTTTAATGTTGGGAGTTTAGGAAGATCAATAAATATAGCAAGAAGAGTGATAAGAACAATAAACCATATTGTGAATCTCGAACTCATCTCTAAACTATTACTCCCTCCAACAATTCATCTTCATCCCCTAAAAGCATTACTTTTGGCTGCATTAAGACTCTTAAAATAAAAGGATCTCTTCTTTTTACTCTAAAGCGAAATTCCGGCTCATCCATAAATGAATAATTTATTTCTGTTTCCTTTTTAGCCTGCTCATCGGCAATAATTGATTGGAGTTCCGGTAAAACTATGTTTCCTACTACTAAAAGATCAACATCCTCCGTATTGGATAATCCGCCTTTCAAAAATCTGGTTGAGATAAAGGCAAACTTTAGTTTACCAAGCTTGGTTTTGTTTTTAACAATGTTTCCTCCCAGTCCGCTAGTTTTAGCAACCAAAGATAATAACTCTTTATAAAAAATGTAATCCCTTCTAAAACGATATAGCCTTCTGTTGGCTCTCCACTCCGAGGTAACCTGCCCAAATTTTTCCATTCTGGCCAATTCTCGCCTGACAGCATTTATTTCCTCGGAAACACGTCTTACTATCTCGCGAACATGAAAAAGGGATTCGGCAGGTGCGCTTAAAAAAAGCTGCAATATTTTTACCCGGACACGTGATACAAATAATTCTTCTAACATTGCCACCTCCTTTCAGGCAGGAGATTTACCCGAACAAATTTTGCAAAACAAAACTTGCGCGGGTTAATACGTAACTTTGGATCCCTCCGGGACAGTTTGAATCCAGATTTGTCCTTTATTAAATTGTATTTCTACGCCTTTCGAATCGACGTATTTGCTTCTTGAAAGCCTTGATTGTTTAATCCATTTACCCTCAATAACACCCCCATCCTGGAAAAATAGCGCTTTCCCGCTACCTGCTGTTCCATAGAGTAAGTGCACATTTCCCGGGTAACCATCATTGGCATTTGCTTCTCTTTGAAATTGAACCACAATATTTTTAGCCGTCAGTTGCTGTTTATTATTTAAATCAACGTGATCCTGACCATTTTTCCTTTTATAAGAATTAGAGATAGCATCATAATTCCACTCAACCGCGTACTCTCCCTGACTTTCCCAGAAGTTGACTTTAATCTTTGTCGCTTGCCCCGCACCGGATGGTGCGGGATCTTTAAATTTCCAGGGAGTGAATTTTGCATCCCATTTTATACCTGCCGAATCTGTTGCTTCCCAACCTCTTTTAGCTCCAACTTCCCAAAGCTTTTGGGTGGTAGAATACATGGTGTGTTCCGTAGCAACCGGATGACCTAGTCTTTGATAATCCCTCCAAAATATCGGGAAGCCAATACTGAATTGATTCAAATCCTTAACTTTATAGGTAATAATTTGACCCAGGGCGTCAGCCGGTCCGGGTGTATTGGCTCCTCCTACATGAGCATATAAGGCATCATATTCCCCCAGCCAGTCAAGATAGTAAGTCCTGGCAGAACGGACCGGCCCAACCTGCACATCTCCCAAATTACAATAAAATAGCGCCATAAAGCGGGTTATGCCTCCTTCCGCAACTACCTCATATATAATATCTGCCGAAGATAAACCCGATTGTGGCCTGGCCTCGGAGTGATTTTCAATCATCACGGCCAGCGGACGTCTTTTTTCCCAGGCCTCTCTGGCTCTTTTAGTACGCATACTGCCGTTTAAAGGACAGCTTTCTGTTTTTGGTTCGTTGGGGTCTTCAGTAACCACACTTGAAGCACCGGGCAGTGATGTTACCATCGCCTCTTTGATTCCTTGAGGTTTTACTATTTTACTAAACACAGAATAGGAAACGCTGGTGGAGGCAACGTAAATTACCACAGATACAATTATTAAAGCTAAAATTTTTTGTAAATTTGTTAACCCCTCAAAAGTATCTACAATTTTATTCATATTTATTCCATTGCTTTCTTAACTACTATCTCTTCTTCTTTAGATAACTGATACTGACCTGCTTTCCCCTCTAAAACAGGTTTAGCAAAAATTCTGGTGCCGGATCTTGCATGCAGGCTGGTTATAACCATTCCATTACCTTTCTCATCAAGTAAAGCTACGGCAAAACTTTGATCCCCACCTGTATCATCATAAGGGTTATAGCGACTAAGCGCCACCCGCTGAATATGCTTTAATCCCAATCTTTCTACCTCGGACAGCTTTTTCTTTAGTTGATCCAGATCAGTGCCAAATTTTTCAAGCTGTTTTAAAACTTCCTCAAATTTTTTCCTAATATCCCGTTCACCGGATTTTGGAAAAAGAGATGCTAAATTATTACTCTGTTTCCAAATAAAAAAGCTTGCAACCAAAAGCCAAACTGTCAAAAATCCGCCAATGGCGGACCATACCCAATCCGAATACATATCTTACTCTTTAAATATACTTGAATACTAAATAATTTGTCAATGACTTATCAACGATCTCTATACAGCCGATAGTATTACGCACATTTGGTGCTTGACAAGAAGGTATGTGCGTGTTAGGCTCAAATGAGCGTAACTGAACCTAAACATGGCTATTCAGCAAACCAAAAAACAATCGGATTTGGAAAAAAGACTTCGGCTTTTACGACAGCAAGTGTATGGGAAAGATAAGTTCAGAGTTCAGAGTTCAGAGTTCAGAATAAAAGACGAGATTTCTACAAACTACAAACTACAAACTACAAACTTTTCCTCAGATATTTCTTACCTTCATCAAGACTTGCTGAAAATTTCTCTGCTGGCCGGATCTGCTTTGGGACTACAGATCATTTTATTTATTCTCTCAAAAAATCACATTTTGAATTTAAATTTCTTTTGAAGGGAGGTGAATTTATAAAATGCAGATGTATTGCGTCAAATGTCGCCAAAAAAGAGATGCCGAAAATGTCCAACAGGTAACCATGAAAAATGGCAAAAAAGCCTCAAAAGGAACTTGTCCGAACTGTGGCACCTCGATGTTTAGAATTGGTGGCTAAATTAGGTGATAAGTTCACCATTTCGAAAGATCCCGCCTACGCTTTATGCAAAGTGGGATTTTTCGTGATGCAAAGAATTTGCCTGGGAAGCTAGTAAGCCAGATTCTGTTTCTAGATGATAATTTATCTGATGCTCCTGACTTCGACAATTGAGCGAGCAGCTCTGCCGGTTCTAGAATTGCAGCGGGGAGGATTGCCCGTTTCACCCGAGCATTACCTCGGTTCGTCTCTGTTGCTCTAACTAGGTCTTACGACTGTCGCCTTACGACGACCACCCTTGCTCTGCGCTGTCTGGACTTTCCTCCCGCGCAAATTTCCTTGCGGAAACTTGTTCGGGTAATCATCCTTCTTCCCAGGCTTGTATATTATACAATTATCCTTTTCTTTCTTCAATTATTTCAGTTGCTAAAATTTGTATTACCACTGCGATAGGTACGGCAAGTAGCGCTCCCGCAAATCCTAATAACCTGCTTCCAACAGCAATTGCCAAAATTACAACCAAGGGATTTAATCCCACTGCTCTTTTCATAACTTGTGGCACTATCAAATGATTTTCCAATTGCTGTATAACAAAATACATCAAAGCAACACCTAAACTTAAAAAGGGAGAGATAGTCAAGGATACTAAAATTGCCGGAATAGCCGAAATTATTGGACCAATTACCGGAACAACTTCCAGCACTCCAGCAATTAAACTTAAAGGCAAAGCATAAGGCACCCCTAAAATGGTAAGGCCAATAAAAGATAAAGCTCCAATAATTACACTCAAAACAAGTTGGCCTCGCAGCCAGCTTCCCAACTTCTCTTCAATTTGTACTATTGATTTTCTGATCCTATCTTGTCTTCCTATAAAAAGTTGGGCTACTCTGTTTTCAAGATTCTCCCGTTCCAGCAGTAAATAATATGTCAAAACCAAAAGGAAAATAATAGTTAGTAAATTATCAAACAAGGCAAAGGTAATGGAAAAAATATTTCCGGATAATTTAGTCAGTTCCGATTGAAGAACAGATTTATCAATATTCACAACATTAAATACTTGTCCTATGGTAGGAGGTAAAGAAAGAACCAATCTACTTGTTTCCTCAACCAAAGGACGCAAGATAATTGTCACAACCCCGCTTAGAACTCCAATTATAATAATGTAGGTAGTAGCAATACTTAGTGTTTTGGGGATTTTAAATTTAACAAAAAACTTCACTAAGGGGGAAAGTGCTGACATTAAAATGAGCGAAACAAATAAAATAATCAGAAGATCCTTGATTAAATAAACTAACCATAAAGACAGAAGAAAAAGAATGGTAAAAACAACAGTTCTGTGAGAAATATCAATTTTCTGTGGCATGAGCTTGATGATACCACCCATTAACTAACTTTTCCACTTTAGTGGCAAAATTTCCCTGAGTAATATCAAACCAGTTTATATCTTTTTCTCTTTTAAACCAGGTCAGCTGTCTTCTAACAAATCCATGTATTTCACCCTGCATTATTTTAATTAATCCCTTATCTCCCTTAATTTCCCTGATCTCCCCAGATAAAAATTTAGCCAAAACTCCATATTCCAGTCCTAACTGCTTCATCCGTTTTAAACTTAATCCTTTTTTATGTAATCTTTTTGCCTCCTCAATCATCCCCTGATTTATTCTTTCAACCACCCGCTCGTCCACCCGTTTATATAAAACTTCTCTTGGAGCAGTTAATCCAATTTTTAAAGTTTCATAATTTGGCCATGTTAACTTAATCTTTTGAACGCTTGATAATTCGATTGCCCGTATTAATCTTCTGGGGTTCTGTCTATCTGAATAATTCATTTTTTTCCATCTCTCCGGCGAGATTTTTTTTAAGCTTATTTGCATATCCTCTTTGGAAAACTCATTCAATTTTTTTCTTAAGCTTAAGTTAACTGGTAAACTTAAATTTGATAACCCCTCAGTTAAAGCCTTAATATAAAGTCCTGTTCCGCCAACCAATATTGGAAGTTTCCCTCGTATATTAATATTTTTTATCACTTTGTTTGCCTGACTAACAAAACGGGCAACATTATATTGATCTTTTGGATCTGCCACATCATACATCCATATATTAATTCCATCAATTTCCCAATACCCATTTCCTCTTTTAATTTTCAATTTTAAATTTTCAATTTTCAATTTATTTGGCATTTTCCCTGTCCCAATATCCAGCCCCTTATAAACCTGCCTTGAGTCTGCTGAAACCAGTTCACCCTGAGCGAGCAAAGCGAGTCGAAGGGCCAAATCAGTTTTTCCGGTACCAGTTGGCCCAAGGATAACTAGGATTTTTTTCATTGCGTAGGAAATGATACAATATTTCGATGCGCATCGCGATTTTGGGTGCAGGATTCACAGGTCTCTCTGCTGCTTACCAATTACTTAAAAAAGGCCATGACGTGACTATTTTCGAGAAAGAAAATAGTTTAGGTGGGTTGGCAGTTGGCTTTTCGGATCCAAATTGGGATTGGACCCTGGAAAGAGCTTATCACCACTGGTTCACCAATGATGATGCAATATTAAAATTAGCAGGAGAAATAAACCATAAAGTCATTATCAAACGTCCATCAACAGATATTTTTATAAAAGGAAAGACTTTACCTTTTGATAATGCTTTATCACTACTAAGTTTTCCTCATCTTCCAATTGTGGATCGAATAAGAATGGGGATGGTTATATTTTATCTAAAGCAAATTAATAATTATAAAAAGCTGGAAGGAAAAAAGGCTGCAAATTGGATCAGGAAATGGATGGGAGAAAAGGCCTTTTCCCTTATTTGGGATCCACTACTAAGTGGGAAATTTGGTGAATATAAAAATCAAATAGCTCTTACCTGGTTTTGGGCCAGAATTAAAAAAAGAACACCAAAGCTTGCTTACCCTGAAGGTGGTTTTCAAATGTTTGCCGATCATTTAGGCGCTGAAATAAAAAAATTAGGCGGGAAAATTCTTCTTAATACAGAAGTTAAAAATATAGAAGATTTAAAAAAAGAATACGATAAGATTATTGTTACTCTTCCCTCTCCAGTTTTTGCTAAAATTGCAAATTTACCCCAAGGCTACAAAAAAAGAATTACCTCCATTCCTCATCTACATGCCCAAGTTTTGATCTTAATTTTAAAAAAGCCATTTATGAATAAAACTTACTGGCTAAATATTACCGACAAAAATTTTCCATTTTTGGTTTTAGCAGAACATACCAATTTTATGAATCCTAAAAATTATGGAGGACAGCACATATTATACATAGGTAACTATCTACCTCAAAATCATCCATACCTTAAAATGGATGCAGATGAGCTTTTAAAGAAATTTGACCCATTTCTCCGAAAAATTAATCCGACTTATCACTCATCACTTATCACTCATCACTTATTTGTAGGCCCTTTTGCCCAACCGGTGGTAACAGTAGATTATCCAAAAAAAATTCCAGCTTTTAAAACTCCTTTAAAATCAATCTATCTTGCAAACCTGGATATGGTATATCCTTGGGATAGAGGAACAAATTATGCAGTAGAGCTGGGGAGGCAAGTAGCAAGCATTGTATCTGATGAATAAACTCAACTATTTCACTAAAAATACTAAGGAATTCTTTCCAGAGATTTTACTAATAATTTTTAGTTTGGTTTTTAGTTTTTGGTTAATGTTTCATACCTTCTCATATAAAGCCGGTTCAATGCTTATTGCAACAAAAGCTTGGAGCGATTTTGCAAGTCATATTCCCCTTATTCGTTCATTCTCTTTAGGAGATAATTTTCTGCCTGAATATCCACTCTTTCCTGGTGAACCAATTAGATATCATTTCTTGTTTTATGCAGTAGTAGGATATTTAGAAAAACTGGGTTTGAGGATTGATTACGCATTTAATATTCTCAGTGCGCTTTCGTTCGCCTTCCTAATAATTAGTATTTATTTATGATGGACCCAGGAATTTGTGCAGTGACCTTAGACTAAATTAGAATAGTCTTTATGGATCAGAAAATACGAAGAGTCCACCCGGCGGCATTTAAGGCCAAGGTGGCAGTGGAAGCACTGAAAGAGCAGAAAACAATAGCTGA
>VMGD01000014.1 GCA_007376405.1 Microgenomates group bacterium Gr01-1014_7
GTGACGCTTGAGTATGTGAGAACTTTTTGTCACAGAATCATTTTACCCTATCCGTCCATTACCCCCCGCAGCAAGCTGCGAGGAAATATACTGATTATATTTCTCTTCAATTATGGGATAAAATTCCTCATATGTTTTCGTTGTTCTTTTGATACCTTTCTTTACGAGACGCCTTCTATATCTATTGGCTTTCCAAAATATTTCAACATCTCTTTTGAAAGTTTCCCATTCTCGCTCTCTTTCTACATACTTTGGTAATTGTTTTTGAAATTCTTCTACCTGCCGCCAAACTTTTTCAAGATCGTCTTTTTTAGCATAAGGATTTATTCTTATCCAAATCTCTTCCTCGCCTGTTTCCTCATTTTTCAAAGTCTTAATTTTTACAACATTCCTCAAGTAGGCTAAATTAGAATCCTTTGTTTTAACAAATCTTATTAAGGAATTTAATATATCAGAATTCAAATGATTAAAGCCAAAGCCGGCAAGAGTATCCTGAATTTCTTGTTTAATTACTTTGGACATCTGGGCAGAATTTATTACTAAAAGTGCATTTTGAATCTGAGGATTAACAAGTAGAGCTTGAACCTGATAATAAGTTTGACTAACTGGTAGCTTTTTTGTCTCCATGTATCTCCATCTAAATTTCTGATTAGATTATACCTAAAGTTAAGAGAGATTAGACTAGAAAGAAAGTAAGTCAGCAGGTTTAACTCTTAAAACATGGGCAAGTTTGTAAATTACATAACCACTGGGTGCATATCGCCCACTCTCGATGTGATTTACGTATGTCCTGTACAATTCAGCATCATGAGCCAACTGTTCTTGACTTAGCTTTTTAGCCACTCTTACTTCCTTAACCCTTTTAGCCAACCTTTTAGTGAATTCCACCTTTGACAACATATTAAGATTGTTATACTATCCTTCATAGACGACAACGCAGTATTCATAGTGTTAAGGTATACTGAAAATAAATAAACTTGGAAGGAAGATAAAGCCCATGTTTGGATTTGGCAAGAAAAAATGTCCTAAGTGTGATAGTACTAATTTGAATAAAGTCAAACCTGGTTTTTGGTCAAAATACATGTTTGCAAGCACAGCTCTTTTTACTGGAGCAGGAAAACAGCCAAAGACATTAAATGTTTGTAAAGATTGCGGATTTAGCTGGGAAGATAGATAATAAGATTAATGAAGAAGAAAATTTTTATAGGAGTGGTTGTTTTTGTTGTTGCGATAGGTATTATTAGTGCCATCGGAGGATCAAAGCCAGCAAAAGTTGAAAATCAAAAGGCTACAAGCCAAGGCGGTGAGACACTTCAACAAAACCAACCAACCTCAACACCAGATCCAAACCCTCACTTTGTAGATGGAACATTTGCTGTAGGTAAAGATATTCAACCTGGTACGTATAGAACTAGAGTAGCATCAGTAGGTTGTTATTATGAACGTATGGCTGACTTTACAGGTGGGATCAATAGTACACTCGCTAATGATAATACTGATTATCCAGCCATTGTGACGATTCTCGCTACAGATAAGGGCTTTAAGTCAAAAAGGTGTGGAACATGGACTCAAGATCTAACTGCTATTACAAAGATTAAGACCACATTTATCGATGGGATGTATATTGTTGGTACTGATATTCAACCAGGCACATATAAAAGTTCAGGTCAAACAAGTTGTTATTATGAACGTATGGCCGATTTCACTGGTGGGATAAACAGTACACTTGCCAATGAAAACACAGATACAGCAGCAATCGTAACAATTACATCATCAGACAAGGGTTTCAAGTCTTCACGATGTGGGACTTGGACACTTCAGGAATAGTTTATCTTCTTCAATTCTGGATAAAACCCAATCTACCCATCCTAAAGAGAATAAATATAAAAAAAGCCTATACAAATAAAGGTTGAGTTTTGGCTAAAAATCTGCACGATTTAAAGGTGCCCTCCGAACCCCTTTTAAGAATCAGTTACAGAATCTAAACCCAGGGGGGAGGTTTATCTTAATTATTATGATATTCATAACAATACTATTATGAATAGTACAACAATTGTTCAAACCACTAATCTTAAGTTAATCCCTCTAAACATACCGTAATTATCTATGGGTAACTGATTAAAATAAACAGAAAATTACTACTTTTGAAATGATGAAGTACTATTTCTGAAGCTAAAAACATAGACTTATTTAATTCAGTTTATCCCTATAAGTTTCCAATTAAGGATATTTTAGCTTCAAAATTGATTACTATTAACAACTTTAAAATAAATTTTCAGAAAAATTGACGCTTGAGAGGCCGTTTCCCTAGGTAAAAATACCCTTTTATACCCTACTTATATTGTAGTTCTGTAGTAGAAAATATCATGTTTTGAGCCTATTTAGTATCAATTTCTGCAGGATCAATTTATTGGTTGTATTAAACTGAGCCTTTTGTTATATTTTTAACAACAAAACTTTATGCAAACAAATGAAAAAGTGTAACTGTTCCATACCCCAACATAAACATCAGAATGATATTTGTGAACAAGTTATAACTGATTCTGAAGTTAAGTGTGGGGATTGTTTAGAAAAAGAAGCCGCAGATCAATTTTTTGATACTAATCCCTCAACAAATTTACCAACACAACCACAATCTAACCCTCATCCAAATGTTACTATTACTGAACCTGTATCTAGCAGGGGTTAAATATGGCAAGAGATTCTAATGATTTTTCTCCAGAAATTGTAAGAACCCTTTATAATCGGGCAGGGCAAAGATGTTCTCATTGTAAGAGGCCGACAAGTGGAGGAAATACAGACGACACCAAAGCGACCATCATTGGTGAGGCAGCTCATATAAAAGGAGCACAACCAAATTCACGTCGATATGACGCCTCAATGACTCCAGAAGAGAGAAGTCATCCAAGTAATGGTATATGGTTATGTTCTAACTGTCATACTGAGGTTGACAGAGATCCTGCCAAATATCCAGCAGAATTGTTACAAAAGTGGAAGAGAGATCATGAAAGTTCAGTTCTACAGATAGAGCCTGTTAATCCTTGGATTGTTAATTCTGGGGTAGTTACTACAGCTCAAGTTAGCGGAGATAACAATCAAACAAATGTTACAAATGTATATAATAATATTTATATGGGTACTATTAGTCAAAATTACCCAGATCAAATAGCTGAACAGGTTAAGTATATCGTTGCCACGCCTCCAAATCATAATACTAATGATCCTAACCTAATTATTACCCTAAGCCCATTTATGGGAGTAGTGAAAAGTCCAGAACTTCCAGGAACGAGAATACAGATTGAATTTACTATATTAAACACTCAGAATGAGACAAAAATCATAAAAGGGGTATATGTAAAGTTAGGTGATGGGGAAGTGAACTTTAAAAAATTCTTTAAGATAAATGAAAACAGTTCAAGAGAACCAGATTATACAAAGAGATTCCCAATAGTTATCAATTCAAAAGGTGCGGATAAATTAGCAATAGAATTTGAGAATTTAGATATCCCTCTAATTCATAAAGGTGATATTGAAGGGGAATTGGTTGTTTTAACAGGGGAAGAAAAGCTGGCAAAAAAAGATTTTATCTTTGAAGTAAATGAAGCTATGGTAAATACACTAGATGCACTACAACAAAATGCCGCAGAAAACCAAATGCCAATTGTATTTGACGCAATGATTAAAAGTTGAGTTTAAAAGTATGGAATTAGCTTCATATGGATATACACAAAAAATATTTAATTCTTGATGAGGAACGAAATGCAATCGATTATCTAAATAGAGCTGTTGAGTTCCTAGAAAAAATAGATATAGATTTTGTTTATTTAAAGTGGTTTACGATAGCCTTTCATGGTGCAGTTTATTCTTTCGTCCTATTAGTCTTACAAGAAATTCATTCTGATCAGATTTATCAAGATAAAAAGACCAGCTCTCATCCTTTAGAGCGTGAACTAATAAGTTTTAAAGCAGCATATGAGTTACTAAAAACTAACGAGAGTACTATGGATGATCCTTACAATCCAACAGGAGATCAAGATATCTGTGTTAAAGAGATAAATGACCAGATCCGAAATCAAATGATGCATTTTCGTCCTACTGTCTGGGCATCTGAACCATGGTATTTTGCCAGAGCTTCCTACCCACTTTTGGATGTACTTAAATTCTGTATTGATAAGTATAGATTTAAAGATTTAGGAAAGGAGGTAGCATTAAGGAACTTAGCAAAAATTGAAAAGATACTGGCGAGGCATATCAAATAGCGATATAAAAAGTTCTAACAGCCTCCCATCCCCGCAACACAGTGGTAGTTTAGATTGTTAGGATAAGCTAAATCTTATTTATAACTTCTGTAAACGAGTCTTATAGTTTGACTTTAAAGAATATTTTGCTATAATAGCTTCGTCATGGAAAGAAAATTTGTATATTTAGCTGACCAGAAACAAGAGTTTTTAAGACAGATAGCTCGCGAGACTGATTTAACACCTGTCTCCTGGTCCGATGCTAGGTATAATCGGCCATCAGAAAGAGATTACCCAGCACTTTTTTATTATCCTTGGCCTACAAAATTACCTGAGGGAACCTGTTTATTATGGAGGGGCAATAGAGATATGCCAGAGCTCTTACAGCCTGGAGGCGGATTTAAGTCTGATGGAAAATATAGTGATGACCACCCTACATCCATATCTCTATTCTTTAGTATGGATGGTAGTGCCCTCAATATGTGCAATAACAGAGATAAATGGGCAGGTGGTTGGAGCCAAAACGGTTGGAGGCTTGGTTGTGATAGTGATGGATCTTTGGCACTAGAACCAGTGGCATTTGGTACAGGTATCTTTAGAGAATTATTTAGCAGGCAAACACTCTTTGAATCTATGGTTGGTGAATTACCTAGGGAAAAGTATGTTTCAGAATATCTTCAGTCTTTAGGAACCATAGTAACTACCCAAACTCGTCATGGTGAATCTGAAAGAATTGTTTACGAATCAACAAATATTATTTATGGAGATTCTTATGGTGAGTTAGAGCAGATTATGAGAAGAAGAGATGACAAAGTCTTCCTAGATTTATACTTACAGGTTCTTAATTATCAAGGTGAAAGACTTATCCCTGGTGGTACAGATCCAGACGTTTGGTACAACAAAGGCCGTGATTTTTTTGAAACATACAGAGGTTATCCATTAGAAGCAAGTAGTCCACTTTGTAAAGCTTGGACTCAACATATTGATCAATACGGTCTTTGGGATAAACTACCTCAAACAACTCAAGAGTTGCTAGGGAGAGTTGAATTTTTGTTAGCTAATACAGTTATTGATTATCACCCAACTTTTAGAAGAACAAAATATGATCATAAATATTATCTTGGAGAACCCAGAGTGACTGAACCAAAACTTCATATAGTTCCAACTGAATAAGAACTTAGATTAGGCTAAGTAAAATATTCTAACATCATTCCATCCCCGCAACTTAATCAAAAAATCCATTCTTTGTGAGTGGATTTTTTGTTAATTTGAGGGCATTGGACAAATTACTTATTTAAAATAAATACAACTTCCATTCCGAAATGTGTAAAGAATTTTTTTTTAATTTTGAATCCCACAGACTGGATTAGATTCTCCAACTGAAAATGATGAAAAGGATGAAGGTGGGATCCCTGCCAGATTTTACCGAAAGTCTTTTCCCAGATAAACCAGACGACTCTAAATAATAGATTACCAGAGTCCATGGCTAATATTAGAGTACCATTACTTTTTAAAACTCTTTTAATGTTCTGTAAAGATTTCAGAGGATTTTCCATATGCTCAATGGTTTCATAACAGATAATAAGATCAAAGCTACTACTTTTAAAAGGTAAGTTATCTGCTGAAACAAGGGCAAATTCTATGTGTGGGTATACTTTCTTGGCAAACTGTATTGCCTTTCCATAGACATCTACACCAAAATATTTAGCTTGGGGATAAGATTCAGAAATTTCTGATACCATATACCCACTGGCACAACCAATATCTAGGCAAGAACTAAAATCAATCCCCTTGAGAATTTTTTTAGCAGTATTAATTTTATGCCTGTGCCAAGCCCACTGAAAAATGTTAGTTTTAACACCTTTCTGATAGTAGTCTATCGGCACCTTGCTCCAAATAGTGTATAGCTTATGTTTGAGTAGTCCATCTTGGTCAAAAGAGTTCATTGTTTTTATTTAAAATTTTGATACCCAGTTTCTACAAAATTGTTCAACGTTTTGAGACTCAATTTCTAAATCTTTTAAACTTCTCACCCTGGAATACCTCTGAAGGTCAGGATTATCCTGACAGAGTATATCATTCTCAATGATCATTACCGTACCAGCATCCTTTAGATCAACAAACCCATGATTACCTGCTTCTTTTTCTCCACAATCTACTCTTCTGTCATAAATTTTCACATCTCCCTCAGTAAAATCTCTCATCTTTGGACATTTCTCCAAAAATACTACCTTACCATCAGAAAAATCCCTTACTTTCATCTTCTCATTGATTCTTTTAACCTGATCAGAAGTATTATAGACACCAGAGTAAAAAAGATACTCCTCAAAAGCCCATTTTGAGGAATGTATAGTGACTATATAGACTTTTTTTATCCCATCTTTGTTTTGGGCTAGCCTTGCATAATTAGCCGCTAGTCTTTGGCTAAACATCCATCTTTCGGCAGAGTATATAGGAAATCTAAAAAAATATAAGTGTAGAAAATATAGAAAAGATATTAGGTAAACGACGCCGATTATCACTGATAAGACTTTGCCAAACTTTAATTTTTCTCTGATGAACCAAAAACCGACTGCAGAAACAATAATTAGTAGCGGGAACAGGGGGAATGAACGTACTGCGTAGGTTTCCTGGACAATATCTATCGCCGAAGCGAAAGGAGAGACGACTATCAGGGACACGAGTAAGTAAAAAGCTTTTCGATAATACGTAAATAAAACTAAAAGCCCAATAGCGATTAAAATCAGGTCAATATAATGTAACTGACCATACTCCCAGGTTGAATAAACTGAGATGGTTTCACCTTTGGAAAATAAATTAGTAGTAGAAAAGCTGGAAATGTATGTATCGATCACTCTTTGTGAAAGTGCTACTGCTTTATTGGAGAATAAAGTTAGAGCAGGGTTGGGTATAGCTTGCCGGCGTTCATTATCTACCACATGCTTACTCCATTCTGGGTTAAAAATTAACAATTCTCCTTTTCTTGTTCCTGCCGGTTGGAATGTTAATGTTAGAAAATAGATCAAAATAATTAAAAGTGAGACTAAAAAGTAGACTAGATAAGGCAATTTTGGCCCATCTTTAACTGTTTTAAACTTGTAGATTAAAAGTATAGTGATGATTGGAAGAAATAATAATTTTGCTCCCAAATAACTTAAAAAACCGCAGACAAAAATCGGCAAGGAAAGAAGTATTTTATAGGAACGTTCTTTCAGTATAAGATAGATACCAAAGAGGAAGAAAAAAACCGCCGGTGAGAGTTCTAGAGCAGTTCTGCCAAGATGAATATTCCACGGACTTGCTGCCATAAATACCCCTGCGATTTTGGCGATGGTTTCATTTAGTAAAATTCTGGTAATTAGATAAACAAAAATAACTGAAAGAATAGCCATTATCGCATTTGGCAATCTGGCGTTAAATTGAGAGAGGAGATGAGGACCAACCCATATTGAGTTGATTAAAGAAGGAATCTCAGAGATGACAATATCGAAGTCTTTTTCTCCCCATGAAAATAGCGATGAGGCTGTCCAAGGAATGTTTTGACTGCTTCTAAAAAAGGATTTAGCATTTAGGACATAGTTTAGCTCATCATAAGCCATTGAGATAGGAAAATGATCTAGCCATAAGAGACGGGGGGTTGCTGCAAAAAGAATTAAAATGATTAGAAATAGATGTGTTTTTAACGTTTTTAAAAGCACAAACTGATTGTACCTTGTTATTCATCAAAATAATAGGTAAAGCAAAATTGTAGGAAAGATGGCCTTTTGAAAGATAAATTCTAATCTAAATTCAAAGTTAAGCAGATATATAGAAAGTTCTAACAACCGGTATTAAATAATTTTATCCTCAAGAATCTCTTGACCTAAGGGTGTTAATCCATTTAATCTTTTACCGTCTTTCTTTAGAGCCGCTCCCCACAAGTCACCAATGTATCTTTCAATAAGCAATGGCTTTAACTCTTCCCAATAAGTATCTTGATCACTAATAGATAATAAATCTTTAAAAGCTAGCAGATAATCTCGTGATAGCTCTGGTGCATTTTGATCATTTCTAAGTCTTATATAGAATTGAGCTACATCATAGTAGAGAGGGCCTCTTAGGCCAGCATGTTCGCCATCAATTATGCCAATTTTCCCTTTAACATCCCACATTTGTCTAATGACAAAATCCCCATGATCAACACAGCTTCTAAGGTTATCTTTTGCTTCCTCCAACACCTTAAGGAATTTAGCTAAGTCCATTGGAATTTGAGAAGCCCATTCAATACACGCAGCAAACAAATTATGCCCTATTGGGGTGGGGTTATCTTTTGGTTTTTGGAAAATAGCAAACTTACAGTCTTCAGGTATAAGTAATGTTTCTACCTCTCTTGTCATTTGAGCAATTTGTTTAATCCTGGGAGTAACTTTACTCAAATCCTGTGAGTTACGAACAACTAATGGTTCTCCTAAAAACCTTTCAGCTATAAAATAAAACAGATTCCCGTAACTTCCAGAAGAATAATTTAAAGGTACTTCTAAATTAGGTCTTTTTTCTTCTGGAACTAAATGAACCGCTTCGTTCCAATGATATTCATTTTGAGTTTTAGAAGATGTTTTTTGAGTCGAAGCTAATTTAAAAACAGCATCCTTGTTCTGATATTTTCCGAAGGCATGTAAGTGTCTCCACTCCTGGGCGATACTTTCAACCTTAAAACCGATACTTTTTAAAAATTGACTAATTGTTTCCTGGTCAATCACCCTTCTTTTGGGTCTTCCATACTTTCGCTTAGGCATAAACTAAGTATACTATGCAGGCTCATAGATTTATATAATATGTTCTAACAGCACTTAAAAAACACCTTCCACCAGCCCAGCCAGTTGGGTAATCTTATCAGTTTTGCAGATTCAGAGGCTCCTAAAATCTCTTTGATTTTCTGTTCGGGAATAATAAAGATAGTTTCCCCTGCTTTACCCAAGCCCAGCTTATTTCTGGCCTGCTCTTCTATAAACTGCGGGGACTGAATCTCTTTAAGTTTAGCTTTAAGCTCCTTATTTCTAATTTCCAGCTTATAAACCGCTTCTGCCTGAGCAGATAACCTGTCTCCGGACTTTAGTGCATCGGTTATTTGAATAAGTAATCTATAGCCAATCACCAGTCCCAGCAAAATTATTCCGGCAATAATAAGCTTTCTAATCATTTTTCTACCTTGACAAATACATCCTATAAGTTTACAATACATGCCATGAGTACTTTGAGCGATGCCCATAAACAATTTATAGATAATTTAAAAGCCAAATCAAGAGCTTCTGCTACTATCTTAGCTTATGGCAAAGATATTGCGCAACTGATTGAGTATTTGGAAAAGATGGGAAAATCCGATCCTAACACGGTTGAAACTACCGATTTACAAGCCTTTATGGATGATTTGGCTAAAAATTCATATACTGCCAAATCAATTTCCAGAAAAACTAATTCCACCAAGACCTTTTTTAAGTTCCTTAAAACCTCGGGTTTAGCTTCCAATGATCCGGCTACTTCTCTTTCTCACCCTAAATTTGAAAATAAACCTCCAAGAATTTTAACTAAACTTGAATACAGAGCCTTGCGCGATGCAGCCAGAGCTGATACCAGAATGATTGCCGTAATTGAGCTGCTACTGCAATCGGGAATCAGGATTGGAGAGCTGGCCAAACTTCGGGTTGAAGATATAAACCATGTCGAAGAAACGCTTCATGTTCCCCTGTTTGAAGATACAAGGGAAAGGACTATGCCTTTAAACAAACCTGCTGCAGAGACTGTGGCAAAATATTTGGAGATTCGTCCAAAATCACCTTCTCATTCTTTGTTTATAACCAAAACCGGCAGGCCCTTACTGATCAGAAACATCAGGACAGCCATTGACAGATATTTTAGATTGGCAGGGATAAAGCAAGCAAAGGTGAATGATTTGCGCCATACCTGGGTGGCTCATCAGCTTCAATCAGGAGTCCCTATGACTATGGTTTCAAAGCTGGCAGGACACAAAAGATTAACCACCACCGAAAGATATCTCCAATTCATCCAGGGAACCAACAACGGATCAGCAAAAGTTAAGCTGGAGGAGCTTTAAATAAAAGTACCACGAGGTTTACGGGTATCACAGGTATCAAGGGTTTTGGTATAATTTCTTGTACAGGCCCGTAGCTCAGTGGTAGAGCGGGTGTCTTATACACACTTGATGAGGGTTCGATTCCTTCCGGGCCTACTTTAAACTAAGTTTGTACCTATACAGGAAATATCCCGCTTCAGATCTCTTTTTATCAAATATTTCATAATCCTCATCTGTCCAATATCCAAGCATTAAGCAGACTTCACTCTGACCTTCAAGTTCCATTAATGAAGTGTTTGCAATTTCCATGAAACTACTTTTATGTTTCTTACTACTTTTAAGATAGCCTTCTACAAAGTTCGAAATTACTGAAACCATCGCTCTTCTCATTTGTGGAGTTAAACCAAATTCCTCATTTTTTGGCAGTTTGTCTGTAAGCTTATACGTCAGAGTTAACAACTCTTTTAGCTTAGACCAAAGTATTAGCTTATGATATCCTTTAGTGGATTTATCAATCATTTATTCCTCGTGGTACCCGTGGTACTCTTACCCCCCCCGTGATACCCTTTTACAAGCGGGCTCTCTGGACAACTTCGGCTTCGACCTGGGTGACGTCCCGACCAAATTTGAGCCTTGACAACTCCCTGATAGCTTGACCTATTTGAGGATTTAACATGGCCTTCCATTTCTTCATATCTTTGGTGGTATCCAGAGAAAAAGGCACCATCGGCTCACCACTGACTATTGTTTTCATATAAGTATGGGGGGATTCAATATTAACCAGATCCTGCTCGGTAAAGGTAGGTGAGAATTCATGTTGCAGGTAATTAGCATCTGTTACCCCAACTCTGAATGCAACCACCGTACCGACATTGCCAAAAACCGCATTTTTCAAGTCCTCTCCTATTTGACCAATAAATTGATTAGCCACAACTAAGTTAAGGCGGTATTTTCTGGCCTCGGATAAAATATCTGCAAAAGTTTCAGTGGCAAAGTTTTGAAACTCATCCACATACAAATAAAAATCCCGTCTTTGTTCCATTGGCATATCTGTTCGGGACATGGCTGCTGCCAAAATTTTTGGAACTAAAATCAAACCTAAAAAGTTGGAATTTTCCTCACCGATTTTTCCCTTTGACAGATTCATTATTAAAATCTTTCCTGCATCCATGACTTTTCGCAAATCAAAAGCGGATTTTGACTGACCAATAATATTTCTCATCATTTTATTCGTAACAAAGCGGCCAAACTTGGAAACCGTATAATCCAATACCTCGGATTTATGAAAATCTGTTGTCTGGGCAATCTGATCTGTCCAGTAGCGGCGCACCACCGGATCCGAAACCCCCGGTAAAAGCTCTTTGACAAAATTGGCATCAGTCATAATCCTCATCACTTCCACAAAGGTGGCGCCGGGTTTGCTCATGGCTGTTAACATGGCATTCCTGACTCCATGTTCAAATCTCGGCCCGATAATTCCGGTTTTGTTGGGGTCGAAGAGCTTATACATCAGCCCTATGATTGAAGCCACCACAAAATGTTTTTGCTGCTCGGTGTAGGCTTCAAGCATATTTAAGCCGAATGGACGGGTGATATCCGAAGGGTCAAAATAGATCACATCCTCTGCCCTCTTGGGTGGAATCAGTTCCAGCATTTCCTCGGCAGCATCTCCGTGCGGGTCAATAAAACAAAGGCCTTTGCCTGCTAACACATCCTGCAGCATCATGGACTTTAAAAGCTCGGATTTCCCGGTTCCTGTTCTTCCGATAATATACATGTGGCGTCTGCGGTCATCCTCTGCCACATAAACCGGCCGGTCAACCCCCCGGAAAACCGACCTGCCCATATACAGCCCCGAGGTAGGAATCTTTTCCGGAGCAGGAGCTCTTTTGGAAGACAGCCAGGTAATATATGGGGTTTCAATTGATTTATTGGGGAAATGGAAAATAGATACCAGCTCATCCGAATTTAAAACAGATGTCCTAGAAAATCTGGGCAGATAGCGGTAGATAAAATCCGTCATGAAACTTTTTTCCGATGCAACTCTCCCCCCGGTCAGCTGATTGTAAGGACCGCTGAATTGTTCAAAAGCAGCTTTAATATTGGTTAAATGAGCTTTGGCGCTTTCTTGCGAGCCTGATGAGGTGACAATTCTTATCACCGTATCAAATCCTGCTTTGGAAATTTTCCCTTCAACTGCTTCCAGCTGCTTGGCATCCGGCGGAGGCTTGGGGTTTTTCTCATCTCCGGGTTCTTTTTCTTTTTTCAGCCATTTTTTACCTTTATCTTTCCAGCTTCCTCCGGCCGGAGAAATCATCAGTTGTACAGCCGCGCCCTCTCCCGGCTGCATTTTGGCTAAAGCCGAAGTCAGAGCAGATAAAGGGTCTGTTGGCAGATCACGAAAAGTTTTTAAAGGATAATAATCCGCATTTTTAAGTTTTAACGCGGCATAAGCAGTTTGAGAATTCTCCGAGAAAATATTGTATTCCGGTACTTCTTTAATATCCGCATCCGGGTATGCCCCGTGAATCTGTTTTTCCAGCAGGTCCTGATGGGAGCGGTGACAGGATATAAAAAACTTAATTGATTCATGAATAGCTACCAGCTCAAATGACAAATGCGGCTGGGGTTTAAATATTGACAGCATGCCTCCTGATTTTCTAAGAGAGGCCAGGGTGGCAAAAAGCTGTTCCGCCGCATCAATTTTAATTTCATTGCCCCTGGGAACTTTAACTTGCAAAAGGATAAACTGCAAAGAGGTTTTTTCCCTGCTTGCGTATTTAATCCAGCCCACCAGATATTTTTTTAAAAAAAGTCCAATACCAAAAAGTACCAGAATCCCGGCAAAAAATAAGGTTATCACAAATATTAAACTCATCACATCAAAGCTATTGGTTTGTGTTACTTCCATAATTACTCACCTAGATCCATCTGGCTCGGGTCATGTTTTATGCTAACGTTTGCTTGTTGTGCTTTTCGCCTATGCCAAATCTTAGATCCTATCAGAGCTTTTCCTATTCTTGCCCAGATGCTTTCTCCTGTGATTTTACTTCTTCCCACTTTTAGCGCATGTTCAACATTGGCTACCAGGTCTGAGTCATCTTCGCTTCTTGCTGCATTTGGAGGAGTTGCTTTGTCCAAATTAAAAGACGGGTCAATTTTTTGGGCGTGCGGCACTACTTGTTGTCTTAACTTATCCTCATCCACACTCGGACTTGACACCTCAGCAGTTGTATTCATATGTATATTATCTCACATTAAGATATAATCCAAAACATGATGCTTAAGGTTTTAGATCAAAAAAGAGAAACTAAAGATAATTTTAGTCTGATTTTGGAAAAACCAGGCGGATTTAATTTTTATCCCGGACAGTATCTGGATGTGGAGCTGCCGGTATCAGATCCTGTTGGTAAAACCAGGATTTTTTCTATCTCCTCTTCTCCTTCTGAAGATTATGTGATGTTAACCTACAAAATAGGATTTAGTTCTTATAAGAAAAAGCTGCAGGGGCTTAAAGCCGGAGATATAATCACAAGCTCCCATCCGGCCGGTACAGTGGTACTTGATGATTCGGCACCGACAGTAATGCTGGCAGGAGGAATAGGAATAGCTCCCCATCGGTCAATGATCAAATGGGCGCTTGACCGCAAGTTAGATTTACCTATAACATTAATTTATTCCAATTCAGATAATGATTTTATCTTTAAAAAAGAACTGAATTCCTGGCAAAAACAATCCGCCGGCCGGCGGACCAAATTAAGTATTCATTATATAATTACCGGCAGCAATGGCAGATTAACAAAAGATAAATTTAAAAAACTTTACCCTTTACCCTTTACCCTTTACCCTATCTTTTATCTTGCTGGCCCTCCCAAAATGGTGGATGATTTTGAAGTAATACTCCTCAAGCTGGGTGTAGATTCAACAAACATCAGAACCGACAGATTTGACGGCTATTGACAATATGATGTATGTGTTGAGATTCTAGAGGCATCTACTACTAAGCCTACTTCATCCTAATAAATTCATCTGCACTAATTCCTGCATCTTTGATTAAAGATCTTAAAAGGCCTCTATCCAGCTCTTTGTGATTAGGAATTGAAAGTTTTATATAGGGAGGTGTATTTAATCTGATAATCATGTGGCTACCTTCTTGATGTACAAAATCGTAGCCTTTTTTCTTGAGTCTTTTAACAAATTCTTTACCGGATACAACTGGAAGCTTCATATAGCAGGAATAAAGAGCGTGGTTTCCAGAGTTTGGGTATCATCAAAAGATATCCTGTCACCAAATTTTTTTGCCACCTTGAGATAGCCTTTAGCTGCCTCCGCGACATTACTTTTAGCTTCGTCTATGGTACTGCCTTGTGAATGACACCCTGGCAAAGAAGGCACAGAAGCAATATATTTACCATCCTCTCCTTTGTTAATAAAAATCTTAAAAGTCATGAGAATATAATAACACTTTTGAAGTTAGTTGTCATTCCCCACAGCAAGCTAACTTGAACCCGCAGTTTGAGCAAATTGCATCTTTTCTGCCGTAAATACCAATTACCGGAGATTCACATTGCGGACAAGGCACTTCATTAGAGCGATAAATCAATTTACCCACAATCTGATCCGCATTTATTGGCCCGAAGTGACGGGAATCTGTACTTTCTTCCCAATTATCACCTTCTATCCATACTTTATTCCCATTAATTTTCTTAATTCTTTTTACACTTTGCGCTTTGAACTTTTCACTTTGCACTATTACTATATCCCCTATTTTTGGTTTAATAAACCAGTTAAAAGATAAAACATCCTGACCAGGCTGCAAATCGGGAAACATACTGTTACCATGAATAGTGAATCTGGAAATTGGGGCTCTCACTTATTTTTAGTCTGATTAAAAATATCGGCAATTTTATCAACAGCTTTAATCAGCTCTTGTGCTTTTACTTCATCAACAACTCTTTTATTATCACTACATAGTTTGGCTGTTTTCCAAACCAGATCATGTAAATCAGGGAATTTTTCCAGATGCTCGCTCTTAAAATAATCTGTCCAGAGAATTAAAATCTCTCTTTTGCAAATCTCGGCATGCTGTTCTTTAACATTGATCATTCTGACGAAGTTATTCTGGTCATCTTTGGGCAACGCTTTAATCTTTTGCACCATGGTTAAAACAGTTTTAGCTGCCAGCTGGGCGCCGTGTGGATCATATATCCCGCAAGGAATATCACAATGAGCAAAAACCGGTCTTGCAGGAAGAAGCTTAATTAAAACATCCAGAAGTTTCATTGCAAACTTATTATACACCAAACTTTTGATTCTCCAAATATTCTTCCACATCCATGGCTGATTTGCAACCCATGCCTGCTGCAGTTACTGCTTGTCTGTAGTGATAATCTGCCATATCTCCTGCAACAAATACCCCAGGTATTTTGGTATGCGTTTCATTCTCTACCACTACATACCCCTTTTCATCCAGATCCAGTTGCCCTTTTAAAAAGTCCGTATTGGGCTTATGACCTATGGCAATGAATACTCCGTCAATTTGCATTTGACTAATCTCTCCAGTTTGAGTATTTTTTAACTTCACTCCTGACACTTTTTCCTGTCCCAGTATCTCTTCTATTACAGAATTCCATATAAAATCTACATTCTTTTTTGACTTTACCAATTCCTGCAAAGCAACTTGGGCCCGCAATTTATCCCTACGATGTACAACTGTAACTTTTTTACAAAGCTTGGATAAATAAGCCGCCTCCCTCATTGCGCTGTCGCCTCCTCCAACAACAATTACATTCTTATCTTTGAAAAAAAATCCATCGCATACTGCGCAGGATGAAACACCTTTACCAATTAACCTTTGTTCAGATGCTAAACCAAGCCACATAGCTGAAGCTCCGGTAGATAGAATTAAGCTATTAGAATTAAGAATTAAGCTTTCAGTTTTAACTACAAAAGGCCTTCTGGAAAAATCAACAGATACTACATCCTCATTTATGAATCTGGTGGCAAATCGCTCAGCTTGCTTGCGCATCTTGACCATTAAATCCGGGCCTTGAATACCTTCTTCAAACCCGGGGTAATCATCAACGTCTGTTGTTAGCATCAGCTGTCCGCCGGCTTCCCGGCCGCTCACCACCAAGGGATTTAATCCCCCACGGGCCGCATAAATTGCCGCAGTTAAACCAGCCGGGCCTGAACCAATTATGATTAGTTTTTCCATTTTACTTTGCTATTGCAGGAGCTGTTCCGGTTTTCTGCTTCATTGACCCTGTTGCTTCTTTGCCTGCCCGTCCGGCAGGCGGGCCTCCCGGGGTGGCAGATGGGCTGGCTTCAACTGCAGGTTGCGGTGCTGGTGTAACCTGTACATGCTCTTGTATCTGAGGAGTTACAGGTGACTGGAATTTACTCCTTAACCATATCAGGTATCCGGCAATAACTACCAAAACCAATATAACTACTACTATTGTGACATTTCTGTTCAAAAAACTCACCTCCCCCGGGCATCTTGAGCTATATTATTCTTTTGTGTTCTTAAAATCAACCCTGCAGCAAAAAATCCTACTCCCGCACCCAGCAACCCCCCACCCACCACATCTGATGTCCAATGCTCACCCAAATATACTCTGGTTAACCCCATTAAAAAAATTAACCCCAATAGTCCAAAAAGGGCTAAACTTTTCAGTAAAGATTTTTTTGAGGTAAAGAGGATCATGGCTAAAAATACCGTGATAATAAAGACTGTCCTGGTCATATGACCGGAAGGATAGGAAAAATCCGTATGAATATAAAATGAAGGCAAAGTGGTTGGAAGCAAACTTCTGTGTAAAAAAACCGGCGGTCCCGGATGGAATAAAACCAGCTTGCCAAATACTTCAGCTGCTGTTGCAGGAACAATCATTATCCAGCCTATTATCTGCAAAAACCTGCCTCTTATTAAAGCCAAAAGAGCCAGAATCAGACAAAACCCAACTGTCACCTCCGCACTCCCAAACAAACTAAAGTAGGAAAAAATATAATCAAATTTTCTGGGGATACGGTCCTGCAATTTAACAGTTGTATCAAAATCATGCTGTTGCCACCTCTCTTTGGCAACAGTATATGAATAGAGGGTAAAAAGACCCAAAAAAACTATGGATAATAAAAATAACTTCTTCTTCACGTATCAAATCATTCTACATTAAGTTAGGAATTTAGAGAAGTATGCGATAAAAATTAGCTATTCAACTACAACTGATCCTGTTAATGAGGGGTTTAGGTGGTCGTGGTATTTATAGGTTCCGGGATCCGGAAAAGTTAGGGCTGCTTTCCCTCCTGCTTGAATATTTCCCAAATTAAGGGGCGAGTATACTTGGTGAGTTGGATGAACAGCTGAATTGACAGCGTGAACTACTGAATCGCTATTTGTCCAGGTAACTGTTCCTCCTGCTTTAATAGTAATATCTTTAGGAGAAAAGCCCGCGGCTGTTATCTTTACAACAGTTTCTTCCGCCATCATGGCACCCTCTGTTGCGCTTGTGGGAACTGCGGACTCTGTTGAAGTTGGAGTTGAAGGGGTGGATTCAGGTGTGGTAGCAGGCTGCTGTGGGCGGGTTAACATTACTCCTGCCACTATCAAAACCACAATAACAACTGCTGCAATCATCCAATTACGTGACATATACTTATAACTTATACTATAAATTTTCCTAAAAGTCTAGCCCCCAAATTACCCACAAGAAGAGATAAAATCAAGGGATCAAGCGTATTTAGTATTAAGTATTGAGTATTAAGTATTAAGTATGAAAAACCAACTATCAAACCGTAAATTAGGCCCAGTTTTATATCTCCAGGGGAGGTTTTGGGCTCAATTAACATTACTGACAGGAAAAAAAGTAGTGAAGAAGAATTTAAAATGGAAACTCCTGAAAAAAGCATGGTAGGGAGCAAAAATCCAACCATTGGCGCCCATCTCTTGAATTTAAGTAAAAATACCGGTACCCAGATTAAATATGGCCAGATACTCCCTCCTCCTACCCACCAGGAAGGCTGGGAATTAAAAATTAACATTCCTGCAAAGATCCCTGAAGCTGCCGGATTAAAGATGTGGCGTCCATCCAGCTTGATAAAAAACTTTACCAGCATTGCGGCTGCGCCAATTGCTGAAAGTTTTAGAGCACTTTCCCCAAATTGGCTAATAAGCCCTATGATCAGTCCCGTAATAAACGGGGTTCTGGGGACAGTCAACCTTTTTAATTCAATATAATCAAGGATTGCACCCGCCACAGTCGTAACTAAAACAACAGGAACAGCCTGTATAAGTATTTTTTGTAAACCAAACTGCAAAACACCCAAAAAATAAAGTAAAAATAAAAACCCTGTAACTAACTGATAAATATTCATCTGCTGTTTAAGATCCTGCTGGTAGAATAATCCCCTATTATATTTGTAACATATTTAAATTTTGCTCCCGCCAAATTGGCTGATCTTTTATGAAAACGGGCATTTTTATCTCCCTTTGTGGCAGCAATTACATCCGGCTTTATCTTTTTAATAATATCATTATATTCTTTTTCTGTTTCAATATTTGGAAGCATTACCACCTGATCAACGCTTTTTAAGGCCAGGAGTACTTTTGCCCGCTCTTTTTGGCTGTGAACAGGCCTTTTAATGCCTTTTAGTTTCTTTACCTTTTGATCCGGCTCCAATAACACCATTAAAAAATCACCCTCCTCTTTGGCTTTTTCCAAAAAAATTACATGTCCCGGATGCAGCACATCAAAACATCCACCAACCAAAACTATTTTTTTTGTTCCCATAGTTATTTAAGAAAGTAAAAAATCAAAAGATTAATAGCTATAGCAATCAAACACCAGGAGCAAAATTTCTTAAGCACAACTACCTGTATATATAAAAGATAAAGAGAGAATAGAGCTGCCACACCTGCAATAATTTTTATCGGCGGCAAAACAATGCCTGTCAATATATAAATTCCCAATAACGCATAATAAATCATGCCAATGATTTCATTTTTTATACCAAAAGTTTTCCCGTATTTTGAGCCAACCACTGCTCCACAATCCCCGCCTATTAAACAAAACATTTTTTGGCCGGTATTAACTTCTCTTTTATGCTGCCAGTATAAATAAAAGGCATTGGAAAAACCTAAGACAGAAAGAATAAAAATTATAATTGTCATAATCATTATAATAAGTATACTATTAAAAAATGGCAGAGCATTATATTACCAGATTTATATTTCAGAAAGCTTTGGCTTTTACATATCTTATTGCCTTTTTGGTAGCTTTGCACCAGTTCCGACCGCTTCTGGGTGAAAAGGGCTTGCTCCCTGTGCCCCAATTTATAAAATTTGCCAAATTCACTGATTTTCCTTCCCTTTTTTTCCTGTTTCCAAAAGATAGCGCCTTTTTCTTTTTTGCGCTTTTGGGGATTGCCTTGAGCGTTTTTGCGTTAACCGGCTTTTCCGAAAAATTCGGATTGGGAGTATCAATACTGACCTGGTTTCTGATGTGGCTTTTATATTTATCATTTGTCAATGTTGGACAAACTTTTTATTCGTTCGGCTGGGAATCAATGCTTCTGGAAGCAGGATTTTTGAGCATATTCCTGGGTGATGCAAAAACCGCAGTACCTGTGGCCATAATATTTTTGCTTAAATTTGAGCTTTTTAAAACCATGTTTGGGGCAGGTTTAATTAAACTTCGGGGCGATGCTTGCTGGAAGGATTTAACCTGTCTTACCTACCACTACGAAACACAGCCTATGCCTAATCCTTTGAGCTGGTTTTTCCATAACCAGCCGGTCTGGTTTCATAAAATGGGGGTTTTATATAACCATTTTGTAGAACTTGTAGTGCCATTTGGATATTTTGCAATGCAACCGCTGATGTGGATCGCCGGAGCATTTACTTTATTTTTCCACTCCATGCTGGCACTTTCCGGAAATTTCGCTTTTCTTTCTTTTTTGACTGCAGTTTTGGCTCTTACAACTTTTCCGAATTCGATCTTAGCGAAATTTATCCCAATTACAGTTCCTGCCACACTTTCCGCTCCCCCGCTTTATTTAAACACTGTGGTTGTAGTTGCAACCATGCTTGCTCTTTTGAATATAAGGCCGGTACTTAATTTAATTTCATCTAATCAGATTATGAATACAAGTTATGATCCTTTGCACCTTGTAGGATCATATGGAGCTTTTGGGTCTATTACCAAAGTGCGCAATGAAATTATTATTGAAGGAACTGATGATAAAATTGCAACGGATTCAAGCCGGTGGAAAGAATATGAATTTATTGGCAAACCCGGAAGACTTAATAAAATGCCGCCACAGATTGCTCCATACCATTTAAGATTGGACTGGTTGATGTGGTTTGCTGCTTTCGAAAATAGCGCCCAGGACCCCTGGTTTTTTCATCTAATGCAAAAAATTCTTGAAGGAGATAAGGCTGTTCTTTCGCTTCTCAGAACCAATCCTTTTCCGGAAAATCCACCCAGCTTTTTAAGAGCCAAACTTTATAAATATAATTTCACCAACTGGGAAGAAAAATCAAAAACCGGAAACTGGTGGAAAAGAGAGTATGTAGGAGAATACTTCCCTGCCGTATCGCTAGACACTCCGGAATTTAAATCAGTTCGAAGCCAGTAATTTTTCTCTGGCTAATTTTGCTTCAGCTTTATTTTTTAATATCAACTCGTTTTTGGCAATCCGGTCGGCAGTTTCCTGATCAAGCAGTTTTTGGCAGGCAGAATCAGGACAAATGGTTTTGGTATAAAAAATAGTGGAGTTCCCGCTTTTTTCTTTCCAGCTTTTACCGTCAATTCTTTGTTTACCGCATTTAATACAAGGGTTACTCATGAGGGGCTATTGTAACAGCTATGCCTTATTAAAACAATACTCGCTAGATTTAAAACTCCCGAGATGGTAAAATTTCCCTCGTACATTCAAAAACTGAATATTTCCTGTAGCTCAATGGGTTCTGCACGAAGTGCGAACGGTCCGCCAGTGGCGGACCAGGAAGAGCGGCGAGCGGAAAGTACATTTAAAACTGAATATTCCCCTGTAGCTCAATGGTAGAGCGGTCGCCTGTTAAGCGAAAGGTTTGTAGGTTCGAATCCTACCGGGGGAGCCCAGACTGTCTTATTATAATTTCGTGCCTATTTTTCAATATTTTGAATATAGGCGTTGGGACAACCTTATATATCTTTTTATTCTTTATCACTATCTGCTCAAAGAAGAACCTTAAATAGTGCCTTTTTAGAAACGTAGGGGCCTCAACATATGCCTGATGGATATTCCTGGTGAAGGCTAATACCTCTTCGATTAAATCTATATCTATTTTAGCCTTGTTATCCAATTCAATGATCTGGTTATCCAGGTTAATAATTTGTTGTTGCAAGTCATCATGGCGGCGTTTGTAGGATTCTTTATCTATAGTTCCGTCCAGTAGTACATCTTCTAAGGTGTTTCTTCTGGCCTCTAAAGCATTTTTTTGGTTTAGGATACCTTGTGTATTAGATGAGGCTAACCTTCTGTTTTCTTCTAGGACTTCTTTTGTTTTTCTGACTACTGCACTAATAAACTCCTCGCTAAATTCCATCTTTTTGAATTGTTGTTCTACCTGCTCTTCAAGGTCAGATAACTCAATATAGGGAGCAGGACACCCATTTCTCTCCCTCTTTTGGCAGTGGTAATAGGCAATCTTTCCTCCACGAGTTTTGAGTTTCTTGGCGTCTTTATGCCATTCAGCGGTGTACCTTTGCCCGCACTCGGCGCAATAAGCAAATCCTCTTAATAAAAAATCGTGGACACGTCTTCTTAATAGGAAACTTCGGTGTTTAGCAAGGGTATATTGGCAAACGTCATAAAGTTGCTTGGAAATGATGGGCTGATGCTTGCCGATTTTTGACTCTCCATGCCATCTTATCAGGCCCCAGTAAAAAGGATTGCGTAGAATGTTATTGATAACGCTATGCCCTAGGGGCGTTCCCTGTCTTGAAATAATATTCTTTTTGCTTAGCCATTCCTGTAATGCAAGGATAGAATAATTTCCTGTAGCATAGAGTTCAAACAACTCTTTAATGATAGGGGTAACATAAGGATCTGGCTCGCATGTTTTCTTTTCATCTTCTCCACCCACACTTCGGTAACCAATGTATAATGGGCTAGGTTGCCACCCTCCTTCAAACTTCTGTGCTAAAGCATCCCTTGTGCGTTCTCCGTTCACCTCAGATTCCCATTGGGCAACAGAGGCAAAGATATTGGGTATTAAACTGTTTCCTTCCGTTAGATCACCCTCGTTGATTGAAAGAAGTTTAATCCCCTTAGCTTTGAGGTCTTTATACATTCTGTCAAAGTCACCAACATTTCTAGCAAACCTGTCTATCTTATAAATTATGATTGCATCAACAGGATGTTCACTAATAGCTTTAAGTAGTTCTTGAAGTGCCGGTCTTTTTTCAGCTGACCTACCACTTTTGCCGCTATCATCAAAAATTCTTTTTACTTGATATTTATTCATCTGGGCATACTCTCTACAATGCCTGATTTGGTTATCAGGGGAGTAGCCAGAATTTTTTTGTTCCTCAGTGGAAACTCTTATATAAATGTAGCAAGTTTTCATCTTAATCTTATCCTGTAGTAATTATATTATATGTTCTTTGTGCGTATTTTGCGACTATACCTATAGAAACATTAATCGTCAATTAATACTTCGGTTCTTTTTTAAAATGTTAATTTTTTGTTTCTTTGCCTCAATATGGGTGAGAAGGAGCTTAACCCATTGTTCAGCAATAGAATCAATGCTTATATGACTATCCTTATTATTTGCTTGTTTTTTTATTGCATTAGCCATAAAAAAACCCAGCACAGGACATTTGGAAATGTCCAAAGCTGGGTTATCTAGCGTTTTCTTAATGAAGAAAACAACCCTAAAAATGTCTTACTTGTCGATTACCGGGGTAATCCTTTGACAAGGGTTTTAGAACCATCCTGTTTTTAAATTTTCTTTTCCTAAAATCTCTTTCTCTAAGAATTTCGCTAATTCCTTTTTGTTGACTACTTTTTCATTTATCTGCCATCTTAGCCTTCCGTTTTCATCTCTGCCTGCGGGTACTATTAAAGCTTCATCACCAATTTTCACTCTTCTTAGGGCACTGATGCTTCCTTTTAATTCAGACTCTGGAGTGCTAGTAGAATCAGAAATTTCATCTAGTTCCATAGCGATAGAATCAACTACTGCTAAAGTGTGGAGGATAGTAAGAAGCCCAACCTTTAATAGTCGCAACTTTTCCTCTAGTTGTTTATTTATTAATTGCTTATCCATATTAAATATTCTACACGAGATAATATAACGTGTCAAGTCGCAGACCGTCGCTAGCTATCGTATTTCGTGAGTAAAAGAGCAATATAAGGAAAATATCCGTCGGGGGGAAAGCTCCCGTTAAAACGCATTCTGTGGGGTTGTAGGAGGGTTTTAGAATAGTAGTTAAGTACCAGCCTTCACAATTACTCCGCTTGCATGGTTACCAACCATATAATTGTCGCTTCCTTCGATCTCTAAACCATAGATTCCTCTCAGCTTATTCATCTGTCTATCGCTTGCGTTTCTTTTTGATATAAATTTTACATATTCTGGTAACAATTCAAGACTATAATCCAACTTGAATTCTTTATACTTATTTTTCAAGTCTTCAGGAAGCTTATAATCCATACACCTTGGAACAAACTGACAAATATCTATTGCAATTTTACGAGAAACTGTTTTATTAAAGAACAATCTACCATCTTTTAGTATGCTATTTTTATATCCTAATTTATTAAACCACCATGAAGTTATTCCCAACACGCCTTTATGTCTTGCTAGTCTACCAAAGCTAAGATAATAACTACCTTGTTTATCAAGATGTCCATCATCCATGATCCATATAGCCAAGCCTAATAATGAGAAGTGTCGTTCTAAAAAAGGAAGCGGGCTTCTAGATGAGGCTACTTCAAATGCACTTATTTCATCTTTTAACAACTTTAAATCATGCGTATACTCACTTACAACCCCCCGGCTACTAGGGTGAAAGTTGATCCATGGAGAGAGCTTACCTACTTTCCATTTAATATACTTAGGCGCTCGAGAATCTTGTAAATTTAATGCGGCTGTATTCTTACTGTTGTTACTATCAGCAAGAATATGGGAATCGCCGACAGTCATTGCATATAAAAACTCCCTCATCTCTCCTTGTAGGCTCATATAAGAAGTAATAAGAAAATCATCTGGGGTTAACTCCCCAGCTTCCACCCAGCTACGCCTCGTTAGTACTTTATGAGTCGGAGTTAAAGTAATAATGAAATTATTATTATCACCATGTTTTTTACCCAGATTCTCCACTTGGATGTTAATTAAATCAGCTTTATCCTTAACAGTTCCAATCTTAAACCAACCTTTAATTTTTTTATATTCAAATAAACGTGTTGCTTCATCCAAGGTAAGGATTTCACCCTTCAGCTTTTTCTCAACTACTTCCTTTATTCTGACTTCTTTGACTTTTATGCCATCTTTAAAATAAACAAAGGTATTACCACAAACCCCGGATCCAAAATTTCCTTTTGCTTGATTCATGAAGATAAGGATAGCATGTTTTACTCTTTTATTATCCTTTATCTTCCTGAAAAGCTTAATCGCTCTCTTGTGTCCAACGAATGCAGCTTTAGGAGATTGAGTTACCCTTGAAGGTACTAAATCTATCAAGTCTATAACATCATCAAAGTCACCAGTTCCTAGTGCATCTTTTGAAGATAGTGTCTCTTGATTAATACCTTTTGGTCTACCTGTTCCTGAACCTGTAAAGAATGCTTGATCTTCTGCCAATCCAATAGCCTCAGCAAATAACTCAATTATGAACTGAACGAGGTTGATGTTTGCATCTGCCAATAACTGTTCGGAAATTGGTAGCAAACAAACTAAATCATTCGGTGTCAAAGTAATTTGGTTAAATTCTGCGCCGTGGCTAAAATTACCCCCTGTCGTCCTCTGCAAGGCGTTTTACGCTGTGCTCTACTTGGTGGTGGTAGCATTTTGGAATTTCCCTCTTATTTTTTACCCTCTTTAGGCTGGGTAGGATTTTGCTCCTGCCCAGAATTAAAAAGAACAACTACTGCACAACCTCACAATTCTTAACCTCTATAACTCCAATAGTTTGAGTTCCTACAACTCCTTTTACGGTAACTGTTTGACCATTTTTTAATGGTAAAAGCTGTTCCTTGTCCTGTATCTTGCAACTTATTTGAGCCATAGAGAATTGCTTAGTAGCTACATTTTGGAAAGATATACCAGTATCAGTAATGTTTGATATTTCCGCTGAAAATTCAACTAATTTATCTTTCCACTTAGCTTCAGCTGCAACCTGATTATTGTCAAAATCATCAGCTAAATCCCTTGCATTTATTTTCTCGGGTGTTGCTGTTGGTTGGGGACTATTATTGCTTGTGATAGTCTGTTGGCTATTACCTTTATTACCACTACCTCCAATTGCTGAAATAATAATTAACCCCAATATAACAACGCCTATTCCTATAAAAATCTTCTTTTTCATTACATTTTCACCTCCTTCCTAATTTATCTTTGTTCACGATGATTATAAGGTAAAGTGACTGTGAGTCGCAAGACACAGAGTCACATTTGATTTAAATTTATGACATGGCGCTACAACTTAACCCATCTGAGCAACAGGATAAAATGCAGGTGCAGAAGAAATTTGGCAAGAGATTGGCAGAGATTAGGAATAAGAAAAATATAACTCAGGAGAAATTTGCTTTTGAGATCGGAGTAGACAGAACCTACATAAGCTATATAGAGAGAGGAGAGCGTAATCCTTCTTTATATGTTTTATGGAAAATGGCAAAACATTTGAAGGTTTCTCTCTCTGAACTCACAGATTTAGGCTAAAACTCAGCATTTCTATATCTAACAAAGGGGGAAAATACCTCTAAGGTAAAAACTCTCGTTAAATCGCATTTTAGAAGGTAGCTTGGGTGGTTTAAGATGTAGTTGACTAATAATACTTCTATTATTTCCTATATATTGAACGGAGATTAATTCTACCTGATATAATACGACCAGATAAGATAAGCATGTTAGCCAAGGATTTGATTAGTTTAATACTTGAGATGTACCCCGATTTTAAGGGGTCAAAGATTGATATAAAAACTCCAAGTCCTAATGGGATACCAATTTTTATTCAAAAAGACGGAAAAAATTATTGGCTAAAATTATTAGTATCTCCACAAATGGAGGGAAACCTCAGAGATATTGAGCAGCAAGCTCTGAAAGGGTTAGATAGTCCACATGTTGTTAAGTTATTGGCTATCCAGACCAAATTCATCAATGCCGAAAGATATGATGCCTTACTCTTTGATTATATAGAAGGTAAGGATCTAGAGGATATCCTTAAAGACTTGAGAAAATCAGGAAAAAAATGGAATGAAAACGAGGCAACTAAACTTTTAAAGGAGGTAGTAATAGGGATAAATGCTATATGGGAAAATGGCTGGGTTCATCAAGATATAAAACCTAAGAATATTAGGCTGGATGTTAAAAATAATAAATATTTGCTCTTAGATTTGGGGATAGCTCACTATTTTAAAGATTTCAGCTTTAGCGATGGAAAGCATCCTAAAGATCACGCATCTCCTGAGCAAATCCGTGCTTCAATAGGGCAGAAAGTAGCGGTAACTTTTAATAGTGATTTATTTCAGCTTGGAACAATTATCTATGAGTTGCTGACACTAAAACATCCTTTTAAAGAATCCTCAAAACACAAAATAGATTTTAAAAAGGTGGTTGCAGGTGAATACTCGCCGATAAAATCTTTAATTCCTGAAATGTCAGCTAAATTGGCTTCAGTAATTGGTAGGATGTTAAATCCTCATGCGGGGTATAGATTTAGAAGCCCCCAAGAGTTATTGCATGAATTAGATGATAAAAAGTATGCGGTTGAGAGTAGATTTGTGGGTGGGGTTTATTTTCAACCCTGGCCGGGCCCTCAGGGATACAAAAATATTTTAAACTACTCAGTTTCGAGTAAGATCGAAGGGGTACTTATTTCTGCGAGTCATATACCAAGCGAGGCCTATCTTAGAGATGTTAAAGAACAGGGGTATAAAATTATTCTTGATCCTGAAACCTTCCTTTTATGTGATACTATTCAAGTTTCTTGGCACGGAGATTTACCAAAGCATAAGTGGTATCAATACCCACTTAATCATAGCTTCTTCAAGGATTTAAGTCGGGTTAGAGTTTTTGTCGCTGATGTTATCCAAACTCAGTTACAGCTTGGAGCAAGCTATATCGTTCCACCTTATTTTAATATTGATAACCTAGTAAGGTGGACCCCTTTGTCAATACAGTAAAACGTCAAAACTTAGACTAAATTTTAACCTCCTTTCTTAAAGTATATTTCAGCTGGCGTTTTGTAATTAA
>VMGD01000015.1 GCA_007376405.1 Microgenomates group bacterium Gr01-1014_7
AACCTTAAATTCTTCCACGAGTCTAGACAAATTCCTTTCCGGGCAGTCTAGACTTGAAAAATCTTTAGAAGGGTTTCCGTCTCTAACCCTTGTTTTCACCTGTTCAGATTACTCTAAAAATGGATGTCTTGACAACCGTTTTAAACAATGGTAACCTGTAAACGTACCTTGCTAAAGATATAGGATATTTTTCTGTAAGGTGAGTTTTAGCTTTCGGAGTTGTTTTTAGGTAATTATTGGAATCTTCGTATTACCCCCACGCATTTGCCTTGAATCTTTACATCATCCGCATAAATTGGGGACATGGAGGAGTTGGCTGGCTCAAGTCTAATCCTGTTAAGCTCGCGGAAAAAGCGCTTCAGCGTAGCCAGACCATTATCCAAAAGGGCCACTACAATATCTCCACTTCGGGCATCATTTTGTTCCTCAATTAAGACATAATCCCCATCCAAAATCCCGTCTTCAATCATAGAATCCCCTTTAACCTGCAGCACATAAGAGCGTTTTCTACCGGAAAGCATGGAAGGAGAAACTTTTATTGTGGCATTAGGGTCGGTATAGGTCATAATCGGTTGGCCAGCGGCAATAAAGCCTAAAATTGGCAGCTCAACACCCTGGGATGCTTGAGCTATTCTCTGGTCTAAAACTTCAATTCCCCGGACAACTCCTTCAAATCTTTTGATAACTCCTTTTGCAGAAAGGGCCTGCAGATGTTCATGGACTGTAGCCAAAGAAGAAACCCCGATTGCGTCCGCAATTTCTCCCAGAGTTGGAGCATAAGTGTATTTATCAATATATTGTCTAATAAATTCCAGAATTTGTTTTTGTCGGCGGTAAAGAGTTACTGGCATACCAAAACAATACCAAAGTTTACCCAAACTTGTCAAGTAGGACAAAGTGTATCACTAGTGTATAATGGTTTGTCATGGGTAATTTTAAAATAATTTCAGATTTTAAGCCCACCGGGGATCAGCCGCAGGCAATTAATAAACTTGTGGCTGGTCTGGAAAAAGGACTACCTCATCAGGTTCTTCTAGGGGTTACCGGCTCGGGCAAAACTTTTACTATGGCTAATGTTATCCAAGAAGTTCAGCGTCCCACCCTGGTTATTTCCCATAACAAAACTTTGGCTGCCCAGCTGGCCCAGGAATTTAGAAGCCTTTTCCCTGAAAATGCTGTTGAATATTTTGTATCATATTACGATTATTACCAGCCCGAAGCCTATGTTCCCCAATCTGATACTTATATTGAAAAAGATGCGTCAATTAATGAAGAAATAGAAAAACTCCGTCTTTCCACCACTGCTTCTTTAATGACCAGGAGGGATGTAATTGTGGTGGCTTCTGTTTCCTGCATTTATAACCTAGGTTCTCCAATTGAATACGGCCAGGCAATTTTGGAAATAGGCAGGGGGATGAAAGCTACCTTCCAGCAGATAATGAAGATTTTGCAGAAAATGTATTATGACAGAAATGATATTGATTTCCGCAGAGGGACTTATAGAGTAAGGGGGGATACAATAGATATTTTTCCCTCGTATTTGGATAAAGGGTACAGGTTACAGTTTGCAGTAGATAGAGTGGAAAAAGTTTCAAGTTTAGATGTAGTAAGCGGAGCAACAAGGGAGCCACAAGGGGTTCAGGTTATTTATCCTGCAAAACATTATATTACACCACAAGATAGAGTTGAGCCGGGAATAAGGCAGATAGAAAAAGATTTAAAAATGAGGCTTGCGGAACTGCGAAAACAAAATAGGCTGGTCGAGGCACAAAGACTTGAACAAAGAACTCATTATGATCTTGAAATGATCAAACAATACGGGTATTGCAACGGAATTGAGAATTATTCCAGATATTTTGACGGCAGAAACCCCGGTGATCCGCCATATACCTTACTTAACTATTTTCCGAAAGATTACCTGGTCATTATTGATGAAAGCCATATTACTTTGCCTCAAATCAGGGGAATGTATAATGGGGACCGTTCCCGTAAAGAAACTTTAATTGAATACGGGTTTAGATTACCTTCGGCTCTGGATAACCGGCCCTTAAAATTTGATGAATTTCAAAGAAGAGTAAACCAGGCAATCTACACTTCGGCTACCCCTGATGAATATGAATTAAGTTTGGCAGGTAAAGATGGCATTGCGGAGCAGCTGATCAGGCCTACAGGACTTTTGGATCCACGAGTAGATGTCAGGTCTACCAAAAACCAGATCCCTGATTTAATATCTGAAATAGAACAAAGAGCCAAAAATAAACAAAGAGTACTGGTAACCACTTTGACTAAAAGAATGGCCGAGGACCTGGCGGATTATTTAAAGGAAAAAGGCGTAAAGGTACATTATCTGCACTCGGATGTGGTCACATTGGAGCGTTCTGATATTTTGCATTCGCTGCGTCTGGGGGAATACGATGTGTTAGTGGGAATTAATTTGCTCCGTGAAGGTCTGGATTTACCTGAAGTTTCTTTAGTTGCTATTTTGGATGCTGATAAAGAAGGCTTTTTGCGTTCGCGTACTTCCCTGGTCCAAGTCATGGGGCGGGCCGCAAGGCATGTAGAGGGCTATGTAATTATGTATGCGGACACAGTTACCAAATCTATGAAGGCTGCTATTGATGAAGTAGATCGAAGAAGGAAGTTTCAAGATGATTACAATAAGAAGCATAGAATCAAGCCAAAATCAATTTCAAAACCTCTCAGGGATAGGTTAATTGAGGCTGTGGAGGAACTGGATGAAGGTGGTGAGAAGATACTAACAGTGGATGACATTCCAGAAAAAGAACGCTCAAAAATGGTTAAACTTTTGGAGCAACAAATGAAAGAAGCAGCAGAAATTTTAGACTTTGAACAAGCAGCCAAAATCCGGGATCAGATTAGGGAATTAAGGGGTTGAATTAAGGATATCCCGAGGCACTTCCCGTTGTTTCCAGTCTTTAAGGATTCTGTATATCCCCCATCTTAAACGTGGGCCTTGTCTATCAAGTTCCATTGGAGGAGGTAATTTGCTAGGATCAGGTTGAGGTTCACGACGAATCCTATCCAGTGTATCTAAGAAAAGTTCGGTAGCTGTTATTTTATTCGGGTGGGATTCACCTTCCATGATTAAAGTTTAAACTTTTTGCTAAAGAAAAGTCAAGGGCTTTTTAAGCAGTTAAGAAGGCTAGAGAATTCCTTCTGAATCTCTCCCTAAATTTCCTATCCTGCCACTTACGTCTTTTAGTTTCACTAATAATTTTTTCATAAAGGGTGTTAGAATCTAGCGTTCCTCTGCTTACCTCTCTTACTAAAGTTTCACCATCAATCGTAACTTTTTGATGACGAAGGTTTTCTATCACAGCCATAAGGTTTGGAGGAACCATCCGTAATACTTCTTGAAAAGTTTCATCACCCACGAAAGCTTTTATTCTATTTGTTACATAATGATGATGCGCTAAAGGATAGCTATGACCAGCTGCATCATAAGCGTCAGCCAAATCAAGATGTAGGTTGGGACCTAAAACAACTTTCTGATCATGCTCAATAGGGAATCTATCAATTCTATTTAAAAACTGCAATGCTCTATACAGCCTAATAGGATCAGGTCTATTGGGATCTCCTCCGCTGATGATATCTTCTTCACACTCTATCCTTAAACCTAAGTGTACTTGTTTACTAAATTTACTAGTTGGGAGAAAAAATGTTTGGCTGGGAATATCAAAAATTCTCCATTGTTCTACAAAAGGTTGAACTACTTTTAAATTTCCGCTAACTTCAACTTCTCTTGACTCTGATAGGTATAAAGGAAACTTGACTGGGACAAATTTTCGCTCTGGCATATTGTTATCCTATCATCTTTTAAGGGCTTTTAAAAGTTTGCAGAGAATGGTAAAATTAACGATTGCCTTATCTGAAAGAAAGCTATGCTTATGTCCACAGACAAAATAATTATCCGCGGTGCCAGGGAACATAATCTTAAAAATATTAATTTGGAGATTCCAAAAAACAAATTAGTGGTTTTTACAGGCATTTCCGGGTCAGGTAAATCTTCTCTGGCTTTTGATACGCTTTATGCGGAAGGACAAAGGAGATATGTTGAATCCCTGTCCGCTTATGCCAGACAATTTTTAGGCGTAATGGACAAACCCGATGTAGATAATATTGAAGGACTTTCTCCTGCCATTTCCATTGATCAAAAAGCAGCTTCACATAACCCAAGGTCAACAGTTGGTACAACCACGGAAGTATATGATTACATGAGGCTTTTATTTGCCAGAGTTGGCCATCCTCATTGTCCAATTTGTGGCAGGGAAATTAGCCAGATGTCAGTAGATCAGATTGTGACGAGCGTAGTGAGTCATCCTGAGCGAGAGCAGCGAGCCGAAGGATCTCGTAGAGGTAGTCGAATTATGGTCCTTGCGCCAATTGTCAAAGACAGGAAAGGGGAATATTCATCTCTTTTTGAGGATTTAAGAAAAAAAGGATTTTCCAAAGTTAGGGTCGACGGACAAGTTAGAGACCTGGATGAAGATTTGATTTTAATCAAAACCAATAAACACACGATTGACTTAATAGTAGACAGACTTGTCTTAGACAAGTCTGTCATCCTGAACGGAGTGAAGGATCTGTCGCGAATGCGACACTCAAACAAGTTGAGAGATTCTTCGGCTTCGCCTCAGAATGACATTTACTCAAGACTCCATCAATCCATTGAGACAGCATTAAAATCCAGTGAAGGGTCCGTAATAATTTCCGATGTTCTGGATGCTTCTTTGGAATTCCCCCCCAATCCTAAAAAAATGGAAGATCATTTATATTCCGAAAGGTTTGCTTGTCCGGTGGATAATGTCTCCTTACCGGAGATAGAACCAAGAACTTTTTCTTTTAATTCCCCTCATGGGGCCTGTCCAAAGTGCACCGGACTCGGGTCCTTGTTAAAAGTTGATCCGGATTTAATTTTAAACCCCATACTTTCTATAGCCGAAGGGGGCATTTTACCCTGGTCAAAGCTGGCCACCAATGAAACCTGGTTTACCAGATTGATTGAGGCTGTTGGAAAGCAGTATGGTTTTGAGCTAAATTCAAGGCTGGGGCAGTTAACAGACAAAGCTAAAAAAATCCTGCTTTTTGGGTCTGGTAGCGAGGTTTTCAGGGTTGAAGGCCAAAACCGGTTTGGCAGATGGACTCATTTTGATTCTAATTTTGAAGGAATAATTACTTATCTGGAGCGGCGCTACAAAGAAACTGAATCCGATTTTGTCAAAGGGGAAATTGAAAAGTATATGTTCACCGAAATTTGTCCTCAATGTGGTGGAGCAAGGCTTAAAAAGGAGTCACTGGGTATAACAATTGATGGACTAAATATTGCTGAGGTGACAACTACGTCTATTAAAGAGGCTCTGGGTTGGTTTAGAGAGTTAAAGGTTTTATCTGACCGTGAATCCCAAATTGCCTCTTCCATCCTGAAAGAAATTATTTCCAGGTTAAAATTTCTAGTTGACGTTGGGTTGGATTATCTGACACTTGACCGCGCTTCAATGACTCTGGCCGGCGGAGAAACTCAAAGAATCAGGCTGGCTTCACAAATCGGTTCAGGGTTATCCGGAGTTTTGTATGTTCTGGATGAACCTTCAATTGGTCTTCACCAAAGGGATAATGCCAGGTTAATTGAAACCTTAAAAAGGTTGCGCGATTTGGGTAATACCGTAATAGTGAATGAGCATGATGGGGAAACTATGGAGAATGCTGATCTTTTAATAGAAATTGGCCCGGGAGCAGGGGAGCACGGAGGAAAAATTGTAGCCATGGGAACACCAGGTGAGATTAAAAAGAATGCAAGTTCTTTAACAGGTCAATATTTATCAGGTAAAAAGAAAGTGACCGTAGGTCATCCTGAGCGACCGAAGGGAGTCGAAGGATCTAATAATGGCAATATACTAAAACTGCTGGGTGCTTCCGAACATAATCTTAAAAACATTAATGTCAGCTTCCCTTTGGGGCAATTTATTGCCATAACCGGAGTGTCCGGTTCAGGTAAATCCACCCTGATTCATGATATTTTATATAAGGCCCTAGCTCAAAAGGTGTATCGGTCCAGGCAAAAGCCGGGAGTGCATAAAGTTTTAGAGGGGGCAGAATATGTTGATAAAGTGGTCCTGGTTGATCAATCCCCTATTGGTCGCACTCCCCGCTCCAATCCAGCCACCTATACCGGAGCATTTACTTTTATCAGGGAGCTTTTTGCTGCTTCCCCTGAAGCAAAAATCAGGGGATATGGACCCGGAAGATTTAGTTTTAATGTTAAAGGTGGAAGATGCGAGGTCTGCGAGGGAGAAGGGCAAATTAAAATAGAAATGCAGTTTTTGCCGGATGTTTATGTAACTTGTGAGGCATGCAACGGAAAACGCTACAATCGTGAAGCCTTGGAAATTCATTTTAAGGATAAAAATATTTCCGATATCTTGGAGATGACAGTTGAAGAGGGTTTGAAATTTTTTGAAAATATTCCCAATATCAAGAATAAAATTCAGGTCTTAAATGATGTAGGATTGGGTTATATCTGTTTGGGTCAGCCGGCGCCGACTTTATCAGGAGGTGAGGCCCAAAGGATAAAGTTATCATCGGAGCTATCTAAAAGGCAAACTGGCCAAACTGTGTATATTTTGGATGAGCCGACAACAGGTTTGCACTTTGCAGACATTGAAAGGCTTTTAACCATTCTTCGCAAGCTGGTAAACTTTGGGAATACGGTGATTATAATAGAGCATAATCTGGATGTGATTAAAAATACAGATTGGGTAATAGACCTGGGTCCGGAAGGTGGAGACTTAGGCGGCAAAATCGTTGCCCAGGGTACCCCTAAAGACCTCTCCAAAATCAAATCCTCCTACACAGGTCACTATTTAGCAAAAATTTTATGATTTCTCTTTTAGAAACAGAAAGTTTTAATAATTTAGAAAGTATATTAGATACAATATCTACTGACGGAGCTGTTTCTATCAGGGTACTTACAGAAGGAGGAAGAGCATCTTTATTAGAAGAGGCCAAGGGTTATAGATTTGATTCCAGAACTGCGGGGTTACGAAACACCGAATTTTCAGTTTTGGATGGTAATCTCCATAGGAGAAGCTTATTTTTGGTATTGCGTGATCAGTTTGAATTGATGCTGAACGATAAACTTTCGAAGCTTCCTGAATATCCATTTTCGACTAGATTACACTTTGATTCTACTAGACTTCAAAGATATGCTGAAGGTTCTCCGGGAATAAGCAGGCATATAGATGGGGTTATGTACAGAAATCTAATATGCATTTTTGTGATAGATGGCTACGGAAGATTTTTTATCTGTGATGATAACGGGAGAAAGTCTAAAGAAGTTGATACTACACCAGGCAACGCGATCATTATACGAGAAATGGGGTTTAAAGGTTATAATGATCATCAAAATCACTATGTCCGTGACATTCAAACAGAAAGATATGTTTTTATATTAGGACAAAGTGATCCCTTAATTCATAAACGAAGCGCAGCACTTTAGGTAAAATACATATTTAGCCTTCAACCTTCGAGGTTGCAAGCTTTGCAAGCTATTCTTCTTCAATATCTATAAACGCATGCTTCATCTGTTCTAATTTCTTGCCATAATCTATTTGTGCTTCCACAAACTCCTTATATTTTTCTCTGGAAGAAAACAGGCCCAGAATTTCGTTACTTACACATAAGTTGCTTGTGGGATGCATATATTCTGGAAAAGATGACCATGAATAATCATCCGGTTTATTTACTATTCCTGACACAACAGGATTTAAATGAATATATCTGGAGACATGTATCAGTTGTTCCTCGGATTCAATGAGTACTGCCTTAAAAGCCCCCTGCAGAAGAGGTCCAACTCTGGAATATTTTATATTGAAGTATTTGGTATAACTGTTGGATATTTGGCCCATAAATTTTGAGATTCCGTTATCCTTTAGCTGGCGAATCAGAAAATGAAAATGGTTGGGCATTAGGCAATAACAGACAAGTTCAACTATTTTTTCTTCGCCCAATGGTTTTGAAAGATTGAGTTGTGATTTGGCAAATTTGGAAAAACTTGGTCTAGGTCCTGTGAATTGGTAATAAAAAAGTGTTTTTAGAAACCTTGTAAAATCCCGTGGTTGGGTAAAAATCTTTCGTTTTTCACTTCCGCGATTATAAATATGATAATACTCGCCAGAGACAAACGGTGTAATTCTGCCGGGCATATAATTTAAGTTTACACTGCAACCTTCGAAGTTGCAAGCTATAAACCATATTTGGCAAGAAAGTTGGGGGTTTGTTACAATATCCTGGTGAGAAAAATTCTTATTTTCATAACACTTCTATTTGTTTCCATTGTGTTTCCATATAAAGTTCTTGCTGCTGAGGAGTTTGCGACTTCTTATGATGTTATTTATGACGTTGGGACAGACGGGGTGACAACGGTTACTGAAAAAGTTAATCTGCGCAATTTAACCAGTGAATATTATGCCAGTGAATTTAAACTGATAATTGGGGCCACCCAGATTTCCGATATCCGGGCTTCTGATTCCGGTGGAAGCATAGAGGTCAAGCAGGAGCAAAGTGGCACCTCAACAACGCTCAGTGTTAAATTCAACCAGCAAGTTGTTGGTAAAGACAAAGTTTTACCCTGGACTTTGCAGTTTAAATCCAAAGACTTTGCCGAAAAAATCGGCAAAGTCTGGGAAGTCAGAGCCCCCAAAGTTTCTTCAGGCAACCTTGAGGGTTATAACCTGACTATTTCCGTGCCACTCCAGTTTGGTGACCCAACCCTTATCAGCCCCACTCCCAAAACTCAAACCCAATCCGGTGGTAAAATGTTTCTGACTTTTGAAAAGAGCCAGCTGCAACAATCCGGAGTCTCTGCCTCATTCGGCACTTTTCAGCTGTTTGATTTTGACCTCTCTTATCACCTGGATAATACTAATTTAGTGCCAATTCTAACCAGCATTGCCCTGCCTCCGGATACGGCATATCAGGATGTAATTTTGCAGCGGATTGAACCCCAACCTTTAAATGTGACAGTTGATGATGACGGTAACTATTTGGCCTGGTATAGATTAAACAGGAATCAGAAAATAGATGTTAAAGTAATCGGGTCTGCCAAACTTTACAGTGCCAGCAAGGTTAAAAGCCCGACTCTGCCTGGGGATTTAAGAGCCAAATACACCAAAACCGACAAATACTGGGAAAAAGATAACCTCCAAATTCAAGCCAAATTATCGGAAATTTTAGGGTCTGCCGCGTCAGGGGATCCTGCTGAAAAAGTTAAGCTAATTTATCACTATGTTGTTAACTCCCTTAAATATGATTCTTCCAGGCTCAAAGGAACTAACACAGAAAGACTGGGTGCAGTCACCGCTTTAAATAATCCAACCCAGGCTGTTTGTATGGAATTTACTGATCTTTTTATATCTTTGGCCCGGGCAGCAGGGATTCCTGCACGTGAGCTTGACGGCTTTGCCTATACTGCCAACCCCACTTTGCGTCCGCTCTCTTTGACCAAGGATATTTTACATGCCTGGCCCGAGTACTGGGACGGCGAAAAGGGCTGGGTAATGGTTGATCCAACCTGGGAAAATACCACCGGCGGGGTGGATTATTTTGATAAACTGGATTTAAATCATTTTAGTTTTGTGATTAAAGGCTCTTCTTCAGAGTATCCAATCCCGGCCGGGTCTTACAAATATATTGGCGAGGATTCACAGGATGTTAAAGTGACGCTGTCGGAAAATGATTTTTTGGGCAAGCCGCAACTGGATGTTCAGATAGAACATGTTAGTCCTATTTTGGCTGGTTTCCCCGGGAAGATAAAAGTAAAAATTTCCAACTCGGGCAATGCGGTTTATCCCTCAAATAGTTTTAAAGTAGAAGCCAGTCAGTTAAAAATCCTAAATGGTGAAGGCCAAAATTTAGGACTTGTACCCGCATTTGGGAATGCAACCTTTGATTTTAATATAAGAACAAAAAGCTTATTTGACAATTTTAATGATCAAATAACGGTTTTAATAGGTGGGCAAAAGTTTTTAAAGGAAGTTAGGGTAAAACCGTTTATACTGTTTCAAACAGCGCCGATGATAGCAACCGGAATATTATCCTTTATGGGAGTTATCTATCTTGGTGTTTTGGGAGGATTAGTTTACAGGAAAAGATTTTTAAAATGATTCCCGCATTTTTGGATAAAGCCGCAATTCCCCACAAACCCGGTGTTTATATATTTAAAGATAAAGCCGGACGGGTGATTTATGTGGGTAAGGCTATTGATTTATATCACAGAGTAGCCTCATACTTTGTATCCCACCCCCGGGGTGGGTTAGCTTCACACCTAAGGAATGAGATTGAGGATATTGAAACCATTATTGTTGAGTCCGAGCTTGAGGCATTAATACTTGAGGCAAATTTAATTAAGAAATTCCTCCCACGATATAATGTGCGGCTTGTTGATGATAAAGATTATCTTTATATAAAATTCACCAAAGAAGATTTCTCAAAAGTTATTACCGCCAGGAAGCATGAGCTCAAGGGAGCTTTAAAATATTTTGGTCCTTTTCCTTCCTCCAGAACTGTCAGGGATACTTTAAAGTCCTTAAGAAAAGTTTTCCCCTGGTGCCAAGGCGCTAATAAAAGAGCGTGTTTTTACTACCATATCGGGCAGTGTCCCGGAGCATGTGTTAATGAAATTTCCCAAAAAGATTACCGGAAAAATATTTTCAGGTTAGTTAAGCTTTTGGAAGGAAAAAAAGAAAAATTACTGGAGGATTTAATAAAAGAGATGACGCAGTATTCTAACAGCCAAAACTTTGAGGGGGCTGGAAGATTAAAAAAGATTATTACAGGCATACAGTATCTTACCCAGCTAAACAGAACTAAAAGTTATCTGGAAAATCCCAATTTTCTGGAAGACCAGAAAAACCTGGCGCTTCTTGAGTTGAAAAAGGCTTTAAACTTAAAGGAAATACCTTATAGAATAGAGGGTTATGATATATCGAATATACAGGGTAAAGAGGCTACAGGATCAATGGTGGTTTTAACAAACGGTGAAATAGATAAAACCCAGTACAGGAAATTCAAAATTCACATAACAGGAAAACCAAATGATGTGGCAATGCACAAAGAAATGATGAGCCGCCGAATGAAACACCCCGAATGGCCATTGCCTGATTTAATAATAATTGATGGCGGCCTAGGACAGGTTAACGCTGTTGCTCCCATAATACATAATACATACTACAATCTACCAATTTACGGGCTTGCAAAACGTATGGAATGGCTTTATGCGCCTGATGGGTCAATTATAAAATTGGCACGCAAAAATCCGGCCCTGCATTTATTACAAAAACTCCGCGATGAATCCCACCGCTTTGCAGTTGCATATCACAGAAAACTACGTGATACTATTACTTAGATAAATGAAAACGCTGCTTAGGTATTTTTTAATAAACCTTACTTCTTTAGTTGTGGCCACCCAACTTATTCCCGGTTTAAGCTATACAGGAGGAATAAAGAGTCTTATTATAGGGGCTTTTTTCTTTATGCTGATTAATTTTATTCTTGTACCCTTACTTAAAATTTTATTCTTACCCCTTAATCTTTTAACAGTGGGCCTTTTTTCCTGGGTGGTAAATGTGCTGGCTCTATATGTTCTCACTACCATATCAAGCTTTGTACTCCTGCCATATAGATTTCCCGGTGCAAATTTATGGGTTTTAAGCATTCCCGCAATGGATTTGACCACTTTTTGGGTAGCTGTTGCAGCTTCCGTATTAATAGGAATAATTGCCCACTTTCTGCAATGGTTGGTTCATTAGTGTATAATATTTTTTCATGAAACCTGTTTTATCTGTAATTCAAATAATTCTAGGGGTGCTTTTAATTTTGGTAATTATTATCCAGCAAAAAGGATCAGGCCTGGGTTCTGCCTTTGGAGCAGACATGGGCTTTTACCGGACCAAAAGAGGGGCGGAAAAACTGCTATTTTATCTAACCATCATCCTCTCAACAACTCTAATTTTGTCCTCTTTAATCGGCTTGGTATTCTAGCATGAAAAATTTAAGATTTTTTAAACTCTGGTTTCTTATTGCCATTAAATTTATAAAGAGAAATTATTGGTGGTTTATTGGGCTGGCAATTTTAATCCCGGTTGCCATATTTGTACAAGTAAAATTTAATCTTTTTTACAATCCCAACACCATCAGTTTAGGCTTAATAGGAACCTATCAGGAGCATGATCTGCCCTTTCAGGTTACAAAACTCATATCCGAGGGTTTGGTTAAAGTTATGGAAAACGGGCATGTTAAGCCCAATCTGGTATCCGGCTGGGAAGTTAACAATGATGCCACCAGTTTTAAATTCAAGATAAAACCGGACTTGCAATGGGCAGACGGTTCCCCAGTTAGATCACAAGATTTAGTATTTGAGATACCCAATGTCGATGTCTCGATACCTGATGAAGTAACTGCCCAGTTTAGCCTAAAAGAAGCTTATTCTCCTTTCCCGAGCCTTTTGATCAAACCGATTCTGAAGCACGGATCAATGCTGGGAACAGGTCCATATAAAATTACCAGAATAGAAAAATCCCGGATTTTTATCACCAAACTAAAACTAAAACCGCTAGATTCCAAACTGCCAATAATCTATATCCGCTTTTATCCCAATGAAAAAGTGGCAATAACCGGATTTAATCTGGGGGAAGTGCAAGCTCTTTTAGGCTTTTCCAACTCCAAAGCTTTTTCACAAAATCCCAAAGTGGCCATTTTGCAAAAACAGGATTTTAGTCGTATGGTGAGTGTTTTATTTAATACCAAAGATACTGTTTTGGCCAGCCGGTCGCTGCGCCAGGCCCTGGCTTTCATCAGCCCGCAAATTTCCGGGGAAGATCCGGCAGATAGTCCTTATCCGCATACTCTTTGGGCATATAATCCGGATTCCAAAAAATATTTATCCAATCCTGATGAGGCCAAATCTGCCCTGGAACGGGCCAAATCCAATTTGTCCGATGAAGCGCTTAAAGGGGAAATTATTTTAACTGCCACCCCCAATTTGGAAGAAGTGGGGAATTTAATAATTAAAGAATGGAAAAGTTTGGGACTGAATGCCAAGCTTCGGATTGAATCCGGAATACCGCAGAATTTCCAGGCTCTTTTAATTACTCAAAGTATCCCTTCCGACCCTGACCAATACGTTTTGTGGCATGCCACGCAAACTAAAACCAATTTAACAAAATATGATTCCAAAAGAGTGGATAAGGATCTGGAGGATGGCAGAAAAATTATTACAGAAGAAGAAAGACGCGCCAAATACTTTGATTTCCAAAAAACTTTGCTGGAAGATGCCCCGGCAGTATTTTTATATTTCCCAAAATACAATATAGCTTATTTAAAGAAAAAAGAAGCAGTTTTAAATAAAATACTCCCATTGACATCCCACTAAATTTAAAATATTATGTAATTGTTCTTTCGGGGATTTGTGCAAGTCAAGATCGGTAGTAAACTCTACGAGTCGCCTTAGGCGACACGAGCAAGGTGAAATTCCTTCAGCGACCGTATAGTCGGGATGAAAGAAAGAATATGAGTAAATTAAAAGATTTTGGTCCTCTATTTATCATTATTGCTGCACTCCTGTGGAGCTTTGATGGAGTTTTGCGCCGCGGCCTTTATACTCTTCCTCCAACAGTAGTTGTTTTTTATGAACATCTCTTAGGGATCATTATCCTTCTTTTTTTAATTCCAAAATGGTTGCCGGATTTTAAAAAGATGACCAGGAAAGAGTGGTTGGCAATAGGAGTTGTATCCCTTTTTTCCGGAGCTTTGGGCACTATTTTTTATACTGCTGCTTTGGGGAAAGTTAATTATATTCAGTATTCAGTTGTTGTATTACTTCAGCAGCTTCAGCCAATTTGGGCCATTTCGGCAGCAGCAATCTTACTTAAAGAAAAAATTACCAAAAATTTTATTATCTGGGCCCTGCTTGCTTTGGTTGCAGCCTATTTTGTGACCTTTAAGGATTTAACAGTTAATCTGCAGACAGGAGCAGGAACAGTTATAGCAGCAGGACTGGCTCTTTTGGCAGGAGTTTTATGGGGTTCATCAACTGCCATCAGTAAATATGTATTAAATAAAGTGTCATTTTTAACAGCTACGGCTCTGCGGTTTTTACTGGCTCCTATATTTGCATTTATGTTTATAGCGGCTCTTAATCAGACTTCTGCTCTTTATACCCTGACTCAGGCCCAGTGGGTAAGTCTTCTTTTAATTACTTTATCAACAGGCATGGTGGCTTTGGCTATTTATTATTACGGTCTGAAGAAAACTCCTGCCAGGGTCACCACTATCTGTGAGCTGGTCTGGCCCGCATCAGCCATTTTTATAGATTATTTTTACTTTCAAAAAGTTCTTTCCCCAACCCAAATTCTGGGAGTGGCAGCTTTGCTTTTTGCCATCTACAAAATAACCTCATTCAGGAAATAATCGGGTATTTGATAGCTTGATCACCTAATAAATCACCAATTAAGGTTTTAACTTCTCCTGCCAGTTGTACTTTATCTCCCTCCGGACTTTGCATGTTGGTGGTATTTTAGCGGAATAATTATCCCAAATCAATTTTCCGGATTCTGATATTTTTCGGGGTGACTTCGACAAGTTCGCTTTCATCTATATATTCAATGGCGTTTTCCAGCGACATTTGTTTTGGAGAATTAAAATGCTCCGATGTGCCCTCACCACTGGATCTGTGATTGGTTTGCTGTTTTTCCTTACAGACATTGATCCGGATATCTTCTCCTCTGGAGCTTGATCCAATAACCTGACCTTTATAAACTTCCACCCCCGGGCCTATAAATAAAACTCCCCGGCCCTGCGCCCCTGTTAGAGCATATAATTTGGTAGTGCCTGCTTCGTGGACAACCAAAGACCCCCGGGGTCTTTCAAATTTTGTGCCTGAATCAGGCCTGTATTCAAAAAAGGAACTGTTTAAAACTCCAAGTCCTTTAGTGTCTGTTGAAAATTGGCTTCTGTAGCCAAAAAACTCTTTGGTGGCAATAATAAACTCTAAATAGGTGATGCCATTTTCCGTGGTCATGTCTGTCAGCTGCCCATGGCGGAGCCCCATATTTTGCATGACCGTGCCCGACATAGTTTCCGGTACTTCAATGGCCACTTTTTCATATGGAGTGAGGGTTTTTCCGTTTTGGACTTTTTCGATAACCTGGGGTTTACCAACCTGGAATTCATAATCCTCCCGCCTTAACCGCTCAATTAAAATAGCCAGGTGCAATTCACCCCGGCCGGAAACTTTAAGATCACCGGATGGCCCGTCTTCCACTTTAAGCGCCACATCTGCTTCCACGGCTTTAAATAACCGCTCACTTATTTGTCTGGCTGTTTTAAATTCCCCTTCCCTTCCTGCAAAGGGGGATGTATTTACTCCAAAGTTCATACTTACAGTTGACTGTTCTATATCCAAAACAGGCAAGGCTACAGGGTTTAAAGGGTCCGCAATGGTTTCACCAATGGTAATATCGGGAATGCCGGACAGAGCAATAATATCCCCGGCATGGGCTGCCTTTATATCCACCCGCTCCAGACCCTCAAAACCCAGCAGTGAGGTAAGTTTAAATTTCTTTACCACTCCCTCCCGGTTGATATGGGCAACTTCCTGATTGGCTTGTATAGTGCCGCTATAAATTCTGCCCGTGGCAACTGCGCCTTTAAAATTATCATAAATAGTTGAGGTGATTAAAACTTGCAAAGGTTTACCGGCATTGGCCTCCGGAGCAGGGATATGTTGCAGCACCGCATCAAAAACCGGGGAGATGTCATCCATTTTGGATAAGTCAGGTTCCAAACCTGCCTTGCCCTGTTTACCTGAGGAATAAACAGTGGGAAAATAGGCGGTTTTCTCATCAGCCCCCAGTTCGATAAATAAATCAAAAACTTTGTTAATAACGTGGGGAATCCTGGTATCGGGCTTGTCTATTTTATTAATCACCACGATTATTTTATGGCCCAGCTCCAGGGCCTTTTTCAAAACAAAACGAGTCTGGGGCATGGGGCCTTCTTTGGCATCTATTAAAAGCAGTGCTCCGTCTGCCATTTTCAAAACCCTTTCCACTTCACCTCCAAAATCCGCATGGCCGGGAGTATCAATGATATTTATTTTGGTATCTTTCCAATTCACCGAAGCGTTTTTGGAAAAAATGGTGATTCCCCTCTCCTTTTCCAGGTCATTACTGTCCATAATCAGCTTGCTTTCATCAGTAAAGCCTTTTCCCAGATCAGTTTGGGACCCACGAAGCAAGGCATCTACCAAAGTAGTTTTGCCGTGATCAACGTGGGCTATAATTGCAATATTACGTATATTTGTCATAGCGTATTCTACCATTTTTTGTTTCAGATAACAACTTGTTATGGTGTCGGATGATAGTGCAAATCTCACATGTGTTATAATCGGTTGTATGGTTAAGGACTATGAAGGTTTGAAGAAGCAAGCAATACGTCTAAGAAAAGAAGGGCTAAGCTATGGAGAAATAAGTAAAGATTCAGGGATTCCTAAAAGTACTCTGAGTTACTGGTTAAAAAATATCCCCTTGGAACGTCATCAAAAGGAGCGTTTTTATACTAAGCAAATACAATATCTTTCATTAGGTGCTCAAAGTCAAAAAGAAAGGAGGAAAAGAGAGATAGAGGAGATAATTAATCTTGCCGCTGAAGAGATTTCTTTACCCATAACTCCTGATGCATATCGCTTAATAGGTGCGGCTTTATATTGGGCAGAAGGGAGTAAGGGAGGAATGCTTGAAATGACTAATTCTGACCCCCATCTGATTTTATTTTTTGTCCGTTGGACTGAGATAATATTCAACATACCTGCAATCAATTTGAAAGCTCGACTGAATATTTACCCGCAGCAAAATGAGTCCGAAGTCAAAAAATTTTGGTCCGAATTAACAGATATTCCCGTTAAGAATTTTGGCAAGACTTATGTAAAACCTTTTAGCTCTGGATATAAAAAAAATAATCTTTATTACGGAACAATGCGAATAGAAGTTCCAAAAAGCACAAATATGAAACATAAGGTTTTTGGTTGGCTTAAAGCAGTATTAAGCGAAAACGAAATGAAGGTAAAGTTAGTTCAAAGGAAGTGGCAAAAACTTGCTGGAACATCAAGACCAATTAATTTATAATGCAAATGTAAAGCCCTCATAACTCAATGGTAGAGTAGCGGCCTCTTAAGTCGCGAGTTGCAGGTTCGAATCCTGCTGGGGGCACAAAATCCCGGCATGTCGCCTCAACCCATACCGGGCATGGGTATTACTTGAATGCGGTGATATAATACAAAAAATGAGTATACCTAAAGAGCGGGATCCTGCTGAAGGGATTAGCGGTATTGACACCTTTATTACTTGGTTTGACAGGCATGTCGAAGAACTCCATACCGATCCGAGGATAAGAAGACGTACAAAATCAATCCCCTCTGTAGCTAAAGACTATGCTAGAGGTGAAGATATTTGGGTAGTAGGACATCCATGGACGGAAGTACCTGAAAGTTTGCAAATAGTGATAGGTATGCAGTATGATTCTGCTCATCTTCCAGGTCTAGATAAAGATGTAGATGTATGGTTTCATATGGTTGGTGAAAATTATAGTGGCTTGAGCTTTATACTCAATGCGGATACAATCGCACAGGAAAAGGGGATTACTATCGATAGATATGGGGAAGTAGCAGTTTCTTCTACCGGTGTTCAACTAGATTTTAGATCTCCTTTTGCTGAGTACTTAAGGGAACGTAATCTAGCTTATGGCTTGTGGATGATTAAAAGAGGTACACTTTCGGCGGAGAATCGTATGAGAAAATTTATAGAGGATTGGCATAAAAAAGGAAGGCCTTCTGAAGAAGAATTAAGCTCCCATGCAAACGACATAGGGGAAAACAATTCTCAAGCACAAGTTACATTATTGCACTGGCAGGATACTGCTAGATTTCTAGTCAGAGCGATTCCTTATACTGAAATAACAGCATATATATAAATCAAGAAACCTCTAAACTTTAATTCTGTATCTTTTAATGAATTTTTTGCTGGATTTTAGGGTGTAGGTTATTTCCAATTTGGCGTTTTTAATTCCAGTATGATATCTGCAGACATTTTTGGAGCAGGTGCCAAATAAAAGTTCAGCAGATTGGGTTGATGCTACACCTAAATGAAGTGACCCTCCTGCCCCTTCCTGTTGAGCAGAAGTTTCATATGTTAGAAAATAAGAAACAGAAGTGGCATTTTGCAGGTTTGAAAAATAAACATTTAAAGCTTTTCTGTCAGCCCTTAAAACAGGGGAAACATTAATGCCTGAACCACCGGCGCTTTTTGAGGCAACTTTTCCTCCCTGTTTAGACTGGGGTAAAACTTTTGCTTCTGCCGTTTGAACAAAAAGAAAAAAGAAAAATAATGAAAGAAAAATAAAAATAAATTTTTTCATTGTTTTTGCTAGTATTAAATATTATACTTTAAATTATTAATGAAAAAAATACTTCTGGCAATTTTAGTAATAGGTGCAGTAGTTACAGCAATAGTTGTATTAAACTCTATTAAAAAAAGCTCACTTATTACCCCAAATTTACAGGAATCGCTAAAAAAGCATGAGCCGTCTGAAACTTCCATAGGCTATGAGGACCCGGCCGGATTTACCTTTAGTTACCCTGATAATCTTTCTATTATAAAAAATGACCTGGAGGATGATAGTATATATGCTGATTTACAGCTTTATTCCAAAGCTGTTAACGGGAGTTTATCTTTAATAATTTCAGACAGTAAATTTAAATCTTTAGATGAATGGGTTAATTTAAACAAGGGGGAGCCTAAAGAGGTTAAATTAGGAAATCTTAAAGCATTGGAGATAAGAACCAAAGACAGATTACTTCTGGGTGCTTTGGATCAGGGAATATTTTTTACTATAGAGATGCCGCTAATAGAAGAAGAATTTTGGATGAAAGTATACAGTAAAATCCTTTCCGGTTTTTCTTTTGTTTCGCAAGCAAGTGCAACCAGTACCAGTGATGTTAGTTTTGAGGGGGAAGAGGTTGTTGAGTAAGCGCTTAATTTTCCTGTTTTAACTTTGCCTGATATCCTGTCCGCTGTATAACTTCAATTATTTGTTGAACAGAAAATTTTTCTTCGTCAAACTCAACCTCACACTCCTCTTGAGCATAACTTGTTTTTGCCCGCGCTACACCCTCGGAATCTTCCAAATCAAAGTCAATACTCATGGCACAAGAGCTGCAGTGCATTCCCTTTATTCGTAGAAGAACTTTGTTCATTATATAACCTCAATTATTCCTCTATACATTCCCATTGAGCAAGTCCAAGTCAATTTTCCTGGATTTTGGGGCGTAAATTCTACTGCAGTTGGATTTTCTTTTGATAAATCTTTATTAATACCCAAACTAGGGATTCTAAATCCAACAGTGCAACCATAGCCTCCTGAGGTGGCTAGGTTTAATCTAACAGGTATTCCTGACTCAACTTTTATATAATTCGGGTTATATCCGTTAGGAAATACAGTTATATTAGCAGTCTGGACTCCACTTACAACTCCAATAGTTGCCAAACTATCATTTTGTGAAGCATTACTTCCACCACTTAAATCAATTTGTATTGGGGAGTTTTCTGCTATAGATTGTAATGTTATCGGTGATCCTGCTGCCACAAGAGAACCATTTACTGAACTCACACCAAGATACAGTACTACTAAGGCAGCTATTTTTAGAAACTTGCCCTGAAATGCATCTCCTAAAGTTGAAGTTAAAAATCCAACACCAAAAAAGAGTGGCATGGTTCCTAAAACAAATGCTGCCATAATAGATGCGCCTAAAATAGGATTGGCACTGCTTATAGCTAAGGCCTCCATTGCAAGTGTTGTGCCACAGGGAATAAAGATAGTCATAGCCCCCAACAAGGCTGGGGCAAATAAGTCCTTACTTTTTGATTGATTCCTAATCATTCTGGTCAAAAATCTAGGTGGCTGAATAACTGCATACCTAAATATAGGGTGGACATTTAGTAGATTTAAGGCAATGGCTACCATATAAAGCCCTGCCAAAAGCTGCATTGTAATTTGCACTGTAGGGGTTATACTTAATGCTCCCCCAAAAGCTCCTAAAACAAGACCTAAAACTGTATAGGCAATAAGTTTAGTTATTAAAAACGCTAAAGTTGGAAAAAGGGCGTGTTTACCCTCTCTTGCTGCTATAGTTGAAGCAAGCAGCCCTCCTTGTACTGCCAGACAAGTTAATCCTCCAACAGTTAAACCGGTAATAAAAATTGCCCAAAGATTCATATGCTATATTTTATTTAGATTCATCTACAAGCTCCTTATACATTCCGATTGCCACAAATGCTAAGGCTACTATGACTGGCCCAAGCACTATACCAATGAATCCAAATTGCGCCGTTCCTCCGACAACCGAAAACATAATAAGTAATTGATGTAGTTTGGTTTGACTGCCGATAATTTTGGGAGCGATGAAATTATCCATTGCTAAATTTGTCAAAACAAACCAGGCAATGAAGAGTATTGCGCTGAATAGCCCATGACTTATAAAAAGTGCAGTTGCAACAGGTACCCAAACCAGCAGTACTCCTATGACCGGAAGCAGTGACAAGAGCCCGTACAAAAGTCCCAATAAAATAGGAGCCGGCAGTCCAAATACTGCGAAACCTGTTATCCCAATCACAATTTGCAGTGCAACTACCAATAAATTTCCTCTGACAATCCCATTTACAAGTCCAACAATTCTCATCTGAAGTCGGATAAAATACTGCTGTGGAATAACCTGGAGGTTTATAAGGTAGGTATGGATTCTTTTTTTCTGGATTAATAAAAAGAAGGTAGTTATAAGAACAAAGAATATATTTAAGATTATCGACCCGCCGTAGAGCAAACTGCTCCCAATGTTTTGCATGAGTATTTTCAGCAGTCCGGCTGCTTCCTCCTGTAAACGAAACTGTGCAGTATCAATCGTCAAGCCGTAAGATTGCAGCTGCTTCTCGACTCCGTTTTGAATGTCATTTAAGAGAGTGGGGTGCTCCTGTAATATACCCAGCAAGCCTCGCGCTTCTTGCACTATATTTACCAGAATAAATAAGATCGGTAAAAGAATACAAAACAGTAGCAGTAAAAGTGATAAGGCAGCTGCTAGGGCCTTCTCTCTCATGCGAACAACAAACCATTCATAGACAGGATTAAGAAAAATTGAAAAAATAAATGCTACTGTGAAAACATACAGAAATGGTTTCAGTACAAGATAGGATAGATAGAGAATCAGGAAAATCAGAGCGGTAGTTGCAACACCCGGTAAAAACTTGAAATAATGCATCCTGTTCATATTCTACTATAATCTATGCGTCTTTGGGTAAATTTTCTGATTTCTTCAACTACAACAATCGAGGAAGCCACAACAATAATCATTACCCACTCAGGGATATTAAGGGATGTGGTATGCAATATTTTTTGCATGAAAGGATGGTAAATTACAAAAAGCTGCAAAGTAATAACAGTTAAGGTAGCACCAACTAAAAACCTGTTTGAGAATGGATTAAGCTGAAAAATAGATTTACTCTCATGCCGACAATTCCAGGCATTAAACCATTGAAAAACTGCCAGGACTGTAAGTGAGACTGTCCAGGCTTTTACCATGTCTTGCTGATAGTACCCCTTAAAAAGGGTGAGCGTACCTATCATCATCGGCATTGCCATTAAAAACATTCTTTGAACTGTTAAACTATCTATCAGATATTTTTTAGGGTGTTCAAAATTACCCTTAAGTAAGCCTTCTTCTTTTGGCTCCATAGCTAAAGACACATCAAGAAAACCATCAGTCACAAAGTTAAGCCACACTATTTGGGCTGCCAGGATTGGTAGTGGAAAGCCTAGAAGTAATGCCCCAACAATAGTAAACACCTCCCCAAAACTGGTTGAAAAAAGATACAGAATAACCTTTTTGATAGTCTTATAAATACTTCTTCCCTCTTCAATCGCTGCAATAATGCTGGCGAAGTTGTCATCAAGTAAGACTATGTCTGAGGCCTCCTTTGCTACTTCAGTGCCAATCCTACCCATGGAAACACCTAGATCTGCTGCTACTAAGGATGGGGCATCATTTACTCCATCACCAGTCATAGCTACAATCTCACCTCTTTTTTTGTAAGCCCTGACAATTTTTAATTTGTGTTCCGGGGTAACCCTGGCAAATATAGATACTTTATCCAGCATATCTGCCATCTCCAAATCAGATAACTTGTCTATATCTTCTCCTGTTAAGACAGTATCACCTTCACGATAAATCCCCGCTTCTTTGGCTAATGCTTGTGCAGTTATTTTGTGATCCCCTGTAATCATTACCACCTTAATTCCTGCTGAAATAGCTTTTTGCATAGCCTCATGCACTTCCGGACGCAGGGTATCTTTTAACCCGAAGAATCCTACAAAAGTAAGTCCTTCAATATCTTTAGGTTTAATATCACCTTTAACATTATCTTTCAAAGCAAAGGCTAGAACCCTTAGTCCTTCTTGAGACATTCTAACTAACATAGCCTCAAGTTCTTTTTTCTTTTCTTGAGATAAGAGATGACTCTTGCCTTCATTCCATATTTTAGTAGTAATTTCCAAAATTTTCTCAGGAGCACCAAGGACAGTTAAAAACATTTGTCGGTCAACTTTATGGGTAGTAGCATGGTATTTATTTTTATAATCAAATGGTATTTCAGAGAGTCTGGGTGATTCTTTCTCTAAAACTTCTTTGTGGAACCCTACTTTTTGGGCAAAGACTGATAGTGAAGATTCTGTCGGATCACCAGTTGCTTTCCACTGCCTGCTTTCCTCATCAAAAACAATACCACTATTAGTAACAAAGGCAGCCAGTTTTCCTGCCAGAAGCAACTCTGAATGGTTAAGGGGATCAATTTTATCGCCGTTTAAACTGACTTCTCCCTCCGGCTTATAACCTTCACCAGTTATACTGAATGTCTTTCCATCAGCATAAACCTTTTGCAGTAAGATCTCATTTCTAGTAAGAGTACCTGTCTTATCAACAGCTATCACCCTTGCCTGACCTAATGCTTCAACTGCCTGAAGCTTTTTAACCAAAGCATTACGTTTGCTCATTCTCCAAACACCTGTAGCCAGTACCAAAGTCATTACAATCGGTAATCCTTCCGGGATAATAGAGACTGCCAAAGACACCACAGTGGTAAACATTTCTTTTACTGAATGACCCAGGAAAATTCCCAGGACAAATATGGAAGTACAAATAGTGGCAACAGTTGCAATAATTAACCTTGTTAAATAACGGATATTGGCTTTAAGAGGGATTTCTGTGTTGATTACAGCAATTTCTTCTGAGATTTTACCCAGAACTGAATCTAGCCCTGTCGCAACAACAATTGCTTTACCATTGCCTGCCACAATATGAGTGCCTTTAAAAACCATATTCTTTTGATCGGCAACTTGTAAATTAGGGGCAGAAATAGACTGGACAAATTTATGCACCGGTATTGATTCCCCAGTTAAAGCAGCTTCATCAATAGTTACATTATTGGATAAAATAATTCTGGCATCAGCAGGGACTTTATCTCCTTCCTGTAAGATGATTACATCCCCAGGTACAACTTCGTAATCAGGGATAACAAGCTCCTTTCCCCCGCGAAGTACTTTAGTATTAGTTTCAGCAAACTTTTTTAAAGCTAGAAGGGTATTTTGAGCTTTACCTTCCTGAATTGTGCCAACGACTGCATTAAAGAAAAGTACAAACAGAATAATTGAGCCATCAATGAACTCACCAGTAGCAAAGACTATTAAACTGGCTATGAAAAGAATGTAGATTAAAGGACTCTGAAACTGTCTGAGGAAAATAACTGCCAGACTATCTAGCTTAGCTTCCGGCAGTTTATTTAACCCGTATTTTTGAAGCCGATTTTTTGCTTCTTCAGATGTTAGCCCGCCATCGTTTGAGCGAAAAATGCCAAAAATATCCTTAATTGCCTTTGCATACCATGAATAATCCATACTTATCAATTTATTGTATCAGACTATTTGTCACAGCCATAGTTAGTAGAAAAATGTAACTGTGCTATACTCACCTTTATGCATTTTGATCTGGCTTCTCTGATTCAAACAGTTGGGTATTTGGGAGTTTTTACCATAGTTTTTTTAGAATCAGGTCTTTTAATCGGTTTTTTCTTTCCCGGGGACAGTCTTCTGTTTACAGCCGGATTTTTAGCATCTCAGGGATTTTTTGACATTAAAGTCTTAATTGCCGGTTGCTTTGTGGCCGCGGTTGCAGGTGACAGCATTGGCTATTTAATCGGAGCAAAACTGGGACCTAAGATTTTTACCAAAGAGAATTCAATTTTCTTTCATAAAAAACACTTAGAACATGCTCAAAGGTTTTATGACAAACACGGAGGCAAAACTATCATTTTGGCAAGGTTTATTCCGGTCATTCGAGCTTTTGCCCCGGTTGTTGCGGGTGTAGGAAAAATGGATTACAAAAGATTTGTTTTCTTTAATTTTTTTGGAGCTGTTCTTTGGGCAATTGGGGTAACTTTAGCAGGATATTACTTAGGGAGTCTGATCCCGGATGTTGATAAATATCTCCTGCCAATTGTTGGGCTTATCGTTATTGCCTCCGTGTTACCTGCCCTACACCACATCTTAGTTGACGGCGAAATCAGAGCAAGTATTACAGATAAGTTAAAAAGAAAGTAGGGGAAACCAATAGTTTCATAGTTCGGGGATTTATACGGATAATTTTATCATCATCCGGGGCCGGATTGCCTCTTCCATCTCTGTTGCTTGTTGTGATATAAAGCATATTATCAGGGCCTAACACTACATCCCTGATTCTTCCAAATTGTCTTTTAAAATGCTCTTTAAGTTCTAAAGTATCAATATTAAATTGGTAAAGCGCCTGTCCTTTTAATCCTCCAAAATAAACGGAACCTTTGTAAAAGGTTGCCCCGGCCGGAGCCCATGTATCAGATCCACTTTGTAAGACAGGCTCCTGCATGCCCTGTTGTTTTTGTTCTCCACGAGTAGTGGGCCAGCCATAATTTTTACCTTCCTCAATTAAATTAACTTCATCTGTTGCAGATTGACCATGTTCAGTTTCCCACAGTCTTCCCTGTCTGTCCCATGCAATTCCTTGAGGATTTCTGTGTCCGTATGAATACATCTTCACATTTCCTTCATCGCTGACTTTTAAAATTTTTCCGGCTAAAGAGTTTTTATCCTGTGAGAGGGAAGGGTTGGCAGCATCGCCGGTGGTTATATAGAGATGTCCGTCAGGACCAAATTTTAACCTGCCGCCGTCATGAATTTGTGCCCCCGGAATATTATCAACAATAGTTGTTTCATTAGTTAATTTTTGTCCATCAAATTGTAATCGCGCAACTCTGTTTGCAGTATTTCCGCCAACTTCACCGTATGTGTAATAAAAATACACATATTGATTGGTTGAAAATCCCGGGTCAACTGCAACTCCATGCAAACCGCTTTCGGTTATTTGTTTTACCCCATTTATTTTCCCAACCTCGATAACTTTGCCATCAGCATTTAACAGTTTAACTGTGCCTCTGCGCTCTGTAATTAAAAGATCATTATTTGGCAGAAAAGCTAAAGCCCAGGGAACTTCCAAACCTGTTGCTAAAATTTTTACAGCTTCTACATTGTCAGGTTGATCATTTGGTGCAGGAGACGGAGAGGTGGATATAATATTTGACGCAGAAGGAGAGTATTGTCTTAATAAAAATATTACAATTCCCAGTATCATTAATACTATAATTACAGTTACTGCAGATTTCATTTAATGATCCAGTCTATTAAAAGTAATAACTTAAGTCAAGCGAGAAAAGGTTATTGTGCAGCTTAAGCTTCGCTTACTTTATTCCTCCAGTGAAGCCGAAAAAGAGTAATGATAAATCTATATTGGCAAAATGAAGATACCATTCGTTCCAAATTTTATAAATTAAAACAATTGCCCAAACTAAAATAATATGTTTTCTGTAAGTAAG
>VMGD01000016.1 GCA_007376405.1 Microgenomates group bacterium Gr01-1014_7
AAAACATCAGTCACTTAATTACAAAACGCCGGCTGAAATATACTTTAAGAAAGGAGGTTAAAATTTAGTCTAAGTTTTGCCGTTTTACTGTATTGACAATGGGGTCCACCTTACTTGTTGTATTAATATCTAAAGTAAATGGACGGTTAAATGGAAAGCTTTTAGCAGGGCAAACAAAATCAACTTCCCTAAAGCGCAATATTTTTCCTGGTTTCAGAAGAGCCTTTCCAGCTGGTTCATAAATATCGTTGTAATCTACAAGTCCAGGTAAGCCATTTTTTCTTAAATAGCTTTCCAGAATAGATTTATACCAGTCGTCCATTCCTACAATTGCAGGAAGAAATGCATCGCGCATTCTGCCTATTAAATCTATATACAAAGGCAGGCCTCCAGACGATAAATGGATATGGTCAGGGGCATATCGGTATAAGACCCGCCTAAGATCAATAAGGCTATCATCCAGCTTATGAAGTCTTTCTTCAGTTTGAGCTTTATCCCAAGGGATGCATTTTTCAGTTACCAGGTCTTTCATTTTTAAGATTATATCAAGTGAATCTATGGATTGCAATATTATGGGCTTTTAGCTCTATATTATCATCCAGAGATTTAAGTTTAGCTTGCGGGCCATATTTTACTTCCAAAGCTTTAAGCAGCAGCCAGTCTGCAAGCTGGGGATTTTTAGGAAGTAAACTTCCATGCATATAGCAACCAACGGCATTTTTATAAATACACCCTTCCGTGCCATCTTCCCCATTATTGCCAAAACCTGTAATAATTTTGCCCAGAGATTTTGCATTTTTTTCCAAATACGTTTTCCCTGAATGATTTTCAAAACCCACTAATTTGCCAAACCGGCTGTCAATAACAATATTTCCAATCATGCGCTGATCAGATGCTGCAGTGTATGCCGGGAATAACCCTACTCCCTGAAGCCGCGGGCCCTTATGAGGCTTATAATATTTTCCCAGAAGCTGATACCCTCCGCAAATTGCCAAAAGTGGCACCCCCCTTTCTATCTCTTGTTTTACTGTCTTTCCCTTAATACTTAATACTAAATCCCTTGATACTAACTCTTGCTGCTGGTCCTGCCCCCCTCCAAAAAAGAAAATATCAACTTCTTTTTTCTTAATTTTTGACTTTAAACTTTTAACTTTTACCCTTATATCAATTCCTCTCCACTCTGCTCTTCTCTGAAGAGCAATAATATTGCCCGTATCCCCGTAAATATTCATGTAGTCCCCGTAAAGATAACCAATTATTAATTTCATCTAGTGATGCACTAATTTGTCCACTTCTATTAATGATTCAAATCCCCATATGATTAATCTAGTAGCTATATAAGCTGTGCCAAATACAACAGCAGCGGAAAGTAGACCTGTGGAAACACTATGCAAAAAGGTAGTGTATCTTTCCGGCCCGGGCATGGTGGAAAACGCATAACTTATTGCCCCGCCAACTCCCGAGAAAATTAAGCCCCCCTGTAAAATAAAATCCATTTTTTCTGCCAGGGTTCTTCGGAGTGGCCTTTCTCCTGTTCTGATATGCCCAGGAAACATTGGTTCCAATAGTTCTCGGTTTTTCATGATATTATTCCCTCCAGTAATGTTTCTTAATACCCATTTTAGCTAAAATCTGCTGTAATTCAAGCATGCAGGTATAGGTAGGCAGGATAAATAGTTTGCCCTTTAGGCCCTCTCTGGAGCGTTTGAGAGCCTTTTTTAAGGATGGTTCGACCTCGATTGCATCAGGCTCAAAGCCGGCATATTTGAGCCTGACAGCAAGGTCATGAGCACGATTACCACTTACATAAAGTGAGAGGTCCCTCGACTTCGCTCGGGACGATTTTTGAAGAAGAATTTCAAAAACCGCATCCCAAATCCAGGAGACATCAGTTCCATCTGCTAAGTTGTCATTTAAAGCCAAAAGTAAGCGGTCGTTTGGTTTAATCAAAGGGGCAATTGTTTCAAATACCTGTGTGGCTCCCGCAGGGTTCTTTATTAAAAATATATACCCGAACGGCAATTTTTCAAACCTGCCAAAAGCTGGCTGAAAGTTATTTAATGGAGTTATTGGAATATTTAAATAATAAGCTGCGGTTATAGCTGCAGTAGCGTTTAGTACATTGTACATTCCCGGGACAGGCATTGAAATTTGAAATTTGAAATTTGAAATTTGAAATTCAAATGAGGTGCCGTTTAGGCCATCTGTTTTAATATTTTTAACTTTACCAAATTCTTTTGTTTCGCCTTTAAAATAATTTTTCAATTTGGCTAAATCAGGGTTTATCAAAATAATAGTTTTTGGATTAAGTTTTGAGATAGTTTTGCACCATCTGTCAACTACTTTATCAATCTCCCCATATCTATCCAGTTGATCCCTGGAAACATTTAAGAATAAAATTAAATCCGGTTTCAGTTTAGGGGCAACTTCATTAAAGGCAAACTCATCCAGTTCCCATACCCCCAGGTGCCAACGTAGTCCACCCTCCGGGTGGTTTAGGTGGTTTAGCTTGGCACCTGAAATAAGGGCGGAGGCAATGCCACGTTCCAGGTTGGAACCTGTTGGGTTACGTATGATTTTTAAGCCTGCCTCTTTTGCCAAATGGGCCAGGATTCTGGCTGTAGTGGTCTTACCATTGGTGCCTGTGATGATTACATTTTTTGGAATAAATCCAGCCAGTTTTTCCACCAGATCAGGCTCGATCTTTAATGCATATAAACCAGGAGCAGCAGATCCCCCGCCAATTTTTAAAGTCCTGGAAATGAAAGAAATTAATTTCCCCAGAAGAATTGCCAGGTATAAACGCATGAGAGAATTATAAGAACATTTTACTCGAGTTTGCAACTCTCGTAAAATAACCTTGAACCCAAAATCTTGATTGAATATTACAAATTGAGGTATTTTGGGTTGACAAGAAAAATTATCTTTGTGTTAAAAGCCCTGAAGTTGCAGCTATTTTAACAGGTGGAAACCCAACATCAGCCACGATATTTTCCGCTTCATATTTTTGCGCAAACTTTTCCATATCATTCATAAAATAGGTTACTTTTCCGCCCCAATGGGGTGAGGTGGCATAAGCTCTGTTCATAGCATACGGTTCTGTTAGGCCTCTATCCAGATAATTTTCTCTCAAGCCTTTGGCTATGGTAAACATTGCTTCCCTCCAGGAGCCAAAATAAATCGCCTGATCTCCATAAACTCCCCAGCCCCAGGCATTATATCCTCCGGGAATGAATTTACCAAAAGTGGATTCAACTCCGGCAATGGCAGGGAGCATTTTCCAGTCCAGCCCGTAAACTCTGGCCGCATCCACAAAGTCCTGGGCATGATATTGCAAAGGGGAATCAAACCTTGTCAAATAGTTTGACAAAATTTGTGCTTCCGGATCTAATTTTCTGGCAGAAACTTCATCAATTACTTGACTTGAAACCACAGAGTCACCTCTCACCTCAAATTTGCTTGAATAGAAAGTAGAGAGAATTAAAAGAATCAATATAAATATGGCGATTTTTTTAGCCATTAAAAAATCCTAATATTCTTGGCAGATATCAGGATTAAGTGGTAAAGTATAGCAGATGCAGTTACAAATGTCAAATATTATGGGGTGTTATCTCTTAACAAACCGCATTTTACAGCCGGGAAGGTCAGTTACTTTCAGCTTGGGATTAGCGTATAAAATTCCATCCATTGATATAGGAAATCGTCCTTGCTTTAGATCAACTAAAATTTCTCTAGATTTGTCAGGTATCCTCAACTTTCTTATAAACGAATCTTCTGGCAAATTTTGATAGGTTTCCCGGGAATTAATGTTTTCAGACATAAAGCTTATTATAACTTATAGTTACAGGAAATGCAAATTTAGCGCAATTCTTCCATAAAATAAGAAACTCCTTTGGCCCAGGTTCCTCCTTTGGCCAAAGATGGCGGAGTATATTTGGGCATAATTTGTTGCGGAGTTTTTAAACCCTGATCCAAATAATCCATTTTTAATCCTCTGCCTACCCGTTCAATTGCCTCCTCCCAGGAAGAAAATTTCAGCACTAAATCTCCATAAATTCCATAACCAAACGGGTTGTGAGAATTGTCCACTACTTTTTGTCCACCTTTGGATTCCTGCATGGCAATTGAGGGAAGAAGTTTATAATCAAGGCCGTATTTGTCTGCCACCGTTACAAAAAGCGCACCCAAATCTGCCAATGGTGATTTATGCTTTTCAAAAAGATTTTCAATCAGTTTTGGTCTGGCATCTGCCAAAGTGAAATTTTCGGAAACCTGAACTTTACTGGTAGGAATGGCAGCATATAATTTAAAGCTTTGGCTAACCGGCAGGACAACTTTAGGGGTAGAAAGATAAAAACTAAATAAAATGGCAAATAATAAGCAGGTTAGTGAGGCCCCAAACCAGGCAGCCACCAACCCCACTCTAAATTGGTGATTTAGTTTGTCCATCTGCTTCTCGCTAATCGCTCGAAGTAAACTTTAACCCTAAAATATGAAATTTGTCAAACTTTACAACAGGTTTGTATTATATAGAAAGGATTGTTGTAGCGAGCTTTTCCGAGTCATGCCTAAAGAGGTGTTCCCTGACGAAGTAAACACCCAAGTTTTGTTTGATTATTTCAATTTCCGGAGCAATCTTTTTAACTTCTTCTCCATCCACTTTTACAGGTGCCTGATTATCTTTCCGGTAGGTTTTTAAAACTTCCGGATCCAGGCCGTTTGAGTTGGTTATCAGGTAGTTTATTCTGCTGCTCGTCCCCAGATAAAAATTAAATACTTTTAAATAATCAGAGGCTTTAAATGAATCCGTCTCCCCCCTTTTGCTCATCAGGTTTAAAATCATAATAACCCTGGCTTTTGAAGAGGAAATGGCTTCTTTTATCCCTGCCACCAGAAGATGAGGCAGGATGGAGGTGAATAAATCACCGGCAGAGAAGATAATTTTGTCTGCTTCCGCAATAGCTTGGATTACTTCCGGATTTGGATCCGCATTGGTTTCAAAATAAATGCGGGAGATTTTTTTCCTGGGATTGTAATTTTTCTTTTGGCCGCGCAAATCTATATTGGTTTCCCCTTCAATCTCCTCTCCTCCTTCCAGCTTGGCCATTAAATTAAGTTCTGTTAAACTAACAGGGTAAACATTGGCCCTGATTCTAAAAAGTAATCTTTCCGCATCCACTCCCCGGTCCGGGCCTTTATAAATTCTCTCAAGCCTGGCAGCTATTAAATTGCCTAAACTGTGGCCTTTCAGGCCCCTGATGCCGTCTGTTAATCTGTCGTCAAATAGTTTTTGGGCAACCTGGCGCTGTTTAGGGTCTTCCATTAAAGCCAAAAGGCACTGGCGGATATCACCCGGGGGTAAAATCCCAACCTCTGTACGGAGTCTGCCTGAAGACCCCCCTGAATCCCATGTCCCTACAACGGCGGTTATAAGTTCAGGCTGGTTTAGTTCAACAAGACCACGTAAAAGAGAAAAATGTCCTGTGCCTCCACCAAAAGTAACAATATTTTGTTTGTATTTCATTTATCTAAGACTTGGAGAATTATATCATTAAATGTTAAAATGCAAAAACATAAAGCCGGAGTGGCGGAATGGCAGACGCGCACGGTTCAGGGCCGTGTCCCCGCAAGGGGGTGGAGGTTCAACTCCTCTCTCCGGCACTTGACAATTTTCTGATTTTCAGATATTCTGAAAACATGAAGAAAAATACGAAAGTTGTAACGCACACCATTAGCATTATTAGAAACAGGGGTCAGCTAACAATCCCTGATTCAATTAGGGCTTTAAGAGATTGGGCTGTTCCTAATTCCGCTATAACAATAACTTCTGTACGACCTGATGAAATAGTTATAAGACCTCACAAAAAGGAGTATAATTTCGACAAAATGTGGGAGCTGGTCAGGCGTTCCCGTGCCATAAAAGGAAAAGGGCATGGAAGCGCAGCCGAGTTTATAGCAAAAGACAGATTATCCCATTAAAATAATGAGAAATGTAGTGGTTGATTCCTCAATAATAGTTAAGTGGATCAATACGGTTGATGAAGAAAACTTAATGCTTGCGGATAACGTTTTAAAGGATGCACTCGAAGGTAAAATTCAGTTACTAACCCCGGAACTGGCTAAATATGAAATAGGTAATGTGCTGTTGCATAGTAAAAAATTATCACCGGGTGAAACACAAATCCCTTTTCATACACTTTTTGTTTCTCCTATTCAATTTATTTCCCAATCTGAAGAATTAGCCGGAGAAACCTATCAAATAGCTTTTAACTTAGGTTTAACTTATTATGATGCTTCTTTTCTTTCACTGGCCAGACAATACAACGCCGTGCTTATAACAGAAAATATCAAACACCAGGGTAAAAGCAAAGAAGTTCGAGTAATCTCACTTAAAGATTATTAAGGTGCTCAAATGGCCCTTTTGCTCCCCTCCATGCCAGTTCAAAAATAGCTCTCTGGGTATTTGCAATGCTTTCCGATTCAATAATAACTGCCATCAGTTCCCCTGTTAAGGTTATAATACCCATCTTATTGGCATAAATATTAATCTCATTGGTAAAAGGAAAGTCTTTTGCTGGGACAAGGCGGGTAACCCGGCGATGTTGTTTGTCAAATTGAGAAAAATATTCGATAGTCCCGGCTGTATCCGGGGCAATGAGGCGCAAGCTAATTTTTCTTTTAAGGCGTTCTTTAATATACCAGTTTGCAAATTTTATTTCTTTAACAAAAAAACCTTCACCATTGGAATATTCAAGCATCTCCGAACCTTCAGGCTGATTAAAAGTGTCTTCAAGCGCGGTAATAATTCCCTCTCTGCCCTCAAAAAATCTAACTTTAGGCCTGTCCACCATCTTTTCAATAGTTTTAAGCTCCGGCATAAAGGCTTCAAACCGGTCCATTTTTTCTTTTTGCAGGAATTTAAAACCTTCAAGTGAAATTGGACTAAAATGCATTATTCCCTTAATTTCAATTGACGATACCAGGCCAAGTTTCTTAAGTTCCTGTAAAATTGCATAAACATAAGTTCTCTGTATGCCGGATTCTTTACTAATTTCCCCAACAGTTGTTTGACCTAGCTTTAAACAGGAAAGGTATATTTTTGACTGGGGCTCATTAAGTCCAAAACTGGTAATTAGTTCAAGGTAATATTGTTCCCTATCCATAATTTAGTGTAAATCTTTTACAACAAAATTACTTGTTTGTCAAGTGCTAGCCTCAAAAAAAGGAAAAAATTTGTATATTAATCTTGACTTGAGATATTTCTATCCTATAATAACAAGTCTATGCTAGAGGAAGAACATATCAGTGCGAATACTTTGGGTAAACTGGATGCTATTTTAGCTGTTCACAATCTCGTGGTTATGCCTAATGTGAGAAGAGATTTACGCTCAATCCAAATCAGTAATAAATGGCATTATGCGCAGTATAGCGATGAACATGTAGTGACTATTCAGGCAGAAGCGGAAAGAGTCTTTGCAAGCCAGCCGGGCAGATTTAACAAAGCCCCCCTTGATATTGCAGCCAGATTTAGACCGGATGATTATGGAATTAATGCTTTGCTGGGTGATCTGGGTTTACAAAATGGAATGGCTGATTTAACGGAAATGGCAGTGCCGGAATTACTGGCCAGTAGACGGGTGCTCGGTGTACAAACTTTATTGCCGGGTATTACTTTGAATTATACTTTGGAAGGGAGAACAGGCTGGGGTGGTATACAAGTGTCTCTTGATCAGACATTAGCTGTGGCAAGTGTCCTTTCACCGGTTCTACCCCAACTTTCCGATTGGCATTATGACAGAGATAAGTATATAGAGGAGCTTCTAATTACTTATTACAATGCTGTTGACGGCGGAGATACGGAGGAGGCATTGGCTATTTTTTCAGATGATCCGGAAGTAAGATATGTAAGAGGAGGTAATGAGTTGGTTGGCCCAGACCGAATCAGGGAGTTTTACGAAAAAAAGCGCATTCTTTTTATAGGAAAACACTATTTGAAACCTTTCAGGATTACTGAAAATGAAGCATTTGTGGAAGGTGTATACAAGGGAGTCGTTGACTTTAATCGAGGTAAACCTAATTTCAGATTTACAGATCATTTTGTATTGAGAGGAGCTCACGTAATTCGTCGGGAAAGTAGCTTTCCGGATGGGGAAGCGCACTAAACATGGCTAAAGAAATTCCTGAACTTGCTAGTTGTGTGGATGAAACTCGGGTAGAAAACCCGGAATATGAAAGACTGCTTCGGCTTGGTAGGCAGACTGACTTTAGTGCGGAAAGAAGGGGAAATTCATATAGACGGGCACAAGCTGATCCCATGGTAAGAGCTACGGGTATAAGACAGCTTTTGATGCTACTTGCGCCACAGGAAACAGGTAAGTTTGCACCGGATCATAAAATATTGGATGTATTGGGAGGTGACGGAGTAGTGACGCGGGCATTACCAAAGATTTTCCCACAGGATGAAATACCATTTGTCGTAACCAGTGATTTAGATCACGACATGGTTGAGGCAGCCAGAGCGTATGGCTTACCTGTTTTATGGCAGCCTGCAGAGTATTTAATTCTGAAGGGTGAAAGTATGGATGGAGTGTTAATGGCTTATGGCAGTCATCATATTGATTCTGTTAATCGCCCACGGGTTGTTGCAGAAGCATTCAGGGTTCTAAAATCAGGTGGTAGGTTTGTACTTCATGATTTTGAGGAAGGGTCAATAAATGCTGATTGGTTTAAGAATGTTGTTGATAAATATTCTGCTACTGGCCACAACTGTAGACATTTTACAACAGGAGAGATGACAGAACTTCTTTCTGACGCAGGGTTTACCTCTGTCAGAATTCGGCATATCCTCGATCCTCTGACCATGATGGGAGAAAGTGATGATGTGTTAAGTGCTAAACTCGCTGAATATATTCTTGATATGTACGGTTTAACAAAATTAAGGGAAGAACACGGAGAAATATTAGCCAGAAAAAAAATATTGGAAATTTCACCTGTCTACGTCGGTGAATCAATAGAAAATAAGGTTGGCTTGCCACGAAAAGCGGAGATGTTCAGATTGGCTTTGGTTGCTTCCGGTACAAAACGCTAAGGTGATTACAATTATTCTATTTCTTTCCTGCACTGTGCTGGTTTTAGATATTTTTTGGACTATTACCGATCCCCGACCATTTCAGGAACGAATGAAATCAATAATAACTCTCACCTATCCTCGGGTGGCATTAACACTGGTACCGCAAATTGTAAGTGCCCTATTTTTTCCCTTGCCTCCTACAACTTGTGATGGAATGATAATTGTTTTTGGTGTTTTTTTATTTGAAACAGGAGTATTACTTGCAGTTTGGGCAAGGCTTGCTCTGGGAGTAAACTGGAATCCTCCATCTCAATACTCCGGGAAAAGGCAGAAAAAACTTATTACAAAAGGACCGTTTATCTTTACCAGAAATCCAATTTCTCTTGGAGTTATACTTATTGTATTAGGTTTTTCCATCGCCATAAAAAGCTGGAATTCCTTCCTGGTTATCTTTCTCTTCCTGTATTTACGTAACGCAGTAATAAAGGAAGAAAAACTGCTGGAAAAACATTGGTTCCCCGATTTCTATTAAAGGTTTAAAATTTAATTACCTTTAGTTATAATAGACAGGCCGTTTTGAAATCGGGCGGGTGGCGGAATCCGGTATACGCGCAAGATTGAGGTTCTTGTGGCCGCAAGGCTGTGCAGGTTCAATTCCTGTCCCGCCCACTAAGGGCACTTAGCTCAGTGGGTTCTGCACGAAGTGCGAACGGTCCGACATAACGTCGGACCAGGAAGAGTGCTTCGTTAATTTGGAGTCATAGCTCAGTTGGTAGAGCGTCTCATTTACACTGAGAAGGTCTGTGGTTCGAGTCCACATGACTCCACAATAGCAGTAAGCTTCAGTTGTCTCCATTTTTCTTCTTGTGAATATGGTATACTAAAGCCTAAAATGTGCGGGATATTTGGTTATGTTGGTTCCAAGAATGCTCAGGAAGTGATTCTGGAAGGTCTTAAACGTCTTGAATACAGAGGTTATGATTCCTGGGGAATAGCCATAGTTGCTGATGAGATCAAATTAAATAAAAAGGTCGGCGCCATTGGTGATTTACTTCAAACTTCCAGCCTCCAATTTCCAACTTCCAATATAGGCATTGGTCATACCCGCTGGGCCACTCATGGAGGAATTTCGGATACAAACGCTCATCCCCACTTATCTTCCGATAAAAGTTTTGCCCTGGCTCAAAACGGGATTGTGGAAAATTATTCCCAACTAAAATCCGCTCTTTTAAAAAAGGGTTATAAATTTACTACAGAAACAGATACGGAAGTTATTGTCAAACTCATTGAGGATAAACAAATTACTAAAAATAGTTTAAAAGAAGCCGTCAGAGTAGCCTTTCTGGAACTTCATGGCAGGAATACTATTATTGTTTTGACTAAAGATAATCAGCTTATTGCTGCTAGGAATGGTTCTCCTCTGGTGGTTGGTATTAAAGGAAAGGAAATATTTTTCTCATCAGACACTTTATCTTTTGCGCCTTTTACGGATAAAGCCCTGATTGTTGACAATGGCCAGATGGTAATCGTAAAAGATAGCAAGTTAGAGCTTTTTGATATTAAATCCGGTAAAAAAATTCCCTTAAAAATAGAGAAAATTGATTTTAAAACAAGTAAAGTGGATAAGGAAGGTTATGACCATTTTATGCTCAAAGAAATTCATGAAAGTCCTTATGTGTTAAATCAGATTGTAAATCATGGGATAGATGCATATCTGGATTTTGCCAAAGCTATAAAAAATGCTGAAAATGTTTATACCATTGGTTCAGGTACTGCAGGGGTGGCTGCCTCCCAAATTGCCTTTTATATGCGTGTTTTTGGAAAAGTTAGGGCGGAAGCAGTAATTGGAGCGGATATTTATGAATATTATAATTTGCTGGAGAAGAATGATTTGATAATTGCTCCATCCCAGTCCGGGGAAACAGCTGATGTTTTGGAAGTTCTGGAAATAGCCCGACAAAGAGGGGTAAAGATTGCAAGTTACGTAAATATGCCCGGCTCCACTATGATCAGGTTATCTGATTTTAAGTTTTTAAGCCGGGCAGGTCCTGAAATTTGTGTGATGTCTACAAAAGTTTTTACTTCCCAAATAGCCTGGGGGTATTTAATTTCAAAGGTAGTAAGCGGGAAGGGCAAAATAGGATTGGAAAACTTAAAAAAATTATCAATAGCGATGGATGAATACTTAAATACAGAAAGTAATCATGAAAATATAAAGAAACAGGCAAAGGTTCTGGCAAAGAAAAAGGATATCTTTTTACTGGGCAAATTTCAGAATTTTAATATTATTAAAGAAGGCATGATTAAAATGATTGAGGGCTCATACATTCATGCCCATGGTATCCCGGCCGGAGATTTAAAGCATTATGCCATTACTTTAATGGAAAGAGGGGTACCTGTAATTGTTGTTTTGTCGGAGGATGTGGCCAAAGATGATGTGATCAACGCTGTTAATCAGGTCAAAGCCCGGGGGGCTTTGGTTTATGGGATAGCTCCTAAAAATCATGATAAATTTGACTATTTTATTCCCGTCCCTGATACCGGGGAAACATCAGCCATTATGAATGTAATCCCTTTGCAGCTGCTGGCCTATTACATGGCAGTTGAAAGAGGAAATAATGTAGACAAACCCCGCAATATAGCCAAGAGTGTGACTGTAAAGTGATATACTGAAATTATGAACGAGAAGCAAGCGCAGTATTGGACTTCCGTTTGTATTATGTCTTCGCAGGTATTCCTGGCAGTAGCAGTAGGTTACATTTTTACTGGAGCCATTGATTTTGATAGAACATTAGTGATAATATTAAATTTACTGCTGACAATATTCTGCTGGAATATTGGATGGGGGTTTAATAAATGATTGATATACTTCAAAACAAATCGCTACTTTTAATATTCGTTGAACTGCTGGTAGTAATTATACTGTACAGCATGATTCTTCGTGCGCTCAACCACAGACGCAGATAAACTACTAAAATTATGCAGCTGGATATTAGTAAACTTTTTGCATTTCTGGGAGTAGTTTTTTTGGTTTTGGCTCTTATATCCAACATTTGGCCCCGCTTCCCAAAAATCCCGGGAGATATTTATATAGACAGGCCGGGAATTAAAATTTATATCCCATTTACATCGGCCCTAATTGTCTCTGCCCTGCTTACCCTCTACTTCAACTTTTTCAGAAAATAAGTTATAATTGCCTCGATATGCCGCAATTGCCAACGTGGTCAAGGCGTCCGCTTGAAGAGCGGATTATCTCAGTCCGATTCTGGGTTGCGGCACTTTTATATTTCTTTAATTTCCCCCCTTGACAATTCGGGTAAAATTTGGTTTCCTTAAAATAAGGAGAAAATATTATGCCCGCACTTCGTCTGGATCGTCATCTTGCCATAAATCTTCGAAAACAAGGCAAAAGCTACAGTGAGATAAGTAAGGAATTAGGTATTCCTGAAAGTACAATGGGTTATTGGTTTAGAGGTAACCAGTGGTCAGAAGAAATAAAGAAAAAATTAATAAGGAAAGCTCAAATACTGGCTGTACCTAAACTAAGATTAATGTCAGAGGCTAATAAAAGGAAATGGGAAGCATGGCATGAAGAATGCAGGCAAAAAGCAATAAACGAGTTCCCAGCCTTAAAACAGGACTTACTCTTTGTAGCAGGACTTATGCTATATTGGGGTGAAGGTGATAAGGTCATAAAAAATGGAAAAGTGCGTATAGCAAACAGCGATCCGGAGGTATTAAGAATCTTTTACGCATTTCTCAAAGATGTTTTGTTACTACCGGTAGAAAAAATCTACATGAAATTAATTATTTATCCTGATTTAGATGAACAAAGTATTAAAAAGTTTTGGAGTAAGCTTCTTAATATTCCATTATCGCAATTTAAAAAAACTGTAACTATTCAGGGAAGACATCCGAAGAAAAGACTTTCCTACGGTATAGGTTATATAGAGGTAGTAAGCAGGGAACTAAAAGAAAAGATATTTACCTGGATTAGACTATATCAGGAGCATTTTATTAAGAGGTCCCGCATGTTATAATTCACGTTAGTTTAAATGCGGGAGTAGTTCAGCTAGTAGAACGCCTGATTGCCAATTAGGAGGTCGCGGGCGCGCACCCCGTCTCCCGCTCCATAAAGAGTTTGGATTGTCAGAATAGACTAAACAGGAGCTTCGTTTTTAATCTGTAAATCCTGGGACTGGCGCCATTTGAGGTTGATGACCCTCTCCCCCACTATCACATCCTGTTTGGTATGAGCGGAAAAAAGCAGCTTTAAAGTCTCACTAAAAGCTACCCATGAAAAGTTATTTTTTAAGGAATTAAGAACTTTGGGGCTTTTTACCTCCGCATAGAATACATAGTTAATTTTATCCAGGCTGTCATGAAAATAATCATAAACAGGATAAATATTTTTCATTTTAAGGTCAACATTTAATAGTTTTTGTATTATTCTCCGGAATGCTTCCGGCGCCTCTTCTCCTTCTTTACTTTCCCCTCCGATAGTAGACCACAATGAAACTATGTCATCTTTCTGTTGGGACTGTAGCAAGAGAATTTGGTGAGTTTTAAGGCTGTAAAGAAATCCGCTTGCATAAAATGATTTATGCATGGACCTATTATAACACATCAATATGCTAATATATACGCCAGGTTATGTTAATTGATGATGTGGAAATTATTGCAGAAGGTGGAAAAGGCGGTCCCGGTCGTGTGGCTTTTTATTCCAAAAAAGGGGCCGGTCCCAGTGGAGGAGATGGTGGAGGGGGTGGGGATGTTTATATTGAAACCACCCCTGACCTGTACGCCTTAAATAAATTTCTGGCCCACCAGCAATGCAGTGCCCCAAACGGTGAACCCGGAGGCTTAAATAGAAAATCAGGAGCAAACGGAAAAGACTTAAATCTAGTAGTGCCAGTCGGCACTACTTTAATAGACGGGGAAGGGAAAGAAACTGAATTAAATAGTCTAAACCAAAAACTGCTCTTGGCAAAAGGCGGCCTGGGTGGAAAAGGAAACGCTTTCTTTAAATCTCCTTCCAATACCACTCCCAGATATGCCCAGCCGGGGCTAAAGGGTGAAAAAAAGAAGTTAATACTCAAACTTAAACTAATTGCTGATTTTGGTTTGATTGGGTTGCCAAATGCCGGCAAAAGCTCGCTGTTAAATGAGCTTACCAATGCCCAGGCAAAAACTGGAGCTTACCCCTTTACTACTCTGGAACCCAACTTAGGAGTTTTAAATGGAAAAGTTATTGCCGATATTCCCGGGCTTATTGAAGGTGCTTCGGAAGGCAAGGGCTTAGGTCATAAATTTTTAAAACACATCGAAAAAGTAACTCTACTTTTGCACTGTATATCTTCCGATTCGGTAAAGCCCCTTAGTGATTACAAAATCATCAGGGATGAGATTAAAAGGTTTAGCCCCCGGCTCCTGGAAAAACAGGAAATTATTCTTTTAACCAAATCTGATTTAGTAGAAGAAAAAGATTTAGAGAAAAAAATTAAGGCCTTAAGTGAAACAAAAAGTAAAATTATTCCGGTATCAATCCACAACTGGGATAGTTTGCAAACCCTTATCCAAACTATCCTACAAAAGTAAGAGCCACGCCCTTTTTATCAATCCTGCCTGTTCTGCCAATCCGGTGAATATAATCCTCATAAGTTTCCGGCAGATCATAATTTATCACATGGGTGACATTATCAATATCCAGCCCCCTGGAGGCTACATCAGTTGCCAGTAAAATCCTGATTTCATTTTGCTTAAAGCTATCCAAAACCCTTCTTCTTTGGCTCTGTCTTTTATTTCCATGCAAAGTGCCTACCTTAAACCCCCTGAAATTAAGCTCTTTATTTAATTTTTCTATCCCATGCTTGGTCCGGCCAAAAATCAACACCTTGTCAAAGCCATCCTTAATTAATAAATCATGCAGCTGGTCAATTTTATTTGCCGGGTTCCCTACTCTTACAACATCCTGCTCTACATTTTCAGAAGTGGCCTGTTTTTTTAAAGATACGGTAATAGGATTTACCACAAATGACTGCAGGATACTTTGTATCCTGGGGGAAATAGTAGCGGAGAAAAATAAGGATTGTCTTATCCTTGCCATTTTGGAGATAAAAAACTTAACATCACTGATAAAACCAATATCCACCATCAAGTCCACTTCATCCAGGACTATAGTTTCATAATTCAAAAGATTAACTATTCCCCGCTCGATTAGATCCTTTAATCTGCCCGGTGTGGCAACCACTATCCTGGATCCCCGCCTGATGTCGGAAATCTGCCTGCCCATGCTGGTGCCGCCAATTACCATGGCGGAAAATATCCTCATGCCAAATGATAAATTCCTAAATTCCTCATTAATCTGCAAAGCCAATTCCCTGGTGGGAGCAATAATTAAAGCTTTTTTGTATGGGTTTTTGTATAATTTATCTATTAGAGGGATCAAAAAGGCTGCTGTTTTACCGGTGCCGGTTGAAGCCAGGCCAATGACATCCCGACCTTCCAGAATAGGCTTTATAGCCTGATCCTGTACTAAAGTAGGGCGGGTAAATCCGCATTTGGCAATATTCTGTTTTAAAATTTCAGTAATATTAAATTCCGCAAAGCTTTGATGAATTTGGGGAGTTTCTGAAGGTATTGAGTTTCCCCGGGGTTTACTAATAAACATGTTTATATCCGCCCCTTCCAGTTTGGACCTTCTGGGACCACGGCTAAATCTATTATTTTTGAATTTATTTCTGTAATACATAAAATTGAAAAAAGAAAAAGAAAGAAATTAATAAAGAGGAATTAAAAATAGCTCAAATTCTTAAATCAACTAATACACTATAACACACATTCCTAAATAAAGCAAAAAACCACCTAACCCATGCCCACTTCGACTCAGCGAGGCGAGCCGGGTATGGGTATTTTATGTATGGCCTTGACAATATTTAAAAAAGTGAAATAATACAGCTATGAAAGAAGCGCTGGATGGTGTTTACGGAGAAGTTATAGATTTGGAAGACTATATGGCAAGGGAAAGAAAACGCATGGATCAGCTACGACCAAACGGCCGGCAGCTTTATGATGCAGCTGATGAGGTGCTAAAGGGTGAGATTGGCGATGGAAGCGTTAGAGTTAGTGATACAGTTACAATAATATTCCAGCATCCTACATTTATCTCTGATGAATCGGGAAGAATTAGTCCGGGAAGTCTTGATATATGGGCAAGGGTTCACCTCGAAACAGATGATCTTATTGATTTTCCTGATCATACGCGAAGATCAGGAATTGTCATAGTAGCAGAATTCTCTGGTCCATATAACGATTCCCGAGGAATTTTTGCTTCCACAGAAGATGGGGATGTGATAAACCAAAGAGGTGATTTTGCTACTGATCAAGAAATTGGCCAAGCAGCAAGCATTTTGTCTGGTTTTAGAACCCCATAAAAAATCCGGCCTTTTCAGACCGGATTTTAAGATAATATCCATTCCAAAAGCTACTTTTTTCCCATTATCAGCATGTAGAGTTTGTAAACTCCTGCAAGACCTACAACAATGTAAACAACCCTGGTTAATAAACTCCCAGCTCCAGTATTGTTTAGATTGTTAGAATAAGCCTTTTTAATACAGGGGGTTGACAAATGGATAATTTGTTGGTATGATCAATGCGATCAGCAATGATCATACTTTCTAAGCTTAAGGGCTCCCTCAAGGAGTCCTTTTTGCATCTCTGGGCCAACAGATAAATTCTCTTATTTTTTGAATATCAAAAATCCTTGCTTCAGTTTGCGATAATTCCCTGGAAATACGTCTTGCTGTTGCGAATACAGTAACATTCTTACTCTCCTTGGATAATTGAATAACAGGATCAGAAAAGTCACTATCACCACTCCAAATTACAAAACTTTCAACCTCATTTTGACTTGAATCAACTAATATATCCCTTCCAATTTCTACATCAAAATTGCATTTCCTGACTTCTACGTATTTAATTCCCTGATCATTAAGCTCCTTGATCTTGTTATTTAAATATTCTATGGTTTCAATATTAAATTTTCTTAACAACGATTTGCTGATAAAATTCTGAAGTATAGCAGGGGAATTAGTGGGGATACTGGATACGTCTAAAGAAAGTTTCATTATCTTGACTGGTTTAGTTTTTAGATTATAACCATGCCCCTGAATATTCCTTATTAAGTTCGACGATCTTGTATCACCATCCAAAGTACCGTAGTAAAAATTTATCGAATTAATGGTATCAAATGAATCTAGGAATTGTTTTAATCTTCTTATATCAATACTCCAACCCAGCTTATCCTCCCAGCCTAAGACATTAGCATAATCGATATAAACATTAGTTTTACCGGAAAATATTTGGTTAAGCTCTTTTATAACTTCTTCACTAGCTTTATCTTTAGAGATAACCTTTATTTTGGGAGTTTTGGGATGAAACATACTTTTTGTTCCTGGCTTATAAATCCTGTAACTGACGACATTTATGCAGTATAGCACATAAAACCCCGCACCAGCCGGTGCGGGGTTAAATAATACCCTAACTAAAGATTATTTCTTTCCCATTGTCAGCATGTAGAGTTTATAAACTCCAGCTAAACCTACAACTATATAAACCAGTTTGGTAAGTAGTGAACCTGCACCACCCAAGACTGATTCCACCACATTAAGTCCCAACAGTCCAACCAATCCCCAATTAAGGGCTCCCACTACCAAAACCCAAGCTACTAATTTTTTGGTATCCAAGCTTATCACCTCCCTCTTACTCCATCATACACATAAAATTTATCCTCTTGTCAACCCGTTAAAATTTTGTCAAAAATTTTCTCGGGTCAAGTTTTGTGATAGAATGATTTTACGGAACTGGAGGTGATAAAAAGTGAATAAACCAATAAGGTTGGTCGAACCAATAGGAAAAGTTGTACATTTTTACGACAAATTGGCTGTAGCAATTATTGATTTGGACAAAGGCGGCTTAAAGGTTGGTGATGAAGTTAGATTTAAAAAGGGTGACGGGGAGTTTACTCAAAAAATAGAATCCTTGCAGGTTGAACACGAGTCAGTGGATTCTGTTAAAAAAGGAGATTCGTTTGGAGTAAAAGTAAGTAAGCCCACCAAACCGGGAACGTTAGTTTACTTGGTTACTCAACAATAATTTCGCCAATACTGCGTTCCGTGAAGTTACAGATACTTGTTTTAATCGGGAAGCTACCGCTTGATGGAAACTGCAGCTCTATAATCTTACCGCTTACCAGTTCAATTTTTTGGTCCTTAATATATAAGCAGTAATCAGATGGGACATTTGCAAATTTTAAATAGTATTTGTTGTTTTTGGCGATCGTTATTTTTAAATTTGTTTCCTTTGACAGGTCAATAGAATAAACATTACTTGATTTATCATCCGGCAAGGGTGTACTTACCTCATTTATGCTGACTGTTTCCTTTTTAGTTTCATTCTTTCCAAAGACCGTATCCAGGGTATTTTTGGCTGTTTCATAAACCGTGTCTTTTATATTATTAACAGAATCATTGGATTTTTGTTCCAGATTTTCTTTAGTGTCTTCTACTGAATTCTGTAGAGAGCTGACAGTTTGCCCCAAAGTGTCACTAACCGGTTTAGGGTCTATTTTTTTAGGCCCTGTGAAAAAGAAAACAAAAGCTATAGCAACAGAAATAATAACAGTCAAAATAACTATGAAAATATTGGGCATAATTACATTCTAATCCAAATCTGTTAAAATTGACATGTATTGCGGGATCGTCTAACGGTAGGACGGCGCCCTTTGGAGGCGTCTATCATGGTCCGAATCCATGTCCCGCAGCAGAGTTGGACACCCTGTGACCGTACTCTCTCGAATGGGTTGATGGGGCTTGCTAGTCTCCATATTTTTGATTAAAGATTCGTACCACACTCCTGTTATTCAGGAAATCTACTCTTTGGATATTCTTTGTTTAAGCTTTGGAGATGATTGTGATTTTTGTAAATATAGAGAGGCTGTGAAACAGTTTGAAAAATGAATTATGTCTCTTTCAGATAAAGTTGTACAAGAATTATATGTTTCCTTGTCTATATGCTTCCTGAATAAACGCAAGTTCTTTTGTACTAATTAAAGATTTTCCCTCCGCAAGATGTCCCGCGAAATCTCTATAAACACCCCTATATTCTGAGCTTAGCGAAGAATTCAAGCTCTGCTTTAGACGAAGTCGCAAGCTCTGCTTATATTCTGATTCTTGATCAACTATTTCTCGCGATGCATCAACAGACATTCGTATTTCTTTGTTTTTGCTGAAAATATTCTTCACAATATCAACTGCATATGTGTCTCCACCTACTGTAAATGTAACTTGTCGCACTTCAGTTCCTTTATTCATCCAGTCCATAGAAAGAGTACCAGAACCTTTGCTGCCAAATGAAAATCCAACATGTGCTTCCGTCTCAACTTTAAAACCCTCAGCTTTTTTTAATTTTGCATCTTTTACCGAGAAAGAAACCCAATCAGGAAGAACATACGTTACAACTGAAAGTGCGTTAATACCGCTATCCATAAGTACTCCACCTCCTGCAATTTCAGGATTAAAAATCCATCCAGGAGTAGCATGATAATTTGGAGCATATTCGCTATATTGAATATCAATCCCTTCAATATTTTTATCTGCGAGTTCTTCTTTTGCTGCTTCAACAGAAAGATTATACCGTGCATGAAATGACATAAAAAGCACTCTTTCCTGCTGATTTGCACAAACACTCATTTCTTCACATTGAGCTACAACTAAAGCAGGAGGCTTTTCAACCAATACATGTTTTCCCCCGCGAAGGGCATCCATGACGAGCTGATAATGAGTATTGGGAGGAGTATTGATGCTTACTGCTTGAATGTTTGGATTCTTAAGTAATTCCCTATAGTCATCATAAAATTCTACTGAATCATCAACTGATTGAGTACTAAGATCTGCGATAGCTTTGAGCTGAAAGTCTGTTTGTCCAGATTTTGTTAATGCGTCATAATGAATCTTACCTATATTACCAAAACCTATTAAACCTAAGGAGTAGGGGGATTTCTTCATTTCTTATGCTACGATAGATTCGACTCCAATATACTCAAGATTTTTCCATCAACAGCTTCGTTGAATTTGCGGGCAAACAAGTCTTGACTTGCTAGCAAGAATTCGGCGTCTTTGAATGTGAAGTTTCTTGGACGTAACTTTATTGTTCCTATTGGCACCCAGTCAATGGTCCTTTTATCGTCGTTTATGATAGTTCCATCTCTCGAACCTTTCGACCTCAGGGTTGTAAATAACAAATTCACAGAACTTCCTACTCAAGATCATCCACTGATTTCCGATATAAGGAGTCACACCGGCAAGATACAGTCGCTTGATAGGAATGCGCAGTATCCTGTTACCAAACTCTATAGTATAGTTCTGTACTCGAGATAGTGTATCAGGACGGAACTTACTCTGGCTAACCACCTTGATGAAATCTTTTCCTATATTGCGATTAAGAAAATCTTGGATGTGCGCCTGCGATTTTAGGGGGAAATCCTGCCCGCTAAGGTTTATAAAGAATTCCCATTTCAAGCCCATCTTCAATAACTCCTTAATGCCTCGCAATTCAACATCTATCAGGCTATATCCACCCCAGAGAACGCTTTTGCTTTTCAGTAAGGATGCATTGGGAAAACCTGACAAGAAATCTTGTATCTCTGTTTGTAATCCAACGCCTGATCTCTTATCTACATGAACCAGATAATAGTTGGCGGAATGGTAAATTGCCCTAAAGAGTCTTTTGAACTGGTTAGGGTACCGATGTACCAAGATGAGATATGCGATCATACACAGTATTTTCTCATTGAATAATGAGCATGAAATGTCTTTTAAAAATCGATAGGTTTTAGACCAATTTTGTCAAATAATTTAGTCTTTTCTTCATCCATGATACTAGCATATTCATTATCAGAATGCTGCATGGAAATTTTATCCAGTTGGTTAAAAGTGATTCCTGGTTTTAAATACTTTTTGGCATCAGGGATATTTTTTAAAGCCTCATATGGGGTAAGGTAGGTTTTGTAAATCTTCTTCTGTTTGCCTCTGGAGTCAGTTGTGGTAGTGGCAAATCCACAAGGCCTGTGAAAATTAAGGTAGGGGTTAAAAACTTTTAAGTAAAAGTCATTAATCTCCGGGGCATATTTTTGGTGGATGTAGAAATACCCCATATGCTTTCTGATGATGGAGCCATTCTTGCTTTCCACCAGGGCATTGTCATTTGTTTGCCTGGCTCTTGATTTGGTCAGTTTAATCAGCAGTTTGTTTAGGAGTTTGGCAACAGTATGGTTGATATATTCTGAGCCATTATCCGCATGAAACTCAACTATTAAAAAAGGATATTGTTCAAGGATCAGTTTAAGGATTGGTTCAAGGTAACTCTCTGAAATTTGCTCAACAGATGCAATAATCTCCCATTGAGTGACTTCATCTACTGAGTTGATATGGTAGACTCCTTTAACATACTTTTGCTCCTTAACACCATCCCCTGAGCCTAATTCTGAGGCTAAATCTCCTTGATGGACAGTATCTATCCTGATATACCCGGGTTTACCATTAGGTTGTGGCTTTGCCCTTTCCCCAATATTTCTTTGGACTGCCTGAGTATTTTTAAAAGTTAAACTTTTAGATAAGTATATCCTGGTAGTTCTTAACCTGTAGATGTGGGCAACTGAAATCTGGCTGATTTTTTCATACTCAGCCTTGCCATATTTCTGGCATTCCCTGATTAAAATTTGTCTGGTGGCATAACCATTTAATCTTTGATGGATATTATCAGTTTTGCATAAAAGGGTAATATCAGCTGGGGAATATCTGGTAGGGAAAGAATTTCTTTGATACTCCACAAAGTACAACTTACCCTTTAAATATTTGGCTATTAATCTGGAGAGTTGGGCATTTGAATAACCGGTAATCTTTTGGATATATTCCCTGACTTCCCCTCTTTTACCTTTCCTTAATTTCCTGAAATTAAACCTCACTAAAACTTCCTTTACCCACTCATACTTTTGTTTCTTGGAACCACCTGAAAATTTAACAGGAGGTATGCCAGTTAGGAATTTTCCCAGAGCATTAAAGTTATTTAAGTTTGTATCAATCATAGTAATATTCATGACCTATGATTTTACAAGACCTCAGGCTCTAGATGCTCATCTTGCATTAGAATTACCAGTTATTTCATGCTCATCTTGTATGAGACAAGACTGTGGCAGGAAGGAGATTTATCTGGAGAGTTTAAAGGAAGGGTTGCCGAGCATGCCAGATTTTGGGAAAGAATCACCTGCGGCATTTATGATAGATTTGCAAGAAATGACGTTGCCAGGCCCGGCCTAACAGGATTACATCAGGCATTAGGCAGAAGAGATGTGAGCCCGGAACACAGGGTAATGCTTGATTTATTTTACGAGAAGAATGCTTCTTTGGGAATGGACATTGCAATTCTAATAGCTACAATTCCTGCTGTTTTAACAGCCAAAGGAGCAAGGTAAAATTTCTATGGTATTATTTAAATAATGTTTTTACTTTTAATATTCGCGTTTTTGGCAGGGGTAGTAACAATTCTTTCGCCATGTATTTTACCCATTTTGCCAATAATCTTATCTTCTACCGGCACAAAGCCTCTGGGCGTTGTGACAGGCTTTGTTTTAAGTTTTACTTTTTTTACGCTTTTTCTTTCAACAATTGTCCGTTTAATTGGAATTCCGGCGGATACACTTAGATTTGTATCAGTACTTATTATTGCAGGTTTTGGAATATCTCTCCTGGTTCCAAAATTCCAGCTATTTCTAGAAATTCTTTTTTCAAAACTGGCCCAATTTATTCCTCAAGGCAATACAAAAACCGGTTTTTGGTCCGGGATATTAATCGGATTATCCCTTGGACTTTTGTGGACTCCCTGCGTTGGGCCTATTCTTGCTTCAGTAATATCCCTTGCTATCACGGGTACTGTTACTTTTGATGCTTTTTTAATAACCTTTGCTTATTCATTGGGTACTGCAATCCCAATGTTTTTAATTATGACTGGCGGGCAAAATGCCCTAAAAAAAGTCCCCTGGCTTTTGTCTAATACCGCAAGAATACAGAAAATATTCGGAGTAATCATGATAATTACGGCTTTAGGCATACTGACACAGGTTGACCGTAAATTTCAAGTCTTTATTCTGGAAAAATTCCCGCAGTACGGAGCCAATTTAACAAAATTTGAAGATAATGAACCGGTACGCAGACAGCTTAAAAAAACAATGGATGAACCGAAAGGTATTAAAGCACCTGAAATTATACCCGGAGGGCAGTGGTTTAATTCAGAGCCTCTTACTCTTTCAGAATTAAAAGGCAAAGTAGTAATTATTGATTTTTGGACTTATTCCTGCATTAACTGCCAGCGTACTTTTCCTTACTTGCGGAAATGGCATGAAACTTACAGGGAAAAGGGCCTGGTAATTATCGGAGTCCACTCCCCCGAATTTGAGTTTGAAAAAAGCCCGGAAAATCTAAAAAAAGCCATAGTTGATTTTGAGCTAAAATACCCCATTGTGCAGGATAATAATTTTGATACCTGGAGAGCCTACAACAATAGATATTGGCCTGCCAAATATTTCATAGATAAGGATGGATATATAAGATACACGCATTTTGGAGAAGGGGCATATGATGAGTCTGAAAGAGTAATCCAGGATTTGTTAAAAGAAACAGGCACGGAGATTGTAGAGGAAGTAAGCAATCCTGCATATCAGATTTATTCCAAAACTCCTGAAACTTATTTAGGCAGTGAGAGGTTTTCAGAAGAGAATGTAACATTTGAGGGGGACTGGAAAGTGAGCAAGGAATATAGAAACCCTCAAAAAGGGGCAACGTTATTGCTAAATTTTGAAGCAAAAGAAGTGTTTTTAGTTATGAAACCTTCTGCAGGAACTTCCAGGATTAAAGTTTATCTGGATGACCAGTTTAAAGAAGAGATTACAGTTGATTCCGACAGGTTATATAAATTAATCACTCTACCTGCACCTGGAAAGCATATCCTGAAACTTGAGTTTGAAGACAGCAACTCCCAACTTTTTGCCTTTACATTTGGGTAGGTGTATAATAACTTTTCTAAAAATTATGGGACAAGAAGTTAAAGTCAGCGATCCGCCTGTATTTGATTTTGATAAAGCTATTCTGGCAAGAGAAAAAACTGAAGAAGAAGGTTATACTGAAAGACCAGTAAGAACTGCTGGTAGCTTATGGTTGTATAATCAGTATATTTCCTCGCAGCTTGCTGCGGGGGGTAATGGACGGATAGGGTAAAATGATTCTGTGACAAAAAGTTCTCACATACTCAAGCGTCAC
>VMGD01000017.1 GCA_007376405.1 Microgenomates group bacterium Gr01-1014_7
AGAGATTGCCTACGTTGAAACAACAATCGAAGATCCAGCCTTAAATGAGGAAATCGAACTACTTAAGTTAATAGGACACTAAAATGTCCTAAGTCAGGAGATGGTTTTCGGATTAGCTTCTCCCCTATCTTTTGAGTTATCGATACTCGCTAATGTATGTTTCATCGCCAATATCCTGTCGGTACCTTGCTCAGCGGTTTGTTCGTCACAGCCTAGTGCGATAGCTAATGCCCTAAGGTATCTTCTTCTAGTTTGCAGGGTTGCCGGACTATCAATTTCAAGATTAGATTCTCTCTCGTCTGACATATCATTATCATAGCACATTAAATAAGGAGTTTGCACTTTTGGGAGGAAATTTATGTGGACACCCCGGGGGTGTCAAGCTAGACCACCTGGAGGGTGGATTACGTTGGCACCCTTTCTTCTAGGAGTTGTTAAGATTGGCAGGGGTTTTTAAGTAGGGATTATTTTCAAGTTGGGAATTGGTTTGACTGCCGGGTAGTTGCGGGGGCCGGTTATTAAAGACGGCAATGCCTTCTAAAACATTCAATGTTTGCGGGCTGTTAGCATTTACAGTTGTTAAGTTATTTGTGACAGGCACAATTTCCGTTTCCTTTAGAGGTTGGGCGGCTTGCAGCTGATTTACAATTGAGATTTGCTCTCCCCTACTCTGCCAGGCCATAATTTTATTTTCATCCTCTGCTATTTCCCCGGCTTTGGTTTGTGACGCTTCCAGTAAACTTGCATCCATCTCCTTTCTTTCAACAGGGTCCCCCAGGAAATCCCCGGCATTGGCTATATGTTCCAAAGGCAGCCCGGCCAGGGCGTATGCTTTTACAGTTCTGGCATATTGGGCGAAATTTTGCCCTCCGGAGCTGATTTTAAAACTTTTTGCTCTGATTGGAGAAAATCCGGTTGTACTTAATTTTATATCTGCCATGTTGCGAATTATACTCCGATTTTAGTTAATACTCTAACTCTGTGTTTGCCGGTGCCAATATCCTGCAGCCAGAATTTGTCATTCATGCTCATCCATATTAACTCCAAAATGATTTGCGCAGATGGATTTAAAAATTCCAATAATAAAATCAAAAAAATTCAGGTTCCTAAAGTAATCCGCATACTGGTTCATATTATCAAGAACCAAACTTCCGCCGGGTTTTAAAATATTCCAGTACGCATCAAATGTGTTTCTTAGTCTGGTTTTGTCTTTAAGATCATTAACGCAATGCCATATCCATCCCTTTCTGTCCCATATTATATCCGCGCTGTTGGGAGCTACCGGCAGGTATTCCGCATCCCAGCGGAAATAAGCAAATTTATGATTCTCATTCTGTAAGGGTTGAACCGCTTGCATTAGGCAATATGGATTGGTCTGCAACAAATCCCCTGCCAAGAAAGTTGTTCTTGGCCTGTCTCTTTTACGTTCATCCAACCAAATTGCTGCTTCTTGAGTTGGCTGGTTAGCCGAAGGACTTATAAATACGAGATCTTTTTGAGTATTAGGTATTATTCCCGCCTTATGCAACAACCTCCAAACATAAACGGCATCGTTTGGTGTAAACAGAATATCAGAATCTTCTTTCCACGAACCTGCGGGTGTATATAATTTACCAGTGTACTTTTTGGTAATTCCTTCTTTAACCCTTTCCATATTGAGAATTATAGCAAAAAATGAAAGAGGAATGCAAACTATGGGATTTATCTAAGATTCCAGGTAATCATTGTGTTCGTAGCACCAGATTGGGGAAAATTCATCTGTCGGATAATAGGCCATAACTGCATGGCCTGTTTCTTTGGCATGATTTTTAGCATGCTGGAATATATTTGAATCACAGCAACCCACATGGCCGCAGGTTAAACAAACCCGGAGTTCCGGATCAGGATCTCCGCCTTCACATTTATCAGCATTGGGCTTGGCAGGGTTTTTAGGATAATGCTTACAATCTGATATTTTCACTTAAAAAGATTATATCAGAAAAATTAGAATAATAGAAAGAATTATTTTGGAGGAAGATTTCTTCTAAAAGATGGGATTATTCCAGGAAATGCATTTCTAAAATTGGGTAATATAGAAATATTTTTATTTGGTAGTTTAGACTCTGGGCTCTTGATATCCCCACTTAATAATCCTATCAATCTATCAGGTCTTACTTCAGTATATCTTAAAACAGGTTGAGTTTGATTTGAACCTGCTACAGGTTCAAGGGTAATCGTACCTTCAACGCCGTATGGTCTGTTTAAAAAATCAACAATGGAGCTGATAGGACTATCTTCTAATTCCTTTTGGAAGTTTAATTTGATTCTCGGTGGTCTGGGTTTAGCAATGGTAACTTTACCATCAGGGTCTATACCATAAAAAGTATTATCTTTTGCACCATCTGCACCTATCTTTCTGGTTGCATAATCACCGTCTCTGCCAGATTCCTCATGTGATTTTTGTGAATAATGGGTCCACTCTCCTCCTTTAACTTCTGCAGCAAATACTCTAACAGTTCCTGCCAACAACGAAAGTGCTGAGGTTTTTCCTATAGCCTCACGCAGCGTAGGAGTTAAATCCGAAAGTGGTATTTCGGTTTCTTTTCTCACTGTATACGAATCTTTAGGAGATTCGTATACAGTATCTACTTCCGGTCTTTCTCTATCAAAAACTGGCATATTATTAATATTTTACCACATTTTATTCATTTGTCAACTATGGGACGGGTTGTTCAAAAGTACCGTCAAGGTGGAGGTAATAAGTTTCTACCTCCAAATCAGGATGAATTTCTTTAATTTTTAACGCTGCGGTTTTTAAATCTTCCGCATGTTTTTCCGGAGTGCCTTCTTGGTCATAGGCTCCGCAATCTTCATGATTTATTAAAATAACTTTGTGAATATGATGATTTTTTTTGGCAATATCTATCTGGTTTAAAATAACAACAATATTTTTTACTCCCCCTGCAAAGGCAACCCTGTCAAAACTTTTAGGAGCAAAGTTTTGGGCAATCCATTTATTTATATATTCCTGAAAGCGGTAATCTATACAGGTAATTACAACTACTTCGCAACCGTGGTTATGCATGATGTATAATAATATCATGTCCCAGCTGCATTTAAAAATAGTTACTCCGGAGAGGTTAATTCTTGATGAGGAAGTTAGTATGGTTACACTTCCCTCCTCGGAAGGCGAACTGGGGATTCTTCCTCACCATACCAATTTAATGGCTAAACTTATTCCCGGGGAACTTCGGATCAAAAAAGGCAAAAGTACGGAGGTTTTGGCTGTGGGTGGGGGGTTTTTACAAATGGCAGATAATACTTTGACTATTATGACTGATCTGGCTTTGGAGGAAAAAGAAATTGATGAGCGGGCTGTGGAGGAAGCCAGAAAAAGAGCGGAAACTGCCCTGAAGCAAAAACTTTCTAATGAGGAATATGCTGAAACCATGGCCATCCTGGAAAAATCCCTGGCCCAGCTGCGGATTAAACGCCGCCATAAAGTAAGATAAATCCCGGCATGTCGCCTCAACCCATGCCGGGGATGGGTATAGATTGGTAATTAATTCTTTCCCGTATTACAATAATCTGTATGGCTTTGGATGATAATCCTGATTTGTCTATTGTGATCCTGAACTACAATGTTCGGGATTTGCTTTTGAAATGTCTGGAATCGGTTTTTAAAACCAAAAGTAACTGGCAAGTGATTGTAGTGGATAATGCCTCTTCTGACGGATCGGCGGAGGCAGTCAGGGAAAAATATCCGGAAATTGAGCTGATAGAAAACAAAAAAAATCTAGGCTTTTCTGCAGGAAATAATGTGGGGGTCAAAAAAGCAAAAGCTCCTGTTGTATTATTTTTAAACCCTGATACGGAAATAGTTAATAATGCTATTGAAAAAACTTTGGAGTTTTTGCTGGGTAACCCCGAAATTGGTGCGGTAACCTCGAAGGTTGAGCTTCCGAATGGTAAACTGGATTATTCCTGCCACAGGGGCTTTCCTACTCCGTGGAATGCTTTTGCTTATTTTACCGGTCTTTCAAAACTATTCCCTTACTTTTCTCTATTTGCAGGATACACTGCTACTTACCTGGATATGAAAACTGCCCATGAAATAGATTGTTTGACAGGAGCATTTTTAATGGTTCGAAAAATCGCCGGTGAACAAATTGGCTGGTGGGATGAGGATTATTTTTTTAACGGGGAGGATATTGAGTTTTGTTTTTCTTTAAAGGAAAAAAGCTGGAAAATTTATTTTTATCCGGATGTGAAAATAATTCATTACAAAGGTTCATCGGCTAAAAAAGAAAGATCAAAAACAGTTTCTCTTGGAATATCCGCCATGAGAATTTTTTATATGAAGCATTATTATAAAAAGTATCCCCCTGTTTTTAGAGATTTGGTTTTGGCAGGAATTAAAATGCTAGAACATTACAGAAAGGCCAAGGCATGGATTTATCAATAATTATTTTAAGTTATAACACCAAAGAGATTACCAATGAATGCCTGAAAAGGTTGCAGGCAAAAAACAAAAAAAATATTGAAGTGATTGTTTTGGATAATGCATCGAGCGATGGTTCGGTGGAGATGATTAAAAAAAACTATCCCTGGGTTAATTTAATTGTAAGTAAAGAAAATACCGGTTTTAGTAAAGGGAATAATATTGCATTTAAAAAATCTAAATATCCGGTTGTTTTATTTATGAATTCTGATGTTTATGTTGAAGATGATACTTTGGAAAAAGCATTGGGATATTTTGAAAATAGAGTTGAAGTAATGGGGCCAGGAATGGTTTTTGAAGATGGCAGTTTTCAACCGTCTGCAGGAGAATTGCCTACCCCTTTGAATACTATTCTTTGGATTTTTGGTTTAGGGGGTTTTCATCCAAAGAAAAAATCATATTTTGAAAAGATGCGTCAGGTAGGTTGGATTACAGGAGCTTTTTTTATGATTAAAAGAGAGGTTTATGAAAGGGTTGGTGGTTTTGATGAAAATATTTTTATGTATCTTGAGGAAGTAGAACTTTGTAAAAGGATTACTTTGGCAGGATTTAAAATCTGGTATGTACCGGAAATTATAGTAACTCATTTACATGGAGCCAGTTCTAAATTTGACCGCTCCCCTGCCCTCTCAAAAGAACTTCAGGGGTTAAAATATTATTTTCAAAAATATTACAAAGAAATTTACCCGGTTGTTAAATTATTTTTGATTTTGGGGTTGATAATGAGGATCGTAGCATTTTCTTTATTAGGTAAAACAAAAAGAGCCAAAGTATATATGGAGGGTTTGGCTGTTGTATGAAAGTAGCAATTATAACTGTTAATTTTAACGGGCGCCGGGATACACTTGAGTTACTTGAGTCGCTTAAAAAACTAGGAACTAAGAACTATGAACAACACACCCCGCCTCTGGCGGTAAGAACTATCATCGTTGATAATGCATCAACCGATGGTAGTGTAAATGCTATAAATTCACAATATCCGGGGGTGGATATTCTGCAGACAGGTAGCAATAAAGGATATGCCGGAGGGTTTAATGCCGGGATTGAATATGCAAAAATCTGGGGAGCAGATTATTTTTTGCTTATTAATAATGACACTTTAATTAAAGATATAAATCTTCTGGATGAATTAATAAAAGTGGCAGAAAAAGATCCAAAAATTGGGGTAGTTTCCCCCAAGATTTATTTTGCCCCCGGGTTTGAATTTCATAAAGATAGATATTCTGCCACTGAGAAGGGCAAAGTGATCTGGTATGGAGGCGGGCATTTTGATTGGGATAATATCCAGGGGGTGCATCACGGGATAGATGAAGTGGATTCCGGGAAATATGATGCGACAGAAGGAGTTGATTTTGTTTCAGGTGCATGCATGCTGATAAAGCGTGAGGTTTTTGATAAAGTTGGGGTTTTTAATGAAGAATATTTTTTATACTTTGAGGATGTGGAGTTCCAGAAAAGAGTCAAAGAAGCAGGGTTTAAACAGTACTATAACGGTAAAGTTGCTATTTACCATAAAGTTTCCCGGTCGGCGGGTATTGGATCTGATCTTACAGATTATTTTCATACAAGGAACAGACTAATTTTTGGAATGAAGTATGGGAAACCAAGGACAAAGATTGCGCTTCTAAGAGAAGCTTTAAAAAATTTTATTCTTGGAAGGCCTGCTCAAAGAAGAGGGATTTTGGATTTTTATCTCGGGGAAAGAAGAGGTGCCAAGCTAAACCACCCTCCAGGTGGGATAGAATATCAGGTTAAACTTTCTATTTGTATAGTTAGTTACAATACTGCGGATTTGACTAGGAAACTTTTGGAAAGTATTTTCCGCAATGACGCCAACGGCACGGAGGTAGTTGTTTTGGATAATGGGTCAAAGGATAACTGTAAAGAAGTGATAAAAAAGTTTCTACCCAAGATAACGTATATCCAAAACACTGACAATACAGGATTTAGTGGTGGTTATAATAAGGCCATTAGATTTTCCAGAGGAGAATATATTCTACTGCTTAATGCGGATGTTGAGGTTTTAAAAGACAGTTTATCTGAGATGGTTAAATGGGCAGATCATTTTCAGGGAAATACTGTCCTGGGTGGAAAATTAGTTTTTCCTGACGGGTCAGACCAGGATTCGGTTTATCATCTGCCTACTCTGACCGGTGCTTTTAAAGAATATTTTCTGGGCCGGAAAGGAGCATATTTTATGTACCAACCGAGGGGTGGTGCCCCGGTAAAGGTAGAAGGTCTGGTGATGGCCTGCTTTCTAATCCCCCGGGCCATTATTAATAATGTAGGAATGCTGGATGAAGGCACTTTTATCTTTTTTGAAGATATTGAGTATTGCAGAAGGTTAAAAAAACATGGAGTGCCTGTTTATTTTGTGCCCTCTGCTAATTTTATCCATCATCATGGGGGTGCTACTAAAAAAATAGGTCAGGAAAAAGCGTACTCTCTTTTGCAGGAGGGTTCCAAACATTATCATGGAATTTTTTATTATCTTCTGCTTTCCTGGGTGTTGAAGATAGGACAAAAATTAGGCAGAGTTAAAACTCCGGTATCCAGGTGGGTTAATGAATAAAGCAAGTTTGTTACTTTTAGCCATTCTTCTTGTAAGCTTTATCTTAAGGATTAACCGGTTGGATTATCCGATGTCTCAAACATTTGCCTGGGGAGACGGAACAAGAGACTTCTTGGTAGCAAGCCATATTGTAAGATATGGGGAATTTCCCCTAAAGGGGCCATATAACCTGCTTGAGGAAAGCGGGATAAAAGGTAGCCCAATTTATTTTTATATTCTGGCAATTCCACTTCTTGTATATAACCATCCGCTGACCTTGGGGCTTATCAACATTTTTCTGCAGGCTTTGGTTTTAGTTTTAATTTTTTTGATTGCAAGAGTAGCTTTCGGTACCCAAACAGCCCTGATAGCGCTAACCCTTTTTAGTTTTAATTCGGAGATTATAAAACAGTCAGACTATATATGGCAACCGCATTTGATGATGCCTCTGGCTTACTTAAGTCTTTATCTTTTTGTCAAAGCAATTTTTGGAAAAGAGGTTAAACTTCTTTTTTTAAGCCTTACTACCATCACACTGGCATTTGCCATACACAATTCAGCTTTTCCTTGGCTTTTTGCACTGATGATTGCAGGTTTTTTTATTACTAAAAATTATTTTGGTGTTTTGCTTTCAATAATCTTGCCAGCCATCATTTTATATATACAGGTGATTTTATCTTCGGAGGGGATAAAAGATTTTCCTACACAAACTTTTTTTGGTTTTATAAGTAATCTTAATTTTAATCTTGACTCGATTTTGAATACATTTTATGTAAACAAATTATTTCTTGCTGCACTACTTTTACTTTCTACATTATTATATTATTTTAAACGAAATCATTTTTTACTGGGTGCACTTGCTTTATTTCTTTCACCCATCCTTTTTGCCTCTTTTTTTGACAAAATAAGATTTCACTATTTGATGCTTTCATCAGGAATTTTTGCGATACTTATTGCATATCTTTTGGACAAAATTAAATTTACGGTACTCAAGTTGCTTCTTATTTTTACATTTGTTTGGATATTTTCAGGGCAGCTGCAGTTTATCAGGGATTTTAAAAGGCCTTTGGAGAATCAAAAATATATAGATGAAATTAGTAAAAAAATTGTTAGTCAGTTACCCAACACACATTCTTTCCAGGTAAAATCTTACGCTAAAGATAAATACACTTTTGATTACCCTGTTTTGGATACAATACTTTTGGTCCCGCTTGAGGAAAGGTTAAATTCAAAACTTGCTGCAGTTTTTGATGATAACCCGTTTAACCATGTTCAGATAAATGAAAAAGATTTCATAGTTTTGGCATGTTACAAATTCCAAACATATCAGAATTCAGACTGCAGAGAGGATTTTTTGAAAGATAATAGAAGTTATGATGTTATAAAAACTCTACATTTAAGTGAGTATATATCGGTTTATTTAGCTAAATATACTCCTTGAAAATTTTAAGACAAACTGATAGTGTTTAAAGTTAGTGAAACCATTGAATACTCTACGTCTTATCGCAGTAGCACTGCTTCTTGTGGGGGTAGGTTATGCCGTATACAACTTTAGACCTGCTGTAAAATCGGAAACCCAAAAGACTGCCGCTTCTTGGGAAGAGGTTCCTGAGATGAAGGATATCCTGGACCCTAATGATCAGGAAAAAAGATTAAAAGCTGGAAGGAAACTGGTTGAGCGGGTTGATGTAGAACAGGCTTTGGAAATTTTGGAACACTCCGCCCTCCCTCATACCGGTGAAGGGCATTTGGTTGTTCATCAAATTGGATTTTATGCTTATCAAAAATACGGAGTTGATTCAATGCTAAAATGCAAAGATTACTTTTTGTATGCTTGTTACCATGGGGCCATTATTGAGGCTGCATCAGACCAGGGATTTGATGTGATTGCCAAAATGACGGATAAATGCAAGGCCTCACCGGTCAGGCATTTCCAGTGTGTTCATGCTGCAGGCCACTCCATTTTGGCTATTTGGAATTATGATATGCCAAAAGCGCTGAATACTTGCGACGGCATTTATGAAAAAGATACAAAGTTTCCGGAAGCTTTAAGCTCCTGTCATAACGGAGCTTTTATGGAAAATCTTTTTGGGGTTCATGACTGGGGTACCGGAAAGGAGCAAAAGAGAGATTGGCTGTCGGATGATCCGTACTTTCCCTGCAATGCATTCGAAGAAAAATACCAGAGGGGTTGTTGGTTAAATCAGGCAGCAAGAATCTATCAGATGAATGATGGGGATATTGCAAAAACCACTAAACTTTGTGAGGATGTGGGAAATGAGCAATATACAACTTGGTGTATGGATAATATAGCCCGCCAAATTCATCCTTTAACAAATGGAGAGCCTGCAAAGGCTTTTGAACTTTGTCAGCAGGAAGGAGCAAAATGGTATGATAATTGTCTTGTTATAAATGCCGGATCATTTTATTCTGTTGGAGGAAGAGATCAGGCCATATTTATTTGCCAGAATGTTCCGCCTCACTTAAAGCCCGAGTGTTATCAGAGGGTTATTGGGCAAATTATTTCTGATCCGATAGACAAAAAAGAGAAAGAAAAACTTTGTCAGAAATTGGAAGGCCCTTTTCAGCAAAGCTGTTTTGCCCCCTTGACAAGTATTTAAAAATCCTCCAATAATAGATTAAGACATAAATTGTGAATAATAGTGTTATTAGAAATAATAGAGGAGTAATTCATTTAGCTTTGCCCGTAATCTTGCTGCTCATTGCAGCAGTTGTTGCACTCATCTTTTTCGGAGTTATTAAAAACCCTCTTAAGAATCTTAAATTAGGTCAAGCAGGGCCAAAAGTTGATTTGAAGAAAGAATACAAAAACCCCTTTAAGCAAGAAACTCAATATGTTAATCCGTTTGAAACATACAAAAATCCATTCACAGTGGCAAAATAATTTATGAGTATAACAAAACTATTGCCATATAATGCCTTAGCAAGAATTTTTATTGCAGCAATTGCATCGGTGGCTTTAATGTTTTTTGCCACAACTGCTTTTTCACAATCCCCATCTCCTTCTCCTGCTCCTGCGGGAGGTACAGCTTTAAATCTTACTTATCCGGTTAATGAGCTTGGTAGCTGTAATAATTTGGAGGAATGTACAAACTATTGCGAAGACCCTGTTAATTACAGCTCCTGTGCTACTTTTGCCAAGCAAAATGGTTTTTATCAGGATGATCAAACAACATATGCTGATGATAAATTTTGGACAGATACGCAAAGCCAGTTAGGCTGCAGTAGTGCAGATTCCTGTTTTACATATTGTTCTGATCCTGCCAACCAGGCTGCATGTGATTCTTTTGCCAACAGAAATGAGATTCCCGGAGGTTATGTTGATACGCCTGATAAGCCCGAATATATAAAAGTTGCACAGGAAGTTCTAGGGTGTGATAGTGCAGGTACATGTTCAACTTTTTGTGATGATCCGGCCAATGCTGACAAATGTAGCAATTTTGCCAATCAGGTAGGACTGTTGGGTGGAACAACTGCCGTAGGTCCCGGAGGCTGTCAGACACCCGGAACTTGCGGAGCATATTGTTCCGATCCGGCCAATTATGGTCAGTGTGCTGCCGTATCGCCCGGAGGTACTTTTGCAGGACCGGGCGGATGTAATAGCGAGGAATCTTGTAGAAGTTATTGCGATCAGAATCCTGATGCGTGTAGAAGCTATGCGCCTGGTGCAAACGGATCTTATGTGCCTCCTATATGTCCTAAGGGAGAGTATCATGGGCCCGGGGGTGTTTGTACGGCAGTAGCAGATAACAGCCAAGCGGCTTCCTGTGTAGGAGCAGATAAATTTTGGGATGGTTCATCGTGTCAAGACTCAGCACCTGTAGGCATATCTACAGAATTGCCTAGCGCTCATTTTGAAGCAAGGCCTGAAATGGGAGGCTGTGCATCACCGTTTGAATGTTTTGAATGGTGTATAAATAATATCGGGGACTGTCCGTATCCTGACCCAAGAGGTACCACGCCGCCAGCCGACACTAATAACCCTTATCTTTATTACACTCCTGGGAGTGAGGTGACGCATGCTCCTGTTGAGTCAATGGGTGGTTGTACTTCTCCTGCAGGCTGTTATGATTATTGTAGTGCAAATCCCGCTTCCTGCCCCGGGTTTAATGATGATGCCCCTCGTCCACCTGAAATATACATTCCCGGGACTTATTACACACCTCCCACTAATACAGTCTATGTGACTCCGCCTACTACCTTCTTCTATACAACACCAATTTATCCCACTCCGCCTGAAGGTTCAACCTATACCACACCCCAATACTATACACCTGGTACGTATCCCTCTCCTGCCTATCACTACATCCCAAACGATCCAGTCTATGGTCTCTATCCAACACCGAATTATTATACTCCCTGGGGTAATTACCCAACTCCCACAGGTGAATACCCAACGCCAACCTACTCAACGCCTACTTACTATACACCTCCTGGGGGTACAGGTTACACAACTCCTTACTACTACACACCGCCAACTTATACTACGCCACATTACTACACTCCGGACACTCGCTTCACCGGTAATTACACCACCCCGCCACCATACTTAACCCCACCGCCTTATACAACTCCAAGCTACTACACACCTTGGGAGGGCGGCGGTTATACAACACCTACTTATTACACACCTCCTATTTATACAACTCCTACCTATTACACTCCTCCGCCAGGTATGCCTTACATCAGTCCAAGCTATTACACACCCCCTCCTCCATACACCACTCCGCGTTACTATACGCCTGGAGATTATCCCACACCTCCTCCATATTTGACGCCTCCTCCTTACGTCACTCCATCCATAGTCTGCGGAGCACCTCCCTGCAACTTTTCCTACTCCTCTCCGGTAGGCTATTCAACGCCAAGCTACTACACTCCTCCACCTTATGCCACTCCTTATTACTACACTCCTTACACAACACCTAGCTACTCCACACCAAGTGATCCTAACTACACAACGCCAAGCTACTATACTCCTTACATAACTCCTAACTACTTCACACCTACTTATTATTCACCTAGCTACTACTCCCCGGGTGGAACATATACCTCTCCATACTATACTCCTGGTTCAGGTTACACATCACCTACAGATACCTATACCTCTCCCAGCGGCACTTATTACAGCCCGTATCCCAGCCCCGGCTATTACTACCCTTCACCGGGAAGCTCATATACGACACCTTCATATTCCTACCCAAGTCCGGGATCAACCTACTATAGTCCTTACTACTCACCCGGGGTATACTATTCCCCGGGAAGTACCGGTTACCCAACACCACCTGGACCGGGTATCTATGACACACCAAGCGGAAGTTATTACTACCCGACACCAGCTACTGGAACTTATGGCACACCAACAGGTGGTTACTACTACCCAACACCTGGAACGGGTTCTTATGGATATCCCACACCTGGAACTACCTATTCCTATCCAACACCTGGAACTTATTCATCACCTTATACAACACCAACAGGTTATGGCTATCCAACACCTGGAACTACCTATTCCTATCCAACACCTGGAACTTATTCATCACCTTACGGCACACCGTCATATTCATACCCGTCTCCCTCATATTCACAATCGGCATATTCTTATTCTCAAGGAGCATATTCTTATTCTGAATCAGCCTATTCTTACTCTCAATCGTCCTACCCATACTCAGAATCAGCTTATGCATACTCACAGTCAACCTACAGCTACTCCTACCCGACACCTCCACTGGGAGTTTCTACTCAAAGAGGATTGTTTGACTTTATCCTGGACTTCCTCCGAGGCCGTTAAGGCGTTATAATAGTTTAGTGAAGATTCTAAGGGGACTGCTTCTACTGACTATCCTGCTTGCTATAATTTGGTTTTCCTTCTCGCATAAGCAGAGCTACTCCTTGAGTAAAAATCCATCCTTTGATGAACTTAAGGCTTACTTTACAGACTTAAGTGAAAAAAAAGGAGCGAAAGTAGCCTTTGAGGTTTTAAAAGAGGCCAACTTACCTCCCAATACTGATTTACATCTTTTGGGCCATGTGGTAGGTGATGCTTTATATAAACAGCAGGGAGCCAATGGCATTCAAATCTGTACTGAAGATTTTAGGAACGCCTGTTCCCACTCAATAGTGGTTGGTCTTTTTACGGATAAAGGAGAGGATGCATTAGATGAAATTAAGGAAGCCTGCAAAAAATCCCCGGGAGGATTAGGAGCCTACATTATGTGTTATCACGGATTGGGTCACGGAATCCTGGCTTTTGAAGGTTATGATTTTCCTAAAACTATAGAACTTTGTCAAAAAACAAGCACAACTGAACATCAGAATTCTGAGTATCCGGAATGCGTTAGCGGCGCAGTGATGGAGATTATATCGGGTGGAGGTCACGATAAGAAGCTTTGGGCCAAACTTAGACCAAACTACCTAAAGTTAGATAATCCTTTTTATATTTGCTCTCCCGAATTTATGCCGAATGAGGGGCGAAGCAGATGTTATGACTATATAACCCCCTTTCTTTGGGAGGCAGTTGGAGGGGATATCAACAATCCAAACGAGACGGATTTCCAAAAATCTTTCAAGCTTTGTAACCAAATTAGTGAAACAAATTATCGGAATATTTGCTTTCGGGGTTTTGGTAAAGAATTTGTTGGACTGGCACAGTCTAAAGATATTAGAAAGGTTGATCAAATGGATAATAGCAGGCTTAAAAAAATAGTTAACTGGTGCAGCCTGGCAGAAGAAAAAGAGGGGGTTCGTGAATGTCTTGATCATGCCCTAAACTCAATCTTTTGGGGCGGAGAAAATGATTATCATGCCTCAATTAGATTCTGCAATGCAGTTGATGACCCGGACAATAAAAACGCATGCTTTCTTAGTTTGATTGGTCAGGTATCCTACTACATTAAAGATTCAAAATACCGGCAATCTTTCTGCAACGGGTTACCGGAAGAGTTTAAAGCAGAATGTAAGAAAAGACTAACTTGAAAAACAAATTTTTAAAATCTATTTTAATTATTCTGATACCTGTTTTTTTAGTTGTATTGATCAATAGTTTTTCAAAAAGTATAAATAACTGCCGGGGTTTGAATTCAAAATCCGAAAAACTTATTTGCTGGGAGAAGTTGATAGATTCTACTTTACAAAAAGGTGGTATCGATCAGGCATTTGAAAAAGTTGAAGAGCTTTATCAAAGCGATCCTGTTTTTGTTGGTAACTGTCACTCCTTTGTCCATCTTATTGGCGAGAAAGCCTACAAACTGTTCTCGGATAAGGCGCAGTTTAATCTCTCGTCTAAAACTTCCTATTGCGGCTATGGATTTTATCATGCTTTTATGGAGTCTTTGCTAAATGATGATGGAGATTTAGTAAGAGCCAGAAAGTTTTGTGATTATGTTGAAGAAAAATTAAGAAAGCAGAACGCTGATGCCAAAGGAGCTTGCTATCATGGCATCGGCCATGGTGTGGCTGATAATCATGATCAAAAGTTTTGGGATAATGAATTGGATTTGGTTGAGCAACCTCTAAAGCTTTGCGAGAAAGTATCCCCTGATGAGACATTTCTAAATCGTTGCTCCTCAGGGGTTTTTAATGTTTTGGCAATTGCATACAATGGTAACAAACTGAAAATAAACTCAGAGGATCCTCTCTGGTTTTGCCGTCAGTTAGATAACAATATCTATAGAAAAACCTGCTATGAGGAAATGAATACCGCCCTTTTTGCTTTATCAGATAAAAAAATTCTGCCAGCAGCCAAATTTTTAGAAGAGATTGAAGAAGATGAATTTGCCCTTTCCGGTATCCGCTCCTTAGCCGGGGTGTTTGGGATGTCTGCTGTGCAAAAAGGGAATTTTGAAAAATTTACTTTGGATTGCAGGAAACTGCAGCCAAGATTAAGACTTGCCTGTATTAAAGGATTTGCCTCGGGATTAATAGAAGGAGGTAGTCCTGAGCTGGAATATGAAAAAGCTCTCAAGTTTTGTGAAGTTAATACGAATATAGAAGAGAGACAAGCATGTTTTGATGAGGTTCTAAGGCTTTCCAGTGTTTATTATACCAGCGAAAAGCATAAAATGGTTTGCAATCTGGTTTTGGTAAAGTTCAGAAGACATTGTCTATGAAAAGATTAGTAGTAGTAACTTGCTTGGTCTTACTTGTTTTTGTGGCATTAAATAGTCAACGTGAAGGGGACCTTAAAAATCCCTGCCAAAATATGACTAAATCTCAAAAACAGCAGTGTTGGCAGGATCAAATGGAGTCAACCCTAAATTCAGCAGGATTGGATCAGGCTTTTACTCTCATGGATCAGTTGTTTAAAAATGAACCTGATTTTGCATCAGATTGTCATGGTTTTGTGCATCTTTTAGGAGAAAAAGCATACTTGCTATTTTCAGAAAAAAAGGATTTTCAATTATCAGAAAAAAGTTCCTTTTGCGGTTATGGTTTTTACCATGGTTTTATGGAGGCTTTACTTCAAAAAACCGCGGACATGACCGAGGCCAGGCGTTTTTGTGAATATGCCGATGCAGAGCTTAAGAAAACAACTGCTGATGCCGGCGGAGCCTGTTACCACGGTATAGGACACGGGGCTGTAGATGGTAGTGATCCAAGGACCTGGGGAGATCCCCAGGCTATGATAACTCCCGCTCTTTCGCTTTGCGAAATGGTATCAAATGATGAAATCCCAAGTCCAAGATATGGAAAGCTGTACAGATGCGTATCAGGAGCATTTAACGGACTGGAGATTTTATCAACTTCCGGGCAATATAAATTGTCTTTGAATAAAGATGACCTGTTTTGGATATGCAGAAACCAGCCCAAACATTATCAGGAAGCGTGTTTTACTCAATTTGTAGTAGCTGTAATGAATATTACAGGTAATGATTTTGCCGCCTCAGCCGAAATTATTGACTCTATAAAGGAAGATACATCGGCAATTCCCGCCTTACAAGCCCTGGTGGTAGAGCTTGTTAATCAAGGTAAAACAGATTATCAGCAAACTTTAAGTTTTTGCCGCAGTCTTTCCAACCGTTTTCAAATACCCTGCATTAGTGCTTTTGCCGAAGGATTTTTAAAATATGGCCCCCCTGAAAAAGAATATGTTGAAGCCATTAAATTTTGCAGTTCCCCTCTTTTGGAAGAGTTTGAAAAAAGTTCCTGTTTTGAAAAAGTCCTGTCACTTCTTCGAATTTGGTACACAGTTTCAAAATCAGAGTCTATCTGTTGGGAAGTTGATCCAAAATACAGATGGCAGAATTGTAAATATTAATTATGAAAAGAGCAATCGCCTTAACTGCCTTTTTTATATTTTTGTTATTTGGATTGTCACGCTACGAAAGTAGGGATCTTGCTCAATATGCAAACCAAATTCTGACCAAATGCTCATCTGACAGCCATCATCAGAGCTGTTATGACAAAGAAATACCCGCCCTTTTAGATAGTCCTGCCGGCCTTACCATGGAAGAAGCCTTTGGGGTTACCAGGCTGGTTCAGGAAAAAGATACTTCTTTTTCCTATTGTCATGTTTTAGGTCATAATTTATCTGCCAAAGAGGTCAAAAAGGATCCGTCTAAATGGAAAGAGACTGTAAGCCGTTGTCCTTCAGGACTTTGTTCCAATGGATGTATACACGGGGGGTTTCAGGAACGTTTCAGAGCTGAATCTTTTACAGATGAAGAGGTAGTTGCAATAAAACCAGAGCTAGCTTCTATCTGCGAAAAAAGATCTAACTGGAACCCGACAGGTTTGGAGCAGGCTTCCTGCTACCATGCTCTGGGACATTTAACTATGTATATAACAAGTGCTAACATCAGCAGTTCTATATCCCTTTGCGAGGAGATCGCTGTAAAGATAGATGGAAGAAGTTTTCTTCAGGTTTGTCTTGACGGAGTCTTTATGCAAATTTACCAGCCTCTTGAGCCGGAAGATTTTGCCTTAATAGCGGGAAAAGAAGTTACCAGGACCCAGGTTGACAGTTTTTGTGCTGCTTACTCTGGATATGCCAGGGCTTCCTGTTTGTCTGAAAGCTGGCCTTTATACGGGCAGGATATTATTAATAAACCGGATGAATTAATAAAGTTTTGCTCTAAAGAAGATAAAGAAAATCAGCCCCGCTGCTTTGAAGGGTTATTTTATGTACTGACAGCTCAATTTAACTTTGATACGGAAAGAATAAAAAACTACTGCTCTAAGCTCCCCAAAAATTTAGAAGGAAAATGTTTTGCCAATGCGGCATCACGTATGATTGAAACCGATTATAGAAATATAGCTAAATCCACTAATCTTTGCTATAGTGTTACTGACGCAAAGGATCAAGAGGAATGTTTTGATGAACTTCTTAAGTATTCGACTTATAACTTTCATGCAAATTCTCCTGAATTCCTTAAGTTATGTAATGGTTTGCCAAATCCCTGGAAGGATAGATGCTTAAATTGACATATCTATTTACTTTTGTCTTTTTTTTCCTGGGCGCTACGGGAGCTTTTGTCTATGCTCATTCCCAACCGCAAGTTATTGAAATGACTTCTTCGGGGTTTACACCTGCCAGTGTGACCATAGATCAAGACACTGCCATTATCTTTCTTAATAAAGACTTAAGAGTCCGCTGGCCAGCTTCAAATATTCATCCTACCCATGGTATTTATCCGGAGTTTGATCCCAAAAGACCTATTGAACCTGGAAAGTCTTGGTCCTTTAAGCCCAAAAAGGCAGGAGAGTGGAAGTATCATGATCATCTTTTACCTCATATAAGAGGCAGCTTAAAAGTTACCTCGGAAGACGGGTTGGTACAAGAAAAAACTTCAGCCTGGCTGGAAAAAATTAAAGAGTTAGTAGGGCAATTTATTGCTAAATTTAAAAGTAGTTTTTCTTTGAGTAAAAAAGAGGATGCTCAAAAAAAATGGGAGAATCTTAAACAAAAATATAAAGGCCAAGCAGGATCTTCAGATGATATTCATGATCAAGCTCATCTTACAGGCAGCTTGCTTTATAAAGAAAAAGGGTTCTCCGGGATTGGAATTTGTTCTGCCGAGTTTGCTTTTGGCTGTTTCCATGGATTTTTGGATGAGGCTTTTAAGAAAGATTTAAGCAAGCTTAATGAGGCACAAGCTGCTTGTTCAAAACTTAGTCCGGGACTCACCGGCCCGGTGGCAAGCTGCATCCATGGCATAGGACATGGTGTGGCCAGTTTTCATGGCACTTCTGATTTAAAAGCCTCTTTGGCAAGCTGCAGGAAGCTTACATCCGGTGGGGAATATTGTTTTGACGGGGTGTTTATGGAATATGTTCGGAGTGCCCCCGATGATTTCTTCAAAAAAGATGATCCCTTATATCCATGCAACAAAGTAGAGGCAGAATTTGGGCCCACCTACTCGTTTTCCTGCGGCAGAAATCAACCCCCGCTTCTTATGAGCAGATTCAAGATGGGTTTTGATGAAGTTGTAGGAGTCTGTCTTACTTCCCCTTCCAAGCCGTTTAAAGAGGCTTGTTTTGATGCATTAGGATTTTCCCTTGCTGCATCAGGTGATGGTCAGCAAATAATCCAGGGCTGCAGGAAAATCAAGGTTTTGGAATATGTTTTAAGATGCGCAAAAGCCGGGGCTGGTGAGCTGGTTTTTCAGGAAGCTCCCGGATGGCAGGAGAAATCGGAAGCTGTTTGTAATGCTATTTTAGAGGGTCGTGATGATTGTTTAAAACATGTTGATAAGCTAATTTTAGAATACGGCAGGAAAAAGAAACTTAATTTTACGCCAATTCAAAACAATGAGGATTTAAATTTATATGTCAGAAGAGAGATTAAGAAGTGTTACGATATGGCCGGTTCAGGCGGCTGCTACAAAGACGTTGCCAAACTTTTATACGATCAATTTGGACTTTCCAAAACTTTAAACATTTTAAAGACTAATGAAGGCCATCAGGAAGTTTATGCCAGATGTCATGAGGTAACACATTATTTATCCCGCCAGGAATATGAAAAACAAAAAAGTATATCCAAAGTATATGCACAGTGTGATTCAACCTGCCACGGAGGTTGTTACCACGGGACTTTGGAAGCTTACTTAAAGGAAAAAAATCTTGATGATGCAGGTTTGGCAAATCATTTTCCAACAGTTTGCGGCAAGCCACAAGATTACCAAAAGCCTTTGGAGTTTAATGAATGCCTGCATGGAATGGGACATGCAGCCATGTTTGTAACTGATTTGGAGCTAATGGAGTCCCTAAGGCTTTGCGATACGATTTCCGATCAGGCCCAAAAAGAAAGGTGTTATACGGGAGTGTTTATGGAAAACTCCTCCTCTTCTACTTCTTTTGATCACCAAAGCAAATATATTAAGGCGGATGACCCGTTTTATCCGTGTAATAGTTTGGAAGAAAAATATCAAAAGCTGTGCTGGCAGTATCAAAGCTCTTATTTTTCAATTATCTCAAATCAAAATTGGTTAAAGGTTGCTGATATGTGTCTGCAAATTCCCGCAAGATATCAGGATTTTTGTTTTTTGACAATAGGCACCAATCAGGTGGGTTATACTCCCTCTTTACAGATTATGAAGCAGGACTGTGATCTGATGCCAAATGAGCATTTTCAAAATATTTGCGTGCAGGGGGTTATTTCCTCTTTTACTTACCGTTTTGTTGGAGATACGGGGAGGATGATTGAGTTTTGCCAAATGGTTGAGCCAAAAAATAAAGAAGCTTGTTTTAATCAAATGGGAACATCCTTTATGGACTGGACAACCGAAAAGGAGATTGCCATGCAAAACTGCTCAAAAATCCCGGATCCCCAGGGCGTATCCTGGTGTGTAAGTGCAATATAGTAGTAAATTCCCGGCATGTCGCCTCAACCCATCCCCGGCATGGGGAATGTTCTTAAGGATACCGTAATTGATCTGGATAATTCATCGGCCATGTATCCTCCAGTAGGAGTTAGACTCAATTCATTGCCTTCCGCGGAAACTATTTCCTGACTTAGGACACCTCAATTAAGCTAGGTTCAAATCAGCCATTTTTGGGACACTAAGGTTAATAGTTGGTGCGTATATAATTAGGGGGTGAGAA
>VMGD01000002.1 GCA_007376405.1 Microgenomates group bacterium Gr01-1014_7
GGTTCGCGTTTGTTTTTAAAAGATCTAACCTTTTTACAGTACCTTTTTTGGATTAGGTATCCACTTCTCTACAGTCCCATTTTTGGTTAGGTAAGACTTGAGATTGACTTTTTTAAAAATAAATTGTATAAGTACTTTCCAGAATATGGAACGACTTTTGAGTGATTGCGGATATCATGTTATTACCAGACGACAGGGAGAGGAGAAGCTTCCATTTTCCGATACAGGCACAGGCCCGGCTGTGGTAAAGGCAGAAATTTCCTGTTCAAACTGTCAATTTACTACTCAGACAAAGGCTTCCGGGGCTACTTTGAAGGATGCAAGAAGTAAAGCAATAGTGGAAGCAAACGAGGAAAGAAAAAAATTTTGTCCTATTTTAAAGCCGCGCGGTCCTTTCACATTTACTCCCGGAGAAAAAAGAGTATTGGAATATTTTTCCCCAACGCCTCACATTGAACAAAATCCACAACCTCACGGCTGGACAGCATTAAGTTAAAGTTACTCTGGAATGGAAGACAATCAAGAGTAATGTTCGGCAGGCCCGTAAGGATTTGAACCTAAACTAATGCTTTTGGAGAGCATCGTGCTACCATTACACCACGGGCCTATCAATAATCAATTTTACCGGAAATTATCCTGAGATTCAATGAGAGGGGAAATCTATATTTTTACTTCCTGATGTTCTGTATGTTTTCTGCAGTGTTTACAGAATTTACTCAAAGTTAACTTTTCTTTTATTTCTACCGTGTTTTTTGAAGCGGTATAATTTCTGTTTTTACAAACAGAACACTGGAATATAAATAATTGTCTGTTACCCTTTTTAGCCATAGTGAAAAATTATAACATATTGGGAGCATATATATGACATCGCTCGAACATATTTTAGCAGAAACTATTAATCAACGCATTGTATCGGTCGGCGCCCAGCTCTATCTCGTTCCCTAACCCCGACCTTGGTCCACTAAATATTGTATTAAATGTTTAAAATTTAATAAAAATTAAGATTAGCTTGTCAGAAAGCCCTGATCACGGTAACGGACCGTAACGGACACCGTAACCGTACCGTTACGGTAAAAGTATAGATTTAGCTTGTCCCAGAGCCTAATTCATGGTAAATTGGGTATCCATACGGTACAATTTGAGGCTAGTGGACTTTTTGTCCCTATTCTGCATAGATTCCTACCCCCACCCAACCCAAAAAGATGTGGCGGCACCCCCTCTGCGCGATGTAATTCCGAAACTTAATGCGCAGGCGGGCTCGGGCAGGCGTATTATCTTTATATTGTTATATTAGCTCTTCGGCGCCTTCTCGCCCGCCCGAAAGCGCCGCACTATTTAAAGCTCGCTTTGCTCGCTGGCGGCGCTAACCTCCGTATTAATTCGATACTTTGGTTCTTTCGCATCAGGGCTCCGTGGGGGTAAATTCCTTTTGCCCCCGCCGCAATTTTTACCCTTATCTGTTTCCTACCTGCTCGCTTGCTCTCGAGAGCTTCGCTCGCGGGGACTCATTATGGCTCACCCGCCTTTCACAAATCCCCAAGTAAGGTTTGGCGGGTTCGCGATTATCGGGCAGCACCCAATTTTAGTTTTTCTAAATTCCGAAGAAAATTACTTCTAATGGTGCTGCCCTCTAAAATGGGACTATATACCTGAACAAAGGCGGGGGCAAAGGAAGCCGCCAAGAGTTGCACCACGGATTTTTTGGGGTTATACTGATTATATTATGCTGCCCAATGATCCGCCGGATCAGAATAATAACCCTCCTGACCTCAATAACCCCTATGCACCTCAACCTCCACTACCACCAAACCACCCTGATTTCTTAACAGACCCTGCCCAATCAGAAGTGGCCAAACATCAGAAAAGAGATGAACATGGCCGGTTCATACCGGATCAACCTAACCCTAATCAAAATCCAATCCCACCCAGTCCTCAACCCCCACCAGCCCAAACTGCCCCTAATCCATCTGTTCCCCCTAATCCCTCTAATCCTCCTAATTCTTCTGCTAAGTCTGATTCCTCATCCAGTATGCCTCCACCCATATCTATTACAGAAAATACTAAATATTCAGAGAAGAAAGACCCTCCCATGCTTAATATCTTCTTTACCAATCCGGTTACTTACTTTAGAAAATGGGTAGACAAACTAATTAAAAATCAGGATATAGATTTAAGATTAAAGATAAAACCATTTGCCACAGCAGGTTTAATCCTGACCTTTACTGTAGTTGGGGGTGGAGCATTTACCATAGGCAGATACTTTTTTCCATATTCTTCCCCTATATTTCACAGGCAGGTAGTTTATCCGGGTATTATCCAAAAAGGAGAAAGCGGAGGATATGTACTTCAAACATCTGATTCAGTAATGTGGAAGCTAAAGAGTAAACATAATAATATTAATCTGTCTAATTTAGATGGTAAAGCAGTAGTTATTACAGGTAATTTAACAACAGAAAACTATTTAATTGAAGTATCAGAAGTAATTGTGGCAGACAGTCCTTCACAACCTGCTCCTCCTATTCCTTCCCCAACTCTTCCTAATTCCCCCTTGCCCGACGAAGTCTTGACGAAGTCGGGTAATCCTTCCACCTTGCCTTCCCTTTATTCCGGCCTCCAATGGGATATTACCCAATCTAAAATATTAACCTTTACCTCAGGCAAAAGAAGAATAGAGCAGGAAGGGGTATATCTTGAATCTAGTTTAGTTACAGATTATCCTCAAGGCTTTATAGATTATTATACTAATCAGTTATTAGCTTTAAGTTTTAAACAAACCCTAAATTCATCCCAACCCAGTGGAAATACCATTACTTACTCTAAAGATGACCTCTTTTTAACTTTTGGAGTTAAGAATGTATATTCAGGATCAGGGGATAATAAAAAGTTAACTGGTTATACAGCATATATTGAACATAATTAGATGATTAAATTCAGAAAAACATCAAATCAAAAATACACCTTCAAAAATTTAATCAGAAATGATTCTTTTCCTGTAGAAATTCATATAGCCATTCCTAGCTGGGTTACCATAAGTGTAGTTTTAATCCTTATGGCAGCAACAGGAAAGATAGGAGCCACTATAGCCTTTTGGATTGTAGCTTTCTTTGTTGCTATTTACCTGATACCGGATGATTTTTAAAATATGCCCGAATTAATTACAGTTCCTGACAGCTTACTTAAAGATATCCTTCTTCATATTAAAGATAGTTCTTTAGAAAAGAAAATTAAGGATTTACTGGAAAATACAGATAAATACCAGTCCCAAAATATTTCCTACTTCCCCAAGAAAGGAAAAGTTAAAAGAGTAGTTGATGGTGATACTGTAGTATTAGAAAATGGATCTATTGTTCGTTATGTTGGTATAACAGCTCCGGAAACTAATGAACCCTTTGAAAAAGAATCTACTGAGGAGAACAAAAGATTGGTGGAGGGAAAAAGCGTTTCGCTGGAATATGATAATTACAAGGGTGATAAATTTGGAAGAATCCTAGCTTACCTTTTTATTGATGGGAAAAATGTTTCCATAGAATTAGCCAGAAAAGGATTAGCGCAAGTTGTAATTTATCAGCATAAAAAACCTTTTATTTATGCCAAAGAATTACAGAAAGCTCAAGAGGAAGCAAAGAAAAAGAAACTAGGTATTTGGAGTAAGTAAAGTATTTTGATACTATTGAACTACGGATAAACCTAATTTAGAAAAGATAATTGGAAAAAGTTCTAAAACCAAAGGGAGAGGGGGTTGTTAAAAAGAAATGATAGAAACAGAAGGATCAGAATATACTCCTAGAGTTGAAGTAGTCTTTAACCCTGAACAAGGCACTCCTTTTGGTGTGCAGCGAGAAGGTAATCAATGGCAACTGTCCGTTAATAGAACTTTCTTTGAGTCAAAAGGGTTTACACTAGATGAGATTAATGGCGCAATTTATCTGGAGGAAGCATGCCTCTCAAGACAGACTACCGCAAGTTCTAAAGCAGTAGTTGATGGTTTAAGAAGATGGCAGGATTTAGCTGCTGCCGATCCTAAAGCTTCTGTATTTAAAGCAGGTTTTGAAAGATTATCAGCCCTCGCCTCTTTGGAAGAGAAAGATTTAGAAAAAGCCGCCAGTGCCAGAAGGTATTTAGAAAAATTTTCTGCCAGACTTCCCAGTTCTGACCATACTGATCAACTATTTAGTGCTTTACTTAAAAAACAGTTAGGCCAAGATGTAACCCCTGACAATGATCTTGTTGATAGAGTATTAAATAATCTGCAAAAACCTGAAAATATAGAAGGAAGAGCAGTTTCACCTTTGGAGGCACTTTGTTCACCTGATTTATCGTTTTCTGCCAAGGTTTCCTGGTTTGATGCCCGCTTTTTACCCAGACTTAAATTTTTAGAAAACCAAGATCAAAAAAGGCAAGAATCAAAGCCAGCTCAACCGAACGAAGAACAACCAACTCCCGAGGAACCTCAAGAGCCACCCACTCCACCTCCGGCTGAAGATGAATATGAACAGCACAGAGGACGGGAAGAAAAAGGTAAAGGTGCTCCACTATTTGTAATTGCTCCGGGTTATACAGGATACTTCGAAACGGATAGTTTTGATTCAATTGATGAAAGTTCAGGCAGACTTAAAAAATCGGATATACTCCGGATGAAAACTGCTATGTCTTCTACCTCGGCCAATATTTTGGATAATACCCGAAGAACTATTAGTGGATACTCGGGAACTAATTTATTTGGTTTGCCACTTGCTCCCAGGTTTGTATCCACCCAAGAAGGATTAGAGACCCTCAAAAATCAAGGTTTTGAAACTTACTCTGATGCAGAAGATCATGTTTTTCTTAAATCAAGGACCAACAGCCCGATCGGTGTGGAAATTGCTCTTAGCGCAGGTTTACCTAACGTAATACGTTCACAAGATAGTACCACCTCTGAACTGAATCTGCCTGATCAGATAGGACAGGAGTTAACTAAAATCAACAACCTTTCAACAGATTCCTTAGGTAAAATCCAAGAGTGGCAAGATTTTATCCAAGGTTTTTTTAAATATCCTCCTGACGATCAAGTAGAAGGAATGTATACAGTTGTTGATTCAAGCACAGCAAGACTCAGGGCTATGACTGATGGTAAGCTACTAGATTGTTATCTGGCCAGGGAATTCTTTATAGCTGGTCTTAAAAGGTTAAATCTTCCTGATGTCGTTTGGAGAGGAGTAAATGGTCATTTTGTGGCATCTAGACAAAAAGATGGCACTACTCATATAAGTTCCGGCACCGGACATTCTTGGGTGAAGGTGAAAGTGGATGGACAAAATAACTGGATTATTTTTGACCCGACACCTCCGGGGGACCCGATTCATAAAGGCGAAGGAGCAATTGATGAATTCGGGGAACTTTCTCCGGAGCCTTTATCAGAGGAGAATTTGCAGGATCTAGAAAATGAGGCGCAGTCCGGGGATAATAAAAAAGAACCACAGCAAACCCAAGATCAATATCTATTGCAGTTTGCCAGAGAAGCCGGAATCTCTGAAGATGAAGCAAAAGAAATACTCAGAGTTCTTTCACAAGTAGATCAAACCACTGATCGGCAAGGTAGAATTCTTCTAGCCCGCTTAGAGGAACAATTTAGCAGAATTATCCAAGAATATACAGATTTAAGAATGGATACCCTAGGACTGGTTAGAATGAGCCGTGGAAGGGGTTTAAAAGAGCCGGTTGATACACTACTTGATCTGCGCTCTGGCAATTTGGATCCGGGTGGATTTGAAAGAAAAAGATTGGTTGAAGAAAAAGAGCAATTCTATGGCGGATGGGATTTGGAGATTGTCGGAGATGGCAGTAGATCGATGAAGGATCCACTTGGAGGTAGAATTAAATACATAGTCCAGAGAGATATGAGCTACCTTCTCCATAGAGCATTGCATCAGTTCTCTCAGGAAGCACAAAGACGTAAACTACGTTTAGTTACCCCGCTTAAAATCCGAAGCAGTCAATATATGTTCCGGGGTAATGAAGTGGAAGAAATTAAGCCGCTTACTGATGAATTCACACCTACCCAAATGGCTCTCCTTTGGAAAAAATCAGCTGAAAATATACATGGAGGGACTCCTGCCCATCTGGGTTTGGAGGCTGTGCTTGATAGAATCCCACCTGAAGATGTACAATTACTAAGGGATAAACAACTTTTGAAGGTGGTTGCCCTGATTAGTGATGGAGACTATGATGACTCGAGTCGAGTGCGTGCTTTAATCGAGAGGGCACAAGAAATGAATGTAATTGTGGCAGAGTTTCATATAACTGATGAAAGGTCCTTAGAGGACTTACCGCAGAATGTGGCGGAGAGCGTTATTGACTCTGCTAAAAAATTGATTCCGGAAAAAGTTAAGTAAGGATAAATATGCCAACAGAAACATTACCATTTGATCCCAACCAAGTACCTAAATTACTAAAAGAGGGTAGGATAAAAGTAGTTAAAGCTGTACCGGTTACTCCTGATAGACCCCTGCATGGTGACAGACGTGTTGAGAAGGCCAGACAGCTATTTGGTGAAGACTTCTTAGGGGAAGAAGCCATCCATACAATGGAGGCAAAATTCCTAGCCGCCGGAGTTGATGTACACTTTGTCATTCCCCAGGTAACCTTTCCTTTAGATGAGAGCGCAGTTCAAGCTGCCAAAGATGAAGAAAGAAGAGGACGCGCTCGGATGGTTGTTTTAAGACCGGAAGCTATGGTGGTAAACGGGCAAAATAAACCAGTTACACTACTAGAATTTAGGAATTTATTTAAGGATCATCCCAACCCTTTTGGTAGTGGAAAGGTTTTTTATGATCAAACTTGGTATGACGACCAAGATTTTGCTAAACAACCCATGGCAGCTGGTTTTGCTCTGCCTACTAAAGATGTACTTCAAGACTCTTTAAATAAAACATGGACTGCTCAACAGGTGCTTGTACAACAAGGTGAGAGAAGAAGAGAAGGAATAGAGACAGTTTGGGATCTGGTTCTCTATTATGCTGCTACAGGCAAAAAATTGCTGGAAAGCCGCTGGGATTGGGGAAATACCCGCGCGTCCGTCGACCGCCTCGTCGCGGTTGGGCGCTTTGGCTCGGACGGACTGCGCGTGGGCGGCTGGAGTCCGACGCGTCAGCTTCCGGACTTCGGTGTGTGTCTTTCCCGGTAGTTTATTTGTACTTGAATACTTGGTTCCTTAGTACTTGTACCCCGCGGAGCGGGGTTCGATATAAATTTTAGTTTCTCCAAAATTGTTTTGTCCAGCTTGCACTCTGTCTTTGCAAGTGAAATAATATAGGTATGGCCGAGGATAAGATGATTGAAAAAGTAGAGCAGATTGCAGGTCGTGGTGTTGACCATATACCGAGTCGTAGAGGCCCAGAGCTTAGTCCACAGGAAAAAGCTGAACAGCTTTGGGGTCTTTATAGTGAGTATTCAACCTATCGTCGCGGACTATTAAGAAAAGGTCTTAGAGAAACAAGACCAGCAAGGGGTAAATTCGGTGGACTATCTTCTGAGGAACGAGAAGAAGTGCGAAATAGGGTTTTAAACCAAATTAGCACTGAAGATCCCCTAGCGCAGCGCCTAGAAGGAGAGATTGCCGGACTTTGGCAGGATCCCCATGCCAGATCTTTCTTTACTGCCAGGGTTAAAGAAGCCATGAACGAGAGAAAGGTGCATGCTCCAAGCCTTAAACGTCACCGTATTCTTCGATCTGAAATTGGCAATTTACAAGAAGAATATTTTGATTTAATGCGTAATCAATTCTTAATGCGTCAGATGACCCCAACCCTTCGGGCAATGGATATCTCCCGAAATAGAATTGAAAAGGAAAAAACACAACAGGAAATAGAAGATTTGCAAGCTTCAGGCGGTATGCCGACTAAGTTAAAAGAGGCCCGAGGCGGTCTTGACCGAGAACATGCGGATTTGGCTGCTCTACTGGCGTATGAAAGAATATTAGATTATCATAGGCAATTTAAAGAAAGTGGTGTTATCTTTACTCCTTCAAGGGAAGCACTACTGGAAGAAGTGCTGTTTAAAACTTCTCAAGGCACTTGGATGCAGCTTATTGGGGAAACAGGTGTAGGGAAAACTACCTTTGGTAAAAGAACATCCTGGATATTAAATGATGAGCCGGCACAATATGCTGCAGGAGAAAGATGGGGCGATGTGACAGCCCTAATTGGCTCAAAAACCTTTGACAGAACTCCGGAAGGTGACCGGACTTTCTATAATTTTGGGCCACTGACAGTTGCACTAACTGGTTGTCAAAACTCTCTAGAGATGGAAGAAGTTGTTAGATCAGGAAGAGAAATGGCAGGTAAACTATTTATTCCTGATGAGTTAAACAAATTTGATCAAGATGCTCTGTTTGGTGCTCTAAAGATTGCAGCCACTCTTAGGCCAGGTGAATTTTTTAACTTTAAAGAATTACCAGGAGTTAGGTTACGGATGGCAAAGAAAGGTGTTGCAATTGTCGCTACCATGAATCCTGCTACTGCCAGGTATGAGAGAAAAGTACTTGATCCGGCGTTAGATAGATTATTTTATGATGGCAAAAAGAGAATAGACTACCCGCCAATGACTCCTCAAGACCCGGAGCTTTATGAAATATTCTTGGGTATTTTAATGGATGATAACGGCAGAATTAGAATACCTAGAGAAGATCTGGTACCAGCAAGAATAGAATATAAAGTTTCGGCAGCAGGGTTAATTAAACAGGTAATTGATCCTGAAGTTGCTCATCATGGGGCGCTTTATCGTTTTTCTCTGGCTGCAGCCGAAATCCATAAAAGCTTTAGTCAAAAAGATAGTGTGGCTAAGACTGCAACCGACCCAGGATTTTTAGAAAAGACAGTTTTGGAGATGGAGGTTTTAGTTAACTGGATGGAAGGGTACTCTACAGAAATAGAAGGTGGAGTTTCATTGCCAACTTATATAGGAAAAAAACTTCATGATTTTTATACTAATATAGACAGCCAAAATGATAAAGTTATATTTGAGCGGGTATTTAGGCATTTTGGCTTTGATATCCAAAGTCCAAGAGAAATGGCAAAAGCTCCTTATAGAGCTTTAACTCCTGTTGAAATTGGCTACTTAACTCCCAAGTCACCAAGAGAAGTCAGAAAAGAAGGTGATGAGGTAACTCCTTCATCAAAAATCTACATTGACCCTCAGACCGGAGAAGAAATAAACTACCTCCCGGTAGATTTGGAAACAGAAGATGAACCATTACCTCCGGAAACTGTTTTTGAGTGGGAAGATGGCAGACAATACATGTATCTGGGCCAAAAAGTAGAAGGTGGAGAACCACTATATATACCAATGATGGTAGAATCTGATAAACAAACAACATAAGGATAAAATTATGCCAACTGAAACACTACCATTTGATCCCAACCAAGTACCTAAATTACTAAAAGAGGGTAGGATAAAAGTAGTCAGGAGCCCTCAAGTTACGTCTTCAGAAAGGGCAGTTTCTACTGATAGGATGACAGAGAGGGCAAAAGATATTTTAGGAAAGGATTTTCTGGGTGTAGAGGCCGTCAGAAATATGGAGGCAAAACTTAAAGGTGTAGGACAAGCAGTCGAATTTGATACTGCCGCTCTCCCGCCAATCCCTTATACGGAAAAAGACCTTGAGCTAGCCCGTCAACATGGAGAAATGCTTGTTCTGCGGGTGGGATTAATGCGTTTAGGCGGAAGGGAAGTTCCGCTATCACTTATAAATTTTAGGGAACTATTTAGAACTGATCCACTAAATAAGTTATCAACGCCTTACTTCGCATTTAGAAGCGATGCTAATGATTGGTATAAAGATCAGCCTTTTGCAACTAAGGGTGGTGAAATTGGCTTATCTTGGGCTTTGGTAGCAAAAAACATACTACCAGGCTCAAATAGTAAGACTTTGAACCAACAGGCTCGTGTAATGGAGACTTATGCAACCAATTTACAAAGCCAAGGTGCAAGTAGAACTGAATTTAGAAGAAGAACTGCCACAGAAGCTGCTTATGATACTTTGTTATATTATGTCAACAATGGTGAGCAATTACTTTCAGATAAATATGACTGGACTCAAACGCGCACGTCCGACGGCCGCCTCGTCCTTGTTGGGTACTTTGACTCGGGCGGTCTGGGCGTGGACTACTGGGATCCGACGCTTCAGTATCCGAACATCGGTGTGTGTCTTTCCCGGTAGTTTTAGGTACTTGAATTCTTGATTCCTTAGTACTTGTACCCCGCGGCGCGGGGTCAAGGCAAATTTTACAAATTACTCTGTTAACCAATACCAAATCAAATTTTCCAGTTCTTTTCGGAATCTGTAAGCATTGGCATGGGTAAGATAGCCAAAATAGGATTGAATGGTTTGGTTTAAACTATCTTCAGTGATTTTGCCGGATTTAAACTCATTAATTTTTGCTTTAATTTTTCTAAGCAGCCTTCTTTTAGTTTTTGTTCTTGGTAGAATATGATTGGGAAATATAATGTAACCTAAAAAATCTATTCCGCTTCCGAATTTCCCAAAAATAATTTTATCCGGATGAACCTGTAAAGCTAATCTTTCATTTAAAAATCTTTCAATGTGAGGAATTAAGCTCTCTAAATATAACTTATCTTGAGAAAGGATCACAAAATCATCAGCGTATCGAAGATAATATTTTACCTTTAGCTTATGCTTCACAAATTGGTCAAGTTCGTTCATATAAATATTGGAGAAAAATTGGGATGTCAGATTACCAATAGGTATACCCTTTTTGTCTGTAAGATCAACTGTTCTGTCGGAATAAAAACTATCAATTATTTTCCAAAGAAGGTTAAGAAAATCTTGATCTTTAATTTTCCTGGAAAATATTTCAAAAAGAATTTTATGGTTTACTGATGGAAAAAACTTCTTTATATCCAGTTTTACTGACCAGCAAGTACGTTTATTATTTCTACTTACCCTCAGGGCCATTTTTTGTAAGGCGAATATTCCTTTATGTGTACCCTTATTTTTTCGACAAGAATAGGAGTGAGAAATAAAAGTAGGCTCAAAAATTGGCTCAAGCTCATTGCTGACTATATGGTGAACTATTCTATCTATAACAGTGGTCTTATGAATTAAGCGTAGCTTTGGATCCCGAACATAAAAACTGCTATATGTACCCGGATGATATGTCTTCTCCTGAAGAAGCTTACAAAGATTGGCAAAATTTTCCGGGAAATTTTTCATAAAAAGCTTAACATCTTTCTTTTTCTTCTTACCGACTAAAAACTCTCTCCAACCACGAAAAATATTTTCCTTTGTGGTAAGATTGCTGTAGATATTATGGTAGATTTTCATTCACCCTGGCAGGATATACCCTTATTTAATAAAACTTACGAGCTCTATAAAACTTTCTACGAATACCTATTGTTGTTCCCCCGAAAAAATAGATATACCATTGGACAAAAATGTGAAACAATCTTACTTGAAACATTAGAAGCGATTATTCTGGCCAGTAACCTCTCTAAACAAGAAAAATTACCGGTTCTAAAAAAGGCCAGCATGAAGTTGGATGTAGTGAGAGTGTTCTTTAAACTGGCTAAGGATATAAAAGTTTTAGAAAATAAAAAATACCAAGTACTTGAATCCCAAACTACAGAAATAGGTAAGATGTTAGGTGGGTGGATTAAAGCTTCTCAAATTTAAATACAGTATTTTAATCTTTAGAATTTTATGATAATCTGTTTATGGAAGGTTAAAAATCTTCCCTTCTTTTGTAGGTCCCAGAATTCTAATTAGCACGTCTAATTAGGAGCGCGGCCAAAAAGAAGTAATGAAACTACTTGCTCTTTTCTGGCGCAGATTCTTTAGAGCTTCAGCTCGCAAGCTGTGCTTAATTGATACTGCCGAAAAAATATACAGAGAAGATACATTTGATAAATTCTCAGTGATCAGAGGGAAAAGGGCAATGGAAAGCGCACGTCCGACGACAACCTCGTCAATGTTGGGAACTTTGACTCGAACGGACTGAACGTGAACAACTGGAATCCGACGAATCAGAATCCGAACATCGGTGTGTGTCTTTCCCGACAGTTTCAACCTAAAAAGAAGCTCTCTTGGTTAAGGGAGCTTCTTTATTTTAAAAGTTACTCAAAAAGAATAATATAGACTGCAAAGACAAGAAAATAAAACTCGCGAAAATTTTTCCAGCTCAAAAGGAATTTAACAAAATTAATGAAGTGAAACGAAGTAAAAAGTGAAAAGCAGCGCTAATTCCCCTTTTTTGTAACTCCGATTCAATTATAGTAGCGATCCCGCCGAAGGCGGGAGAGCGAAGCGATACAATGCGTTGATGGAAAATTTAAAGTACCTTTTTCTTAATCTCACTTGCGATGTTTATATTATTAATATTGTTTCATAATTTATATTCCCCGCTGTGGCGGGGAAACTCTGGCAAAAAGCGAAAGGAATTTGAATTTTTGCTACTTGTTTTTTCTGCCGGCAGTTTGTAATATTGTAGATGTAGTCAAACTTTCCCATTCGGCTTTTTAATGGGCATCTTGGGCAAATCCGAATGGGTTTGACTACACCAAGGTGCCCTTTAAAGTGGAGAAATGGTGAAGTTGGAATAAATCCAACTTCACACCTTATCCCACTTTACCTATTAAATTATGGAACAAACTGCCTTTAACAGTAATAATTCGCAAAAATTCTTTTTATATGCTCGCAAGTCTACAGATGTAGAAGATAAACAAATGCGGTCTATTCCGGATCAACTGTTAGAACTAAGGGAATATGCCAAGCGTGAAGGATTATATATTGTTGAAGAGCTAACAGAGGCTAAAACTGCTAAGGCTCCGGGTAGAGTGGTTTTTAATAGTATGCTTTCTAGAATAGAGAATGGTGAAGCGGAAGGTATTGTAGCTTGGCATCCGGATAGACTTGCTCGTAACAGTATAGATGGTGGGAAAATTATTTACCTTCTTGACCTTGGGAAACTTAAAAACTTAAAGTTTCCCCAACATTGGTTTGAAAATACTCCTCAAGGTAAATTTTCCCTTAATATGGCTTTTTGCCAAAGTAAATACTTCGTGGACTCGCTTTCAGAAAATACCAAAAGAGGAATCCGCCAAAAAGTTAAAAGGGGTGAAATGCCAGGACTTGCACCAGTAGGTTATTTAAACATAATGACTAATAACAGGAAAATTATAGTCATTGATAAAAAGCGTGCTCTTATTATAAGACAAGCTTTTGAAATGTTTGCTACGGCTAAATATCGTATTCAAGATATTTGCAACTTTCTGGCTGAAAATGGCATGGCAAAGGCCAGTGGTAAGCTTTGGAAGAGCGATCGGGTAAGTAAGCAGATACTTTCCAATCCTTTCTATTACGGCCATTTTAAATATATGGGCGAGATCCACGAAGGGGTTCATCAGCCAATCATTACAAAGAAACTGTGGGACGCAGTCCAAATCGTGTGGAGGAAGCGAAGTCATTCCTGGAAAGAGATGAGACCACAAAAACCTTTAACAGGACTTTTTCGTTGTGGTGAGTGTGGTATGATGATTACCGCCGAACTCCAAAAAGGCTACATATATTATCGTTGTACGAAAAAGTCTAAGGTAAGATCCTGTTCTCAGTTATATATTCGGGAAGAAGAGTTAGATCGACAATTATCAGATCAAATAGCCACAGTTTCTTTGAGGCAGGATTGGGCAGATAAAATGTTGGCTAAGTTATCGATAGAGGAAAAAAATGTAGCCCAATCCTGTGATATGTTTGTTGGAGAAAAGCAAGCAGAGATTAAATCTATCAATGAAAAACTCCAAAGACTCCTTGATTCTTATTTAGAGCAAGACATCGAGCGTGAGGATTACCTTGTTAAAAAAGCAGATTTGCTTGCTTTAAAGAAAAAATTAGAGGAACAAATTTTATCTTTCCAACAAACCAAAAATGCTTGGCTCGAACCAATGAAACAATGGATAGTGGAAGCCGCCGCGGCGGCTAATATCGCAAGAAGTAAAGACTTAAATGCAAAAAAGGTACTTGCTCAAAAAATCTTCGGCTCGAACCCCACACTAAAAGACAGAAAGGTATATTGCAACGCTCTAAACATATGGTCCGCCCTACGGGCGGACCCGCCAACTCGGGACTCGGAGCCGACAGCGGGAATTGAACCCGCGACCCCGTTCTTACCAAGAACGTGCTCTACCACTGAGCCATGTCGGCAGAAATGAGCCTCCTGGCAGAATCGGACTGCCGTCATATGTTTACAAAACATACGCACTAACCACTGTGCTAAGGAGGCGTAGAATATATTCTACCAGTTTTCAGTTATCAGTTTCTAGTTTACAATGAATTTATAGTGACTCAATTATCAAACAAGTATCCTTTGGAAGAAAGAACAGCAAAATTTGGTGAAGATATTATTAAGTTTTGTAGAGTCTTAAAAGTAGATACAATATCCTTACCTCTTATAAGCCAACTTGTAAGGTCAGCAACTAGTATAGGAGCAAATTATATGGAAGCTAATGCAGCAAGTTCAAGAAATGACCTTGATATGCCAAAAGATTACTTCAACATTAAGAGGGAAATAGTTTAATTACTCAGTAATTGATAACTGAGAACTTATTGAAAATTGAAAAATGTAAACTAAAAATTAAATAAGTACTCCCTACTATAGTCGTTAAGCCAATTATTTTCCCCCTAAATTGAGGTGGGTGTCCTGGTCCGATAGAGATACTCTCATCGGACACTTCGAACTCCCTTAAAGTAACAAATATCGAAGAAAAAACTTTGGCTTTTAAACGTGCAAAGCAGGGATCAGGCAGAGCCTGGGTCCCTTAGGCCATCTACTAAATGTCCTTTAGGATAATTTAACAGTAGCACTAAAATAAATCTCTTGTCAAGGGGTTAAAACTTGACAAAAGATTATGTGTATGCTAATGTGTATGTGTATGTTAAACAGAAGAACAAATTTCCTTTTAAATAAGGATGTATTGGATAAGTTGGTTAAACTTTCCCGGACTCGCAATATTTCTATGGCAGAGGTTGTTAGAAGAGCAGTAGAAAAAGAGTATGAGGAGGAAAAAGAGCTGGAAACAAGAAAGAAAGCAATAGATGCGACCCTAATGGGAAGATTAATGTCTAAAGGTAAAATTGATTACAAAGAGCTGATTAATTATGGCCGCAAATATTAAAAAATACATTGTAGATGCTTCTTTTGTTCTTTCCTTTTTACTTCCCGATGAAAATCACCAAGAGGCAGATTTGTTTTTTAATCAATATAAAGCCGGCATCATTAATTTTTTATCTACACCGTTGTTGCCTTTTGAGGTGGTAAATGGATTAAAGTTAGCAGTTATTAGAAAAAGGATCAGTTCAAAATACGCAAAAGAACGAATGAAAGAATTTTTTAATTATCAAATCAGACTTGTGGGCACAGATTTTTTTGAAGTTTTTGACTTGGCCCAGAAGAATAATTTAACTGTTTATGATGCATGCTATTTATATCTGTCGAGGATTAAAAAGGCCCAGCTTCTAACATCCGATGAAGCTCTCCAAAAATTAATTTAAAATCCAAGCAGGCCGGAAAATAGCCTTACAAAAAAGCTTAAGATCGTTTGCAGAAGAGAGCTTGAGCCAAAAGGAATTATCAGTAAAAGCATCAGAATTAAGAATCCATATGGTTCAATTCTCTGGTAGCTTTTAGCCATATTAAGGGGAAGTTGAGAAAGCAGTATTTTTGATCCGTCCAGGGGAGGAATGGGAAATAAATTAAATACTCCCAGAACCAGGTTAATTACCATGGTATAGCGCAAAAGGCTGCCTACTAATGCAGGAAAAACAAAAGGTATGGCATCAAGGAGATGATAAAGCAAGGCTGCAGCAATGGCCAGAGTGAAATTAGCCAGAATTCCGGCTGCAGAAACAAACAGTTCTCCCTTTCTGATTCTGGAAAAATTTAGCGGATTAACAGGCACCGGCTTGGCCCAGCCAAAAAGAATGGGGGAGCCGGTTAAAATTAACAGGCCCGGAAGTAAGATTGTGCCAAAAAGATCTATGTGAGGAATGGGGTTTAAGGTTAATCTGCCTGCATTTGCGGCGGTTCTGTCCCCAAATTTTAAGGCCACCAGCCCATGCATGACTTCATGGACTATGACTGAGAATAAAAGTATAACAATAGATAAGGCTAGAAATTCAGGGTTCATTATGTTATATTATCACATATGTTAGTTTGCAGTCGATGTGGTAAAGGTAAAAATATAATCGCCTATTCAAGGCACAAAAAGGGTTCCTCCGGTGCCGGAGGAGTATGGGCTTTGCGTGCCCCAATTCACAAAAGAGTCCAGCTTCCGAATCTGCATGCTTATATGGGCAAAAAATACTGCACCAAATGTTTAAGGCTGGTAAAAACCCCTTTTCAAAAAGCTAAAGTAGAAGAGCGACCTCAAGCTCAAGTTTAATTTGAAAAGATCATGGCATCTTTAGAAATTTTAACAGCAGAACTCGAAGCACATTCCAGGGGTGGAGTCAACCCAAATCTTACTGTAGGAGCTCGTAACCGTTCACAAAGAAGAAGCATAAAAGACCCGTTTGCTCGGGAAGCAGAGTCCTGGCTTGCCAGGGGAAACTCACTTGCTGTTGTACTAAATCGAACTCGAAAGCTATTATATGAGAGTGTAATTTTCTTTGAGCGAGATATCACAAGAATGATTTATCAAGGCAGTCCATTTATAGGGGAATATTTAAGTGCAATACGCAGGCTTCCTGATTTTTTGGCAGAAGCTTCAATGGCTAATTTGCGCCTAAACTTTACAACTCCTGAAAGTCTGGCCTCAATTGAAACTCAAAACCTGTTTGAAAGATCGGTTGGTGGAATAACTCTTCTTGATATTGAAAGGATGCAACTGCCACTTTCATCGGCAGATATAAGCGGAATTAATAGAATATTTTATCCGAGATTAATTGATAGAGTGATCCCTCATAAACTTAATCCTTTTAAGGAGGCAGTTGATCATGGCTTGATTCGCCAAGCTGCCATTTTACTTGCTACCCAAAAAATGGCAAGACTTAATGAAAAAGTTAATATCCCTTCTAATGTACAATCGCTTTATTCCCGCCTGAGCGCTTATTTTGATTATTATACTCACCTGATGACAGATTTTTCTATGGATCAAGTAGAAGATTCAAATTTTTGTAATATTTTGCTTTGGGGAAGACCGGGACTGCCTCAGTTTTTAGGTTGCTATATCCCGGGACGTTTAGGGATAACCCCTGCCTCAGCCATAAAGCTTTTTTATGAAAGAGCTCAGAATTCTTACTTGCCTTTTCTTTATTGGGGATCTGATAGAGCTTTAAGAACTCCAATAGGAATTCTTACAAAAGGTGCAAGGGATGCTTATCCTGGGAACGGATTGCCTGCTGATTTGCAAAAATATTCACACTTCGATCCTCAAATGGACAAAAGTGCTTCTGAGTGGTTGCTTAAATTTTATCAAGGGATTGCAAATGAAACGGCAGAAGAAACAGACAGAAAGTTTTTAGGATTAAGAGAGACTATTTTCCAGGATATCCAAAGCGCTCCATCAAAAAGACAGGAGGTTACTTTACCGCAAGAGCATACCATAAGAAGGATTGTCTTAGCAAGACAATATCGCCAAACTTTAATGATAATTTTGCAATTTGCAGATAACCAAACTCATCTGACTTTAGAACATGCCATGAATTCACCGGATGGTATTGATAAAGAAGATCATGTTTATGGATGGCCGAGAGAGTTGATCAGAGAAAACCCTCAACTTACCAGTGTAATAGCTACGGATTTATTAGCCAAAATTGTTCAAGATACTTTAAGAAGGCATCCGGAGCAAGAAGTTAAACCCCGCAGGGTTTTTCCCGGCGAAGCTACTCTTCCTTATTACATACCAAGTTTTCCCCAAGAGTCGGAGGAGATTCGTTTGCCTGTGCTAACAGGGAAAGGAAGACGACACTTTCCTAAAATATTAACTCCAATTCAACAAGTCCTTGCAGGAGAACCTAATCCACCAGCCCAAAGAGAAAGATTATTAAGAAAGTTTAGGGTAGATTATTCAAGGACTCAGATTGAGGAGTTTTTACCCAGGAATGCCCCTCAGAATACAATTGATCAACTTATGAAAGCAATTAGGTCGTTTGAATATGGGAGAGGAAACTTTAAAAGATTCAAAGAAGATCGTACGGAGGGAGAAAGTTTGTGGGAACTTCGAACAGGAGACTATAGACTTCTTTTAAAACATAAAGAGGGTCAGATTTTTTCTCTAGAGAAAGTAGGTCATAGAAGGGAAATATTTAGTCAACGGAGGAGAGGCTAATTATATAAAAATTTGGGAAAATCAGGGTTTAAATCTTTTAATTTCTTTAATTTTATCCAAGCCTTTATCAAAAGAATAAATAGCTTCAAGCTTTTCCGATTCGCAATATGCTGCTAAATATGCGTCAATAAAGTCAATATTAAAATTCCGGTAAAAATATAATGTTCTAATAAATAAACTTTTATTTGAGTAAATAGAATTTAGATTTAAGAGATTGTAAATTTTTTCTATTATGTCTTCCCTGTTGAATTTATAAAAAGATATTAGAACCCAAACTACCTCGGCAATTATCATATCTGATAGGTATAAATTCTCTTCTGAATTTTCTAAAATTGATTTAGCTTTCTGAAATTGTTTTACATCATCCTTAAGTAAAAAACGCAGTATTAGATTAGCATCAAGAAGTTTCATTTAAAATTGGGTCTATATTTTTTAGGTAAGGTTTTAATATATTCGTCTGCTAACATTTTGCCAACTGCTTCAAAAGCTTTTTTCCTATCCCATTTAATATTAGTTTTTAAAGAGCCGGCTAATTCATTTATCAGCTGACTATTAGTTTTAATTACCAATTGACCATTTATATCTTCAAAAATAATTTTATCACCTGGCTTAATTCCAAATTTTTCTCTCATTTGGTTGGGAATAGTGGCCTGACCTTTAGTAGTAACAGTGGAGCTGTACGTATTAAACATAGTATTACTACTATACCATAAGTATTACTTTTTGTCAAGGGTAATACAGGGCAAAAATTTGACATTTGCCTTTTTTTTTTGCTATAAATGAAGAGAAATTTTGGGAGGTGACATTAAGTTTATGGGGGAAAAAGATAAGAAATATTATCCGAGTGAACCTTATACTGGTTTAAAGCAAAAGGCAATCAGAGATACGTATAGAGATTTATCACCGGACGAAAAAGTACTGGTGGATAGGTTACTTTATAGAGTGTTGGACTTACATATAAGAAACATGGGGATTGTGTCCGCGCTTGAGATTGTTGGGTCGATTGCTATTACGCTGGTAGAAAATCCTCAGTTAAAGTAAGTTTGGAAAATCGGGGTAGCCGTTCCGGAAATCTTTTAAGGGGATTGGTTTTTTTCCTTCCATTTGTATCAATCCACCCGGCAGGAACTTGACTATCTTACCTTCCCACTTAGTCCATGCTCCTGGCCAGGGATAGTAAGCTCGAATTATTCTATCCAGAGTTTCAGAGTCAGGAGGCTTTTCAATATCAAAATACCCATCTTCTTTTTTCATCATCTTACAGTAGGTTGCCTTTTCATGGTCTTGTTCCATAAGTTTTATCTTTCCTGATACAAAATCAGGGATAATATCAATTAAAATCTCTGCTCCAAGTCGAAACAATTTATTGATCAATTCTAGAAGTGTCTCTTGTCCTGATAAGCTAATCTCTTTCATAATAACAACGGGTCCGTGATCCATTTTTTCATCCATTTTAATAATGGTCACCCCTGTTTGTTTATCTTCGTTTAAAATGGTAGCAGGTACAGGTGAAGCCCCCCTGTATTTTGGTAAAAGTGATGGATGGACATTTAATGACCCAAACTCTGGAAGGTCAAGCAAGACTCGAGGCAGAATTTGTCCATAAGAAGCCACAACAAACAAATCACACCGGGAATTTTCATCTAGTTTATCCGGGGTTAGTACTGGGACACCCAGTTTTTGGGCTTCTATCTGGATGGCAGAATCTGGGGCAGTTACTACTGATACTACCTCAAAATTTTGCTCCAGAGCCTGCAAGATTGGAATTACGAAACTATCAGATCCAAAGAATATGATTGTAATTTTCTTAAGTTTAATTTTACCTAAATACTTTCTGACCTGCCCTTCGTCAATTGGAATAATATCTAAAATGGGAATAATTTGTGGATATTGTAATTGTTTCATAAAGTCACTTCCTCAAAAATATCTGTGCCGGTTTTATCTTTTCCTTTAAATTTATAAAACTTGCCCTTTTGCTGCAGGACCCTTTCCGTAAATAATATTCCATCCAAATGATCCACTTCATGCTGGAATATCCAGGCAGGAATTCCTGTTAGGGTTTTCTTTATAACATTTCCCTTTATATCCTGATAATCAACATTTATAGAGGTATGTCTTCTAACTTGACCCCAAATAGTTGGAATGGAAAGACAGCCTTCAAAATAAGATTTTGTGCCTTTTGAGGAGGATAGAATTTTGGGGTTTATAATAGCCACAAACTCTTTATCATACCCTGCCCATCTTGATTTGCGCTTGGCAGGCTCTGAAGGAGGGATTTTCTTTGCAGTCAGCAGACGGGCCACAAAAAATCTTTCTTCAAGGCCGATTTGGGTTGCTGCCAAACCAACACCCTCAGGTTCTTTAAAGGTTTTAGTAAGCTTAATCATATCTTTCAGGGTTTGGTAAAGTCTCGGTTTTATTTTTTTAACCGGTTTGGTTTGTATTCGCAAAGCCGGATTAGGTGCGTGAATAATTTGCATAGGGAAATTTTAGCATATTAACCCTTCAGCTGCTTAAGTCTCCACATGAAGACTCGGGCTTTGTTTTTGGCTCCATAATAACCTTTGGTAAAATTTAGCACTTCTTCCAGGATTTTTCTGTCTACTTCTTTGGCCAGTTTTATATACAGGGAATAATGTTTGGTATCAGCCAGGCTTTCAGCCAGATACACCCCATATTCCTGAAATTCATAAGCAATATTTTTGGGCCTGTCTTTAAATCTGGTTTCAGCAATAGCTGTTTTAATTGACTTCATCAAGTTGCGCCTTTGCTTCAAGATAATTTGGTTTTAAGTTTATAGCCTTTTTTAGTTCTAAAACTGCCTCCTCTTTTTTGCCCAAAGATTCTAAAATTAAAGCTTTATTGTAATAAAGCTTAGGGTCTGTTGGAGCAAGTCTTATTGCTTTATCTAAGGTCTCCAAAGTTTTGTTAAAATCAGCAAGTTCAAAATATGTCCTGACAGCAGTTCTCCAAAATGAAACGTTCTTAGGGCTTTGTTTTAAGACAGAATTTGTTTGAATGATTGCCTCGTCTTTTAAAGCAGCAGATAACGTGGCATCTGAATCCTCCAGGGCTGCAGCCGCAGCTGCAGCAGAGTAGGCCAGCTCGCTTCTATAAAAGGGCTCATTTTTGTTTAACTCTGAAGCTAAACTCAATAAGTTGTATGCTCTTCCTGGGTTGCCTCCCTCCGATGCCTTTTGCCCTCTGGAAAAAATGGTATCGGCATACCAGAGCTGGAAGATAGAAAATAGAAGGTAGAAGATAGAAAAAATTACAAAGCCTTTGGCGGCTTTGGTATAAAGAGGACGGCGGTAGAGGAAGGGTATAGGGTATAGGGTATAGGGTATAGTTGAATTCGTGGCAACAAAAGCAAGAGCGGGAAAGAGGTAGAAAAAGACAGCAATGATAACTACGGAAAAAAGAAAGAAGTTGTAGATTAAATAGCTAATATAGCTTGCCAGAAGGGTTATAGCTAGTAGATTCCTGGTCCTGAATTTTTTTAGTATAACACTTATAAACGTTATAATTATTATACTAAGAGAGCCGAGGCCCAGTATTCCCGTCGTAGCCAGATAATTTAGGTACTCATTATGGGCTTTATTATACAAAAAGTCCCATTCGCTGGTTAAATTATGGGAAGCAGGCCTAAACTGGTAATAAGAGTAAGCAAAAGTTTCCAAACCTGAGCCAAAAAGGGGAAAGTGCTTAAATATATCCAAAGCTCCCTGCCAGACAATAAACCTGATCTGGCCGGATTCGGTTCCGCCGTTTTCCAGTTGGGTAACGGATGATGGCGGCAGGGCAATTGTTGGTCTGACAGGAGCAGCAAATTTGGAAACCAGCCTGAAATTAGTTAAGGCTGACCCAAACAGCAAATTGATTAGAAAGAAAGCAGCAAGGATTAAGAATAATGGTTTCTTATACCCATGCCGGGTATGGGTTGAATTGACATAGACGGATAAAAACACAATCAGTCCTCCAATTAGTCCCAATGTTGGCCCTCTGGAATAAGTGAAGGTGAAAGCCAAGTACATGGTGATAAGTGATAAGAAATAAGCAATACGTTGATTTTTTGTTATGGCAGTCAGAGAAAAATACAAAGTAGGGAATATTAACATGGCAAGATATGCAGCCATCCAGTTGGGTTGGCCCAGGGTGGCAAAAACCCGGGCCTGCACATCCTGTACCCAACACGTTGCATTAAATTCTCCGCGCAAAATTACGCAAGATGGGGAAACTCCAAAGTGTTCCGCTATACCCCAGAGGGAAATAATAACTGCCGAGGTAATACCAAATTTTAAAATAGTTAATACTTTTTCTTTATCCATATTGGAAACAAAAGCAAAGTATAATAATAGGTAGGAAATAATGGACAGTAAGCCTCCGTTGGACCTTGAATAATAACCCCAGATAGAAGTATGTGGGTCAATGGAAAATACTGTTGATAAGATGTTTGCACCTAAAAATAAAAGTAGAGGGATATCCAAAGGAGTATGATTAAAGATTAAAGATTTATGATTGATGATTTTTAAGAGCCAGCATCCCATTATGATCACTGTAAATCCATAAGTTAAAATCATCTTGTTATATTCAAAAAGCTCGTAATTTAGGGAGGTCCAAAAAAGCGGAACTAATGCAAAAAGTGCGTAGAAAGAGTAAGTAATAACTTTATCAAGCATATTTTAGTGTATAGCGACTAGGGTATAGGGTTTAGATAAAAAAATCAACTATACCCTAACCCCTAGACCCTAAACCCTGCCGTATGTTAAACTCGCTTCATGTTGAATAAGCTTTGGAGTTATTTTGCCCATGATGTGGGTATAGATTTGGGTACAGTTAATACTCTGGTTTTAGTTAAAGGTAAAGGAATAGTAATCAGAGAACCAACTGTGGTGGCACTTCATAAAAAAACCAGACAAATTCTGGCCATAGGCGGGGAAGCCAAAAGAATGCTGGGTAGAACTCCCGCGGCAATTGAGGCGGTTAGGCCTCTGCGCGACGGGGTAATTTCCGATTTTGACACCACTGAGGCTATGCTTCGCTATTTTATTCACAAAGTTCATGACAGTCCCTCAAAGGGTAGATTTTCTTTGCCCAAAATTCCCAAGCCCAGAGTGGTGGTGGGGATCCCCTCGGGTGTGACAGAAGTGGAAAGAAGAGCTGTTCAGGATGCCTGTTTGTCAGCCGGAGCAAGAGAGGCTTTTTTAATTGAAGAACCAATGGCCGCGGCAATTGGGGCAAAACTGCCGGTGGAGGAGCCGGAAGGGGTGATGGTGGCGGATATTGGAGGGGGCACCACGGAAATTGCAGTGATTTCCCTGGGAGGTATGGTTTTAAACAGATCTTTGCGGGTGGCCGGGGATGAGATGGATGAGGCAATTGTTTCTTATATGCGGGTGAGATACGGTATGCTGATTGGAGAAAGAACTGCCGAGGATGTAAAAATTGAAATCGGTTCAGCTTACCCTTTGGAAAAACATGATTCGGCCGCCACGGTAATCCGGGGCAGAGATTTGGCCTCCGGTTTGCCAAAATCCATTAAAGTCACTGCTTCAGAAATAAGGGAGGCCTTAACTCCGATTGTCTCCCAAATTATCTCAAGCATACATGAAGTTTTAGAGGAGACTCCGCCCGAGCTTTTAACAGATATAGTGGAGCGGGGGATATATCTGGCAGGAGGTGGAGCGCTTATCAAGGGTTTGGATAAAAGAATTGCCGAAGAAACCAAACTGCCGGTGTATGTTGCAGATGATCCGTTAACAACGGTAGTTAGAGGCTGCGGTGAAGTATTAGACAATCTGGATTTATTATCAAAGGTAAAAGTGACAGGTGGACTTCGTTAGTTGACAGTACTAAGGCGTATGTTATAATTATGTTATAACACGAGGAGGTGAAGTATATGTTACAAAAGGTTCTACAGGTAGGAAATTCTGCTGCTGTGACTATTCCGGCACCTTTTTTGAGTGATCTTGGGCTTATGGTTGGAGATCGTGTTGAAGTGAGAGCTACCAAAAGACCCGTTAAGATTGAAATTATTCCTTCGAAAAAGATTTTAAGAAAAGCTTCGGGTATAACTCCGGAATTTGCCGACTCTGTTGAAGAATTTATTAAAGAATACAGACCTGTCTTAGAGGAGCTTGCCAGAAGATGAAAAGAGTAAAATACCTGACTCCGGAACAGGCAATTTTTTATCAGCAAAAAATTATTAAGGAAACAGGTGGAAGTTTGGGCTTAAGAGATTTGGGACTTCTGGAATCAGCTATTAATCGCCCAAAGGCTACATTTGACAGAAAAGATTTATACCCCAAGATATTAGATAAAGCAGCTGCTCTTTTCCACTCAATGATTTTAAACCATCCGTTTCTTGACGGAAATAAACGGACAGCGTTAGCTATTTTATATGAATTTTTAAAACAAAATGGCTATAAACTTAAAGCCACCGAAAAAGAATTGATAGAATTTCCACTGAAAATAGAGAGAAAGGATATGGATATGGAAGAAATTGCCAAATGGTTAAAGGGACATGTTAAAAAGTTAAGGTAGTGTGGTAAAATGCCGGTAATGCTGCAAACTCCTTTTTATGATCCGGGGAAGACTTATGATGAAAATTATAACTATGGTCCATATGGTGCTTTTGCAGACGGTAAAGATTTAAGAACTAATGAAATTCCAAAAATTGATTTTTTAGGATTTAAGATTAATACTCCGTTTGGAATCCCTGCAGGGCCTCTTTTAAATGCTAAATTCTGTAAGGCTGCTTTTGAAAAAGGATTTGATGTTATCCATTATAAAACCAGAAGAAGTAGGGTTTTTCCCACAAACCAGTGGCCTAATGTTTTGTTTGTGGATGTGCCGGGGGATTTAACCCCGCTAGGCGGGGCTAAAAAACCCTTACTCGGATCAAAAACTACTAACAAAAACCCCACACATTTTAGTATTACCAACTCTTTTGGTAACCCTTCCCCCGATCCGGATATTTGGCAGGAAGATATGAAAAAAGCAGTTGAGGCAGAAGGCCCGGGTCAGCTGCTGGTAGCTTCTGTTGTCGGGACAATCAAAAAGGGGTTTTCGGAAGAGGATTATTTTGATGATTTTGCAAAGTCTGCAAAACTTGCCAAAGAGACAGGAGTCAAGGTAATAGAGTTAAATTTGTCTTGTCCAAATGTGGCCAATGAGGGGATTATATGTTATGACCTGGAGGCTGTTGAGCGCATCTGTAGAAAAAGTAAGGGATCTGTTGGGGATATGCCGCTTCTTATAAAATTGGGTTATTTTTCTCCTGAGGAGCAAAACCTCTTGGAAAATATTGTCAAAAGCATACTTCCATATATTTCCGGCATTGCTGCCATTAATACTATTCCTGCACCAGTGGTTGATGAAAACGGTAAGCAGGCTTTACCGGGATCTCCTGCAAGGCTGGTGGCTGGAATTTGCGGCGCTTCTATTAAATGGGCAGGGCTGGAAATGGTTAAGAGATTAAACCTGATCAAAAAAAAATTAAAATCCAACTTTGCCATAATTGGAGTGGGAGGGGTAATGAAGCCCGCAGACTATTTTGAATATAGAAAATTTGGCTCGGATTTAGTTCAGTCGGCCACCGGAGCAATGTGGAATCCATATCTGGCACAAGAAGTCAAAAGGAGGCTAAAGACTCTTTGAGAACTTTAAATACTCAATAACCTCATTATATCTTTTTTTATCAATACTATTTTTATCCGAATAATATTTTAAAAGTTCAGCTAACTTAAAAGGAGCATAAAACTCATATCCGGCTTTTTCTAAGGTTTCTCTTCCTCCCTCATCCCGATCAACCAAAATAAGTAACCCTACAACTTTATATCCAAGTTTTTCAGCAACCTCAAACGCTCTAAATTTAGATTCACCCTTTGTGATAACATCATCTATAATCAGCAGAGTTTTCCCGTTGCCAAACGGTGTTTCTTTTGCCGGTAAAATTCTTGGTTTTCCCGGATTGTCATCTTTTTCAAAAATTGTCACATAAGGAATTTTGGAGATTCTTGAAAATTCTTTGGCAAAAGGGATGGCTGCGTTTGGAATTCCCGTACAAAAATCAGGTCTCTCCCTTAATTTTACTTCAGCCAGAGCTGAGGCGATTTTGGTCACTAAGTTTTGGGGCAAATTTCTCAAATTAACGATAATTGGTGAAAGGGGAGCTGTTGGATTTTTCTCATGATGTACGAAAGCAAACTCAGTTGAGTCTGCCCTAAAATCAACCGGACTGGTTTCCCTTATCACATAATAAAATTTAAAACTACCGTCAGAATTTTGTTTTCTCCTTCTAACTTTGGCCTCAATTTTAGTATTTAAAAGCAGATCAGCTAGCTCTTGTTGAGATTTTGTCAGATTAGACATGAGCTAAAATCTCCTGAATTTTTGAATGCAACGCTTGGGTGACTTCTCGGGGGTTGGGAGCAAATATAATACCCCTGGATGAGTTAATTATTAAACCCTGCTTTTGGGAATTAAGGCCATTTTTGAATATATCTTCTAAATTTCCGCCCTGTTCTCCTATGCCCGGTACTAAAATCGGCATATCTCCGATTATTTTTCTAACTATTGCAAGTTCTTCAGGGTAAGTTGCTCCAACAACAACTGCTAAGTTATTATTTGTATTCCAGCTGACTACATGTTCAGCTACAACCTGATATAAGGGTTTACCACTAATTTGCAAATCCTGAAATTCACCTGCCCCCGGATTGGAAGTTTTTACCAGAATAAGAATACCTTTATCGGCCCTGTCCAAAAACGGCTGCAGCGCTTCTTTTCCCAGATACGGATTGACTGTCACTGCATCCACTCCTAAAGTATCAAATATTTCTTTGACATAGGCCTCATTGGTATGGCTAACATCGCCTAGTTTTGCATCTAAAATTATCAGAATATCCGGGTGATTATCTTTGATATAACTGACAGTTTTGTCCAGTTCTGACTCTTTATAAGCGTAGCTTACGCTATAAAAGGCCGCATTTGGTTTATAGCTACAAACTAAATCAAAAGTAGCATCAATAACGGACTGGTTGGATTCAAAATCTCCCTGATCCAATCCAACACAAACAAATTTCCCCTCATCCCATTTAGCTTTTAATTTATTCAAGAACTGATTCATTACGAAAGAATCATACCAAAATGTGGTATATTGGTCCAGTCATGAGCAAGGCAATCCCTAATTTGCGGATTTTTCTTCTGCTTGCATTTTTAAGCCTTATAATATTTCTTTTTGACAGTTTTAACTTACTGGCAATTCCCAAGAAAGCAGCTTTTTATATAACAAATCCCATCTCTTTTGGTCTTTATCAGACAAAAATAAATTTTACCAGGCAATTTAATTTTATATACACTCTTCGCTTTGCATCACAAGAAAATAAAGCATTAAAAGAGCAAATCGGACAACTATTATCCGAAAATGCCAGACTGCGAAAAGATCTGGCTGAAACCCGGGCTTTGGTTTCTCAAACTACCCACCTTGATCCTTCCACCTATAATCTGATTCCTGCCCGTCCTGTTGGAGCAGGCAGATATTTAAAAATTGATAAAGGTTTAATTGACGGAGTGAAGCTGGGTGAGGCCGTGGTTTTTAATGATAATTATATCGGTAAAATTATCCAGATTTCGGAAAAAGCAGCCAATGTCGAGCTTTTGTCTGACCCGGACTCCAAAGTGGCAGCTTTTTCGCAAGGCCTGGAAGGAAAAGCCAAAGGAGTTTTGACAGGGCAATTCGGCAGCGAGATTTTAATGGATAAAATACTCCACGGCGAAAAAGTCGCCGAAGGCGACTTGGTTTATTCGGAAGGGACCGAGGGCTTTTTACCAAGGGGTTTAATTTTAGGCAGGGTCGCCGGGGTATTGGAGAGACAAACGCAAGTTTTTAAACAAGCCAAGGTCAAGCCTGTATTTGATATCAGAGATTTGGAACTGGTGTTTGTGATACAGGATAACTGATGAAGACCTTAATACTTATATTAATTATATTGTCTTTTATCCAAACTACCATTTTATCCCTTAACTTGGTTCTTATCATCCTTATAGCCCGCTCTTTAATCCGGCCGGAAAGAAATAATCTGACTGCGGTCTTCTGTTTTGGACTTTTAATCTCTCATTTAACTTTGCAGCCCCTGGGATACTTAAGCCTAATCTATTTGATTTTGGTGCAAGCAACTTTGGTACTCTCTAAATCCAGGTTGTCTGCCAATCCCTTTTTGATAATACCTCTTACCGGCGTTTTATCCACACTTAATCTGACAGCGGTTGCGCTACTAGCTCATCAGTCAACTGTCCTGATGCCGCAAATTTTTATTGAAAGCTTTTTAGCTTTACCGATTTTTTATTCTCTTAGGCTTTGGGAAGAAAGATTTATCGTTAGAAAGGAGATAAAGCTCCGCGTATGAGAAAAAGTAAGTCTCTTGGGTATGGTGAAGATGACTGGAAGGATACTCTTCTGCCCAATTTTTCCCAATCTTTGGTCCGTCAGCTGACGGATCGTTTTGGGCAAAGTCCCTGGAGGTTAAGTTGTCTTTATATCCTCAGTCTGGTTTTATTTTTCATAATTTTTCTACGCCTGTTTCATCTGCAAATAGTTGAAGGTAAAGGAAATAGAGAACTGGCAGATAGCAACCGGATTCAAATTAAAATTATTCATGCTCCAAGAGGAGTAATTTTTGATAGAAACGGAAAAGTTTTGGCAGCCAACTCCCCGGCATTTCGAATGTATAATGCCGATAGCAAAAAAGCAAGGTTAATATCTAGAGAAGAGGCGCTAGCACTTGAGGTAAATCCGCCGGCTGGCGGACCGCAAGCGGCAAATCTGGAAGTTGACAATGTCCGCAGTTACCTGATGGGAGAAAAAACTGCTCATTTGGTTGGTTATGTTGGAGAAATTTCCGAAGCTCAGCTAAAAGATACGCAGTACAAAAATTATCGGCAGGGAGATAGAATCGGTCAATCGGGTATAGAGGCAGAGTATGAAAAATTACTTAAAGGAACGGATGGAGGAGAGATTATTGAGGTTGACTCATTGGGAAAAAAATTGCGCTCCTTAAGAACAAATCCGCCAATTCCGGGGCAAAATATCTATCTGACAATGGATGCGGATTTGCAGGATAAAATCTATCAAAGGTTGGTTGCGACCTTGCCCAAGGTCGGCAGTTGTTGTGGTGCGGCGCTGGCCATGGACCCAAACACAGGAGCGATTTTGGCTCTTTTATCTCTTCCTGCTTTTGATCCTAATATCTTTACCAATTCAGTTGATGAAAGCGCAATCTCGCAGATTTTTTCCAGGTCTGACTCACCCATTTTAAACCGGGCTGTAGCCGGAACTTATCCCCCTGGCTCCACTTTTAAAATAGTTACTTCCCTGGCAGGCCTTGGCAGCGGGAAAATAACTGCCCAAACAAGCTTTGAAGATACCGGAGTGTTGTATCTTGGCACATTCAAGTTTACCAACTGGTATTTTAATCAGTACGGCAGGGTGGAAGGAGCAGTTAATTTATTAAAAGCGCTGCAGCGCTCAAATGATATTTACTTTTACCAGGTGGGAAGAACTGTTGGGGAAGATACTTTGGTGGATTGGGGCAGGAAACTGCGGCTGGGTACTAAGCTGGACATTGATTTGCCGGGTGAGGAGACAGGGCTTTTGCCAACAGATGCATGGAAAAGGGAAACTTTTGGAGAGGGATGGTATCCGGGAGATACTTTGCATATGGCTATCGGCCAGGGGTTTGTTCTAACAACTCCTTTGCAGATTTTGGGAGAAACAGCGTTTATTGCCGCGGACGGAACCCTTTACAAGCCTCATATTCTAAAGGCAGCACCAAAAATTCTGGTTTCCAATATTGCCTCCGCAGATAAAATTAAATTAATAAAAGAGGGATTAAAACTGGTGCCAAAACAGGGAGGGACGGCCTGGCCGTTTTTTACTTTTCCGATACCTACCGCAGGTAAAACAGGGACTGCAGAATTTGGCGACCCAAAAGACAGGACTCATGCCTGGTATACGGGCTTTGCCCCGGCTGATGAGCCAAAAATTGTTATGACTATTTTGGTAGAAGGAGGGGGAGAAGGGTCATCAGTTGCCTCACCGATTGTCAAAGAAGCCTTCCGCTGGTACCTTTCCCCCGACAAAAATAATCTAATAAAGGATATTTATGTTCCAGCATCAGAATCTGCAAGAACACTAGGAGAATGAACGCCTCTGGTAATCTATTATATATAGATATATAGATCAAAAAATAGACAAAATAACCCTCGAGGACTAATTTGTCTAGACTCCAAAATAATCCCTAAATTCTTTGTCTCTTTCTATTTCCGAAACTTTCAAAATCCGCACATATTCCCCAATACCTAAATATTCTCTTAAAAACTCAACTTGTTTCTCACAAGGATAAGCATGTAGAAATACACTTTCATGGAATGGATAAAACCCCCAGGCTTTTAAATATTCTCTTAAAATAGCTCTGATTCTATGCAATCTCCCGGGGATGTCATAACTTATAAGCCTCCATTTACCATCCCAAATTTTAGGTTTTTCAACAGCCAACTCGTCGAGTGCAAATTTTAAAACCTTTCTCTTACCTGAAGCAGTAATTTTGACTATTTGCATGCCGTCTTTTTCATCTAATTCAACCAACTTCTGCTTTTCTAGACGTGTCAGAGTTCTTCTTAAATAGGGAATATTAAAACGTTTCCAAGTTTCAAATTCTTCCTTTCTCTTATGATCCAAAAATGGTTTTAAGGCCAGCCCCAACAAGTGCTAAAATTGTTTTAACTGGAGCATATTTTCGATCAAAGATCTCTTTATCTATTTGCTTAGTTAGAGTTTTTGATACTTCCGCAATAAGTGAATCATTTATGGAGATGGATAGATCTTCTATACGTGATTTAGATTTTCTTTTAGCTTGAGCCATCATAGACAAAATAATCCTTTGGGGCTATTTTGTCAAATTTAGTTTTTGATGATATCTATTAGGTATTTTGGGGAGTGGTAACTGTCGTAAATCTTAAATATAATGAAAACATGTCAAAGAATTTGTTGTTCATACTGGCTTTGATAATAATTATATTAACTGCCTATTTTACTCTGGCAGTAAATTCCGGTTTACCTAAAGCCCCAGCTAGAAATGAAGTGGAAACCGCTGTTAACCAGGCAAAACATCTCTTTGGGCTGGAAAAGCAAGCGGGTCGCGATTTTTCCAGTGGCCCCTGTCTTTCTAACGCTTTATTGCCTGGCTGGGTTTTGGATATTGCCCACAACCCCAGGCAAGCAATTGATGATTTACCGGAGAATCAGTGTTCATCATATCGCGAAGGTCGGGCTTTGCATTTTGTAGAGCTTGATCCTGAGGGAAACTTAATTAGAGCACAGTAACATGGCCAAATATCTGTCAATACCAATCCATTTAATTGAATTCTGGTATCCGGAGGCTACTATCTTTTTTGTCCGGACCTGGAAAAATTTAATGCTTTATCTGGAAGAAGACTTGGCAGCAGGCCTGATGTGGAGGTTACTTTTTACTCCTCTTTTCCATGACGCAACAATAGTAGGTCATGTTTTAAGTTTTCTCTTTAGAGTGATCCGTATAATATTCGGACTGTTTGGATTTTTTATTGCTACCGTTTTGCTTTTAGCAATAGGAGGATATTGGTTAATAATTCCTGTGCTTACTTTTCTAAATACCAGTCCTGTTCTGGATACTGTAACCAGAATTTTATTTTTTGGAGGTCTGGGACTTTTTCTTATTCATATCTTCGGCCACCCCCACAAAAAGGTCTGGCAAACAACCGATCTGTGGCTGGCCTCTACCGTTAAAAAAGAAAATCTCAAATTTGCCATCCTTTTACAAAATAAAGAAGTTCAAGATCTGCTAGCAAATTTGGAACTGCAACTTGACCATCTGCCTAACTGGGATATTCAAAATGCTGACGAAGTAGGGAAAAAAGCGTTTGATTTGGCAAAAACTTCAGGTAGTGAATATATTGGCCCCCGCCATTTTTTTGTAGCAGCGCTAAAACAAATTCCCAATATAGATAATATGCTCTTAAAACTTGATCTTAAAATATCCGATTTTGATAGAGCCTTAAAATATATGGAAACCAAAATTCAAACATGGAGAAGTATTTTTATCTGGGATGATGAATTTACAGTACATCATTTAAAAGGGGTAAACAGAGGATGGCTGGGAGTACCCACTCCAAACTTGGATTTATACAGTGAGGATTTAACTAAAGATGCCGCGACAAAAGGATTTGCTGATTTAATTAGAGAAAACGGAAAACTTTCTGAGGTAGTAAATATCTTATCACAACAAACAGGAAGAAATGTAATTTTGGTGGGGCCACCGGGATCAGGAAAAACAGCATTTATAAGGTATCTCGCCCAGCAAATAGTTACAGGAAATGCACCGCCGGCCCTAGCAACTAAAAGATTGGTGATGTTGGATTTAACTAAGCTTTTATCCGGGATAAAAACCCAGGGAGAGCTGGCAGAGCGGGTAAAAGCTATATTTGAAGAGGTTGCTTTTGCCCAAAATATAATTTTTGTTGTTGATGAAATTCATGAACTCGGGTTAGGGGAAGTGGGAACCAGTCTAAATCTTTACTCACTGATGCAACCCTACCTTGAATCAGACACTTTCCAGTTTATAGGCATCACTGAAGAGGAAAATTACTCAAGGATTTTAGAAAAAAACGGCTTTTTTGCCAGAATTTTCAGAAAAGTTGAAATTGAACCGGCAACTCCCAATGACTCACTGAAGATTTTGCAGTACCGTGCCATTGAGGCAGAAAGAAACTTAAAGGTAAAGGTAAGCTTGCTGGCTATTAAGTCAGCAGTTGAGTTATCTCAAAAGCTTATTTATGACCGCTGTTTGCCGGATTCCGCAATTGCAGTTTTGAAGGAAGCTTTGACAAGGGCAGTAAATGGTTGGGTAACTAAAGATGTTATAAAAAGGGTAATTTCACAGCGGGTAAAAGTCCCCTTAATGGATATAGGCACTGCTGATAAACAAAAGCTTCTTAATCTGGAATCACAAATCCATAGCAGGTTAATTGATCAGGAGCAGGCAGTAAAAGCGGTTTCGGATTCGCTAAGAAGAGCTGCCACCGGACTTGGTGAAGACGGCAGGCCAATCGGATCATTTTTATTTGTTGGACCAACCGGAGTGGGTAAAACAGAGCTTGCCAAAACTTTGGCAGATGTATACTTTACGGGTACCACGGGTGGTAAGGGTATCACAAGTACCACTGGGAATGAACCCCGTGATACCCGTGATACTTTTGATACTCGTGGTACTTTTATTCGTTTTGATATGTCCGAATATCAAAATCCCGAATCTGTGGTAAGACTTATCGGGGGAGCTGGAGAAGGCGGTTTACTCACGGAAAGTGTCAGAAACAGACCTTATGGTTTGATTCTTCTGGATGAGCTTGAAAAAGCCAATGATAAAATATTGACTTTATTTTTGCAGGTTTTGGATGACGGCAGGTTAACTGATGGCGCAGGAAGGGTAGTTAGTTTTGAAAATACTATCATTATTGCCACCTCCAATGCCGGATCTTTACTGATTGCAGAGGGGCTGGATCAGGGAAAAACTCTGGAAAGTTTGGAAAGGGGAGTTAATGATGAACTGTTGAAAGAATTTAGCCCGGAACTGGTTAATAGATTTGATGAGGTAGTTTTATTCAAGTCGTTGGCAGAGGCTGATTTGGAAAAAATTGTTAAGTTAAAGCTGGCTGCTTTGCAGACCCAGATGAAAGAAAAAGGATATTTGATTGAATTTGACAGGGCATTGCTGGAAGAGCTGGCAAAGAGGGGATTTGATCCGGTTTTAGGGGCCAGACCCTTGCGCAGACTGATTCAGGATAGTCTGGAAGCCAATTTATCCAGGATGATTTTAGAAGGAAACTTAAAAAAAGGAATAGTATTCAGGGCCGGAGTGGAGCTTCTGGGATGAAAAGCCTGCAAGTTATAACGATTATAATTGTTGTAAATATTATAAATGTTATATTTTCTCCTGCTATCCAGGCCCAAGTCAATCTTGATGATGTAAACCAAAAAGTTTGCAATAGATTTGAGGAAGATTTAAACAGGCTGGCTGCTATTATGGAGGAACTCCGCAGAAGAAAGGGGATAACAGAGACCCGCGTTGCTTTTGGAGGGGTGGATACTCCAATAGAAAATGCAGATTACTGGATAACCTACGGCGCAGAAGCAATGGCTTTTCAGAGAGCTCAAAAATATAGCTCAACTGCAAGTTTAAAGTCTGATTTGAGGGTTTTAGCAGGTAAAGTTCTGCGTGCCAAAGCTGAGGTCGGAAAAGCATTAAATGCAAAGTAAAAAAATCATTATAGTTTGTATAATATTTTTGGCAGTTATACTAGTTTTAGTGTTTTCTGGCCGGCAATCCAATCTGATGGTTACTCCAACCTCTTCACCCGGTCCTACTCCAACTGTAATGCCCAAACCAAAAACTTTTCAGTTTGATTCTTCTACTGATTTAAACGCGGAACTTGAAAAAGTAGATCCCAAAGTACTAGAATCTGATTTTGAGTGATTGAAAAATTGACAAATTCTGTATAAACTGGATTTTATGGCTGAAAGAAAAGATTTAAAGCTCTTAAGGAATATTTCACAAACTTTTGCAGCAGCTTTTCTGTTTTTAGCACCGGTAGGAAGCGCTAGAGCTGAGTCCGAGGTTAGGGTGGATTTTGAAGTAACCTGTCGCCCGGAGGCGGCTCCGTTGCTCAGGCTTCCTAATCCATGGCTTAGCATTAGGGGAATTAGAGGTATTTCCGAAGAAGAGGGAGAAGTATTTCTGGTAGTGACAAACACCAGTCAGGAGAGAGAGTTTGTATTTCCCTATTTTGAATATATAAAGGGTTTTCAAGAAGCAGGAGTGAGAGAGATGATTCCTCTTGCTGTGCTCCAAGCTGGTCAGGAATATACTGTTTCACTTCATAAAGTATTACAAAGAACACCTACTATTACTATTTTAGAATGGGCACCACTTTACAGAAGAAACTTCAGGGCTCCTTCTTGCGCAATCCCTTATAATGTTGTTTAAAATATAGAGATATGAATAATTTAGTAATAGTTGAATCTCCTACCAAAGCCCGTACATTGCAAAAGTATCTGGGAAGTGAATATCAAATTGAGGCTTCTATGGGTCATATCCGGGATCTGCCCAAGAGTGAGTTAGGGGTGGATATTGAGCATGATTTTGAACCCCAATATGTCATACCCCGAGATAAAAGAAAAAGTGTTAATGAACTGAAAAAAACTGCAGAGGCAGCCAAAACTTTGTGGCTGGCCACAGATCCCGATAGAGAAGGAGAAGCAATAGCTTGGCATATTACCCAAATATTGGGTAGGGAAGGTAGCAGGGTGGTTTTTCATGAGATTACAGAAGATGCTATTAAAGAGGCTTTTAAAAATCCAAGAGAAATTAATTTAAAACTCGTAGATGCACAGCAAGCCAGAAGGGTCCTAGACAGACTTGTTGGATACAAATTGTCCCCACTGCTTTGGTACAAAGTTAAAAAGGGTTTGTCTGCCGGAAGAGTTCAATCCGTGGCGCTGCGTTTAATAGTGGAAAGAGAAAGGGAAGTTTTAGCCTTTAAGGCTGTTGAGTACTGGATAATTGAGGTAGAGCTCCAAGCGGAAAGGGTAAAGCGTGAAGGGGAAAGTTTTACTGCAACTCTAATAGAACAAAATGGGAAGAAGCTGGAAATAAAAAACAAAGAAGAGGCTGATGAGCATGTTAAAAATCTGGAGACAGCAGATTATATTGTTTCCAAAATTACCCAAAAAGAGCTTCGCCGCTACCCTTATCCTCCTTTTACCACCTCCACTCTGCAACAGGCTGCTGCCAACAGGTTGGGAATGTCTGCCAAAAAAACCATGATGCTTGCACAAAATTTATATGAGCACGGGTTGATTACTTATATGAGAACGGATTCATTTAATATCTCTTCTCAAGCTATTGGTATGGTCAGGGACTATATTGCAAGGTTTTTAGGCAAATCTTATTTGCCGCAAGCGCCCCGCGCTTACAAGTCAAAATCTAAAAATGTGCAGGAAGCGCACGAGGCGATACGGGCAACAGATGTAAGGGAAAAGGGAGAAGGGTTAAGGGGAAAGGGTTTAAACAGGGATCATCAGAGGCTTTACGAGTTAATTTGGAAGCGGTTTGTGGCTTGTCAGATGAGTGAAGCGGTAGTTGATCAGACAGTAGTTGATGTGGCAGCGGCTGATTATACACTACGGGTAACTGGTTCTGTAATTAAGTTTGATGGTTGGCTGAAGCTATATGGAAAGGATGTGGATGAGAGAGAAGATGAAAAGAAACAAGTATTGCCTGAACTTTCTGAAAATGAGGTATTGAAACTGCTTCAGCTCTTGCCTACGCAGCATTTTACCGAACCTCCCCCAAGATACAATGAAGCCTCTTTAATAAAAAAACTGGAAGAGTTGGGAATTGGCCGGCCTTCAACTTATGCCCCGACATTATCAACAATTCAGGATAGATTTTATGTGGAAAGAAAAGAGCGTAAGTTTTTTCCCACCGCGCTGGGTTTTGCTGTTTGTGATTTTCTGGTTAAGAACTTTCCGGATGTATTTGATTATTCATTTACCGCTCAAATGGAAAATGAACTGGATGAAATTGCCAGAGGGGAGCGGCAGTGGCGGTCAACTATAGCAAGTTTTTATGAGCCGTTTGAGAAAAAACTTGAACAAACTTCAAAAACTGCTGAAAGAGTAAAAGTGGCAGTTGAAGTTAGTGATAAAAAGTGCCCCAAATGCGGTAAAGATTTGGTAATAAGAATCGGTAAATTTGGTAAATTTTTGGCCTGTTCCGGTTTTCCGGATTGTAAACATACGGAAGCTTTGGAGGAAAAGGTAAATGCAATTTGTCCGGATGACGGAGGAGATATAGTGGTCAGGCATACCAGAAGAGGTAAGACTTTTTACGGCTGCAAAAACTGGCCCGGCTGCAAATTCGCCTCCTGGACCAAGCCAAAAAACCCTTAATACTTACCTCTTGTATCTTAATACTATTTTTGTTATTATTATGAGGGCCTCAAAAACTTGTCCTGAGCGATTAGCGAAGGATCTCCCCCAAATAAAATGAAATATATTTTTGTTAGTGGTGGTGTAATTTCGGGTATTGGTAAGGGCACAACAGCTGCCTCAATTGCCTTCCTCTTAAAATCCGCAGGTTACAAAATTGCCCCGATTAAATTTGAAAATTACTTAAATTTAGATGCGGGAACTATAAACCCTATTGAACATGGCGATCCCTTTCTTTGTGAGGATGGAACAGAAGCTGACATGGATATTGGCACTTATGAGAAATTTTTAGATGAAAACATGGGCAAAGATAACTTTGTTACCATGGGTCAAATTTATCAAACAGTGATTGATCGGGAAAGAAGGTTTGAATATAACGGGGAAGATGTGGAGGCTATTCCTCATTTAACTAACGAGATTATTGACCGGATTAATCACGTAGGCAAACTGAAAAAAGCCGATATTGTTATCATTGAGCTGGGCGGGACAGCCGGTGAATATCAAAATGTTTTCTACTATGAAGCATCCCGTATCATGACCCTGCAAAATCCCGGGGATGTTTTGCACATTCATGTTTCCTATGTTCCCACACCCGCTCATTTAGGAGAGCCGAAAACAAAACCTACCCAACTATCTGTTAGAACTTTAAATTCTTTGGGTATTCAACCTGATTTTGTGATTACCAGGTCTGAAAAGTATCTGGATCAAAGGAGGAGAGAAAGATTTGCCCTGTTTTGTAATATGAAGCCGGAGGATATTATTTCCAATCCGGACCTTAAATCCGTTTATGAAATTCCTCTGGTTTTACATTCCCAGGGCATAGAGGAAAAAATACTTAAAAAGTTAGGGTTAAAGGTAAGAAAGCCTGATCTCCGGGCCTGGGAAAAACTGGTTGAGAAGATAAACAGTAAAAATAAAGCAGTAGAAATTGCCATTGTTGGCAAATACTTTGGAACAGGAGATTATCAACTCCGGGATTCATATGCGGCTCTTCTGGATGCGCTGGACCATGCCGGTTTTGCGGTTGGGGTTTCCGTTAATACCAGATGGATAGATGCCGAAAAGCTAGAGAAAGAGGGTCCGGAAATTATTGGTAAACCAAATGGGTTAATTGTACCGATTGGCTGGGGGCAGCGGGGAGCAGAGGGAATGATTACTGCGGCATCCTACGCCAGAGAGAGAAAAATTCCCTATTTGGGACTGTGTTATGGAATGCAACTCTCGGTAATTGCTTTTGCCAGGGACATAATAGGCTGGAAAGATGCTGACACTACGGAAAACAATCCAAAAACCAGACATCCGGTAATTCATCTTATGCCTAAACAGAAAAAATTTATGGCAAAAAGGGCTTATGGCGGGACAATGAGATTAGGCAGCTGGGATGCTATGGTTAAAAAAGAAACCAAGGCTTATGAGATTTACAAAAAAGAACTAACCAGTGAGCGACACAGGCACAGATATGAATTTAATAATCAATATTTAGCTGATTTTGAGAAAAAAGGGATGATTTTTTCTGCCAGATCAATTGATGAGAATTTAGTAGAAATTATTGAACTTCCAGCAAAGACACATCCATTTTATATTGCCACACAAGGCCATCCTGAATATAAATCCCGCCCCTTAAAACCCCATCCAATATTCTTAGCCTTTTTAGAGGCAGTCAGTAAGTAAGTTATTAAATTACTCAATCTAGTTTGTATTGCCTATTGCATCAGGAGAATTCTAATCAAATAATCGGGTACTTGACAAATACCCCATAACATGTTATTATTACTTTTAATATGATCGATGTTGAACAAAACATAGGAAAAGCGTTTGGAAGAGGTTTTAGAGACTCTACCCTAGGTGGTCTAAATTGGTTAAAAGGTGACAGAGGTCGCGCATATGGTTATTTTTGTGCACAGTTTGACAGAGTAACAAACGCTGACGGAAAGTATAGACACAATTTTGAAGCAATCCTCGACCGGGCTGGTTACACTGTAGGAGGCTTACTGGTTGGTCTCCCAATGGGTATAAGAGACCTTGTTCCGTACGTTCTAAAAAGGGTAATTAAATAAAAGGTAGAAAAAGTTAATACTCCTGAGGTTTTTGTTTCATTTCTTACCCCTTGAATTATTTTTCTTTTAACGTCTTCTGTTATAATTTCCTCATGTCAGACTATTATTATTTCGATGATAGAGAAAGTGATTGGGGTTACACTCCTGTTCCGGGAGAAGATTATATTATGGCCATTTTGAAGATTGCTAAAAGCATCTAAAAATGATAGATAAAAAGTTTAGGTTTAAATTAAAAGGTAAAACAGCGGTCTTTATTGATTGGGCAAATGTTTACGGCTGGGATTACGGTTCTTCGAATAAACACAGACAAAAACCAATAGATCCTCCAAAACTCTACAGTTATCTTAAGAGTTATAAAGAAGTTGACGATATCCGTTTTTACTATGGTTTGGATAAACATCCAAAGTCAAAGCAGTTTTTAAAGAAAGTAAAGCTTATTGGATTCAGTGTAGTTACCAAAGAAGTAAAGTATATTCCAGTAAGCCTTGATTCATCTCACTTTAGACAGCTGGCAAAAGAAGTCAGAGATTCACTAGCTTCAATGAAGAAACTGGATCCAATAGATATAGAAAAAATCTTGCAAATCTTCAATAGGAAAATTTTACGCAGGAAATGTGATTTTGATATTGAAATATCAATGGATGTACATAGTTTGCAAGATAAATTTGATACATTTATCTTCTTTTCAGGTGATGGAGATTTTGCACCGCTCATCAATTACCTGGCAGGAAAACAAAAGCAAGTAATTGTAGTCTTTGGTGAAGGTCATTTAGGGAAAGAAATAGCAAAACTTGGGAAGAAGGTTTATCTATGTAATGCAAAAAATATCCCCCCGATTTCTCGAGGGGCGTGATTGTTTATATTTAATCACAGATCAGTATAATTGTCAATATGAAAGGTAAGCTAATAGTTATAGATGGTACAGATGGGGCCGGCAAAACTACACAAATTAACTTGCTTTCTAGATGGTTAAAAGAAAAAAAGATTGCATATGAGGTAATTAGTTTTCCCAGGTATGGGCAGAACCAATATGCAAAGTTAGTTAAAAAATATCTGGAAGGTGAATATGGATCTATTAATAAGGTGGATTCGTATAAAATATCAAAGTTTTACGCAGGAGATAGGTTACTTGCTAAGCCATTAATAGAAAAGTGGCTAAGCAGGGGAAAATTGGTTTTGGCCAACAGGTATGTTTCATCCAATAAGGCTCACATGGGAGCAAATTTGCCTGCAAAGGAAAGAGAAAAATTCTTCAAATGGCTGGATAAGTTGGAATATGAAACAAACGGTATTCCTAAAGAAGATTTAACCATACTTTTGGATGTTGATCCAAAAGTGGGCCAGAAAAATGTTTTAAGTAAACAGAAGCCTGACCTTCATGAAGATAGTCTTGCGCATCTGGAACAGGCAAATAAGATTTATTTGCAGCTCTCTGGAGCCGAACCCAACTGGCAGGTGGTTAACTGTATGCAAAATGGCCAAATGAGATCTAAAGAAGACATTCACAGGGAAATAATGAATATCTTAAACAGTAAGATTTTTTAGGTTTTCAGAAGAGAAAAAGCCCGATCGATATCCTTACTATCCAGAACAACAGTTAATTCCGTGAAGGTTGAAACAGCTTCAATTAGATTTATTCCTTCCCAAGCCAAGATTTTGAGCATTGAATATAATACTCCTGGTGTTTTTGTTGCTTCTACAGGAATTCTAACTGTTAAAGAGGATAGATTTTCAATGCTGCAAACCGGTGTTTCATCTTTAAATATTTCTTTTATGTCCTTATCCAAAGCTTCACTTGCAATGATTGTTACCTGACTTATGCCATTAGAAATTGTTATAAAAATATCTTTTCTGTTTGCGGTTTTTTCAAGTAATTTATCTTGCGCATTTCCCAGAGTTGGAGAATTCAAGAATGTATAGTCAATGAGATTAGATCGAATTGTTATATCACCTAAAGTTTTTAAAATGTCCGAATTATTAGGTAAAGTACCTTTAAGTTTAAAAGAAATTCTTTTTAAAGCCATTATAACGGCGCCTGTCCTTATATCTTTAAAGAGTTTTTCCTCAATTTTTGGCTTAAGGTAACGGGCCAAAGAAGAATAATTCACAATATCGGATGCCAGAGCTGCTTCCAGGAAGGGAGTTTCTTTTATAAGGCTTTCTACTACTTGTGATGTGGATATCATGTTAAATATTTAACATATTTTGTTAAAATTGTCAAGTTTTGTTAAAAATTTGACACACAGCGTGTTTATATATATTATCCTCCTCACACCCAAAGGAGGTGAAATAAATTTATGTCAGAACATGAAGAGCAGTTTGGAAGATTGATTACCGCCATGGTTACTCCTTTTGACCAAGAAGGGAATCTTGATACCAGACAGACCATCAATTTGGCAAGGCATCTGGTTGATACAGGATCAGAAGGTATAGTTGTGGCAGGGACTACAGGGGAATCACCTACATTGACCGAGCATGAAAGAAGAGAGCTATTAAATACTGTATTGGAGGCGGTAGGCGATCATGCAAGGATTATTGCCGGAACGAGCACCTATTCAACTGGAGAAAGTGTCCGTTTATCAAGAATGGCTCAAGCAGAAGGAGCGCATGGTCTTCTTTTGGTTACGCCATATTACAATAAGCCATCGCAAGAAGGTCTGTATAGGCATTTTGCAGCGATTGCTGATTCAGTTACTCTTCCGGTGATTCTTTACAATGTTCCTTCCAGGACTAATGTTAACATGCTTCCTGAAACCGTTCGTCGGCTTGATGAATCGTTTGGGAATATTGTAGGACTAAAAGAGGCGATTGGTACATCAGATGAGAAGGGACAAAGACAGGTTAATCTTGTTATTGGAGGAAAATCTCCCGGATTTGAGGTCTGGAGCGGTAACGACCAGGATACTCTGTTTTTTCTAAGGAATGGAGGTTACGGAGTGGTTTCAGTAGCAAGTCATCTTGTAGGTAGATCCATTAGAACAATGATGGATTTACAACTGTCAGGACAGGAAGAAGATGCACAAAGAGAGCATCATCGCTTAATGCCTCTTTTTGATACTCTTTTTCCGCCAACTGCACCTGAACCTTCTCCTGCATCTATAAAGGCAATGCTAAATATTGCAGGAATGGAAGTTGGAGGTTTAAGGTTGCCTCTGGTGGAAGTGCCGGAAACTTACAGATGTTATCTGCAAGATCTTATGTCAGGGTATGAGCTTGCACCTGCTAGGATATCTGCCTAAGGAAAATAATTTAAAGATAGGTTGTCTCTATATATGTAGGGGCAGCCTATCTTTTTTGTACCAATCATATTTGCAAAATGGACAAGATAACCCTAAAGGACTATTTTGTCCAAAAAGTAAAACATAATTTCCCACTTGAAAAAAAGTGCTTGGCAGAATAAAGTATGCTAGTCATTATGCCAAGAAAGCCTTCCAAAAAACTTACTGTTCAAAATATAGTCGGAACTTTGCCGGATTGGGTGATAAAGCAGTATATAAAGAAAGGGGTTATTAAGATTAATCCGCTGCCAAAGGATTGGGAAGATAGTGTTGATGAGGTCACTATAGATTTTCATCTGGGAAATAAACTGCGGGTTTTTACCGGGGATGGCTGGGATATTATTGATACCAAGCACACTACCAAACAAGAAGTGGAATCCATGATGAAGCTGGTAGAGTTAAAACCGGGCCAGCCCTTTGTTTTATCCGATAAAGATTTTGTCATTGCCACCACCAAAGAAAAATTAACTTTACCTGATGATATTGTTGGTCATTTGCACGGCAAAAGCTCCCTGGCAAGGCTGGGCATTGCTGTTCATTCCACAGCCGCCCGCTTTGATCCGGGCTGGGACGGGCATCCGGTTTTGGAATTCGGCACTTTTTTAAAAGGGAAAAGAGTGGTGATTTATGAAGGCTCGCCGATTTGCGCTTTTTCTTTTGAGAAGCTGGGAGCTGCAGTTGAACGCTCATATAAGAAAAGCCCCAACAATAGATATGGAGGATCGGATCTACCACAAGTCTCTAATTTAATGGGAAAAAGGAAAAAGAAGTAGTAAGTATTACGTATTATGTATTAAGGGTTTTAATTGCAATTTCCCATAATACTTAATACATGCTACATAATACAATTCATGAGCGTAATAGGGATAAATGAAATTCTCCAAAGAGTAAGGAAGAATAAATTAATCGAAAACCTCGGGAATCGTGAACTTAAAGATCCCGAAGGAGTAGGGGTAGATCTACGGTTGGGGGCAGTTTATCAAATTGCCGAGGGTGGTGCTTTTATAGAGGCTAATTTGGGGAAAAGAAAAGGGGTTAAGGTAGAATTAATTGTGCAGTACAAAAAAAGAGGTAGGCAAAAAGAAATAGTCATAAAGCCAGGTGAATATTATTTAGTTTCAACAGTAGAAGTAATAAATACCCCTAAGGATTTAATGCCCGTAGTTTACCCGAGAACTTCTTTATTCAGGGCCGGATTACTTTTATTAAATTCTAAGACAGACCCTGGTTATAAAGGTGTCCTAACCATGGGACTTAAAAATTTATCAGAATTTGAAGTTAAGCTGCAAATGGGATCTAGAATTTGTAACATAGTTTTTTTTAAAATTGAGGGGCAAACTGCAAACTACCGGGGTCAGCACCAAGGTGGTAGAATATCTCCAGAAAATGAAGAACAGCAGGTTTAAACATCCGGAATATCAGTACCTGGAACTTTTAAAAGACATCCTGAAAAATGGAGTAGACAAACCTGTGTTTAATAATCCCGGAGTTACCATCAGATCGGTTTTTGGCAGGCAAATGAGATTTGATTTATCCAAAGGTTTCCCACTTTTAACTACAAAAAAAGTATTCTTGAGGGCGATTATTCATGAACTTCTCTGGTTTTTAAAAGGTGACTCCAATATTAAATATTTGGTGGATCAGGATGTGCATATTTGGGATGAATGGGCATATAAAAAGTACAAAACTCAAAACTCAAAAGTCAAAAGTCAAAAATTATTAACACAGGAAGAATTTATACAAAAATTAAAAGAACTTCCCAAAAATCACTCCTTTGTAAAAAAATACGGAGATTTGGGAAATGTTTATGGAGTTCAATGGAGGAAATGGAGGACATCTGATGGTAGATTAATTGACCAGCTGGGCTGGGCAGTTAATGAGTTAAAGACCACTCCTTTTAGAAAATCAATTGTGGTTTCAGCCTGGAATCCGGAGTTTATTTATGAAATGGCCCTGCCCGGAAAATCCATGGCTCTTCCACCTTGCCATACCCTATTTCAATTTATTGTTAATAAAGGCAGATTATCTTTGCAGCTTTATCAGCGGTCTGCTGATTCTTTTTTGGGAGTGCCGTTTAATATTGCCTCATATGCACTGTTTACAATGATGATTGCCCAAGTAGTGGGACTTAAGCCGGGAGAATTTGTCCATACTTTTGGAGACGTACATATTTATAGTAATCATGTGCCCCAAGTAAAGGAACAATTAAAGAGGGTTCCCCGCTCTTTTCCTAAAATGAAAATAAATCCAAAAGTTAAAAATATAGATGATTTTAAATTTGAAGATTTTGAAGTAATGGGTTATAACCCGTATCCGCCAATTAAAGGAGAAGTAACTGTAGTGGGGGGATTCTAATTTGTAGTAAGTATTAAGTAGTATGTATTAAGTATGAAAATTCAATCATTTACGGATTTGAATGCATGGAGAGAAGGACATCAATTAGTACTAGAAATTTATAAAGTCACTAAACTTTTTCCCATTGAAGAAAGATATGGACTAATTGATCAAATGAGAAGAAGTGCAGTCTCGATTACAAGTAATACTGCTGAGGGATTTTCCAGGAAAACTAAAAAAGAAAAAGCACAATTTTTCTATATGACTTTGGGATCAATCACAGAATTACAGAATCAATTGCTAATCGCACGAGATATTGGGTATCTTAGTAGGGATAAATTTCAAAATATAGCTGAAAAAACTGTTACTGTGAGTAAGTTAATTAATGGTTTAATAAAGAGTTCCAAGGCATTTATTATCTAAATTATATGAAAAGTGGAATTATACTTACTACATAATACAAGATACATAATACTATGATTAGCATTATTGTAGCAGTGGCAGGGAAAAAAAGGGTAATAGGAAAAACAGGCGGGATGCCTTGGTATATTCCGGCAGAGTTAAAGAGATTTAAGGAAATTACCATGGGACATCCCATTATTATGGGAAGGAAAACCCATGAATCAATTGGTAAAGCTTTACCCGGAAGAACTAATATTATTATTACGCATGATCAGAGTTACTCTGCAGAGGGATGTATAGTTGTTCATTCTCTAGAGGAAGCTATAAAACAGGCTCAGGGTGAACTCGGCAGTGAAGAAATTTTTGTCATGGGAGGAGGGCAAATATACGAACAAGCAATACCTCTGGTTGACAAACTGTATTTAACTTATCTTGATAAAGAAATAGAAGGGGATGTATTTTTTCCTGATTATTCGGAGTTTAAGAAAAAAGTTTTTGGATCAGACTGGCAGGAACATGAAGGAATGAGATATAAATTCCTGGAGCTTGAAAGATAGAGAGATTTAACGTACAATCGACCGCATGATTAAACTTCCTAGTTTAGAGCAGTTATTAGAGGCAGGTGTTCATTTTGGACACCAGGTTAGACGTGGTCATCCAAGGATGAAGCCATATATTTATGGTGCCCGCGATGGTGTGCATATTATTGATCTTACCCAATCTGATAAATTCTTAAAGCAAGCTGTTGAGTTTGTTCAAAGTTTAGGAAAGACGGGAAAAGTCCTACTTTTTGTTGGAACTAAAAAACAAGCAAGACCAATTATAGAAGAAGCAATTAAAGAGTTAAATGCCCCATACCTTACAGAAAGATGGATTGGCGGATTTTTAACCAATTTTGAAGAGATTAAGAAAAATATTAAGCTGCTAAAAGATTTTAAAGCTCAAAAGGAAAAGGGAGAGTTATCCAAATATACTAAAAAAGAACAGCTTCTTTTAGATAGAAAAATGGCTAAGCTGGAGAGAGATTTCAAAGGAGTAATGGAGTTGGAAGCTCTGCCAGATGCAATCTTTGTGGTAGATGCGGTTTCTGATAATATAGCAATAAGGGAAGCCAACAGGCTGGGAATTAAAACCGTGGCAATTGCGGATTCAAATTGTAATGTTTCGGAAATAGATTATCCGGTTCCGGGTAATGATGATGCCATAAAGAGCATTAAGATACTGGTTGGAGCTATAGCTTCTGCCTATGGGGAAGGAAAGAAAGAAGCCCTTCGACAAGCTCAGGGTGAACAGGAAAAAGCTGAAAAACTGGCAAAAAAAGAAGAGGTAGATGCATTAAAAAAAGCAGAAGAGGAAGAAATTCCGGAGGAGTTAAAGCAGGAAGTGGCAGTGGCAGAAGAAATGGTGGAAAAAGCAGCAGTTAAAGATGCCGAAAAGGTGGTGTAGAGTGAGCATAGATGATATTAAAACACTAAGAGAACAGACCGGTGCCGGAATTGCCGATTGCCACGAGGCCCTTAAGTCTTCGAAGGGTAATATGGAAAAAGCCAAAGTTTGGTTAAAACAAAAAGGATTTGAAAAGGGGGCTCAAAAAGGGGAGAGAAAGGTAAAAGCCGGAATGGTTGAAGTTTATTCCCATAGTGGAAAAGTGGGGGTCTTGGTTGAAGTTTTGTGTGAGACAGATTTCGTGGCAAGAACAGATGATTTTAAGTCTTTGGCTCATGAACTGGCTTTGCAGATTGCTTCCATGAATCCTTCATCAGTTGAAGAATTACTGGGACAAGAATATATAAGAGACAATTCTATGACGGTTGATCAAATAATAAAAGGAGCTATTGGTAAGCTGGGGGAAAATATTCAGGTAGGAAGATTTGAAAGAATAGCATTAGGAGATTAATGGATCCAGTATTAACTGAACCAAATCAAAAGATTGAAGATGCGCTGCAGCATCTTAAAATGGAACTGGCCGGGATCAGAGCCGGCAGGGCCAATCCTTCTTTAATTGAAAATATTCCTGTTGAGGCTTATGGATCCAGAATGAAAATGGTGGAAGTGGGCAATATTTCCGCGCCCCAAGCTACTCTTTTAACAATTCAGGTCTGGGATGCATCTATTTTGCAAAATGTGATCAAAGCCATCCAGGAGGCAAATTTAGGACTTAATCCTTCAAATGAAGGGAATTTGATCCGTTTGTCAATTCCGCCCCTGACATCTGAACGTAGAGAAGAGTTTATAAAACTTTTACATCAAAAAATGGAGGAAACAAGGGTGGTAGTTAGACAAATTAGGCAGGACTTTAGAAATGCCTGGAAAAGCGCACAGGATAGTGGAGAATTTGGGGAAGATGAGTTTTTCAGAAGAGAAAAAATGCTGCAGGAGCTGGTGGATAAGAAGATAGCTGAGATAGATAATTTAGGTAAGGCTAAAGAAGAAGAACTAAAAGAAATTTAATGTTTTTTTCAATTCTAATTTTTATTTTTACACTACTTGTTTTAGTTATCATCCATGAACTGGGGCACTTTCTCGTGGCCAAAAGATTTGGAATAAAAGTTTTAGAATTCGGATTTGGAATTCCTCCAAGGGTCTGGGGTAAAAAAATAGGGGAAACACTATATTCGCTAAATCTCTTGCCTATTGGTGGATTTGTCAGGTTATTGGGAGAAGATGAAGTAGATAAGAATGTTTTAAAAGATAAGAATTCTTTTGCTGCCGCAGCAGTTCACAAAAGAATTTTAGTGGTTATTGCAGGTGTGGTAATGAATTTACTACTTGCGTGGGTCATTTTTTATACTGTAATTATTTACCAAAATTTCAGAGTGATTTATCCCACAATTGAGCCGGCTGTTTTTGTTGGACTGGTCCAAAAGGATTTTCCCGCAGAGATAGCAGGAATAAAAGTAGGCGATAGAATTTTAAAGGTAGATGAAAAAGAGATTAAAAAATTTGATGATGCCAGAAATTTTATTAAAGAAAAAAACGGGCAACAGGTAAGCTTAACTCTGACGGATATTGACGATAAAACAGAAAGAAAGATAACAGTTACCCCCAAAAAAGTTGATGACGGTAACTTCCTGATAGGCGTCGGATTTTCTCCTTTAGCCATTAAACAGTATACAACCCTTGGTGAGAAAATTTTTTCCGGGATAACCTATTCCTGGGATTTGACCAAAGTTACTTTTGCAGGCTTGGGAAAATTGGGAGCTGATTTGGGCTCCGGAAATCTAAAAAGAGCTTCGGAATCTGTTAGCGGACCGGTTGGTCTTGCAGGAATTAGCAATAATATTTTAAGTGAAGGCCCGGGGGCTTTTTCATTTTATCTTTGGTTTGTTGGAGTAATATCCTTAACTTTAACTATTTTTAATGTTTTACCAATTCCTGCTTTGGATGGAGGAAGGTTACTGTTTTTAGTGATTGAGGCAGTAAGCAGAAAAAAGGTAAGAGAGGATATTGAAAGGATGGTTCACCAAATAGGCTTTGCAGTTTTACTGGCTTTAGCATTTTTAATTACATATTCCGACATCCGCAAAATCTTTTCATAAGTTAATGTAATCTTGCAAAAGTAATGTAATATGGTATAATTAATGTAATATGACATATTTAGTTTCTGTGACATCACAAGGGCAAATCAGTATTCCGGCCAGATTCCGAAGAGAATTAGGCTTGGAAAAAACTAAAAAAGTTGTTGTTTCAAAGGAAGGTAACAAATTAAGCATAGAGGCAGCTGATGATTTATTGTCTTTGGGTGGTATATTTAAAACAAATAAGAAAATTCCATTTAAGAAGATACGCCAAGGTTTTGAAGAATATTTAGCTAAAGAGGCTACTGGTGTCTAAAATGAAAGTATTAGTTTTAGACACTAATACTTTACTACGCTTCTTATTAGATGATGTTCTCTCTCAGACTAAAGAAATCAGAAAGAAAATAGAACTGGCAAAGTTAGGTAAAATAAAATTAGTTGTACCCCAGATTGTCGTATTTGAGATTGTTTACGCTCTCACAAAAGAGTATGGTTTTAAGATTGAAGAGGTGATAGGAGTTTTAAGAAGACTATTAATTAACAAAGATTTACAGATTCAGGATGAGGATATATTTGAACAGACCTTAAGAATTTTTTCCAAGAAATTGAGTTTAGCTGACTGTTTTATCTATTTCTTTGCCAAGAAAAATAACGCAGAACTTTTTACCTTTGATAAAAATTTGCAAAAAGCTTTTAGAGCTACTAGCCTCTAATACCTCTGTGTAGTATGATGGAAACATGAAATATTCAAGACTGTTTGGGAAAACTATTAAAGATACGCCAAAAGATGCCAGTTTAATTTCCCATAAACTGCTTTATAAGGCAGGATATATTAGAGAATCTACAGCCGGCAGGTATTATCTTTTGCCTTTAGGCTTGCGGGTCCAGCAAAAAATCCAGGCAATTATTAAGCAGGAATTGGATAAGGCCGGAGCCCAGGAAATAATTACCCCAATACTTCACCCCAAAGCTCTATGGGAAGAAACAAACAGGACCAGCTCGGTAGGTTTTGAGCTAATGACTATTAAAGATAGAAACGAAATGGAGTTTGTTTTAGGTGGTACGGCAGAAGAGATGATAGTAGATTTAGTTCGAAAATTTCAGCTAAGTTATAAAAATTTACCCTTTCACATTTATCAATTCTCAACCAAATTCAGAGATGAACTGCGCGCCCGGGGCGGGTTATTGCGACTGCGTGAGTTTTTAATGAAAGACGGCTATTCTTTCCACGACTCAGAGGAGGATTTTAAAAGGGAATATCAAAACATGATGGATACTTACACCAAAATATTTGAAAGGGTGGGATTAACCCCCCAAATTGTAGAGGCAGACAATGGGTATATTGGCGGGGAATACTCTCATGAATTTGTGGTGGAATCGGATGCCGGAGAGAGTAGGTACTTTACCGATGGAGAATACTTTGCGCATGAGGATATAGCCAGCTTTACCCTGGATAACGCGAGCAGTGATGAAGAGATGAAGGGAGTGGAGGATGTTGAGGGTAAAGGCATTATCGGAGTTGAGGGACTTGCAGAGTATCTTAAGATTCCTGTTGAAAAAACAACAAAGACAATTTTATTTGAAACAGATACGGGCAGAATAATTGCCGCGGCTGTCAGAGGCGGATTTGATATTAATGAGGAAAAACTTGTAAAAATTGTAGGTTGTAGATTATTAAAACTTGCTTCAGCAGAGGTAGTTAAGAAAATAACTGGTGCAAAAGTTGGATATGCGGGAGTATTGAACTTGCCCAAAGAAGTAAAGATATATTTTGATGAGTCTTGCGCTAACAGGCGGAATTTTGAAACAGGGGCAAACAGGACAAATTTTCATACTATTAATGTTAATTTTGGACGCGATCTGCCCCAGCCCGAACAGTTTTATGATTTCAAAATTGCTAAAGAAGGATTTATCGGTCCAAACGGCCAAAAACTGGTTGCTAAAAAGGGAATTGAAGTAGGTAATATTTTCCAGCTGGGTTTTCATTATTCTTCAAAAATGAAAGGGGCGCAGTTTATAGATGCTGACGGAAAAAAGAAACCTTATTATATGGGCTGTTATGGAATTGGTCTTGCCAGAACTTTGGCAGCTATAGTTGAGGTCAGTAATGATGATAAGGGGATAATTTGGCCGGAGGCTGTTGCACCTTTCATGGTTCATATAGTAGGTCTTGATATGGATGATTCTTCAGTGAAGAATGAAGCGGAAAGAGTATACAAGCTTTTACAGGCAGAAGGAATAGAAGTTTTATTTGATGATAGAAGCGGGGTTTCTGCAGGAGAAAAATTTGCCGACGCCGATTTAATTGGCATTCCATACAGGGTGGTTATTTCTAAAAAAACCCATTCGACAAGCTCAGGGCAAGCAAAAGATAAATTAGAAGTTAAAAAAAGAAATGAAAAAGAAACTAAGTTTTTAACTTTTGAAGAACTACTAAAAATAATTCAAAGTTAGGGAGCTACAGCTGATAAGGGTCTACAGATTGGGTAAAGTCCATCTACATAAGGGACATTTTTTATATGGCTACGCTGATACCAGACTTTAAGTTCCACACCTTCGAGTCTTTCTTGCGATTTGGTATATGCATGTACCCGTAATGTTCTTTCCGGATCTGGAGTAATTGGTTGATTTCCGGCAGAAAGGACTAACCTTAAGGATCGTCTTTGGCGGGTTCCAATCCATGCATATTTAAAATCCTTTAAATCCACTGTATCAACTATAACTATGCTCGGTGAGGCTTCAAGGTCAATCCAAAAATGTCCCAATAAACCATGATGTCTTGTGTACTCTCTTACTTGTTTACTTGTGGGTACTAATAAATGTGCCTTATTAATAGCACCTTCTCCATATTGAGAATTATAGGCAGCAACCAGTCCTGCTCTTGCCTCTGTTATCATATAAGAACGAATAATAGTGATTATAGGTTGTTTTGTCAAATCTAATCTTAAATGAAACTTGACAAGGTGTATAAAAAGTGTATACTTAGTATATATGAACACTGCTGTAATAAATATTAAAATTGAACCGAAGATTAAAAGGCAGGCCCAGACTGCGGCGGAGGAAATGGGTATTAGTTTAAGTTCCCTGATTAACGGGTTTTTAAAACAGATTATTAAAACAAAAACTTTTACTTTTAGAGCCGCGGAAGAGCCTTCGGAGTATTTTATTCAGTCAATGAAAGAGGTTGAAGAAGAAATCAAAAATGGCTGGGTTTCTCCTACTTTTGATAACTCCGAGGATGCCATAGCCTGGTTGCATGATCCAAAGGCTAAGTATGCAAATCAACTTCGCAAAAAAGTTTAAAAAACGCTACGATAAGGCCGATGTTAAGATAAGAACAGCATTTGACAAGAGATTTGCAATTTTTCTACAAGACCCGTTTTATTCTCTGCTTAATAATCATGCATTAACAGGCAAATATGCCGGATCACGCAGCATTGATGTGACAGGTGACTGGAGAGCTATTTTTTCGGAACATATGGATGAAAAAGATAACAAAGTGATTATTTTTGAACTTCTGGGGACCCACAGCGAGTTGTACAAATAAGAGCTATAAAAACCCTGGGAGGGTAATGAGTAAATTTACCTTTGTGAACGTTCTAAATATCTATTAGCAATATCATCAGTAACTTGTAAAAGGTTTACTCTTTCAGGATGAGCATCCATCTCATCAAGAATAGCCATTATATCCTCTTTTACTTCGTCTATAATTAGTCTGTTTAATTTATCAGGATCATATTTTAAGAAGTTACCTTGTATTCCACAACCAGTAAAACGTATAACCTGTAGGATTAAAAATGGAATAGCAGAATCTGGAACCGTTTCATACACAGGTTTTTTGCCAAGTGCTGATAGAGTTTGAAATAACTTCTCTTTTGTCCACCTGGCAAGATATCTTCTAACATCATCACTTCCTATATCAGGTATATCAGCAGCTGATCTTGTTTCAGAAAAGAAATTTGGTGTTGGTCTGGAGGGTTGGTAAATTCTGGGTTGAGGTTCTGGAGTGGAAGACGGTCTTGTGGAGATTTGTCCAGGTTGACTTTGAATTGTACCACTGACTCTATCGGTTGTAGAAGCTACTTTTAGTTCCTTGATTTGGTTTTCTAATGCTTGAACCATTTTAGCCAGCACATCTCTTTCTGAAGCAACCTGATCCAGTTGTATTTTTAAATTATCTCTTTCATCTTCTGCTCCTTGAGCTCTGGCAATAGCTTCAGCCAGTTGAACTGTCAAACTATTCACTTCAAGCCTTGCAGGTTTTCTTATATTCCTTCTGCCGTATACCAGTTCCACTTCTTCAGTTCTCCACGTACCTGATTCAAAAATAGCTCTGATTTCATCTGGAGTTTGTACGCCTCTTCTTACAACTACAGATACAAGCTGTTTTGTGTCATCAACGGTTAAACTCTCTTTCAAGATAGCTTCTGCTAAAGTATTTTGTAGATCATATCTATGACAAAGAGTAGGGGGTCTGGATATATTAGCTAAATGTTCGCCTGTTAAAGCTGTCAAGTGGTTTCCGCTTTTTCTTTCTCTAACGCTTTTTACCAATTCAGGATCGGCAACATCTGCTATCTTAAGCATAACATAGGCGATATTTGCACCAATGCTACATCCAGAGCAGCTCTGATCAACCCAGTCTCTAACTTCTAGAACTTGAGTAGGTGTAAGGTGTAAATTTTTGCCTGTTGAGCGTTTGGAATATCTAAGTATAAAAGCTTGTGTAACTGTCATGCCTAAGTCGATCCAAGGAGTTAATTCCCAGCTATCATGCAAGTACTGAACCATTCTGGGAAATCTGACAGAAGGATGATCTTTTGTGGCTGAAATTCGGTACTTAACTATTTCTTGGCGCGTGCAATCGGGTTTTATTGCCGCATAAGCAAATTGCTCATTCTTCCCTCTTAATATTTCCAGTCTATGAAGTCCATCTGTAGGATCAAGCAGCGGGTGACCTCGCACTTCGCCTAATGTAATTTCAGATGCTTGGCCTGTTGTATATGTATTCGGGTTTGCCTGTCTTGTTTCGTCTTTTGCCTCATCAAATAGATTGGAAAGAGAATCAATGTGATTATGATCCACTGGCAGTTTGGGATCGTCAATCAAATCTAAAGGGACATATCCATCATAAAATGGAAGTCGGGCATGAACCAATAAAATTCGTCTATCATTAAGAATGGAATCAGAAGGAAAAGTTGGGCGAGGATCTAATGTAGCAATAGAAGTATAGAAATCTAATTCAGCAATTGCCATTAATTAGATTATATATTGAATTGTCAAATATTGTAGAATAATGCTATGTCTGTAGAATCTGTAGCAATTGATAGATTTCCAATGCCCGGTGAACCCTCAAGTGCTTATAGGGGGTGGACTTTGGCAAGGCCTGAATTTGACTCCAGCAAAAGCGGATTAGAGCGAATAAGAAATAACCAAGCAGGAGCATTGAAGGAGTTGCGGAAACTAACGCTGAATGACATTGGAAAGGATGTAGAACCCGCATATCCTGTGGGAAAGTCATACCATCAGGTAAAATTAGATTATCATCATTTTAATTAATTTTTTTCGCATCCGATCCATTGATTTCCCAAGGGTTTTCTGGTACATTACTTGGAAATATGATTAGCAAAAATATTATAAAACAACCAAAATCTATAGTGGAAGTGAGTGTAACTGTTCCATGGAGTGATTTGCAGCCTAGTTGGGATCAGACTTTGCAAAAACTCTCTGCAGATGTGGAATTGCCCGGATTTAGAAAAGGTCAAGCCCCCATTCCCATGGTGGAGCAGAACCTGGGGATGAAACTTCAGGATGAAGTTTTGAAAACTGCCATGCCTAATTTTTTAATTGAAGTGCTAAAAGGCACAGATATTATCCCGATAGATTACCCAAAATATGATTTAATTTCTTTTGTAAAGGGTCAACAGATTCAATTTAAAGCGACCATCACCAACAGGCCGGCTGTCTCGGTGGGAAATTATAAAACTATTAAAACCGCCAGACCTGCCATAAAGCCTGTGACCGAAGAAGAAATAAATAAAGTAATTGATGATCTTTATAAAAGATGGAAGGTTAGACAGCCCCAGCCAGAGGCTGGTCGGCCTTTGGCCGGAGCAGGGTCTATCAGTTTCCAACCCACTAATGGTCAGGCCGGTGGACCTGATGACAGCTTTGCCAGAGCTATGGGTGCAACCGGGCTTGCTGATTTAAGAGAAAAAGTAAGAAAAGATTTGGAAGCTAATGTTAAGTATAATAATGAGCTAGACTTCGAGGAAGCAATTTTGCAGGAAGTGGAAAAAATTACCACGGTTGAACTCCCGGATATTTTAATTCAGGATGAGTTAAATAGGATGCTGGTATCCCTTCAGAGGCGGGTTGCTGACATGGGACTACTTTTAGAAGATTATCTAAGAGGCCAGGGGAAAACTTTGGAACAGCTCAAAAATGAATGGACCCCGCAAGCTGAAAGAAATGTCCGGATGGAACTGGGGTTGGCGGAAATTGCCAGACAGGAAAATGTGGTAATCTCCGATAGTGAACTGCAATCCGAAGTGGACAAAATCCAGGACTCACGAGTTAAAAAACAATTTGAAGCGCAAGAACCAAGACTGCATTTACGGCATGCATTGAGACAGACAAGAACATTAGACCTTCTAAAAAAGATGGTTGGGGGTTAAATGGATTGTCTTTTTTGCAAAATAATTAAAAAAGAAATACCTTCAAATATTGTTGCAGAAAGCGATTCTTTAGTAGTTTTTCCGGATATAAATCCTGCGGCTGAGGTTCATCTTTTAATAGTTCCCAAAAAGCACATAGCGGGAGTTGGAGAAATTGGTGAAGAGTATGCACAGCTCCTGGTTGAAATTTTTGACACGGTAAATATTCTGGTAAAGAAAAATGATCTGACAGATAAGTTATATAGAGTGGTGGTAAATGGGGGCAAAGCACAACATGTTCCCCATTTACATTTTCATCTGTTAGGCGGACAATGGAAGAAATACGTTTGACTGTGTAAGTAAAGATTTAAAGGAGGTGTTTTTTGATTGAGTATTATAGTGAAAGCAGGTCCGGGTGACAGCACGGATTCTGTGATCAGGAAATTTCAAAAAAAGGTTGTTGCAGAAGGTTTGGTTCAGGAAATTAGGGATCGGTCTGTATATCGAAAACCTTCACAGCTTCGCCAGGAGTATCTGGCTGAAAAGCGCAGAAAAATAATGAGGGCCAAAAGATATAGCGGCTAAATATGTTAGACCAGATACAAGAAGATTTAAAACAGGCCCAGCTGGCAAGAGACGGGGTAAAAGTTTCTACTTTAAGACTTCTTTTGTCAGAGATTAAGAATGCAGAGATTCAAAAGGGTGGGCCTCTGTCGGATGAAGATATAGTTTCTGTAACCCAGAGGGAAGTTAAAAAAAGAAAAGAAGCGGCAGCAGGTTTCAGGCAGGGGGGAAGAGAAGAGCAAGCTCAAAAAGAAGAAGCGGAATTAAAAATTCTGGAAGGCTATTTACCCGCTCAGATTTCAGATGAGGAGTTGATAGGAGTAGTTTCGCAGGCTATAACAGAAGTAGGGGCTAGCTCTTTGGCAGATATGGGTAAGGTGATGGGAGCAGTAATGGGGAAGGTTCAAGGCCGGGCCGATGGGATAAGAGTAAGTAATATAGTTAAAGAAAAATTATCTCAATAATTTATGATTAATATTATTGTAAGTTCAGATCCAAGATATAACGTTAATAAAACTGCTATAAAAGAGGCTGTTTTCTGGGTTTTACAAAGGCATAGAATCGGCGGAAAAGTTGAAGTAGGAATCAATGTTGTTGGTGATCGGAAAATGCACGAACTCAACAAAAAATACCGGGGCATTGACTATACCACAGATATTTTATCCTTTGCTTTGGAGGATGCCAGTCAGGCCAGTTTGCAGCATATCCCCAGGATCGGTTTTGTGGCAGCGCCAGATAAATGGTTGCGACTGGGTGATATTGTTATTTCTTATCCCCAGGCTTTGGAGGATGCTTCAATGGATGGAATATCTGTTGATGAGGAAATTAGAAGCCTGGTTGAACATGGCGTGAATCATTTATTAGGAATTCATCATTAAATGCATATTGCCTTTTATTTAAAGTATCGTCCGCAAAACTTAGATGACCTGATTGGTCAGGAAGCTGTAAAAAGAATACTTCTTTCCGCTTTTGTCAGCAAAAAATTATCTCATGCTTATCTTTTTGTTGGTCCCAGAGGAACAGGTAAAACTTCAACAGCCAGGATTTTGGCAAAAATGGTAAATTGTGAGGATAAAAACCCTCCATGCAATAAATGTGAAATATGCATATCAATTACAGACGGTTCGAACCTTGATCTAATTGAAATAGATGCTGCATCCAATAGAGGAATTGAAGATATAAGAGCGCTGCGGGAGAAAGTAAAATTATCACCAAGCGCTTCACGCAAAAAAGTTTATATCATTGATGAAGCTCATATGCTTACAACAGAGGCTTTTAATGCTCTTTTAAAAACTTTGGAAGAGCCGCCCGGTCACGCTCTTTTTATTTTGGCAACTACAGAAGTGGGAAAAATGCCGCAGACAATTCTTTCCCGGGTTCAAAGACTGGATTTTAAGTTGGCTAGAGCAACAGAACTTTTACAAACACTTAAAAAAATTACCGAAGCGGAAAAAATTGATATTGACGGCGAAGCGCTAAATTTGCTGGTTAAAAAAAGTGACGGTTCATTTAGAGACGGAGTTAAACTGCTAGATCAGACAGCATCACTTCTTAAAGGAAAAATAACAGCTAAAATTTTAGAAGAAAGCTTAAAATTATCTCAATTTGATGATATTTTGGATTTAACAAAAGCTATTGTAGATAAAAATACTAACAAGGGTTTGTTAAATATGGCAAAACAGCTGGAACATGGAGTAGAAGTTAAGGAACTGGTGTTTTCCCTGATGGATACTTTAAGAAATTTAATGCTTATTAAAAACGGTTTGGGTGAACAGCTGGTAAAACCCGGTTTAACAGAAGATAAATATGATCAGCTGGTAGCGCTTTCTGAAGGTATTTCTAATCAGTATTTAATTAAAAGTCTGGATATTTTGCAAACCGGTTTGGAGCAATTAAAATATGCCTCAATTTCGTCACTACCGCTTGAATTGGCAGTGGTGGAAATGACACAGGGTGTCATCCTGAATCCGCCAAAGGCGGATGAAGGATCTCTGACGGATGTCAGTCTCCACTCAAAGAAGTTGAGAGATTCTTCACCGGCAGAGCCGGTTCAGAATGACAAGTCCGGTGACTTGTCAGATTTGTCCAAAATCAAAGAAAAATGGACTTTTGTTTTGGAAACTATCCGGCCATATAATTTTTCATTGGAAGCTTTGCTTCGGGCTATTAGTATAAGGGAATGTACTGATACTCAGGTTATCATGGAAGTACCATATTCTTTTCATCAAAGAATTTTGGAAGCCCCGAAAAACCGTGATCTTTTGGAATCAATTCTTTCCGATATTTTAGGAAGAAGTATTCATGTTGCTACTATTTTGGGGAATAGACCCCAAAGAAAAGAGGACATTGTAAATATAGAAGTGGCAGCAGATGATGAAATAATTCGCGCCGCAGCAGAAATCTTTAATTCCGACTCCGTAAATTAGTTACTTGACTCTTAACGCTTGACTCTGTAATCTTTACTCCTAAACCCAAAATAATATTTTGGGTTCAAGGTTATCCGCCGGAGGCGGATGTTCTTATGTCATCAAGAGTTTTCAAATTAATCTCGGAAGAAGCACACAGACAAAAGTATGGACTGGAAATGATACCTTCTGAAAACTATACATCTGAAGATGTGATGAAGGCCATGGGATCAATTTTAACTAACAAATACTCCGAAGGTTTTCCCAAAGCAAGATATTATGGAGGTAATCAGGTAATAGATAAAATTGAAATTTATGCTCAAGATTTGGCAAATAAAGTTTTTGGTACCGCTCATGCAATAGTCCAGCCATATTCTGGTTCGCCTGCTAATTTTGCAATAACTTTGGCTTTAGTTAAACCCGGTGAGACCTTGATGGGACAAGCACTTCCTATGGGAGGGCACCTAACTCATGGTGCACCAGCATCATATACAGGGAAACTTTTTAACAGTGTTCAATATGGTGTTGGAAAAGATTGGAAAATTGATATGGAGGAGGTAAGGGCTTTGGCAAAAAAACATAAGCCAAAATTAATTTGGGTGGGAACCACAGCATACATGTTTATCTTGGATTATAAAGGCTTTGCAAAAATTGCCGAAGAGGTAGGAGCTTATCTTGTTGCAGATATAGCTCATGTTTCGGGACTTATTGCAGGAGGTGTACACCCCTCACCTGTCCCATATGTTGATATAGTAATGACTACAACCCATAAAACTTTGCGCGGTCCAAGAGGAGCTATAATTTTGGTAACCAAAAAAGGATTAAAAAAAGATCCGGAGCTTCCACAAAAATTAGAAAAGGCAGTTTTCCCAGGACTTCAAGGAGGGCCCCATGATCATCAGACTGCAGCAATAGCAGTTTGTCTTGAGGAAGTTTTAGAACCTTCTTTTAAAAAGTATGCGGAGCAGATTGTAAAAAATGCCAAAGTTTTAGCTAATAAGTTAGGGACTAAAACATACACACATCTAATACTTCTTAGTTTAGAAGATTATGGTTTCGGAATGGGTTATCAGGCCCAATATGCCCTAGAGGAAGCGGGTATAACTATTAATAAAAATACTATTCCTGGAGAACCGGCATCTGCTTTTTATCCGTCAGGTATAAGACTGGGGACACCGGCCCTAACAACCAGGGGAATGAGAGAAAAAGACATGATAAAAATTGCCGGATGGATCAAAAGGGTGCTGGAAGAAATAAGAGGATTGGATTTGCCAAAAGAGCAAGAAAAAAGAAAAGATTTCTTAAAAGAAGTTAAAGGCAAATTGCGTAAAAATAAAAACCTTAAACTCATAAGAAAAGACGTGGAAAAGTTTGCTGGAAAATTCCCGGTACCGGGGATAGATTAAAAACAATGAAAGTATCCGGCAAAGAAGTTGCAGAAGCTATACTTAAAAAATTAGAAAAAAGTATCAAGTCTAAAAACCTCAAGCCGAAATTGGCCATAATTTTGGCAGGAAATAATCCCTCTTCCAGAATTTATGTTAGCAATAAAATAAAAACAGCAAAGCAATATGGAATAGAAGCTAAGCTTTTTGAGTTTTCAAAAAGTGAAAAACAGAAACTATTAAAAACTCTTGATAAATTAAATAAAGACCCAAAAGTTCATGGAATAATTATTCAATACCAGGTATATGAGCCTTGGAATTTTGATGAATTAATTGCAAAAATCAATCCCCAAAAAGATGTGGATGGTTTCCTGGAAACAGCTCCTTATAGCGGAGCTGCGGCACTGGCTGTTTGGGAAATGTTAACTGCTTTTTCTTTATTGGAAGGATTTAAAAAAACAGAAAATTTTTTAAAGGGCAAAAAAATTGTTATTTTGGGGAGAGGTCGGGCAGCGGGAATGCCAACCATAAAGCTTTTGGCTAATAAAGGATTTAAAATTATCTCTATAGATAAAGACACAAAAAATCCAACACCAAAAATTAAAAGTGGCGATGTTATTATTTCTGCAACAGGGGTAAAAAATATTATAAATAATACAAATCTGAAGAAAGGATCATATGTGGTGGGGGTTGGATTCGGAGATCTTAATGAGGAAGAAGTTTCAAAAATTGCTAAGCTTTATAATCCAAATATTGGGGGTATCGGTCCTTTAACAATTGCCTGTTTGCTTAAAAATGTAGTAGAATCAGCGAAAGGAGTGGGAAACTAAGCATGGGTTTAATGGATAATATAAAACAGCTGGGTGATCTTAAGAAAATGAGAGATCAGGCAATGGAGTTGCAAAAAAAGCTTGCAGAAATAAAAATTACTGTTGAGCATCAGGGAGTAACGGTTGTGATGACAGCTGACCAAAAAGTTGTATCCATAATAGGAGAACCGGATTTGCAAAAAGTTGCTCATGCAGTCAATGAAGCATTAAAGCAAGCCCAAAAAGTAGCTGCCGAAGAAATGCGCCCAATGATGGGCGGTATGGGTCTTTCCTGATGGCTACGGTCCCTAAACCTGTACAAAATTTAATTGAGGCGTTTGAGAGATTGCCGGGGATTGGCCCTAAAACCGCGCAAAGGTTAACTTATTATCTCTTGCATGCTCCAAAGGAAGAAGCGCAAATTCTCGCTAAAGCCGCAGTGGAAATGAGGGAGAAAACCGTTATTTGCAAAACATGTTTTAATATTGGTGAAGCAGATCCCTGTCAAGTTTGTGAGGATTCTGCCCGTGACCTGTCAGTAATTGCCATAGTTGAAGATCCGCTGGATGTAATGGCTTTGGAAAAGGCAAATTATAAAGGGTTGTATCATGTGTTGCACGGAGTAATTGCTCCTCTGGAAAATATCGGACCGGATGAAATTCATATAAAAGAATTACTTCCTAGACTAAGAAACGGAAAAGTTAAGGAAATTATTTTGGCAACCAATCCAACCATGGAAGGAGAGGCAACTGCCATGTATATTCAAAGGTTAATCTCTACGCTCGGGATAAAAATTACCAGAATTGCCAGGGGGCTACCTGTTGGATCGGATTTGGAATATGCCGATGAGACAACACTATCCAGGGCATTGGAGGGTAGGAAAGAATACTAAATTTTAGGATATAAAAATGTTACTATATAAGCATGGCTGATGGGGGAAGCGGAATAAAACAATTTAGTGAGGAGACAGAATCTGCTGTTGTAGAGGTGGCAAAAGAGGTTAAAGATACGGTTGGTGAAATGATAGAACAGGGAGTGCAGTCTGTTGCCGGACCTCAATTAACAGCTCAATCCTTCGACTCCGCTCAGGACAAGCAAAAAAAACAGCAGGAAGATCAGAAAAAAATAGCGGAAGCAAGAAGGGTTATAAATTTTTATAAAAAAACTGAAGAAGATTTAAGAAAAGTAAGAGAGCAGAAAAAGCAGGAAGAAACGCAAATTCAGCAAGCCGGAAAGCAGGAAGAACAAACTAAAAAAGAGGAAAAGTTCCAGCAGAAAACCGTAAGCAAGCAGCGATTAAGTGAGGATATTGCCAGGTCCAGAGCCGAAATTGGAAAAGGACACGGGATTGGAGGATAATAGATAATTTTCAAACATTAAAACATTGAACAAATGAAAATTCATTGTAAATTGAAAATTAAAAATTGAAAATTATGCTAAGAATATACAATACACTCACTCGTAAGATAGAGGAGTTTAAACTAATTAACCCCCCTATTGCAACCCTTTATACCTGTGGACCCACTGTTTATGACTATACCCATATTGGACACCTCCGCACTTATGTTGGCAATGATATTTTAAGAAGAGTTTTGGAGACAAATGACTTTGAAGTAAAACACGTCATGAATATTACCGATGTTGGACACCTCACATCTGATGAAGATGCAGGTGAAGATAAAATGGAAGAAGGCGCCAGGCAGTCCGGCAGAACTGTTTGGGAAGTGGCAAAGTTTTTTGAAGATCATTTTTGGAAATCGGTTGAGACAGTAAATATTGAAAGACCCAGTATTGTTGCCAAAGCAACAGATCATATTGAAGAGCAAATAAAATTAATTAAAAAACTGGAAAAAAACGGCTTTATCTATATTACTGATCAGGCCATTTATTTTGATATTTCTAAGTTTCCCAACTACACCAAATTATCCGGACAAAGCTTGGATGATAAATCTATTGGCGTAAGAACGGATGTGGTGATAGATAAACAAAAAAGAAGTCCAGTGGATTTTGCCCTATGGTTTTTTACTGTTGGGCATTTTGCAGATCATGTAATGAAGTGGTCATCTCCCTGGGGCGGCGGTTTTCCCGGCTGGCATATTGAATGTTCTGCTATGGCCATGGAATATCTTGGAGATACTATAGACATTCACACAGGAGGAATAGACCATATCTCTGTTCATCACACTAATGAAATTGCACAATCAGAGGCAGCATCAGGAAAACAGTTTGTAAGGTTTTGGGTTCATCATGAATTTTTACTGGTAAACGGCGAAAAAATGTCCAAGTCAAAAAAGAATTTTTATAGAATAGATGAAGTGACTGCGAAGGGCTTTGATCCGCTGGCTCTGCGGTATTTGTTTTTAACAGCACATTACAGAGATAAGCTCAATTTTACCTGGGAATCTTTGCAAGCAGCGCAGAACGCTTTAAGCAATCTTAGACAGATTGTAAGAGATTGGGAAGAACCAAAAATTGGGTGTGCACAGTTTGAACAGGATTTTATGGCTAGTATCAATAATGATTTAAATTTACCCCAGGCAGTAGCAGTTATGTGGGATTTAATAAAATCAGATTATCCAACATCTGCAAAAGCAAAAACACTTCTAATAATGGATAAAGTTCTGGGTTTGAATTTGGAAGAAATCTTAGGAAAACCTGTTGAAATTCCATCAAGGGTGAAAAAATTAATAGAGCAGCGGGAAACTGCCCGAAAATCCGGCGACTTTAAAAAATCAGATAAACTAAGAAAAGAAATTAAAAAAATGGGTTTTTTGATTGAGGATGCTCCCTCTGGACCAAAGGCAAGGGCAGTGGTAAACTAGTAGTTTGTGGGAACAGAAGTTATAACTATTGATGGTCCGACATCTTCCGGCAAAAACAGTGTCGGATTTTTGTTGGCCAAAAAATTAGGTTATCAATATATTGATTCAGGCTCAATCTACCGGGCCGGTTGTATTTTCATCTTAAGAAAAAAATTACACTTAGATAATATTGCAGGTTTGGTGAAAGTTTATAAGAATTTAGCTATAGAAGTTAAAGCATACGATCATATTCAGCGTTTTTTTGCCAATGGCGAAGATGTAACAGAGATTTTACATTCTCAAGATGTCACAAAAATAGTTTCTCAAGTCTCTGCAATAAGAGAAGTCCGGGAAGCAACTAAAGTTATACAGAGAAGTTTAACCAAAGATAAAAATATGATTATGACAGGAAGAGATATTGGCTCTGAAATTTTTCCCGATGCAAAATATGAATTTTTCTTGACAGCTGCAACTGAAATAAGAGCTAAAAGACGCTTTGATCAGTTGCATCAAAAAGATTCATCGGTAAAATATGAAGAAGTACTCTCGAGTATGATTGAGAGGGATAAACGTGATTCCACAAGGGAAGTATCTCCCTTGCGAATACCAGAGGGCGCGGTTGTAATTGATAACTCCAATTTAACGGTTGAACAAACCGTAGATGAGATGTTAAAACACATCAATGCATAACCTGACTACTTTAAAAAACGGACTGACTTTAATAACCGTTAATATGCCCCATCTTGATTCGCTAACAACTCTGGTAGCAGTTGGGGCTGGTTCAAGATACGAAACTAAAAAGATAAACGGCATTTCCCACTTTCTGGAACATATGTTTTTTAAGGGTTCCAGAAAATATCCAACCGCAGAACAGATTGCCACTTTAATTGACGGTATCGGAGCAGTCAATAATGCCGCCACCGACAAAGAAGTTACCTACTATTGGATAAAATCATCCGCCAAACATATTAAACTCTCTTGCGATATTCTCTCCTCCATGATTAGGGAATCGCTGCTGGCTGAAGAAGAGATTGAGAGAGAAAAAGGGGTGATTATAGAAGAACTTAGAATGTATAGAGATATCCCGGGCCGCTATGTCTGGGAGCTGTATGAAAAATTGCAATTTGGCAATCAACCATTGGGCTGGGAGATTGGAGGACAAGAGAAAATTATTACAAAATTTGTCAGAGAAAACTTCATGGAGTATATGAAAAGCCTGTATTCTCCCAAAAATATGGTTCTGGTATTTGTGGGAAAGTTGCCAGGAGACGTTGAAAAAGTTGCGAAGAGTTACTTTTTGGATCTGCCAACCAATTCCCAATATAAATTTAAACCATTCAAAAAAAATAAAACTGCAAAACCAAGGATAAATATTTTTTATAAAAAAACAGATCAAGCCAACATAGTTTTGGGAGTGGAAGGTTATGATCGTGATGATAAGAGAAAATATGCATCCAGAGTTTTATCAACGATTTTGGGAGCAGGAATGTCTTCCAGGCTTTTTATTCAAGTTAGAGAAAGAAGAGGTTTAGCCTATCATGTTTCAGCCAATTCAGGTAGCTATAAAGACACTGGAGCATTTACCGCGTATGCCGGATTAAAATTGGAAAAAGTCTATGAAGGCTTAGAGGTTATTAAAGCGGAATTGGAGAGAACCGCAATGGAGGCGATAACTGTTTCGGAGCTAAAAAAAGCCAATGAAATGGAAAGAGGTAATATAGCCTTGAGGTCTGAGTCGACCAACTTTTTAGCCGAATATTTTGGTACCAATTTTATACTTGATGGAAAAATAGAAACGTTTGAGGAATATTTGGAAAATATTGATATAGTTACTGTAGAAGATGTGAAAGCTGTGGCAAAGGAACTCTTTAAAAAAGAAAATTATAATTTACAAATAATCGGTCCGTTTAGAGATGAGGGAAAATTTATGGAGATTTTACAGTGAATATTTTTAAAGGAGCATTGTCACAACTAAATACAGCTTCAAAATATCTTAACCTCAAAGATGATATTTTGGAAAAATTAAAAAGTCCTGACAGGACAATAGAAATAACTGTTCCCTATAAAAAGGATGGAAAATTAATGACAGTAAGAGGGTATAGAGTTCAGTTCAATAATATTCTTGGTCCTTATAAAGGCGGTCTTCGTTATCACCAAGAAGTGGATATGGATGAAGTAAAGGCTCTTGCCTTTTGGATGATGATAAAAAATGCAATTGTAGGTGTTCCGTTTGGAGGGAGTAAGGGTGGAATAGAGATTGATCCCCGGGATTTATCAGAGGAAGAGCTTGAGGAATTATCCAGGAATTTTGCCAAAATGCTTGCTCCAAATATAGGTCCGTACATGGATGTACCTGCTCCTGATGTGAATACCAATTCTAAAATAATGGATTGGATAGAAGATGAGTATTCAAAAGTTACTGGAAAGCGTCAAAAAGCTGTAGTTACTGGCAAATCATTAACAAATGGAGGATCAGAAGGAAGAAAAGAAGCAACTGGATTGGGAGGTTTTTTTGTACTTGAGCAATTAATAAAAAAATTAGGACTTAAAAAACCTTTGACTGTTGCCGTTCAGGGATTTGGCAATGTTGGTTCAAATATAGCCAAAATACTTTTCAAATATGGGTACAATGTGGTGGCTCTTTCGGATGCAAAAGGAGCGATCTACGACTCATCGGGGAAGGGTTTTAATATAGAGCTGGTAAAGAAATGCAGAGAGGAAAAAGGATATTTGGCAGGGTGTTATTGCATTGGTTCTGTTTGTGATATAGCCAGAAAATATGACGGGGTTATCCCAAAGGATGAGCTTTTAGAATTACCTGTGGATATATTAATTCCTGCGGCATTGGAAAATGTAATTACTGCAAAAAATGCTGGAGCTATTAAAGCAAAAATTGTTTTTGAGATGGCAAATGGACCAACAACCCCTGATGCGGATAAAATTTTAAACAAAAGAGGAATTTTAGTTGTGCCGGATGTTTTGTGTAATAGCGGAGGAGTAACGGTTTCCTATTTTGAATGGTATCAAAATATGAAACATGAAAAGTGGTCTCTAGAAAAAGTTAATGAAAAATTAAAAGAAAAAATGGTCAAAGCATTTGAGGAAGTATGGGAAATACACAAGGAGAAAAAAGTTGATCTTAGAACTGCAGCATATATTTTGGCTCTAAAAAGACTGGCTGAAAAAATGAGACTTTAACCTTTTTGTAATTTGCTTTGTAATTACCAGAGAAATTATTCCTACGGCGAAGCCTCCTAAAATATCCAGAGGATAATGTACTCCAACATAAATTCTGGAAACTCCAACCCACAGCATTAAAAATAGAAAAAGAGGCGCCCACTTGGATTTAAAATGGACAAAAGAGAAGGCAAGTACCGCCATTAAGGAAGCATGTACTGATGGAAAAGAAGCATCCCCAACTGGATCCACAAGAGGAGAAAAATGATAACTTATGAAAGGTCTTGGTTCAAAATAAAGCAGGTGAACGCTTTTAATAATAAGAACTAAAATAGGTATTGATAGAGTTGCTAGTATGAGTGCTTTTTTTTCTTTGACACCGCCCTTAAAGAAAAAAACAAACATTAATATAAAGGTGAAATAGATAATAAATCTGGCACCAAATATCATTAAATTATCCATTAAATATGTATGGTAAAAAGACCAGAACACCTGCTATTGCTGCGGTCGCCGCGGCGACCAAAACAGCTCCGGCTGAAATATCTTTGGCCAGTTTTGCTCCCGGATGATTTTTTTCAACAAACTGATCAACCACTGCCTCAATTGCGGTGTTAGTTAATTCAACAGAAATTACCAAACCAATTAAAATAATTATTGTAATCCAGTCTTGTCTGGTAAATCTTAAAATAAAAGAAAGTAAAATTACCAAAAGGCCTGCCAAAAAATGAAACTTTAAATTAGGTTCCTCTTTTAAAGCATCAACAAGCCCGGCAAAAGCATACTTAAAAGACAATATATGAAACTTTTTAGAATCCACGTTTTTAGTATACACTATCCCAACCCTTGACTTATAGCTTCATTTTGGTTATATTAGGCTATGGGAAACCGAATTATAGAAAAATGCGGTATATTCGGAGTTTACGGGCCAGGTTTTCAAGCAGCCCGTTTAGTTCACCCGGGCCTTTGGGCACTTCAACACCGCGGCCAGGAATCCTCAGGTATAGCATCATCAAACGGGAAAAAGATTTATCTTCACAAAGGAATGGGACTTGTTTCCCATGTTTTTGAAGAAAAAGATTTAAAGAAATTAAAAGGTTACTTGGCCATCGGCCAGAATCGTTATTCAACATCCGGTGAATCTACAGTCTTTCATGCCCAGCCAATTTTAGAAAAAGTTGGGAGAAAGGGCGATATTGCTTTAGTTCACAACGGCAACCTTCCTTCAGTAAAAAAATTAAAAGATTTTTTGACCGGCAAAAAAATTAAAACCAATGGTTTTAATGATTCGGAAATGATTGCCAAAGCAATTGCTTTTTATGTAAGAGAAGGACTTTCTTTGGAAGAGGCAATCAAAAAAAGCTACCCATTGTTTACAGGAGTATTTTGTCTGCTGCTCATGGATGAGAAAAAAATTATTGGTGTAAAGGATAGTTTTGGTATCAGGCCATTGTGTATTGGTAAGTTAAATGGTGGATTTGTGATTGCTTCCGAAACTTGCGCGCTGGATATTATTGGGGCAAAGTTTTTAAGGGAAGTAAAACCGGGAGAAATGGTAGTTGTTGATGAAAAGGGATTAAAGAGCATCCAAATAGAAAAAGGCCAACAAAAACTTGATGTATTTGAATTTGTTTATTTTGCCAGACCGGACAGTTTTTTGCTGGGAAAAAGCGTTGATTTGGTCAGGCAAAATCTCGGGATAGAATTGGCAAAAGAGGTAAACTCAAAAGCGGATGTTGTAATTCCTGTTCCGGATTCGGCGATTCCTGCGGCAATAGGTTTTTCCAAGGCTTCAAAAATACCTTTTGAAATGGGTCTTATTAAAAACCGCTATATTCACAGGACTTTTATTATGCCGGAGGAGCATACCAGAAAAAGCGGCGTAAGATTAAAACTTAATCCAATGCCCCATGTAATTTCGGGTAAAAAAGTTATTTTAATTGATGATTCAATAGTCAGGGGAACAACCTCTAAACAAATAATTAAAATGGTCAGAGATGCCGGAGCAAAGGAGGTACATTTATTAATCTCATCTCCGCCTGTTAAATTTCCTGATTTCTATGGCATTAATACTCCAACGCAAAAAGAATTAATAGCAGCCAATAAAAAAATTAAAGAAATTGCAGAAACATTGGGAGTTGATTCATTGCATTATTTATCTTATACAGGACTACTCAAGGCAGTTGGGTTACCTAAAGATTTACTTTGTACGTCATGTTTTACAGGGGAATACCCGGTTGATATTGGGGAGAGAAAAAGAGAAATAACCTATGATGTTGTTTAGTAAAAAGAAAATAGCAATTTTAATTTCTGACAAAGGGACAGGTACTAATCTGCAGGCAATTATCGATGGGGTAATCTTTAAAAAAATTAATGCAAAAATAATTTCAGTTATTTCCGATACAAAAGACGCGTTTGGTTTAAAAAGAGCAAAGAAGTATAAACTTCCTGTTAAAATAGTTCCCAAAAAAGAAGATTTACTACCTACACTTAAAAAATTAAACCCGGATTATATTTGTTTGGCAGGATGGAAGCAAATTATTTTGGAGCAAGTTTTAGATAACTTTCCCAACAGGATTTTAAATACTCATCCAGGATTAATACCGGATACTTTGGATGGAGTTGTAAAAAATCCCGACGGTACAAATGCGATATGGAATAAAGGGAAAATGACAGATAAGGCCATACAGAATTTTATTAATAGCAAATCAACTTATGCCGGATGCACCAATCATTTTTTATCACATGAATTTGACTTTGGTCCGGTATTAGGAAGGTGTTTTGAAAAAATTAAAAAGGGGGACACTGTTAAATCTTTATATAGAAGATTAAAAGTAAAAGAAAACAAATTATATGTGGATGTTTTGGTAAGACTATGCAAAAAGGACGGTCAAAAAGTTTTAGTCGTGGATGGAGGAGGGAGAGGTGCCGCTTTGGTTGACAAATATGCACAGTCTGAAAAAGTTTTCAGGATTTTGGCAGTTCCTGGAAATGACTTAATGCAAATTAACACAAAAAAGGAAGTCAAAATTTTCCCCAATTTGAAAACTACTGACATCTACGAGATTTTAGAAATTTGCAAAAAGGAGAAGATAGATTTGGTTGATGTTGCCCAAGATAATGCAGTGGAGGCAGGATTGGTTGATACGTTAATGCTAAACGGGATTCCCGTAATAGGACCAATAAGTTCTGCTGGTCAAATTGAATGGGATAAAGCATGGGCAAGAAAATTCATGGGTAAGTACTCTATCCCTGCTCCTAAATATCAAATTTTTTATACAGAAAAAGAGGGCAAAGAGTATGTAAAAAATCTTCCTGCTATTAAATGCTTTGTAAAAGCGTCAGGACTTGCAGAAGGCAAAGGAGCAATACCCGCAAACAATAAAGAAGAGGCAATAAATGCTATAAAACAAATGTCTAAATTTGGGAGATCAGGTGATACTTATCTCTTGGAAGAGTGGCTGAAGGGTGAGGAATTTTCTGCTTTTGCCCTTTGTGATGGCGAAAACTTTCAGATAGTAGGATATGCGCAAGACCATAAAAGAGTTTTTGATCAAGATTTAGGACCAAACACTGGTGGGATGGGTTGTGTTTCAAATCCATTAATAGTTGATAAAAGTATTAAAAAACAGGTTGAAGAAATTTTTAGAAAAACAGTTAATGGATTAAAGGACGAAGGAAGGCCCTATATGGGAGTTTTATATTTAGGAGTAATGGTTGTTAAAGGAAAGGTCTTGTGTTTAGAATTTAATGCCAGATGGGGGGACCCTGAAGCGCAAGTTATAATTCCGGGGGTTAAAAATGATTTCATAGAAATTGCCGATGCAATAATTTATGGAAAAATTAAAAATCTAAAATTAAAAATGGATAAGCAAGTAAGAGTAGCTTTGACAGCAACAGCGAAGGGATATCCGGTGGATTATTCGGATGTAAAAGGAAAGAAAATCTACGGAATCGAAAATGCGCTAAGGACAGGGGTTAAAATCTATGGAGCCGGAATCAAAAAAGTTAATTCAAATTATGTAGTTGCAGGAGGAAGAGTATTTCATCTGGTTGCAGAAGGAAAGGATATCCTTGAAGCAAGGCATAAAGCATATAAAGCAATGAAATTAATAAATATTGAAGGAAATAATTTGCATTATAGAACTGATATTGGTTGGCGAGATTTAGAAAGGTTCAAGAAATGATTCAAGTAATTAGAGTAAAAAATATAGTTGGGCCCAAAAGAGACAAAAAAGTTACTAAAGCTGAAAGTGCAAAGGTTTATAGATTGGAAGGGGCAAGCGAAAAGCAAGCAAAAATTTTGGCGGAAAAAGTTTTTTGTGAAAATATTTATCAAGCCTACACCCTAAATTCTCCAATAATTAAAGGCGCAAGGGAGGTTATAGAAATTGCATATAAGCCGGGAGTGATGAATCCTGAAGTTTCATCAATTAAAAAAGTGGCTGCTGATTTAGGAATTAAACTTATTGCAGCCGATTCATCTCGTGAGTATGGATTTTTTGGAGATGTAACAAAAACAGAAGTAGAGCAAATCGTAAATAAACTGCATCTTCTAAATCATATGGTTGAACATATTGTAAAGAGAGAGCCAAAAACACTTGTTATCAAAGGATTGCCGGGTAAAACAAATATTATCAAAATACGGGAGATGAACGAGACTAAATTAAGCGAGCTTTCAAAAGACAAGTTATTTCTAAATTTAGAGGAGATGAAAGTTATTCAAAATTATTTTCAAAAGATTAAAAGGGATCCAACGGATTTAGAATTGGAAACTTTAGCACAAACATGGAGTGAGCACTGCGCCCACAAGATTTTTAAAGCAAAAGTAATTCTAGATGGTAAGGAAAAAGAACCATTCTTCACTCGTCTTAAAAAAGAAGCTTTAAAACACTCTAAATTTATAGTTTCGGCATTTGTTGATAATGCCGGAGTGATGGATTTTTATGACGGTTGGGCCATTAACGGAAAAGCAGAAACTCACAATGCTCCATCCGCCATAGAACCATATGGAGGAGCTATGACCGGGTCGGGAGGAGTTTTTAGGGATGTGGTGGCAACCGGCCAGGGAGCAAAAGCAGTTGCCTCAACTGATATTTTTTGTTTGGCACCGCCCGATTTACCAAAAGAAAAATTACCGGAGGGGACTCTTCCTCCGGATTATATATTGAAGCGGGTAGTGGCTGCAGTCAGAGATTACGGTAACAGAATAGGTATCCCCACTAATAATGGGTCATTTCACTTTCACGGCGATTTCCGCGCCAAACCAATTGTTTTAGTTGGGGCTTATGGAATTTTGCCAAAGAAAAAAGCTAAAAAAGGTCAACCCAAAATTGGGGATTTGGCAGTTGTGATTGGTGGAAGAACCGGAAGAGACGGGATACATGGTGCAACATTTTCATCAGCTGAAATGACAGAAAGAACTACTAAAGTTAATGCAACTGCGGTGCAAATTGGAAATGCCATTGAGGAAAAAAGAGTTTTTGATGCAATTTTAGAAGCAAGAGATAAAAACTTAATCAGAGCGCTGCAGGATTTAGGAGCCGGCGGATTTTCTTCTGCCATTGGAGAGATGGGAGCGAAAATAGGAGTAACCGTTCATTTGGAAAAAGCACCCTTAAAATATACAGGACTTGCTCCATGGGAAATATGGGTATCTGAATCTCAGGAAAGAATGCTGGTAGTTTTGCAACCAAAAAATTTAAGTCAATTTCTTAAAATTTGTAAAAAATACAATGTCGAGGCAACGGAAATTGCCAAGTTTGATGGCAGTAAGAAACTCCAGGTTTATTTTGGGAAAGAAAAAGTCGGGGATCTGGAGATGAAGTTTTTATATGACGGATTACCACAACGCGTTTTGCAAGCAAAACGCAATTTCCAATTTCCAATTTCCAACGTCCCGATTCATCGGGAGGAAAGCTCCGCTTATTTCCAATTTCCAAAAGAACCTAAAAATGAAAAAGAGTGGATAGCTATTTTGGAAAAAGTTTTAGCTTCCGGAAATATAAATTCCAAAGAACCAATCCTGAGAATGTATGATCATACAGTGCAAGGAACTAATGCTCTCTCTCCTTTTACAGGTGTTGGAATGGATGGGCCAAATGATGCAGCCATAGTTAAACCCTTATTAGATAAGCCATATGGTTTAGTTATTTCTCATGGCCTTAATCCTGCCTTAACGAAGCTTGATCCATACTGGGGAAGTATCTGGTCGGCCACAGAGGCAATCTCAAATTATGTTGCTGTAGGTGGTGATTACAAAGAAGCTTGTTTAATTAATAATTATATTTGGCCTTTTCCGGATGAAGAGTGGTTAGGAAAGCTGGATGCTTCTGTTACTGCAGTTTGTGATTTTATGAAAGCATTAAAGATTCCTGTAATATCAGGAAAAGATAGCTTGTCTGCTACATACAGGGGATCAAATGGATTTATACTACATAGTCCTCCTACACTTTGTATTTCTGTTTTTGGAAAAATACCGGATGTTATGAAAACTACATCTTCTGACTTTAAGAAAATTGGATCAACAATAGTACTGGTTGGTAAACAAGATTTGAAAGTTGATTTAAAAATTCTTCCAAAAGTTTTAGATAAAATTCATAAAGCAATTATTAGTGGAAATGTGCTGGTTTGTCATGATGTTTCAGAAGGAGGACTGGTAACTTCTGTTTTCGAAATGTGTATTGGAGGAAATTGCGGAGCAGAAATCAAAGCTTCAGGCGATGAGTTATTTGCTGAAACAGCAGGTTGTTTTGTGGTTGAAGTAGAGGATGAAAGTATTGCGAAGAAATTATTTAAGGGAGCGCCTTTTAAAATTTTAGGAAAAACTATAGAAGAAGAAAAATTAAAAGTTGGTGGATTATTTACTGCCGATATTAAAAAACTGCAGCAGGTTTGGCAGAAACCAATGAAGGAGATCTTTGGATGAAAACGATTATCCCCTCGCTTCGCTCGGGTCTTGTTTCCTCGAAGGAAATAAACGTTTGCATATTACAATCCGATGGGACTAATTGTGATGTAGAGCTCTTTTATGCATTTAAAAAGTTTGGAGGAAACCCTCAATATGTTCATGTTAATGAATTGCGCAGTAAAGATAAGACATTAAAAGATTTTCAGATTTTGGCACTACCGGGAGGATTTTCCTATGGCGATGATATTGCATCCGGTAAAATTCTGGCAATAGAGCTGATAAGTTTTTTAAAGCAGGAAATTGAAAGGTTTGGAAATAAAGGAGGACTGGTTATTGGAATTTGTAACGGTTTTCAAACACTTGTCAGGACCGGGCTTTTGCCTTTTGGAAATTTAGGGAAAATGGATGTAACGTTGGCTCCGAATGACAGCGGACATTTTGAATGCAGATGGATTAAATTAAAGTTAGAATTAAGTAAATGCGCTTTTTTAAAAGTAAATAGTGAGATCGGGTATTTTTCTGTTAATCATGGGGAGGGAAAATTTTTCTCCAGTCCTGAAGTTATAAAAAAAGTTGAAGATCGGAATTTAGTAGTTTTTAGATATGTTGATGATCAGGGAAAATCTACACAAGTATATCCTGATAACCCTAATGGATCCCTAAATGCAATTGCAGGCGTAACTGATCCGACAGGAAGAATATTTGGCATGATGCCCCATCCGGAGAAGTTTGTTGATATTACCCAATATCCAAACTGGAGAAGGGAAAAAATTATAAAACCCCATGGGGCTTTTATCTTTGAAGATATGATAAATTATGTTAGGGAGAATTTATGATAATACTTGTTGATTTTGGAGGACAAACAGCACATCTTATTGCAAGAAGGGTTAAAGAACTTGGAGCGCAAGTTCGAGTTGTTTATCCGGAAGAAGCATATGAAAAAGCAAAAGAAGAGAAGCCTGATGGATTAATTTTTTCAGGAGGACCGGATGCTGTTTTTGAAAAAGATGCTCCAACTGTAGATAAAAAAATATTTGAATTAGGAATTCCGATTTTGGGAATTTGTTATGGACATCAGCTTATGGGATATTTATTAAAAGGAGAGGTAAAAGCTGGGACCAAAAAAGAATTTGGCCCTGCAACTCTTCTCATTGGTAAACCTTCTACATTATTAGATGGAATTCCTGATAGATCCATTGTTTGGTTATCCCATGGAGATGAGGTAAGTAAACTTCCAGAAGGTTTTGTGGAAAATGCAAAAACTTCAACACATAACAATGCATCTATATCAAATGAAAATAAAAAATTCTATGGAATACAGTTTCATCCGGAAGTGGTGCATACGGAATTTGGAGAACAGATTTTAGAAAACTTTTTAAAGATTTGTGGATTAAAAATTAAGAAAAGAATTATTGATAAAGAATTTATTGAAAATATCATTCAGGATATAAAAGATTCTGTAGGGAGAGAAAGGGCAATTTGTGCGCTGTCCGGAGGTGTAGATTCTTCAGTTGCTGCAGCACTTGTATATAAAGCAATTGGCAAAAATCTTAAAGCTATTTATATAGATTCAGGACTGATGAGAAAAGAAAAGACCAATTTCGCGATGGAAGTAAAAATAGTAAATGCCAGAAAAAAATTCTTGAATGCATTAAAAGGAATTATTGACCCGGAAGAAAAAAGAAAACTCATCGGCAGAGTTTTCATTCAGATTTTTGAAAAAGAGGCAAAAAAAACCGGAGCAAAATTTCTTGTACAGGGGACAATTTATCCTGATGTGATAGAGTCTGCCGGTAGCAAACATGCAAAAGTAATTAAGTCCCATCATAATGTTGGAGGATTACCAGGTAAGATGAAGTTAGTATTAATAGAACCTTTAAGAAATTTTTATAAGGATGAGGTAAGAAAAATAGGGAAGATTTTAGGTCTGCCTGAAAATATTTTAAACAAGGAGCCTTTCCCGGGACCCGGATTTGCAGTAAGGATTATTGGAGAAGTGACTGAAGAAAAATTAGAAATTTTGAGAAAGGCAGACAAAATAATTACCGATGAACTAAAAAATATCAATCTTTGGCAGGCATTCGCGGTGTTTGCGGGAATAAAAACAACAGGGGTCAGGGGAGATAATAGGGCTTATGGAGAAACTATAGCAATCAGGGCAATTGAGGCCCAAGATGCCATGTCAGCCAATTTCGCAAAATTGCCATATGCCTTATTAGATAAAATTTCAACCAGAATTGTTAATGAAATCCCGCAGGTAAACAGGGTAGTCTACGATATTACCAACAAACCCCCCGCAACTATGGAGTGGGAATAATTAAAGTTTGATATATTCTTCTCTGGCCGGGCCAATGGAAATTAATTTAATTGGGATTCCTAAAAAGTTTTCTACAAATTTTAAATAATTTTGGCAAGTTTTGGGAAGATCAGCAAATCTTCTGACCTTTGTTAGATCTTGCGTCCATCCTGCAAATTCTTTATACACCGGGGTAAGCTTTGCCAGTTCCTGGTAACCACAACCGGAATAGGAAATATTTTTACCGTTTAATTTATATTCAATACATACTTTTATTTTTTCTATTCCTGATAAAACGTCGATTTTAGTTATGATAATTTCCGTTATACCGGAGACACTGCAGGCAAATTTAACTGCTTCCAGATCAAGCCACCCAATTCTCCTGGGTCTACCTGTAGTTGTTCCAAACTCTCCACCTTTTTTCCTCAAAGTATCGCCCAAATTATCAGTTAGTTCCGTAGGAAGTGGTCCGCCCCCAACCCTTGAAGTATAAGCTTTAACAACACCGTAAACTCGAGAAATTTTTTGCGGAGGTATCCCCGCGCCGGTATTTACTGCGCCGGGAACAGTATTTGAACCGGTTGAATATGGATAAGGGGAAAAATCAACATCTAGCATTACTGCTTGCGCTCCTTCCATAAGAATTTTTTTGTTATTTTCTAATGCCTTCTGAAGAAACTGGTATGTATCCGCAATATAGGATAAAACAATTTCTCTAAATTTTGAAAGTATTTTTAATTCTTTTGTTATATTTATAGGAGAAACTTTAAAAACTTTTAATATTTCATTTTTTATTTTTGCTTGAAATGTAAATTTATCAACAAATAAATTCCAATCTTTAAGCTCGTACAGCCTTATCCCGTTATAACTTACTTTATCTGCAAGGCAAGGTCCAATTCCTCTTGCAGTTGTACCCAATTTATCTTTCCCCCGAGCATTCTCGAAAGCTTGGTCCAAAGCTTTATGATAAGGTAAAATTAAATGGCATCTTTCAGAGATAAATAATCTTCCGTCCAATTTAATGCCATCTTTATCAAACATTTTTATTTCTGAAGTTAGAACTTCCAAATCCACAACCACTCCGTTGGCAATTACACAATTTGTCTTTGGGTGTAAAACACCCGATGGAATTAAATGAAGGGGGTATTTTTTTCCATTAACAACAATGGTATGTCCGGCATTATTGCCGCCATGAAACCTGACTACAAAATCCGCCGTTTCCGATAACAGGTCAACAATTTTTCCCTTGCCTTCATCACCCCATTGAGTACCGACAATAACAGATACGGATGATTTCATGGAGAGAGTGTAGCAGATTTTTTTGACATTTGATAGTGTATTTAATATAATAGGCTATGGGAATCAAAAATATCACAATTGTCACTTTAGGTTCTCACAGTGCCCTTCAAATCCTCAAAGGGGCTAAAGATGAAGGGTTTAAAACAGCGGTAGTTGCAACTCCTGATAGATTAGCGCTTTATTCATTATATAAAAACTTCATAGATGAAATTATTGAAATTCCTTCATGGAAAGATTTTCCGAAACTCGAGAAAGATTTAATTAAACGAAATTCTATTATCATTCCTCACGGGTCATTTGTAGCCTATCTGGGGATGGATGAAAATAAAAAAATGAAAGTTCCGTATTTTGGAAATAAACTGGTTTTGGACTGGGAAGAAAACAGAAAAATGCAAAGAGAATGGATGGAGAAATCCGGTATTAAAGTGCCCCACAGGTTTAAAAAAGGAGATAAAATTGATAGGCAGGTAATTGTAAAATCATATGGTGCTGCCGGTGGAAAAGGATACTTTGTTGCTAGAAATCAGAAAGAGTTGGATGCGCGACTCAAGACCTTTGAGGAAGAGCGATTTATAGTCCAAGAATATGTGATTGGGGTACCGGTTTATTTTCATTTTTTCTATTCACCATTAACTAAAAAAGTAGAGTTGATGAGTGTTGATAAAAGATATGAGACTAACGTTGATTCCTTGGGTAGGATTCCTGCAAAAAATCAAAGAGGATTAAATATTGAACCTTCTTTTGAAGTGGTTGCCAATATCCCAATGGCTGTTCGGGAATCATTAATTGCAGATGCAGTTGAGATGGCAGATAGAGTCATTAAAACTTCCCAAAAACTAATTTCACCAAAAGGTTTATTCGGACCATTCTGTCTGGAAACTATTATTACCTCCACTGAAGAGGTTTATATTATTGAGATTTCTGCCAGAATAGTTGCCGGAACTAATTGTTTTATTAATGGATCACCGTATACATACCTTAATTATGATGAGCCAATGAGTACGGGAAGAAGAATTGCCAGAGAGATAAAAAATGCTATAAAAAAGAATAGGCTAAAGGAGGTACTCGATTGAAGAACTATACAATTGCTGTACTTGGATCACATTCCGCCCTTGATGTTTGCAGGGGAGCTAAGGATATGGGATTTAAAACATTAGTAGTAGTACAAAAAGGCAGAGATAAAACATACGCAAAGTATTATAAAACCCAGGATGGCTTAGGAATTGTTAATGAAGTTTTATATGTCAAAGAGTTTAAAGACTTATTAAGTCCGAAAGTACAAAAAATTCTAAATGACAAAAATTGCATATTTATTCCGCATCGTTCCTTTGAAGTATATATTAATGATTATGATGCTATTGAGAAAAAATTCAAAGTCCCAATGTTTGGAAATAAGTTTTTATTAAAACTGGAGGAGCGGGGAGTTAAGCCTAACCAATATGATTTATTGGATAAAGCAAATATCAGATATCCCAGACAGTTTAAGGATCCAAAAGATATAGACAGACTTTGTATTGTTAAGGTTTTGGAAAAGGAAAGGGGATTCGAGAGAGCAAACTTTTTGGCAAATAGCTATACAGAATTTAATCAAAAAGCCAAAGAAAGAATTGAGAATAGTGATTTTACCAAGCAACAACTTAAAAAGGCAGTAATAGAGGAATTCTTACCCGGAGTGCAGATTAATTTTAACTTTTTCTATGATCCTTTAAACCATAGACTTGAATTAATTGGAACGGATACAAGAAGACAGACTAATTATGAAGGAATATATAGACTTTCCCAACAATACCAGGATGATTTTCAGCAAGAAGGTGGAAGAATTAAATATGAGGAGGCAAGTCATGTTGCAGTTACAGTCCTAGAATCTTTATTGGAAGATGCATTTGGAATGGGAGATAGATTTGTGAAAGCGTCACAAGAATTATATAAACCAGGTGTCATTGGACCGTTTGCGCTGCAAACAATGATAATTCCAGGGCCTCCTAAAAAAGAAATTATTGTTTTTGATGTTTCTCCCAGAATGCCGGGCAGTCCCGGAATATTTTCTACTCCTTATAGCGGATATCTGCATGGAGAAAATTTGAGTATGGGCAAAAGAGTAGCTATGGAGATAAAAGATGCAATCAAGAAAGGACAACCGGATAAAATACTAACATGAGCAAATATGCGCTGCTAAGTGTATATGATAAAACCGGAATTTTAAACCTTGCGAAAGTTTTGACTAAATTGGGGTTTAAAATAATTTCTACGGGCGGAACCCTGGAAGAAATTAAAAAGAATGTTAATGTTATCCCGATTGAAGAAATTACGGGAAATCCAGGAGATTGCTTTGAGGGACGGATGAAAACCATCAGTTTTCAGGTAGAATCGGGAATTTTGTTTGACAGGAAAAATCCCAAGCATATTAAAGAAGCAGAGGAATTAAAAATTCCCCAAATAGATATAGTAGTTTGTAATCTTTACCCCTTTGAACAAAAACCCGGTATTGAAACCATCGATGTGGGCGGGCCAACTATGATCCGGGCTGCTGCTAAAAATTATCAGAATGTGGTGGTATTGGTCGACCCAAAAGATTATGAAAAAGCGCAAGAGGCAATTAATGACCAAAATTTAAGAAAGGAGTTAGCTGCTAAGGCCTTTTATCATTTATCTTATTATGATGGACAAATTGGCAATTACTTTTCGGAGGAGAAATTTCCGGTAGAGATAACTATTCCTTTAAGAAAAACTAATATTTTGCGTTATGGAGAAAATCCTCATCAGCAAGGCGCATTGTATTTAATGCCAAATACCAATTCTCCCTTATCTAAATTAAAATACTTGTGGGGAAGAGAACTTTCAGGAACCAATATAGGGGATATATATTCAGGGATAGAAACTGTCAGGCAATTTGAAGGCCCGGCTGCTTGTGTGATTAAACACTTAAGCCCGTGCGGCATTGCATTGGGAAAAGACGCGGAGGAAGCTTTGGACAGAGCAGTAAAAGCAGATCCTGTTTCCGCATTTGGCGGCGTAATGGTTATTAATAAAACAATGGATTTAAAATCAGCCAAAGTGGTTGCTATTTTTAAATATGAAAAAGAGGGCAATGTGGATGTGATAGCAGTACCCGGTATTAGTAATGAGGCACTGGAGCTTTTGAAAAAAATAAGAAAGAGTATGGGTATTTATACGTTTGGACAAATTCCAAATAAGCGTTCAGAAAAATGGGATTTAAAATATTTTTCCGGAGGGGTATTACTGCAGGATTTTGATGACTCTCCAGAGGAGAGTTTTAAAGGATGGAAGGTTGTCACTAAACTTAAACCCGCATCAAAACAAATAGAATTGATGAAATTCGGTTTCAAAGCGGTAAAAGCAGTTAAATCAAATTCAGTAATAGTAGTTGATAAAGATATTCCAATGACGCGGGGTATTGGTTCGGGCCAAACATCAAGAATTGGAGCCACCAAAATTGCTCTGGAGCAGGCGGGAGAATATGCCAGAGGTGGAATTTTAATCAGTGATAGCTTTTTCCCATTTGACGACAGTGTGCGTCTTGCTGCAGAATATGAAATAGCTGCTATTTTACAGCAGGGCGGATCAGTTAATGATAAATTATCTATTAAAGCTGCGGATGAGTTAGGAATTGCAATGGTATTTTCAGGAAGGAGGGCATTCCGACATTAGTATGAAAGATTATACAAAATACACCAGTCCTTTTAGTTGGCGTTATGGTTCTGAAGAAATGCGCAGTATTTTTTCCGAAGAAAATAAATATAAACTCTGGAGAAAAATTTGGGTTGAACTGGCAAGGGCACAACACAAATTTGGTTTGATTTCACCTGAAGAATTAAAGGATTTGGAAAACAATCAGGAAAATTTAAGTATTGAAAGAATCTGGGAAATTGAAAAAGAAACAAAACATGATGTGGTGGCAGCAATAAAAGAATTTGCGGAAAAAGCCAAAATAGGAGGAGGAAAAATCCATCTTGGAGCAACCAGTATGGATGTTTCGGATAACGCCGAAACTATTAGGCTTTCCGAAGCATTGATATTAATCGAAAAAGAACTAATAAATTTACTCCGGGAATTTGGTAAAAAGATTAAACAATATTCCGGGTTTGTCTGTATGGGCTATACACATTTACAACCGGCAGAACCAACAACCTTAGGTTACAGGTTTGCCTTTTATGCCCAGGATTTATTAATGGATTTGGAATTATTACAATTTGTAAAGAAAAACCTAAAGGCAAAGGGATTCAAAGGTGCTGTTGGCACTTCGGCAAGTTATGTGAAACTGATGGGAGAAAAAGCGGAAAGAATGGAACTGGAAATATTGGACGGACTGGGGGGATTAGAACCATACGAAGTTACAAACCAAACCTCACCGCGAAAAATAGAACTGTGGGTTGCCAATTTACTTTCATCGATAGCAGAGTCTTTAAATAAATTTGCATTTGATTTAAGAATTATGCAATCACCTGCATTTGGTGAGTGGCAGGAGCCATTTGGTACTAAACAAGTTGGATCATCTGCCATGCCTTTTAAGAAAAATCCAGTCACTTCCGAAAAGATTTGTTCACTGGCAAGATTAGTTGTTAGTTTATCCAGGACATCTTGGGATAATGCATCTTTAACACTTCTGGAAAGGACTTTGGATGATTCTGCCAACAGGAGAGTAGCGATCCCGGAAATGTTTCTGGCAACCGATGAAATACTTCACACCGCCACAAACATTGTTGAAGGACTGGTGATAAATGAGAAAAAGATATTTGAAAACCTAAATACTTTTTGGCCTTATGCCGCATCCGAGATTCTAATAATAGAGGCAGTGAAAAAAGGAGCGGACAGGCAAAAAATACACGAGAGTTTGATTGGAAAGCAAGTAAACAAAGAAGATTTAAAGAAATTGCCTGATGCCAAAAATCATGTTGGCAATGCGTCTCAAAAAGCGCTGGATTTAGTCAGTAGAATTAAAAAAATATGAAAAAGGTATTAATAATATCCGCGTCTGATTCGAATTTACCGGTTATGAATGAAGCGGTAAGAGTCTTGGATGAATTTGGGGTTGAATATGAATTAACAATTTCGTCCGCTCACAGGTCACCGGAGCGTACAGTAGAGTTAGTTAAAGAATTTTATAAAAACGAAGGAAAGGTAATTATTTGCGGAGCAGGATTGGCTGCTCATTTGGCAGGTGTTGTTGCGGCGCAATTTCCACTTCCCGTAATTGGTGTTCCATTGGGTGATGGTTTCTTAAATGGCACAGATGCTTTGTTATCTACCATGCAAATGCCTCCGGGAATTCCGGTTGCCACGGTCGGCATAGACAATGCTCGAAATGGCGGACTGTTGGCAGTACAGATTCTGGCAACTTCGGATAAAAGCCTGGAAGAAAAAATTATTGATTACAAAAGAAAACTGGCAGAAGGTGTGGAGGATAAGGCAAAAAAGCTTGTATGACAGTTTTGAAGACAGTTAACCTCCCCGGCCTTGGAAAAAAATATCAAGGCAAGGTCAGAGATTTTTATATTTTGGGTGATAAAAGAATAATCATTACTACGGATCGTCTGTCTGCTTTTGACAGGGTTTTAGGAGTTTTTGAATCTAAAGGTCAAGCATTAAATCAGTTAAGTGAATTCTGGTTTGAAAAAACTAAAAATATTATTCAAAACCATATGATTTCCGTTCCCGATCCCAATGTAATGGTGGTTAAAAACTGCAAACTTATCCCTATAGAAATGGTGGTAAGAGGTTACATTACAGGAGTTACCAATACTTCCATCTGGGGGTCATATGAAAAGGGGGAAAGGGTAATTTACGGAATAAAATTTCCTGATGGCTTGAAGAAAAACCAAAAATTGCCTGTTCCTGTTATCACCCCAACTACAAAAGCTGAAAAGGGCCACGATGAAAGACTAACCGAACAAGAAATTATCCAAAGAAAAATTATATCTCCACACATATGGAAACAAATGAAAGGTGCCGCATTAAAACTTTTTGAAAGAGGGCAGGCAATTTGCAACAAAGCCGGGATAATTTTGGTTGATACCAAGTATGAATTTGGTTTGGATAGTAAGGGAAAATTAATGTTAATTGATGAAATACATACCCCGGATTCTTCCAGGTTTTGGATTAAAAAAACATATTTGGAAAGATTTAAAAAGGGTTTAGAGCCGGAGAATTTTGACAAAGAATTTTTAAGAATATGGTATGCAAAAAGGGGTTACAAAGGAGACGGTAAACCTCCCAAAATGCCGGATACTTTTAAGAAAAAAGTCTCCCAAAGATACATTGCCATCTATGAAAAAATCACAGGCAAAAAATTTGTTCCGAGAAAAACTAATAAAATTTTGATATAATTTAAACTTATATGGCCAATGATAACGGTTTTGTACTTTTGACAGGAACGGCAAATTTAAAACTGGCCCGGGATGTTGCTAAAATATTGGGCAAAAACGCCGATGAGACCGTAACTGAATTTGCAGACGGTGAAAAAAGAATAATTATCCCCGAGAATTTGCGCAAAAGAGATGTTTTTATCATCCAGCCCACTTGCCCTCCGGTTGATTCCAGTATCATAGAGCTATTCCTGATCATTGATGCCGCAAAAAGATCCTCCGCTTCCGAGGTTACCGCAATCATTCCTTATTTTGGTTATTCCAGGCAGGACAGGAAAGACCGTCCCCGGGTACCAATTTCCGCCTCCACCATAGCCAGACTGATTGAATATTCCGGAGCGGATCGAATTTTGACTATCGATATCCACTCGGAACAGGAACCGGGATTTGTGGAAATTCCCTGGGACAATTTATTTGGCAGCTACTCTATGCTGCCGGAGCTAAAGAAACATTTTAAATCCAACCTGGTGGTGGCATCTCCGGATAAGGGAGGAGTACCAAAAGCCACTTTTTATGCGGAGCTGCTTGATGCGGATGGTTTCGCGATAGTATTTAAAGAACGGGATGTGGTAAACATAAATGAAAGTGAAGCATTGGATATGATTGGAAATGTAAAAGGCAAGGATGTTTTACTGGTTGATGATATGATCGATACTGCAGGAACAATCTGCAATGCGGCAAATCTTATAAAGGCAAGGGGAGCTAAAAGTGTTTCTGCAGCTGCAACCCATGGTCTTTTTTCCGATGCAGCCACAGATAAAATTAAGAAGTCAGCCCTGGAGCGGATTTTTATTACCGATACAGTTCCACTGCGAAAAGAAATTCTGGAGAATCCAAATGTGACAGTAATCACGGTAGCACCCCTTTTGGCAGAGGCAATAAAATGTATTTATAATGGTGATTCAATGAGTGAGAGACTTATCCCCAAAGCACATAGAACTTATGATGACAGAAAATTAGCGTAGGTCTAAAGTTGAGCCTTCAAATGTGATTCCTTTTGGCTGAATAACTACTTTTTTTTCTCCTTTTTGCACAGATCCTGAATTCCAGGATTTTAAGTTATTTTCTGTGGCAATTTTTTGGGCTTTTTCAATTTGGTTTGGCGGAAGAATAACGGCAAAACCCGCACCCATATTGAAAATGCCATACATTTGTTCATCGCTTGCATTTGACTCTTGTTGAATCAGAGAAAATATTTGAGGTACCGGTGGAATTTGGCTAATTAAGTAAGTAAAGTTTTTATTTGCTCTCATTAGTTTCTTAAAACCATGGCCGGTAATGCTTACCATGTAGTGTATATCAATTCCTTTTTCAAACAAATTATTTACCAGATCAACATATATATGGGTAGGTGTTAGTAACTTCCCGGCAAATTTTTTACAGAATTCTCCCCCCAATGATCTTACAAAGCTTATCCCGTTTGCATGTATGCCCGAACTTTCTATTAATAAAATTGCATCATTGGGTTGGATTTTATTTCCAAGTGTTAATCTTACCTTTGGTTGAATAATTCCTATTGCGGCACCTGCTAAATCTGCTGACTGGTCATTGATTATTCCGGATAACGCGGGGGATTCACCGCCTCCCCAAACACAGCCTGCCAGTTTGCAGGCATTGGCAAAACCTTCCGTTAAATCTTTTGCCCGTTTGTAATCTGTAAACCAGTCGGATGATCCGGCAGCAAAATAGGCATTTACAACCTGGGGCTTTGCTCCAACCGTGATCAAATCATTTACAATCATTGCTACAGTATCTTGTGCCAGCAGATCATAATAACTTTTTTCCCCTCTTATCTGATCCGCAATTAAATTTTTCGTTCCCAAGCCCTCAATTACAAAAGCCCTGTAACAATTTTCTTCCTCCCAGACAAAGGCGGATTCACCATAACTTTCTTCAACAATTTTTACTTGAGAATTTTTTGTAGTTTTTGCTTGTTTCTGGGCAAGTTTTTTTAGGGGATCTATTTTGGTGTAATCTACCTTGCTTTTACTCATGCAGCTAATATAGCATATAATTTAAAGCTTTTCAGGATTAATTCTGATTATTTTATCATCTTGAGGGGCAGGATTACCTCTGCCATCCAGATTACTGGTTGTGATATAGAGCATATTATCTGGTCCTAACACTACATCCCTGATTCTTCCAAACTGACCTTTAAAATGAGTTTTTAATTCCTTGAGTTTGATGTCATATTGAAAAAGAGCTGCTCCTCTTAAGCCCCCGAAATAAATGGAATCTTTGTAAAAAGCTCCTCCTGCAGGGGCCCAGGTGCCGGAACCGCTATGCAAGATAGGATTTTCCATTCCCTGATTTTTCTCATCACCCCTGATTGTAGGCCAGCCGTAATTTTTATTTTCCTCTACTAAATTTATTTCATCTGTTGCGGACTGGCCATGTTCTACTGCCCAAAGTTTACCTTCATTGTCCCAGGTAATACCTTGAGGATTTCGATGACCTAAAGAGTAAACTTCTGCCTTACCATCCTTTACTTTTAGAATTTTTCCGGCTAAAGAATCTTTATTCTGGGACAGCGAAGGATTGGCAGCATCACCGGTTGTAATATATAAGAGTTTATCGGGCTCGCCTCGCTCGCTCGGCGAAGCGGGTCCAAACTTTAATCTTCCTCCGTCATGGATAGGAGCACCCGGAATATTATCAACTAAAGTTTCTTCATTAGTTAAAGTTTGCCCGTCAAATTTAAATCTTGATACCTTGTTTTGAGTATTTCCAGAAATTTCACCATATGTATAATACAAATAAATATATTGATTTTCTGCGAAGTTTGGATCAACTGCAACACCATGAAGACCGCTTTCTGTTATTTGTTTAACTCCATTTATCTTACCGACTTCTAAAATCTTACCATCAGACTTTAAAAGCTTAACAACCCCCCGGCGTTCTGTTATTAAAAGATTATTATTGGGAAGAAAAGCCAAAGCCCAGGGAACTTCCAAACCGGTTGCTAAAATCTTAACCTGTTCGTTTGCTTGAACAGGAGAAGGTGAATTGGAAGCGGTATTTGGCGGGGTGGGAGAATATTGTTTTAATAAAAATAATACAATTCCCAGAATAAGTACTATAATTACAACTACCGCAGATTTCATTTAATAAAAGAGTATAATCTATTTATGCAAAACTTGCCAGAAGATTATTGGAAGAAGAAGTTAAGTCCGGAGCAATATCATGTGCTTCGTGAGAAGGGAACTGAAGCTGCATTTACAGGGAAATACTGGAATAATCATAAAAAAGGTATGTATCAGTGTGCTGCTTGCGGAGAGAAATTGTTTTCTTCTGATGCAAAATTTGATTCCGGAACCGGCTGGCCCAGTTTTGACCGTCCGAAAAATCTTGAACACATTGAACTTAAACCTGATAATAGTTTTGGAATGCAGCGGACTGAAGTTATCTGTAAAAACTGCGGTTCCCACTTGGGTCATCTTTTTGATGATGGCCCAACTCAAACAGGAAAACGTTACTGCATTAATTCCTGCGCGCTGGATTTTAAGTCAAAATGATTCAAGTAAAGCTGCTCTAAGAGTTGGATGTACTTGTACATTTGGAAAATCTTCTTCCAAATTAACTCCTCTTAAAAGCCTATCTGTTGTTAAATCTCTAATAAGAACAAATCTGCCATTGGGATGTTTTCTGGCCAGAGGTAATAAATCCAGAGGATTGTCATCTACAGCAATAATTTCCTGCTCAGGTGCAACATGCAATGTAGCATATCTAAATCCGGCATCCTTACTTTCAGCAGTTGTGAACCCATAAGGTCTGAATAAAATATCCTGAAAGCAATCGGAAACTCCATTTAAAGCAAGGGAAACATTTGTAGCTGATACCATAGCGCAATCATTATATCTTCCTGTATTTCCCATGATCTTTATTCTATTTTCATGCAGCTCTCGGAGAACATTTTTTACATCTGGAAAAACCGGAACCAGCAGATGTCTTAATGCTTTAAGTACAGTTTCTGGACTTAACAAATCATCAATACGACCATTAAATGACAAATCGTTTACTGGTTGCAAATAATGTTCAAGACAGTTAGTTCCATTAAGGGTAAGTCCAGCTTTTTGAGCCGGAATTCTCCAAAAAACTACACCATCCAAATCTGTAAGCAAAACTGAAAAAGGTCGTTCCGACATATTATGGATTATACTTTAAATCCTTTTTAAAATCTTTCATTAGTTTTTGGATTTTGGGGTCTATGACCAAAGTGCAATATGGGTTTTGATCTTTGTTTCTGTCGTAATAATTTTGATGATAATCTTCTGCAGGATAAAAGTTTTTGTAAGGTTCTATTTGTGTAACAAATGAAGGTTTTATTTTCTTTTCTGCAATTTGTTTTTTGCTATCATTATGATAAAAAATTACAGACCTATACTGGGTTCCAACATCTGCTCCCTGTTGGTTTAAAGTAGTGGGATCATGGGTAGCAAAGAAAACTTCCAGAAGTTTTTCAAAAGAGATTATTTCAGGGTCAAATTTAATTTGAATTGCTTCGGCATGACCTGTATTGCCACTGGAAACTTGCATATATGTGGGATTTTCAGTTGTTCCTCCTGCATAACCTGATACAACAGATTTAACCCCCTTTAATCTTTTAAAGATAGCTTCTGTACACCAGAAACATCCTCCACCAAATGTTACAGTTTCCATATCTATTATTGATTATACTTAAAAATTTATTTAAACTGGAAGTAGATGATTAAAACTACTGTTGCAGTTATACTGATTATTCTCGGGGGTGTAATCGGCGGAGGATTATTTTTTGGAGATATTTTGCTGGATAATAGAACCTTATTTTATTTAATGGTTGCGGTTTATTATCTTGTTGCCGGTGGATTAATTGGATTTTTGAGTTTACCTGCATGGCCCAGGGCAGTAATTGTTTCCTGGAGTGTTTTTGCTATATTTTTTCTGAATTTCCAAACATCAATTCAAGAAGGATCTCTGATTAGTAATATTTTAATGGTTTTTGTGCCTGTAATTTCTTCACTATTGGGCGGATATTTAATTAAATCTTTATTGTTATATAGTACCGAGTAGCCCTTGGGTCTGAATAGAAAAATATGTTACAGTTAATGTATGAGGGGATTTGCTCCGATTGTTGCAATTATTATAATAGCAGGAGTTTTAATAGGCGGGGTTTTTTGGTGGCAATCGGGGTCAAAACAGGAGAATGAAGATTTTCCATCTTCCAATAATTCCAAAGCCCGGGTTTCAGCCGCTGACTGGCCGGCACTTTGGGGATCTCCCGACCAAAAATGCCAGGATAAAAAGGATATTAAGTTTTCCGCCTTACCAATTAAAGCTTCCGATATCATAGTAATTGAGCCAATGGGAGAACTTCGGGAAGGCCATATTGTGCCCGGTGACCATATTGGCATTGAATATAAAACTTCTCCCAGTTCCAGCCCTGTTGATGTATTTGCTCCGGCAGACGGGACAATTGTAACTGTAGAAAGGCATGCTTACACTCCTCCTGCAGGATACCCCCAAAATATCCGCCATTATCATTTTTACATAGTTCATTCATGTACTCTCTTTAGCGGGTTTGTGCATCTAACTGAATTTGCGCAGGATATCTTAGCAGTCAGCGCCGATTTAAAAAAATTAAATGATGAAAATGTCAGTGAATATAAAAATGCTTACGTTAATATTCCTGTTAAAGCGGGGCAAAAAATCGGCACAGCCTGGACTTTTGGCCTTTTGGGTGCGGTTACGGTTGATTTAAACTATACAAATAAAGGGTATTTGAATGCTGTAAGTTATAAAGGAGAAAACTGGCGCCCCCATAGCGTTTCTTTATTTGAATATCTGGATGAACCCTTAAAATCGGCAGTTTATACTAAAAATCCAAGGAAAGCAGAGCCCAGAGGCGGGAAAATAGATTTTGATGTTGACGGCAAAATTGTTGGTAGCTGGTTTGAAGAGGGTACAGGTGGATTTAGAAGTGAGAATTTTAAGCCAAAGCTTTGCGGCAATTTCCCCTGTCCTTATTGGGACGGGCATGTAGCGCTAGTTTATGATTTTATTGATCCTGGCCAGCTTCGGGTATCAATAGGCCATGACTGGGGTCTATCAGGCCGGACTCCTTTTGGGGTTAAAGATGGGGTGAATTTTAAAGATATAGGAGTTGGGAGTGGGCTAACTAAATATGAGCTGGTAGGCTTAAAAGATGTAACAAAAGGGAAGGGGTTTGAGTCAAGCAGCGCTTTAATTACTGAAAATGATGAAACTTTAGTTTTAGGAACAATGCTTGTGCAACTGCTTGAAAACCAAAACATGAAACTTGAAATTTTCCCCGGTAAAACAAAAGAGCAGGTAAGTGAATTTACCTCCCAGGCAAGAGTTTATACAAGGTGATATAATTAACCGTATGAAACAGCAAGCTCAACTCAACAAATTAGGCGATAATCTCTACAGTAAATTTGGCAAACCTCTGGAAGATAAACACTGGGGAGAATATGTTGCAATTTCAAAAAAGGGGGAAACAATTTTATCATCAGATATGATTAAACTTTTAAAGAAAGCTGAGAAACTCTTTACATCTAATAGTTTTATATTTAAAGTAGGAGAGAGGACAGTGTATAAATGGCGTCTCTTAAAAAGGTAACTTCCTCAAAATTCCCCTATCTTCCTATTCAAATTACAGTTCGTGAAAATAGTTACCAAGTTGAAGCACTTTTAGATACAGGGTTTGATGGTTCAATAGTTTTACCACAAAAACTTTTTTCTAATGGTGAATCTCCAACTAAATACGTGGATTGCAAACTGGCGGATAATTCAGTTATAGAAGTTCCAATATACATAGGATTTGTAAAGTTGGCTAACAGAAAATTAAATGATATAGCAATTCTTATTATGGGGGACGAGCCAATTATTGGAAGGGGAGTAATGAATAATTTCAAAATAACCCTTGATCACGGCAAAAAAATTATTTTGGAATAGAATTTAAGTAGACAATATTTTCCAAAAGTCCCAAAATTAATAATTATTTAGTGTTAAAATAATACTAGTGTTAATAACTAATCATGTCCTTGCAGGTTCAATCATTGGGTTCACTGTCAAAGAACCCAGTTTAGCAATCATCCTAGCTTTTGCTTCTCACTTTGTAATGGATGCACTCCCACATTTTGGCTATCCCGGGAGAAAAGGTTGGCCCGAGGCTTTAAAGCACAAGTTGAGCTACATTGCTGGTTTTATAGCACTGTTTTCAACTCTAATTGTGAGTCTTTTTTTAATCACTAACAATATGTGGTTCCCATTTCTATGTGGTTTTGTTGCAGCATCACCAGATCTTGCAGGATGGTATAACTATGCTTTTTATGAGAAACATGGAAAATCTGCAACTGGTATATTGGAACTATTGCATGTTCAGTTTCATCGGCGCATACAAAAATTTGAGAGACCATGGGGGCTTTATATCGAAGCTATTGTATTTGCTGTTTTGTTAATGATCTTCTTTGCTTACAACAACTCCTGAATTTCTGTTAAACTGTTCATCAATGTTTATAGTTTCACTACCTTTAAGCAAAGTAAGTTTTAAATTAACTGTTTGTTTGCCATCTAAAGGCTGGCTGCCAAATTGCATATGCCAGTGGAGTTTGCCTTTCTGACCAGGGGTTAAGAGCAGCTGTTCTCCTTTGTAATATTGTGGGGAGATCATAATATATTCAATTTTCTCCCAGCTATCTTTAGCAGGGAATTTTTCCCATGTACCTGATTTTTGAGGATATGTTTTCCTCTCTACCATGTAACTTAAATCAAATGACTTCACCTGTAAGTTTTGGGAGTTGCCATTAAACAGGAGAATTTCTGTCTCTTCTGCTGAAAAACTACCTTCAGAAGGCCAATAGTGTTGCAGAGTGATACCATCCTCATTATAAAAAGGGGCTTTAGACCCATACATGCCGGTGGAACTTTGTTGATTTGGCTGGTTTTGTGTATTGCCAGGTAAATTCTGGGCGGGTTGACTGCGATCCGGCTGAATAAGCCTGAATCCAATAAAACCTAATGCAAGAATAACTCCAACAATAATTATCTTAGGCAGCATATATTTAAGTGTAGCATATTTGACAACCCCTAATTAAACCTGATTTACTGGAAGTAGTGAGAATTATATTTATCCTTGTTTTTCTGGCTATTATTGGAAGCCTTGATCCTAAAGTCCAGGAAAACTTTGCCTACAAAAATGCTGAAAAGATGTTACAGAATTGACATAAAGATTTGGTTCTAATAAACTACAGGGGTGGGAAAAACCGGGATTGTTGTAGGAATACTTCTTATAATTGTTATTGGTGTAGTTTATTTCTTTGTATCTAGTGGTAAAATTCCAAACCCCTTAAGTAAAAAATCAGAAGATCCATCTTTAGGTGAACAGATTTATACTCAAACAAAAAATCCTCTTGAAGGGAAATTACCGGAAAGCAATCCTTTTTCTAAAGTAAATCCTTTTAAAGGGGTTTATAAAAATCCATTCCAGTAATTATGAAACTTAAGACTAATCTTTTTCTGATCACAGCATTCATACTGTTTCTGATAGGAGTTTATGCGTCCCCGGCAGTTTTTGGGGCAACGGGTGGGTTATCGGAAGATGAAGTTTCTAAAAAATACGGTTTTACATTTCCGGTTGGTGAGCTGAATAACTGTGCAACCGTTGCAGAATGCGGAAACTATTGCGAAAAAGACGGTAATCTTCCGCAGTGCATGGCCTTTGTCAAAAAATATCAAATTACCAAAGATGATGTATTAACCTTTACCATTGATGAGCTAGGTAACTGCCAGATGGGATCTGATTGCCGGAATTTTTGCAACCGCGATGAAAATATTACCCAATGTATTGATTTTGCCGATAAATATGACCTGCTCTCCACCAGCAATCTGGAACTGGCCCAGAAATTCAACAAAGCAGTCGGTTCCGGAGGAGGGCCGGGGAGCTGCAAAAGCCTGGAGCAGTGTGATCGCTACTGTGATGATAGTTCACATACTAATGAGTGTCTTGACTATGTAGGTAAAAAGGATTTGCTGCCAAATGAGGAGTTAAATAGAGTCCGCAAGGTTGCGGAGGGTTTTAGACAGGGAATAGAAACCCCGGGGCATTGTCGTGATTATACACAGTGCCATGCTTACTGCTCTGAACCTGGCCACATTAATGAGTGCACAACTTATGGTTCAAAAGTTGGCTATTTCTCGGGTGAGCAGGCAACTGAAGCGAAGAAATTCTCATCGTCTGTTTCCCAAGGGACGTCTCCGGGTGGGTGCAAATCAAAAGAAGAGTGCGAGCAGTACTGTGCCAATGCTACTCACAAGGAAAAGTGTTCTGATTTTGCTCAATCTCAAGGATATCTATCTAAGGAAGATGCAGAGGCTATTAAAAAGTATGGTGGAGCAGGTCCGGGAGGATGTAAATCAAAAGTGGAATGTGAGGCATATTGTAATAATCCTTCAAACCAAAATGCATGCCTTCAGTTCGCAAAAGAAAATGGAATTTCTGTTTCATTTAATGGTCCTGGAGGATGTAGTGATGAAGCGTCTTGTACAGAATATTGCAAAAAGAATCCATCCGATTCGGAGTGTCAGAAGATGATGAGTCAATATGGGGGTATGAAGGGGCCAGGTGGCTGTAGTGATGAAGCATCATGTAAAGAATATTGTATGAAAAACCAATCTGACGGGGAATGTCAAAAAATGATGGAGCAGTATGGTGGTGGTATGCCTACAGGTCCTGGAGGTTGCACAGATGTAGCATCATGTACCTCTTATTGTAAATCCAATCCAAAAGATTCAGAATGCGCTCAATATGCCGGTCAATATGGCGGGGGATCTTCTGGAGAACAAGACCAAGGGAAGCAACAAAATCAGCAACCTCAACAGCCGACCCAATCGCCACAGTAAAATTTTAACCTAGTAATTTATTTTCCGCCTGTAAATCCAAAAAAGAGCATTGATAAATCTATATTGGCAAAATGAAGATACCATTCGTTCCAAATTTTATAAATTAAAACAATTGCCCAAACTAAAATAATATGTTTTCTGTAAGTAAG
>VMGD01000003.1 GCA_007376405.1 Microgenomates group bacterium Gr01-1014_7
AACAAATCTACCGTGGTCAACTTGAAATGTTTGAGGGTTTACCCTAGACTCAAGGTTGATGTGTTAGATACCTCGCAGCTTGCTGCGGGGTAGTTCATTATGAATTCGGCTGAGGCTATTAGAAAAGCGGTCAGCAGAATAAACAGGCTCCTCAACCCTTTACGGTAGTGTTACGTTTTAACGACCTCTTTATCCACCGCACTAACATTTTTAACACTCGATAAACTTTGGGTACCAAAGATACCTAAATATGGATATTTTTAAAACAAAAAACCTGTTTTTAGCTACATATCTGCTTGCCAGTGGTCATGTTAAATTCCTAGGACTTGAGACATTAGACTTTAAAACAAAACTCTTCACCTTTTCTCCTGCCAATATTGCTCAAAAACTAGAAGCCGAGTACCTGTCTGGTGGGGTGCTCCCAGTGAAAGACATATTTGCTGAGTACAACTTTTTAAAAGATCTGTTATTTGACCGAGAAACCAATGGAGAAAAATATGAGCTACCTATCTAATCACGGTATTTCCAAAGACCAACAACAAAAGTTTGGCATCATTGAAGACACTGATAAGGTCACATTTCCCTATAAAGACAAGGAGGGTAATTTCCTTTTCAATAAATATCGCCATCTTGATCAAAGATCCTTGGAAAATGGTAAAAAATTTAGCTTTAGTTCTGGATATAAACCTGTTCTATTTAATATTCAGGCATTAGATCAGGATTATGTTGTATATGCAGAAGGAGAACCAGATGTTGTCAGATCAGATCAAGAAGGCATCCCTACTGTATCTGGAAGTACAGGGGCAGCTACTTTTAATAAAGATTGGGTACCAGATTTTATAGGCAAAAGAGTGTATATCTGCCTAGATAATGATGATACTGGTCGAGAGGGGGCTCGGAAAGTTGCAGAACTATTATTAAGAGGAAGTGTGGAAGAAGTTTACCAGTTAACACTTCCAGAAGATTGCAAGGACATATGTGAGTTTTATAGTAAGGGTCACACAAAAGAAGAATTTCTCAATTTACTAGAAAACGCCCAGAGGGCTAAGCTGGAAGATTTTAAAGATACCCAAAACCAAGATGACTCACTGGAAGATGAGTCTGGAGATAAAGAAGAGAATGAGTCCATCACGAAACAGGTAATTAAGTTAGTTTTAGAAAGCGGAGCTAAATTATTTCATGATCAATTCAATGATTCATATTTAGCTCCAACTGGAAATGGTCAGTTAGTTTTTCGGTTAAAATCTAAACAGGCAAAAAGCTGGCTAAGTTATCTTACTTGGAAATATATTGGATTATCCTTAAGCTCACATCCCCTCAACTCAACAATTCTAACCCTTGAGGCTATGGCTTGTTATGAAGGACCACAGATCTCGTTAGCTATTAGAGTAGCCAAAGAGGGAGAGATTATATGGTATGACTTAGGAGGTAAAACAATTAAAATTACTTCTGAAGGCTGGGACATTGTCGAAGAATCACCCATCTTATTTAGGCGTTTCCCTCATCAAAAATACCAGATTGAGCCCAAGAGTGGTAATAAATTAGATGAATTATTAGATTTTATTAATTTAGAACGACAAGCTGATGGAAGGTTGAGCGACGAACAACTACTGACACTTTGTTGGTTAGTATTTGGTTTAGTACCAGGGCTGCCCCACCCAGCTCTAGTTCTATATGGTTCACAAGGGTCTAAAAAGACTACTCTACATAAGATTTTAAAAGAGCTTCTTGATCCATCTTCAATAGAGGTTAATGGTAGCCAGAAAAATATAACTGAGTTTGTCCAAACAGTTTCCCACCACTGGTTTTTAGTCCTTGATAATATGACTTATCTACCAGAGTGGCTTTCGGATGCCATGTGCAGGGTTATCAGTGGAGGCGGACTTTCTAAAAGAGAGTTGCATTCCGACGACGATGATATACTCTACAACTTCCGACATATTGTAGGCATAAATGGGATTAATTTAATGATCGAAAAGGCAGATCTCTATGAACGCTCCCTTATATTTGTACTCAAAAGAATTAAAAAGTTTAAAACAGAAAAATTGTTCTGGGCTCAGTTTGAAGAGAGAAAACCCTACATTTTAGGAGCGTTATTTGACACATTAGTTAAGACACTGCAAATAATCTCTACTACTCCAGAACCAGAAGGGGAATTTAGAATGGCTGATTTTGCCCATTGGGGACCAACCATAGCTCAAGCTCTAGGTTATGAGGCAAATGATTTTCTGAAGGCATATAAAGCTAATATTTATAAACAAAACAAAGAAGCTCTTGAAGCTAGTCCAGTCGGATTAGCTGTAATAGACCTCATGTCTGACCAAGACCGCTGGAGCGGAACTCCCACTGAACTATTATCAGAATTAGATAAGATTGCCCTTAAGCTCCGCATAGACCAAGATCATAAATCATGGCCAAAAGATGCTAGGTGGGTATGGCGACGTATTAGCGAGGTATTACCAAACCTTGAAGAGGAAGGTATTAAAGCTAGTAAGGGCAAGGATGACGCTAGGTTGATAATCCTTGAGAAGACCCTAACAAATGATGTCGGTAATGACAATGATGGCGGTCAGATTCCTAATAATCAGGTTCAATCGGACATTAAAGACAACAAAGGCGACATTTTTGGGGGAGGGGTGGATTAGAGCGATGATTAGTGCTGAGGCTGTTGAAGAGTTTAAAAGGCTATATTTCAGAGAGCATGGTATGAAACTTACCAATGAACAGGCAGTAGACATGGGGAATAAACTTATTAGGCTAGTCAAGGTCGTTTTTGGCCCTAATCTACCTGAAGAATGGAAACCCCAGAAACTTGACTCTGTAGGGCCTAAAAAGGTACGATAATTCTATGAATACTGCAGATTTTGTTCTAACCTATGGTGCCTATTCCAGAAGATCCTCTGAAGATTATGAGGATCGCCAAGTTGCTTCAATCGAAAGCCAGGAAAGAGAATTAAAGGAAGTTAAAGAAAGGTTAAACCTTAATGTTAAACAGCTTGTTTCAGAGTCGAGAAGTGCCCATACCATAGGACGTCCAGTATTTAATCAGCTTTTGGCTGACCTAGAAGATGGAGTAATAAATGCCATTTTAACCTACCACCCAAATCGTTTGTGCCGAAACGCATTTGACGCAGGAAGGCTGATTTATTTAATGGACGAGGGTAAACTCTTAGAGATTAGAACTCCATCACGAGTCTTTAAAAATACACCAGAAGATAAATTTATGCTTAATCTTGAGTTTGGGATTAGTAAAAAAGACAGTGACGACAAATCTGTGGTGGTCAAAAGAGGGCTTAGAAATAAGATAGAGCTAGGCTGGAGACCAGGTGTGGCTCCACATGGCTATCTGAATGATCGAGCTACAGAATCGGGCCACCGTAGAATATTAATTGACCCAGAAAGATTTGAGTTTATTAAACAAATATTTCAACTCAAATATAAAGGTGTTCCAACTATGGAGATTCTTAGAATTGTCAATGAAGATTGGAAATTTAAAACTAGACCAAAAAAAAGATACCCTTCAGAACCACTTTCCTGCAGTAGTCTTTATAAGCTTTTAGGCAATCCTTTTTATTGTGGTAAATATTTTTATAGTGGGCAGTGGCATGAAGGAGCTCACGAGAAAGCTGTTGAACCAGACATTTTTGACCAAATACAGATAATGTTAGGAGATAAAGGTTGCAGAAGACAACCAAAAACTCATGAATTTGCTTATACAGGAATGGTTAGATGTGGTGAATGCTCTGGTATGGTTACGGCTGAGGAGAAATGGCAAATAATTTGTTCAAAATGCAGGAATAAGTTTGCTCTGACAAGAAAAAACAGTTCTATATGTCCAGAATGTAATACTTTAATTGAAGAGATGGATCAACCAAGGATTTTGTACTACTCTTATTATCATTGCGGGAAAAAGATAAAACCCTGTTCTCAAAAATCAATTGAAGTTACTGATCTTGAAGAACAAATCCAATTAATATTGGGTAGTATTGAGATTTCAGATTTTTTCTTATCTTGGGCTGTTGCAGAAATCCATAAGGATTTAGAGTCTGAAAAGGATTTTAGGGAGGATAAGGTTAAATCTGTACAAAGAGCTCATGAGGAATGCAGGTCTAAACTAGATAACCTGCTTAAGCTCAAAATTTCTCCTCTTAATTCTGATGGTAGTTTGATGAGTGATGAGAAGTTTAAGACCGAAAAACAGGCTCTAGAGACCGAATTAACAGGGTTGGAGAAACAATTAAACGAAGTTGACAATAGGATGATACAAAAGGCTCAGGAAGCTGTGGATAAGTTTGATTTTGCTGCTAACGCCAAGGCTAGATTTGAAACTGATGATCTGGCTGTTAAACGTGAGATACTTTCAACTCTTGGGTCGAACCTTACCTTAAAAGATAAAAAACTGGATTTACAGCCTCATCCAATACTCAACGCTATTAAAAAGATAAGGGAGGAAGAACCAAAAGTATCAAGAGGAGTAGAACCTTCAAATCAGCCTTTCACAAAAGCCCAAATGGATGCCTTTTACTCCTCAAATATCACCGTGTTGCGGGGGCGGGAGTCGAACCCGCTGCCTCAAGATTATGCACTTAACTTGCATTACTGCAAGGGTAGGACTATATCATCACCCTGTACCGGACGGTACGGGGCCCGGCGTGTAGTCTCTACGGGGTCCTAGTGTTAATCGAAGGACTTCCCTCGGTATTACCCTAATAGGGTTTCACCGATATAGCCAAGTTCTCTCCGATAGTTACCCATCGGAGGGCCCATATTTGAGCCTTGTGTGCAGCCGTTACACTTCCCCGCGATATTTAAAAGAACAGACTGTATTTTAACTTTACTTTTAGTTTATGTCAATTAAAATATGCTTGACAACGTATTCGAAATAATGTAATGTGGATATACATCCCATATAACAGTAATTCTATGAAACGTAAAATTGAAGAATACAAACGGGCATTAATATTAAGAGGAAAGGGTAAAAGTATTAAACAAATAGCAAGAATACTGGGAGTAAGCGTGAGTATTGTGAGCGTGTGGTGCAGGGGAGTAAGGCTTACTGACAAGCAAATAGAGAACTTAAAAAGAAGAAAAATAAGAATTAGACATTTAAGGAAATTGGCTAGACAAAGTCATTTGGAAAAAGTAAAAAGAGTACAAAAACTTTTTCAAATCGCCAAAGCTGAAGTTGGCCCTCTTTCTGATAGGGAAATCTTCTTAACAGGGCTTGCACTTTATTGGGCAGAAGGCTTTAAAAGTTTAAAGGAAGCTAGATTAGGCTTCTGTAATTCTGATCCTGCTATGATAAAGTTTATAATTAGATGGCTCAAAAAAGGCTTAAAAGTAAAGCAGGAAGATTTCATTTTAAGGACTGAATTTAATCTTTCACATAAAGATAGAGAGGAAGAAATTAAAATTTATTGGTCCAAAATTACAGGCGTACCCTTAACTCAATTTGAAAAACCATTTTACCATCAATCAAACTGGTTAAGAGAATATCCTAGTAGGGATAATTATTTTGGAGTTTTAAGAATCAGGGTGCGTAAAAGCAGTGAATTATTAAATAAAATGAGGGGATGGATAAGCGGTTTAGCGGTAATTTAGCAATGATATAATCTAATTATGAAAGTAGTTTTATCCGTAGCCACTTCTCTAAACGGAATAATTGCTACGGAAGACGGAAGTGAAGATTTTTTATCTCATGAAAATTGGTTAGCATTTGTTAAATTAGCACAGAAAATTGGCAATAATATTTGGGGACGAAAAACATACCAAACTGTAAAAAATTGGCCAAAAGAATATTTTAATAGCCTAAATAGTGTAGTAAAGGTTATTATTTCAACGGATGAATCGTTGGAATTATTGCCTGGTTTTACAAGAGTTAGTTCTCCACAGGAAGCAATAGGCTATCTATCTAGTCAAGGTTTTAAAGAAGCGCTTGTGACGGGAGGGAGCACAATCTACAGTAGTTTCCTAAGGGAAAATTTAGTAGACGAGATTATCGTTGATGTTAATCCAACTATATTAGGCAAGGGAATAGCAGCTTTTGATTTTGAAGGATCAATAGTTCGAATGAAGCCAATAAAAGTAAAGAAACTGAAGGATGGGATAATGGAGATATATTATAAAGTATTAAAATAGACTTCAAAAATTGAAAAATTTTGTTCGTCTGCTTGACTACATTAATCGCTTGATCTACTCTTAAATTATGACCAGAAAACTGCTCAAAAAAGTGGCTGAAGCCCCGGCTGTAGCTCTGGAGCAGAGCATTAATACTTCAAGAAGACTAGTTAAAGCATTCAGAAATCAAAAAGAGGTGGTTAAAGCCAGAAGTTACTGGAAAACTCTGGGTCCGGGTTTAACAACAGGTGCTGCGGATGATGACCCTTCAGGAATTGCAACTTATTCCCAGGCAGGCGCAGGATACGGGTTTAATTTTTTATGGACTGCTGCCTTTACCTTTCCTTTCATGGCCATTGTTCAGGAGATGTGTGCCAGAATTGGTCTTGTTACAGGCAGGGGTTTGGCAGGGTCAATCAGATTATTTTTCCCCAAATGGGTTTTATATACCTGTACTCTTTTGCTTTTTGCAGCCAATTCCTTAAACATTGGAGCGGATTTAGGGGCAATGTCCAAAGCTACCCAGCTTTTATACCCTAATTTTAATTTTGAATTTTTGGTTTTGGCATTTGCCCTTTTTAGTCTGGCCCTTCAGATTTTTACCACCTATGAAAAGTACGCCAAATACTTGAAATGGTTGGCTTTGGTACTTCTGGCTTATGTATTTTCAGCGCTATCAGCCAATTTAAACTTTGAGGAGATTGCCATGAATGCGGTTTTACCCTCAATTAAGTTTAGCAAAGACCAGATATTCATGATTACGGCCATATTGGGTACAACTATTTCTCCATATTTATTCTTCTGGCAAACTTCCCAGGAAGTGGAAGAGCAGATACTGGGTGGAAGAACAACTTTAAAACTGCGTGAGGGTGCTACAGATAAGGAAATTTCCGATATGAGGCTGGATGTATGGTCAGGTATGTTTTTATCAAATTTGGTTATGTTTTTTATTATTGCCGCATGTGGAGCAATTTTATTTCCGGCCGGCATCACAACTATTACTTCTGCCGGGCAGGCAGCAGAGGCCTTAAGGCCCTTTGCAGGGGACTTTTCATATCTGCTTTTTGCAGTAGGGATTATTGGCACAGGTCTTTTGGCAATTCCCATTCTGGCAGGATCAGCTTCATATGCGCTATCTGAAAGTTTTGGATGGAAATCCGGGCTTTACAGAAAGCTAAAAGAAGCCAATGCTTTTTATGGCACAATCATTATCTCCACTTTAATTGGCCTGGGGATTAATTTTATTGGATTTGACCCAATTAAGACTTTAATTTATTCCGCTGTGATAAATGGTTTAATTGCTCCTGTTATTTTAGTTTTAATTATTTTATTGAGTAACAGTAAAAAAGTTATGGGGGAGCGGGTCAATAACCCCGCTATTACTGCTTTAGGCTGGTTTATTACATTAGTTATGATCGTGGCAGGAGCCGCAACTATATCTTCGCTCCTTCCTTAAAAGAGAAATAATTGTTTGAACAAATAATCAGATGGTCCAATAAAGTAATGCCTAAAATTTCTCCTGCAGCCTGAACTCTTTTGATACTTGACTTCCAAATAAAACCCGTAATATACTGGAAGTATGGCAAAATCTCTTTTAAGATTGGAAGCACATAAACTACGTAAGAAGGGTATAAGTGTTAGAAAAATCGCCCAAACACTAGGTATTTCTAAAAGTACAATAAGTCATTGGACAAGGGATATTATCTTAACGGTAGAACAGCTAGAGGCGCTTAGATAATCAACTATAAAAGGTGCAGAACTAGGTCGTTTAAAAGGGGCCTTAATGCAGAAAAAGAGAAGATTAAGAATGGTTGAGGAGGCAAATAAAGCAGGAATCGATTTTTTATCTTCACTCACAGAACGAGAATTCTTAATAGCAGGTTTGGCGCTCTATTGGGGAGAGGGACACAAAAAGAGTCGTAATAGGGTTGGATTTTGTAATTCTGATCCTAAGATGATAAAATTCTTAATACTTTGGTTGGTTAAGTATTTAGGAGTAAAACTTGCCGATTTAAGATGTAGAGTTGGAATTAATGTCATTCATACCAAAAGAGAACAAGTAGTAAGAGAATATTGGTCTAAGATAATTGGTATACCATTAAGCCAATTTAATAGTACCAGCTTTAAAAAAGTTAATAACAAAAAGATTTATGAAAATTTTAATGAGCATTATGGAACTTTAGATATAGGTGTGGTGAAACCTACGCCTCTTTATTATAGAATAATGGGTTTGATCGAGGGTTTAGCATGCCAGGGTAGCTCAGTGGGAGAGCACAGGATTCATATCCCTGCGGTCGCGAGTTCGATCCTCGCCCCTGGTACAAATTAAGTTAAAAGTGTAAAGTTAAAAGTGAAAAATGAAAATAATAGTGCTTGCAGCAGGGTCTGGTAAAAGGATGTGGCCCATACAAAAAGATAAATGTTTGATTCCTTTTTTGGGAAAGCCTCTTTTATATCATAATCTTAAAAAAATTAAAGGTGTCCTAAATCCGGAAGAGTTTATTATAGTTGCCCGGCCGGAAAGCAAAGATAAAATTCTGGAGGTTATCAAGCAGCTTGGAATTACCGGCACAATTGCCATTCAGCAGGAGTCCAAAGGAATGGCAGATGCTATTTTATCAGCCAGAGAGCTGGTAGAGGGAGAAGTTTTAGTTATTAATGCGGAAGATATAGTTGACCCGGATCTCTATGCACAGGTAGCCAAAGGGGAAGAGGAAGTAGTGTTAGCAGGGCTGAAAGTGGATAAGTATTTCCCGGGAGGATATATAAAGGTAACAGGCAACAGGGTACAGGAGATAGTGGAGAAGCCGGGGGAGGGAAACGAGCCGTCGGATTTAGTTAAATTAGTGGTTGATTATTTTAAGAATGGTAAAAAACTAATTGAATATCTGCAAAAGGCCTCAAGTGATAAAGATGACCGGTATGAAGTAGCCCTGGCAAATATGATTTCGGATGGGGTAGATATCAGGGTTATAAAATATAACGGAATTTGGATTCCTCTTAAATATCCCTGGCAGATTTTAGATATACTGGGTTACTTTTTAGATAATATTGAACAAAGAATTTCCCCGGGGGCAAAAATTGCCAAAACAGCTGAAATTTCCGGAAAAGTGATCATAGAAGATGGGGTTAGGATCTTTGAAGGAGCTGTTATTAAAGGCCCGTGTTATATAGGGAAAAACTGCATTATTGGCAATAACACCATGGTTAGGGAATCAGCTTTGGAGGAAGGTTGTGTCACCGGATTTAACTCGGATATTACCAGGAGCTATATTGGTGCAGAGAGTTGGTTTCATACCAATTATATTGGAGACTGCGTAATAGAAGGGGATTTTGGTATGGGGTCAGGGGCAGTGCTGGCTAATTTAAGATTGGATGATCATACAATAAGAGTTAAGATAGAGGGAGAGCTGATTGATTCCGACAGGCACAAACTTGGATTGATTGCAGGTAAAGGTTCCCGTGTAGGTGTTAATGCCTCAACCATGCCGGGAGTAAAAATAGGGGCTAATTCTTTAGTTGGTCCGGGAGTTACTCTGTATGAGGATGTGAAAGATAATACTAAAATACTGGTTAAACAGGAATATTCTGTTTCCGAACACACCCCGGCCTTAACCAGCTATGATCAATTCAGGGAAAAACTGAATTAGGTTCCAATTGACAATGTAATACAAATGTAATACAATATGACTAGAATTAAGATTAACCAGTTGGTTTGGGATGAGTGGAATATTGAGCATATAAGAAAACATGATGTTACAAAAGATGAGGTTGAGGTAGTAGCTAAAAATATAGTAACTCATAAAAAAGCTAAAAAGGGGAGATATTTAATTATGGGAAGAGTAAGTTCAAGAATTTTGTCGGTAGCGATTAGTAGAAAAGGAATAGGAGTGTATTATCCGGTAATGGCAAGAGATTCAGCTAAAAAAGAAAGGAGAATAGTTTATGAAAAAGAAAAAATTTAAATTCCCTGATTTTAATAAAATGACTTATGGAGAAGAAGCAAATTGGTGGGATACCCATGATTGGGGAGAATTCTGGAATGAATTGGAAGATGTAGATATTGTGGTTGATCTTCATAAACCAAAAGAAGAAACTTTAATTTTAAGACTGCAAAAAAATTTAAAAGATAGGTTAACGGCAATTGCCCGCTCTAAAGGGTTAAATGTTTCAAGTTTAGCCAGAATGTGGTTAATGGAAAAACTGCAAGCCAGCAGAACATAACATGCTTCTATATGAATTTGAGGGGAAACAACTATTTAAAAATTGCGGGATCAATGTTCCTGCATCACAACTTTTAGAATCTCCTGATGAGGAAATTGTCATCAAGCCTCCTTTGGTTTTAAAAGCTCAAGTTTTATCAGGCAAAAGGGCGCAAGCAGGAGGTATTGTTTTTGATCAAAACGCCAATCTTTTTGGAAAGGTTATCAATGGAGAGAAGGTAGAAAAGGTTTTAGTGGAAGAGAGAATAGAGATAACAAGAGAGTATTATCTTTCGTTTTCATATAGTACAGAAACCAGAGGGCCGGTAATGACTTTTGGTCAAGGTGGAAGTGGAGTAGAAGAAAAGAGAGTAAAAAGTTTTCCAATTGACACGGCTCACCCCGAAGGAGTCAAAGCCCTGCCCGCTCGCAAGCTCGCGTTGCAGGCGGGCCACCTTCGGGGTGTTGGCTTGCCGGAGCAATTAGTGGAAACTGGTAAACAACTTTGGGAAGTGTTCATAAAATATGATTGTGAGCTGGCTGAAATAAATCCTTTGGTAGTGGACAAGAATGGTAAAGTTTGGGCGCTGGACAGTAAAGTAATTCTGGATGATGATGGTGACTTTAGAAGGGAAATAAAATTTCCGGAAAGAAATCTGTTTGGAAGACCTCCGACTGAAAATGAAATTGAGGCAAGGATTATAGATGAAGGAGATCACAGGGGCACAGCAGGTTCTGTTTACTGGGACCTGGATGGAGATATAGCAGTGATTGCCGCAGGGGGCGGGGGTTCAATTGTTAATATGGATGCTCTTTTGGCTTTTGGAGGTAAACCTGCCAATTATACTGAGCATTCAGGGAATCCTCCCAGGGAAAAGCTCGAAAAACTCACCAAAATAGTTTTATCAAAACCCGATTTAAAGGGGTGCTGGTTTGTAGGGGGTACTGCCAATTTTACAGATATTTATGAAACTTTAATGGGATTTGTGGAGGGCTTAAGGGAAATTAAACCCAAACCCATTTATCCGATTGTGATCCGTCGGGGTGGGCCAAGAGATAAAGAAGCCTTTGCAGCGTTAAAAGAAATTGGCAAAAAAGAAGGCTTTAATTTTTATATCTATGGAAGGGAAACTCCCATGACATCTACAGCCAAGATTATGATGGAGTTAGCATATGGCAATATTAGTAAACGATAAAACACGGGTATTAATTCAGGGCATAACCGGCAAAGAAGGTTCCAAAGTATGCCTGCAAATGAAAAACTATGCTACCCGGGTTTTGGCCGGGGTTACTCCCGGAAAGGGCGGGCAGGAAGTGCACGGAGTGCCGGTTTATAATACGGTTGCCCAGGCGCTGGAAAATCACCCGGGAATAAATACCTCTTTGATTTCTGTTCCTAATTTTGCTAGTTTCGGGGCAATGAAGGAGGCAATAGAGAGCAAGATTGCTCTTATAAATGTTTTCACCGAACATGTGCCAATTGCAGATACTGCCAAGGCTATCGCTTTAGCTAAACAAAATGGGGTCAGGATTGTAGGCCCCTCGTCCATGGGTATTATTTCTCCTGGGATAGGGAAAGTAGGGCAAATAGGCGGGGAAGATCCCAGGGGAATTTTTTTGAGAGGCAGTGTGGGGGTTATTTCCAAATCCGGGGGTATGGCCTCGGAAGTGTCCTGGATTTTAACCAAAAATGGCATTGGGCAATCAACTGTGGTGGGAATAGGGGGGGATGTGCTGGTGGGCTCAAGCTTTGCGGATTTAATGGAGGAGTTTGAGAAGGACGAGCAAACAAAAGCAGTAATTATTTTTGGAGAAATAGGAGGGACTTATGAAGAAGAAGCAGCGGATTTTATTAAAAGTGGAAAGTTTACAAAGAAAGTTGTAGCATTTATATCGGGGCTGTTTGCCCAGACTCTGCCACAGGGGACAAAACTGGGCCATGCAGGAGCAATAGTTTACGGGGAAAAAGGCAGCTATAAATCAAAAATTGAAAGTTTAAAAGAAGCAGGAGTAACAATAGCCAAAACTCCGGATGAAATACCCAGCCTGTTAAAATTTCCCTCTTGACAAATATATACAATTTGCATACAGTTTATGTATGAAGGCTCAATCACAAACTTTTAACGTAGCCCTGCCTGAAGATTTAGTGAAGAAAGCTGATAAAGTTGCAAAGAAAGAATACAGGAATAGAAGTGAACTTATAAGAGAAGCGCTCCGTAACTATCTACAAGAATCTGTTTCTAAAACAATAGGTATGTTCTTGCCCAGGAGAACAGAGATTTTTAGTGCGCTTATTGACCAATCTTTAATTTTAAAAGAAGCTGCGAAAGTTTTTAAAGAGGCTGTTAGTGATTGGAAAAAACTTGATGCAAGTTGTTTCAGGTTAAAACAATTAGAACATGAAGCTGATAACATCGTACATACCCTGACAAATGAGATTGAAAAAACATTTATGCTTTCTTTAGATAAAGAAGACATTAAAGATTTGGCAGAATCTGTAGATGATGTAATGGATGAAATTGAACAAGTTGCCAATAGGCTAAAAATCTACAAAGTCCCTAAAGGAAATATACAAATTAAGGAGTTCGCCAATCTTATTGTAAAAATGATCGATCAGCTAAATGAAGGAATGAGGCTCCTGAAAAGAAATAAATTATCCTCAAGAGAATTTGCAACCTGTTGTTTAGCTATTCATGAAATAGAATCAGCAGGGGATGATCTTCACAGACAAGTGCTTTCTGAAATGATAGGCAAGAGATCGCTAAACAAAGACATTCTCTCAATGATTATATGGAAAGAAATTTTTCAAAGCCTGGAAGATACTCTGGATAAATGTGAGGATATTGCCATAATTTTTGACCGGTTAAAACTCAAATATAGATAAATGGAAGCAACGCTTGCGCTTTTAATCCTCGTCATCATCCTCTCATATATATACGCATTTGTGGGTGGATTTACAGACGCAGCAAATGCAATTGCCACCTCTATTGGCACAAGAGCTTTAAGTCCTGTTACTGCTGTTTTAATGGCAGGTTTTTTGGAACTGGCAGGTGCTTTAACAGGTACAGCTGTTGCTTTAACCATTGGCAAGGGGATTGTATCTTTAGAGCTTATAACACTGGCTACTGTTGTTGCAGCACTCCTTGCAACGATGTGTTGGAGTCTTTTTACCTACTACTTTGGTATTCCTGTAAGTGAAACCCATGGTTTAATTGGAGGAGTACTTGGAGCCGCGCTTGCTACAGCTGGTACTAAAGCTGTGTTGTGGGATGGGTTAAACAAAGTTCTAATCGCAATAGTTGCATCACCCCTGCTGGGTTTTTTAGGAGGAGCAATTTTTATTAGTATTATCTATTTTTTCTTCCACAAAGGTTCAAATAAAAAAATGAACGGAATTTTTACAAACCTTCAGCGTTTATCTGCTGCATTTATGGCTTTTAGTCATGGAAGAAACGATGCTCAAAAACCCATGGGAGTTTTAGTAATGGCCCTTGCCCTATATTTTGGCTGGAAAGATCCGCAAGTGCCTCTTTGGGTTATTCTAAGTGTAGGTTTAACAGCAGGCTTAGGGGTAGCTTATGGAGGTTGGAGAATTATTAGGACTCTGGGAACAAAGATCACCCCCCTTACTACCGCACAAGGATTTTCTGCTGAGACTTCTGCTGCTTTAGTTTTACAGCTTGCATCACAATTTGGAATACCAGTTTCTACAACTCATACCATAACCTCTGCAATTGTAGGGGCTGGTGCAGCCAGGAGGGTTTCAAGTGTTAGATGGGGAATTGTGCAAGATATTGTCCTTTCCTGGGTATTTACATTACCAGTAACAATTATTCTAGGATGGATTTTTGCTTCAGTTTTTCAATTTCTTTTTTAAGTTTATTTTGTTAAAACCCCGGATGAATACAGGAATTATTAAAGGTGGTATAATATATCTATCATGAAAGTATCTCAAGATTCCAAAAGATTAGAACAACTTTCCGATAAACTATATAAAAAATATGGCAAGCCCTTAGAAGGAGAACACTGGGGTGAGTTTTTGGCTGTCTCTCAAAAAGGCAAAACAATTTTAGGTGAGACTCTTTTAGAAGTTGCTCAAAAAGCTTCTAGTATTCTTGGCCTTGGGAATTTTATCTTTAAGGTGGGGGAAAAAGCTGTTGGTAAATGGCGGTAAGTTATGAATTTAATAAGTTCCCGGTTTCCTTATGTCCGGGTAACGCTTCAAGTTTTGCAAAGAAATCTAAAAGTAGAGGTTTTATTAGATACTGGTTTTGATGGGGATATAACAGTACCACCAGAAATGATTCTAAATGGAAAACCTCCTCAGGGTTATCTTCCTTGGACTTTGGCTAACGGAGAAGAAGTAAATGCTCCTTATTTTCTGGGAAAGATAAGGATAGGGAAATTTGAACCTATTAGTGTTTTAATTACAGCTTTAGGTGATGAGCCACTTGTCGGGAGGGGAGTAACCGATAGATTTAAAGTTATCTTTGATCATGGAAGAAAGGTTATTGTAGAGCTATAATTGATTTTATGGATAAGAAATGGAAAACTAGTATAGCCGGGATAATTGACCTGCCTGCCGGCAGGCAAGGTGGGGAGGCCCATATTCACGGGTATAAAGTGACGGACCTGATTGAAAAAGTTAATTTTACTTCGGCCATCTGGCTTGAATTAAAAGGGGAGCTGCCAACGGAAAAAGAAAGAGCCATGCTGGATAGCATATTAATTTCAACTATAGACAATGGTTTAGGCCCGCCCTCCATAACCAATGCCCGCAATTCCGCCTCAAGCGGAAACCCCATGCAGGCTGCGGTTGCTGCAGGAGTTTTAGGGGTAGGGGATTCCCATGGGGGTGCTATTGAAGAATGTGCCAGATTGCTGCAGATGGGGATATCTGCGGAAAAGCTGGTAGAAAAAGTTATTTCTTCAGGAGAAAGGATTCCGGGATATGGCCACAAAGTCTATACGGAGGATCCAAGAGCCAAGCAAATTTTCGAGAAGGCTAAAAGTTTAGGGTTTTATGGAGAGCACTGTGAACTGGCAGTAGCAGTGGAAAAAATTCTGGAAGAAAAAAAGGGTAAGAAAATCCCCATTAATGTGGACGGGGCAATAGCGGCTGTTATATCTGACATGGGGTTTGATTACAGGCTGGGAAAAGGGTTTTTTATCATTGGCAGGGTGGTTGGGCTTGTTGCCCATATATATGAGGAATGGGTGCGCGAAAAGCCATTTAGAAGAATTCCGGACGGCGAAATTGAATATGACGGCACACCTCCCAGGAAACTACCCTCTTGACAGGGAGGCACTGCTATTAGATGATAAAGCTATAAACAGCCAATTTTGGTTGTTTTTTAATTTTTTTATGGCTAACCCTGAAATAAATATTAAACCAAAACATCTGGCGGAAGGAAGAGCCTTAGTTGCTCAACACATTTTAGATGGTAAAGTAATAGAGGAAAGAGCTATTTATAAGATTCTTGGTAGACGTTTAGTTGAAGGTCAAGAACCTGACTTGTTGCTTCAAGCTCAAGGAGGACAGGTAATACAATTTCCGGAGAGTGAAGTGTTAAGAGGTGGCAATTATTGGATGCGCATTACGGGGATTTTATCCAGAGAAGAAGTTGCGGGTATCTTTTTTGCTCCCATAAAATAACCCCTTGACAAGATACTACTGTACTAGTATAATAGTATGTTATGTTTGGAAATAATCCGTTAAATGAGTTAATTGATTTATTGCTAGACATTAAAGACAAAGAATATATGAAAGATTTTCTTTTGGGGATTTTAACTCCAAAAGAACTGGAAGAAATACCTACCAGGCTTCAGATAGTTAAGATGTTGAAGCAGGGAATATCTCAGCATAAAGTTGCAGAAGATTTAAAAGTAGGTATAGCAACAGTAACCCGCGGTTCAAAAGAGCTGCAGAAAGGTAGATTTAAAGTGGTACGCTAGTACCATCCCGAACTTGTTTCGGGATCTATAAAAATATGGAAAGAATAGATACACATACAAATGAAGGACCCCCTGGTTCCTCTTCTGAGGGACAGGGGTTAGTTTGGCTCTAAATACTCATTAACTCTAGATCAAGTTAGAGATATTGCTCCAGGAGGCTCAATTATTCCAATCTTTCGGACCATGGCGGCCAATTTTTATACCCCGGCTGGTGTATATCTTGGTTTGGTAAGTGTCGAATCTGCAGAAAATGATCCAAAACAGCCATCATTTCTGCTGGAAAGTATTGAAAGAGGGGATAGTTTAGGTAGGTATAGTTATATTGGTGTAGGGCCCAAAGCAGGAGTAGTTCTTAGGGATGGAGAAATCTCCCATCATAACAGAGATGGTACAGTATCCCGTCTTAGTAATGCATCAAAAGATCCTTTAGCTGTGATTCGAGAAGAGGTATCAAGACCAACTGTAAAAATCCCCCGGTTATCTCCCTTTACAGGAGGTTATGTGGGATACCTTGGGTATGAAATGATAAGTATCTTTGAACCAAAGGTTTCTGTTTCTAACCCAGATGTATTAGGGGTTCCAGATGCAATGTTATTTAATTATGATCATATAATTGCATTTGACCATGCCCGTAATGAAATTAATGTGATTGGTAACATTCATGTCAATGGTGATTTGGAAGAGCAATATCAGCAAACCACTGCCGCTATTGATCAGATTATAGACAGGATTAAGTCCCGACCCCCAATGATAATGCGGGAGCAAGAAATTGAACTTGAGCATCAATCAGCCCAATCTAATTTTGAGCATTCTAAATATTTAGAAGCAGTAGAAAAAGCCAGGGAATATGTTAGCGCCGGAGATGTAATTCAAGTTGTAATTTCGCAAAGATTTGCCAGGAAAACAGAGGCTGATCCATTTTCACTATACTGCGCATTAAGAATGATCAATCCTTCTCCTTTTATGACCTACCTTGATTATGGAGATTTCCAGATTATTGGTGCGTCTCCAGAATTATTACTTAGGGTTAACGAAGGAACGGTTACTACAAATCCGATTGCCGGCACCAGGCCGGTGGTCACTGCAGAAGAGGAAAACAAAAGATTGGAAGAGGAACTTAGTAATAATGAAAAAGAAAAAGCAGAACATCGTATGTTAGTTGATTTAGGCAGAAATGATGTAGGTAGGGTTTCGGCTCCGGGAACTGTGAGAGTGCCTGAACTGATGAAAATCAAGCGATTTTCTCATGTAATGCATATAGCTTCTGAAGTTCAAGGACAGCTTGCAGATCAATATTTCTCATTAGATGCTTTGCGCAGCACATTCCCGGCAGGCACTTTAAGTGGAGCACCAAAAATAAGAGCAATGCAAATAATAGATGAGCTTGAACCAGAAAAAAGAGGTCCTTATGGAGGAGTGATGGGATATATTGCTTACAACGGAAACGTCGAAATGGCAATTACTATTCGGACCATGGTGTATAAAGACGGAATTGCGTATGTTCAAGCTGGGGGAGGAATCGTTTATGACAGTGTACCAGAAGAAGAATTTATAGAAACAATTAATAAAGCAAAAGCATCGATGCGGGCTATTGATGTAGCAGAAGAGGAGTATGTATGAGCGCAGAAAGACAGGAAGGAGCTCCTAGAGTGCTTTTAGTTGATAATTACGATAGCTTTACTTATAACCTTTCTCAGTACCTTGCGGAATTAGGGGCAGAAGTTGAAGTGTATCGTAATGACAGAATAACTCTTGATGAGATTGAGGAGATGAATCCAGACAAAATTGTTTTATCACCTGGGCCCTGTTCTCCTAAAGAAGCAGGGATATCAGTGGATGTGGTTAAGCGGTTTGGGGAGAGAATACCTCTTTTGGGAGTTTGTTTGGGGCATCAGTGTATTGGTGAAGCCTATGGCGCAGTAGTAGACAGAGCAGGAGAGATTGTGCATGGTAAAACCAGCATGATTAGGCATAAAGATGTAGGAATTTTTGCTGGATTACCTAACCCATTTAAAGCAATCCGTTATCATTCACTGGTAATTTTGCCTGAAACTGTTCCCAGCGAACTAGAAATAACCGCAACTACTGCTAATAAGTTAGTAATGGGTATTAGACATAGAGAATATCCAATTCAGGGAGTCCAATTTCATCCTGAATCTATTTTTACACCTCAAGGAAAAAGACTGTTGAGGAATTTTCTAAGACCAGGGTATCGGGATGAAGAAAGGCGCCAGCATTATTTCGGGCTGGGGTACCTTTAGGAGCTAACATATGAAACAAGCTGCAATTTGTATATTAGATGGAATGGGGCCTCAAGCAGGAGGATATTTATATAACACCATAATTCAAAAGGCGGTGAGGGATTATGGTGCTAAAAATAATGACGATTTTCCTGAAATTATTTTATATTCGGTTCCGGTACCGGACTTTATTTCTAACAATAGATCAAAAGATAGAACCTTAAAAATGTTGCAGGCAAAAGTTAGAGAAACTAATAAACTAGAAATTTCATGTATATCGATTGCATGTAATACTGCACATATACTCTTAGAACAATTACAAAAGGAAACGGATATTCCCTTCGTTTCTATAATTGAGGAAACAATAAAAGGTGTTAAAAAAGATAAGGTAAGTGTAGTAGGATTAATGGGAACACCGTCTACCTTAAGGTTTGGTTTTTATCAAGAGGAATTGAAGAAGGAAGGGATAAAATGTATAGTGCCTTCGAAAGCCCAAATTATTATTCTAGAAAGGGTTACTAGAAATATTATTGCAGGAAAAGTTCTTCAATCAGATCAAAGCAAACTAATATCAATTGCAGATTCTTTTAAAAAGAAAGGTGCAAGAGCTATTATTTTAGGCTGCACAGAGTTACCTTTAGGATTTCCTAAAAAGTACTCATTGCCAATTTATAATTCGGTTGAAGAATTATGTAAAGCCTTATTGCGTATATATTATGGAAGCAATACAATACAAAAGTAGTATGAAACGTATTCTCACAGGGGATAGGCCAATTGACATTTGTATAACAGTGTAATACAATATGACCAGAATCATTGTTAAGGGTTTAGTTTGGGATAGCATAAATTTGGAACATGTTAAAAAACATAATGTTTCTAAAGAGGAAGTTGAGGGAGCTAAAGAGATAATTTATCATAGGCGTACTTATGGTGGAAAATATTTGGCTACCAGCAGAAGCGGGAATAGATTAATAACTATTATTTTAAGGCGTCAAGGTTTGGGTAAATACTATGTAGTTACAGCCAGAGATGCCAGTAGGAAAGAAAGGAGAAAAGTATATGAAATTGAAGAAAAGCAGAATTCCTAAATTTAAAACCTATGCGGAAGAGGCTTCATTTTGGGATACGCATGATATAACTGATTTTGAGGATGAAACAGAAGATGTAGAAATTGTTTTTGAACTAAATAAGCCAAGAGATGAAACGATTGTTTTAAGGGTGCAAAAAGAAGTTAAGGAAAAATTGGATAAATTTGCCAGAAGTTCAGGATTAAATTTATCTACTCTTTCTAGAATGTGGCTGATGGAAAAATTACAAGAGAATTTAAGAAAGGCAAAAATATGAAAAGAATATTAACAGGGGATAGGCCGACATATGATAGTTTTCATTTGGGAAACTATGTCGGGTCTTTAAAAAATCGAGTAAAGTTGCAGGATGCATACGAGTGCTTTTTTTTGGTGGCAGATTTACATGCGCTAACTACTCACTTCGATAAGACATCTGATTTGGAGAAAAATATCAGGGGTTTAATGTTGGGCAATCTTTCAATGGGACTTGATCCTAAAAAAGTAACATTTATTCTGCAGTCTCAAGAGCTGGAGAAACTTGAGCTGGCCTATATTTTATCTACTCTTACACAAAGGACTTTACTGGAAAGACAGCCTGCCTTAAAAGAAAAGCTGGATCAAGGTGAACAGGACAGCTTGGGATTATATCAATATCCGGTTTTAATGGCAGCTGATATTTTACTCCCCAAGGCTAATCTGGTGCCGGTTGGTAAAGATCAAAAAGCCCATGTTGAGTTTGCCAGGGATTTGGCAATTAAGTTTAATAAATTATATGGAGAAGTTTTCCCGGTTCCGGAGCCTTTAATTGGAGAGGGTGGAACTTTGCCTGGAACAGACGGTCAAATCAAGATGGGAAAGTCTTTAAATAATGCTATTTTTTTGACTGATACACCTGAAGAAGTAGAGAAAAAAGTGATGAGTATGTATACGGATCCCAAAAGAATACACGCTACTGACCTGGGAACTGTTGAAGGAAACCCTGTTTTTATTTATCTTGATGCCTTCGCATCGGATAGTGACAAGCAACAAATAACAAGATATAAAGAACTTTATAGAAAAGGCCAGGTGGGAGATATTGAGGTAAAAAAGTTTCTGGTGAAAATTTTAAATAATTTTCTGGATCCTATTAGAAAAAGGCGTGCGCAGTTTGAAAAACAGCCGGAATTGGTGGATAAAATCTTAAGAGAGGGAACAAAAAAAGCAAGAATTGAGGCCCAAAAAACTTTAACGGAAGTAAAAAAAGCCATGAAAATTGATTATTTTGTATAATGACTTGTGGTGAATAAAAAATGAAAAAAACAGCCCAGCAAGTACAGGATGAAATCTTTAGAAAAATGTCTGCCGATAGAAAGATTAAATTAGGCTCAAGCATGTGGAGACTTGCTAAAGAATTAGCTGGAGATAAGATAGATTTTAGAATCAATGGATCCGCAACACTTACTGGTAAAAATAGTTAAGATATTAAACTCTTTAAAAATTCCTTAGAACACAAAAAACTTTAGGGGTTTTAGAAGAAATGATTAGTTTAATCTAATGGTAACTTTTGATGAATTTTCTAAACTGGAATTAAGAGTTGGTACTGTAATGGAAGCAGAGGAAGTAGTAGAGAGCGAGAAGTTGATTAAGCTTAAAGTGGATTTGGGGGAAGATGAACCAAGGCAGATTCTGGTAGGAGTAAAGCAGTGGTATGCCCCCAAAGATTTTGTAGGTAAACAGGTTGTGGTTGTGGCAAATTTGGAACCCAGAATAATGATGGGTTTGGAAAGCCAGGGAATGATGCTGGCTGCAGACACGGAAGATGGCCCTGTTTTTCTGACAGTTCCCAAAAAAGTTCCCCCGGGTACAAAAATACGTTAAGTTGTGTTAAAATTCTCGCTATGGCAAATGGAAAAAGAAAAGTAAATTTAAATAAAAGAATTGCCGGAGTGCTAAAGGGCCTGGCAATTTATGCCTTGATTGCTTTTGCCGCTTTAATGTTTTTCTATCAGGTGTCCGGCCCTCCACCGGCAGGCAATGAGATGCCAATTTCTCAAATTATCAATGACATTAAAGACAATAAAATTCAGAAGCTTTCTCTTGAAGGAACTAGAGTTACTGCCGAATACAAAGAAGGAGGTCAAAAACTGCTCAGTCACAAAGAAGAAGGTGAGTCAATCTATAAAATTCTGGAGTCATCCGGAGTTGATCCCAAATCAGTCACCATTGAAGTTAGGGATTTATCCATGCAGCAGGCCTGGGCGGGGGTGATCTCTGCCATCCTGCCTGTTTTGCTGCTGGTTGGGCTGATGTTTTTACTTTTTAGAAACGCCAGAGAAGCAGGCCAGGGAATTTTCAATTTTGCCCAGTCCCGGGCCAGACTTTTTACCAAAGATGCTCCCCAAATTAAATTTTCCGATGTGGCCGGAGCCAATGAGGCTAAAAAAGAACTGGAAGAGATTGTAGATTTTCTTAAAAACCCGGCCAAATATAAAGAAATGGGGGCAAGGATCCCCAAAGGGGTTTTACTGGTTGGTCCTCCGGGTTGTGGGAAAACCCTGATTTCGCGCAGCGTTGCAGGAGAGGCTAATGTGCCATTTTATTCCATAGCCGGGTCGGAGTTTATGGAAATGCTGGTGGGGGTGGGAGCAGCGCGCGTGCGTGATATGTTTGCTACTGCTAAGAAAAACTCACCGTCCATTATTTTTATAGACGAGATTGAATCAATTGGCAGAATGAGAGGTATGGGCATGGTGGGAGGAGGGCATGATGAAAGAGAACAAACCCTAAATCAGATTCTGGTGGAAATGGACGGATTTACCCCCAACGATCATGTAATAGTAATGGGTGCCAGTAACAGACCGGATATGCTGGACCCGGCCCTGATCCGCCCCGGGCGCTTTGACAGGAGAGTGGTTATGAATATGCCTGATATTGAGGAGCGAAAGTTCATTATCAAGCTTCATATGAAGGGTAAGCCTTTTACTGAGGATGTTGATGTGGAAAGGCTGGCCAGACGAACAGTTGGTTTTTCCGGAGCGGATTTATCTAATATGTTAAATGAAGCGGCAATTTTGGCTGCCAGAGAAGGTAAAAAGGCCATTGACCCCTTATGTCTGGAAGAAGCAGCCACCAAAGTTAAACTGGGGCCACAGCGAAAAAGAATGCAAACGGAAGAAGATAGAAAACTGGCAGCCTATCATGAGGGAGGTCATGCCATTGTCGGTCACAACCTTCCCAAAGTTGATCCTGTTCACCGGATTACTATTGTAGCCAGAGGAATGATCGGAGGACATACCACCTTTCCTCCAACAGAGGATCGCTCTAATGAAACCAGATCCCGCCTTTTGGAACAAATCAGCACAGCTTTGGGAGGGAGAGCGGCAGAGGACATGATTTTTAAAGATATTTCAACCGGTGCGGCCAATGATTTGGAACTGGCAACTGCCATTGCCCGCGACATGGTCACGGAATACGGTATGTCTGCTCTGGGGCCAATTAATATTAAGCCACATCCGATGTTTGGACTGTGGGCCAGAATGCAGGATGAAGGTGGAGGGGTATCTCAAGCCATGCAATCCAAAATAGATAATGAGATTAAAAAGATCATAGATTCCTGCTATAAACAGGCAGTAAATATTTTGCATAAAAATAAACCAAAGCTTGATAAAGTAGCCGAAGCTCTTCTGGAAAAAGAAACTTTAGATACAGATGAATTTGAAAAATTAGTGGGAAAGAAGAAAAGTTAATGAATAATGGCGGATTTATGCCCAAATTGTTGCACAATCCGAACTTAAGGGGTAATATCATCATTAATGAGATTTACCATAGTGTTGACTCTTGCTGCTTTTTTTGTTTTTTCTTCAGGCCAGGTGGTTTTGGCCAATGAGGATCAAATTGGCCAGTCCAGAATTCATCCTGCCTCCCCTTTTTATTTTTTAAAATCAGTTAGAGAAATATTGGAATTAAAGTTTGCAGGAACAACAAATGTAAAAAGTCTGCGCTATTTGGAATTTTCTACCAGAAGAATAAGAGAGGTAAAAAGCTTAATGTCGGTTAACCGTCCTGATTTAATTCCTCCTACTTTGGAAAAATACTCCTCAAGCCTAGAAAAGGTTTTGGGTCTAATTAATTTCAGGGATGAAGTTTTAGGTCCTCAAGTAATTGATAAAGTTGGGAAACATGTACTCATACTTGAGGGACTTTTCAATCAAACCGAAAACCAGAAAGCTAAAATAGCCATCAGATTGGCCATTTATAGAATTTCCCGCTGGAATGAACAACTTTTAGGAAGACTTGTTTCAGAAGATAAGGTTAGATTGTCTCCAGAAATTACTAAAAATCAGGCTTTTATCTGTAATTTCCTGTCCAAAGAAGCCTCATCTTCTGCCTTAAATGATACGGAAAAGGCAGTCTTAACCCAGCGGGCACAAAAATGCCTTCAAATTAAATCTTTGTAAAACCCTAAGAGTTTATTAACAGTTTTCTCAACAGAATATTGTTTGATCAGTTCCAGGGATTTTTCTTTCATTTGATCGGCTGTTTTTACATCATAAACTATTTGCTCAATTTTTCGAGCTAACCCTCTTGTATCACCCGGTTTGACAAGAAAGCCATTCGAAGAGACAAGTTCAATCAAACCTGCCTGTTTCACTCCGACAATAGGCAATCCAAAAGACATGGCCTCCAAAACAGCCATTGGATTGTTTTCCATAGCGGAGGCTGTGGCAAATACACCTCCAAGGCCTAAAAGTCCGGATGATAAAAGATATTGATGGTCAATAAAACCGGTAAATATAATCTCTTTTTCCAGACCAAGTTTCTTAGTCAGTTTAATCAGGCTTTTTTTAGCCGGGCCGTCACCGATTATAAGTAAGCTGATATCACGATGATTTTTTGCCAGAATATGAAAGGCCTTAATCAGCTGATCAACATTTTTTTCATAAGACAGTCTGCCAAAATGCAGCACAACTTTTTCTTTCAGGCCATACTTTTTCTTAAGTGCTTCCTTTGCCTTGACAGATAAGTGTTTAGGTTGATTTAAGTCAATACCGTTTGGCAAATAAGAAACTTGTCTTTTAAAACCGTTTTTATTTAACTCCGAGGCAAGTATTTTTGAAGGGGAAAGCACCATATTACACTGGCTATACAGAAAATTAAGATAGCTCTGGGAGACTTTATCTAACAGTTTAACTGCCAGTTTATATTTTACAAAACGCAAATAATCGGAGTTGGTAAAATAAATATGGACCGTGCCAACCAAAGGTTTTTTAAAAATTTTGGCTGCCATTACCGCATCCATGCCAATGGTGAAAGGGGAGTGCAGGTGAATAATATCGGGCTTAAATTTGGTCAAATATTGTATTACCCTGGGCAGGCCAAATACCCCGAACTTGAATTCGGTATAAATTAGAGCGGGAACAGTGGGTAAATGGACTACGGTCACGTTTTTGGCTTTGAATCTCTCCCGCTTGATGCCGTCTAATTTAGGGGTAAATATCAAAATATTGTGTCCCAGCTCACCCAAAATCCTGGCCTGATTGGACAGGGAGGTGGCAATACCGTTTACCTGAGGCAAAAACATATCAGTAAAATATGCAATCTTCATAAATCTAAACCCAATTGTGGGTTCAAGGTTATCCGCCGTAGGTGGATGTTCTTATTATATGTTAAATTAATTATATGGGCAAAAAAGTTTTAGTTGCAGGATTGGGATTTGTTGTTTTGGTTCTGCTTGGACAGCTAATTTTTAATTACATATATAATTTCCCAAAGCAAGTTGAATACGGAGTAACCTTTTCTCCGCAGTATGCAAAATATCTGGGACTTAATTGGAAAGAAATTTATATCAAGATGCTGGATGAACTTAAAGTTGACCGGCTACGACTTCCCTCCTATTGGGAAGATATAGAAAAACAGCGGGGAAATTTTAATTTTGAAGATGAGGATTTTATGCTGGATGAAGCAGGGAAAAGAGGCGCGAAGATAATTTTGGTGGTGGGTGTAAGACAACCACGCTGGCCTGAGTGTCATCTGCCTTCCTGGGCAATGAGTTTAAGTTTGGAACAAAAAAGAGCAAAGATTTTGCAGTTTGTCCAGCAGGTGGTTGAAAGGTACAAAAATAATGATGCTATTGAGGCAATTCAAGTTGAAAATGAGCCTTTTCTGCCTTATTTTGGTGAAAATTGCGATAAAGGGGATAAGAGGTTTTTAAAAACAGAAGTTGAGCTGGTTAGAAGTTTAACCAATAAGCCAATTATTGTATCAGACTCCGGAGAGCTGGGTAGCTGGATAGTACCGATGCAGACATCGGATATTTTCGGAACAACCCTTTATCGTGATGTCTATAATCCTTTGATGGGCTATATTTCATATCCAATCCTGCCATATTTTTATAATCTAAAGTCTTGGGTTATAAGAAGAATTTTCGCTCCCGAAAATCAAAAAACCGTCATTGTTGAACTTCAGGCAGAACCCTGGCTGGCCAGTAAAGACCTGCAGCGCAGCCCTGAAAAACAGGCAACACTTTTTTCTTTAAAAAAGCTTCAAAGTTATATAAATTATGCTGAAAAAACCGGGTTTGATGAAATTTACCTTTGGGGAGTGGAGTGGTGGATCTGGCTGGAAGAACATGGGCACCCCGAATATCTGGATTTTATAAAAACTCTTTTATAGACACGTCGTGATATAATCGGACGATGGAGAATCTGGAAGCTAGACAAATTGGTTGGAGAGAAGTTATGGGTCGGGAGGTGGTTGAGATTGCCATAGCGCCTTTAACCTATGCCATGGATTTGCGTTCTTGTCTGGGAAGAGAGCCTGGATGGCTCAGTAGAGCTGGAGTATTAATCTTTCCTGTAGCTGTAGGAGTAGGTTTGGGCATACTTACACAAGATCCGGCTGCCGGAGCAAAAATCGGTTTGACAGCTTGGATGATAGAAGGATTTGGTATAGAGGTTGAGAGAACCCTTCGCTTTTTTGCAGCAGCATATATCAATCGGTAAATCTACGTTTAATCGGGATCGAAGAATAGTCTATTTCATGCTACAATCGTCATAATGAAACGCCTTGTTTTAATTGATGGTAATGCTTTGCTGCATCGGGCTTATCATGCCACACCTCCTTTTACCACCTCAAAAGGGGAACTGGTTAATGCTGTTTATGGATTTTCTTCAATGATTCTAAAGGTTTTAAGTGATCTTAAGCCTGATTTTATGGCTGTAACCTGGGATGAAAAGGGGCCTACATTCCGCCATCAGGTCTATACTCAGTATAAAGCCACCAGAGCGCAAACAGATGAGGCTTTAAGTAATCAGTACAAAAGAGTTCATGAGCTGATTAAAGCATTCAATGTACCGGAGTTTAGCTTAGCTGGATACGAAGCAGATGATTTAATAGGAACACTGGCAATTCAAGCCTTGAAAACTCTGGGAGTGGAAGTAATTGTAGTAACCGGTGACCGAGATATTATGCAGCTTATAAATGGGAAAGTTAAGGTTTTAATGCCTAAAAAAACTCTTGCTGATGTTGGACTTTACGGAGAAGAGGAATTTGCGGCCAAATATGGGTTTCCGCCCGGACAATTAGTAGACCTAAAAGGCTTGGCAGGAGATGCCTCTGATAATATTCCGGGAGTGTCAGGAATAGGGGAGGTTAGTGCTACCAAGCTGATACACCAGTTTGGGACCATAGAGCAAATTTTCAAACCGGAAAATCTAAAAACTCTGCCTGACAGAATGCAAAAGCTTCTAAGCGAGGGGGCAGAGGATGCTGTGATGAGCAAAAAGCTGGCTACTTTGGATTTGAATGCTCCGATAAACCTAAATTTGGAAAAATGTGCGATACATGATTTTGATAAAAATAGAGTAGTTTCGTTATTTGAAGAACTGGAATTTAAGAGTCTAATAAATAGGATACAGGCCTTCGGCTCTGAGGTTCAGGCTCGAAGAGGTACAGGTGACAGTGGACAGGAAATTCCACAAGCAAAACAAAATAAGCACACATCAGATTTAGATCAGGCTGTTGCTCCGATTCTTGAAAAAATGTCAAAACATGGAGTACTGGTTAATCTTAAGTTTTTAAGTAAACTTGGCAAGGAGTTGAAAAATAGGCTTACTAAACTTGAGAAAGAAATTTACTCGAAGATTGGGCATCAGTTTAATCTGAATAGTCCAAAGCAACTGCAAGTTGTACTATTTGATGAGCTAAACTTGCCGGTTATTAGAAAAACTAAAACTGGACGTTCCACTGATGAAGCCACTTTACATGAACTCTCAAGCGCTCATCCTTGTATCCCACTTCTTTTAGAGTATAGAGTGCTTTTTAAGCTGGTTTCGACCTACATTGATGCTCTGCCAAAGTCAGTGGGTTCTGACGGTAGGATTCATTCTACATTTAATGTTGAAGGGGCTGCCACCGGAAGATTGTCATCCAAAGATCCTAATTTACAAAATATTCCAATTAAAACCGAGCTTGGCGGAGAAATCAGAAAGGCATTTGTGGCGCCCAAAGGCAAAGCGTTACTGGCAGCGGATTATTCTCAAATTGAGCTTAGGATAATGGCGCATTTTTCGGATGATCCTGCGCTAAAACTTTTCTTTGAGCAGGGCTTGGATATACACAGCGCCACAGCAGCTAAAATTTTTAAAGTGCCCATAGATCAAGTTACAAAAGAGCAGAGAATGGTGGGAAAAACCATGAATTTTGCCACTTTATATGGCCAGGGCCCTCATGCGCTGTCCCGGCAACTTAAGATTCCCTTTGAGCTTGCCCAGCAATATATTCTGGAGTATTTTGAACAATTTCCAAAAGTTAGGGAGTGGATGCAAAAAACTTTGGAATTTGGGATAGAAAAGGGATATGTTGAAACTTTGTGGGGCCGCCGCCGCTATATTCCGGAGCTTCAAGCAGGTAATAGGATGATTAAATCTGCCGGGGAGCGAGCAGCCATAAATCATCCTGTTCAAGGAACTGCAGCGGATATGATTAAAAAGGCAATGGTGGAAATAGATCAAGCGTTAACCGGACGCTTAACGCTTCACGGTTTACCCTGTCGAATGATTCTGCAAGTTCACGATGAGCTTTTATTTGAGTGTTCACCAAAGTCTGTGAAAGAAGTGGCCAAAATGGTCAAAGATAAAATGGAAAATGCCTTAAAGTTATCAGTTCCTGTTATAGTAGATCTCAAGATTGGCAATAACTGGGGAGAGATGAAGGCTTTGTGATATACTTTCCTCATGGCTAAGACTTTGGTTACCCATATTAATCCGCATCTGGATGATATTTTGGGAATTTGGCTGTTTAGAAAATATCATCCTGGTTTTAAAGATGCCAATTTGGAATTCATCTCCGCATCCCGCGAAAATAATGAATCCGCAGATAAAATTTACATAGGCACAGGAGGAGGGAAGTTTGATGAACATAAAGAAGGTTTGGCAACCTGCGCAGGATCACTCGTTTTTGAATATTTGAACCGGGAAGGGTTTATTCCTCAAGATCAAGTAATTCAAAAAGCTCTGGGAAGATTAGTGGAATGGAATAAACTGATAGATACCGGGCAGGCCCCTGATTCGGAGTTTGATGAATTCAGCGTTCAATCATTGATTAGGGTAAGGGATAATTCTCCCGATAGTTCAAAAAGAGCAGTTGAGTTGGGAGAAGAACTTCTAAGCAGGATATTACAGGTGTTAAAAAGAAAACAACAGGCAATAACTGATTGGGAAAAAAGAGTGGAGTTTGAATCAAAGTTTGGAAAATCATATGCGGTTGTCTCTGAAACCATCAACAGAGAATTTTGCCGGGAGCAGGATGGGGATTTGTTTTTAATGTATGATCCGCGCTACAAATCAGTCCAGTTTTTTGCACCAGTTAAAGATATTGCGGAAGTTTTTTCAAAAGTTAAAAGTTTAGACCCGCAAGCTTCCTGGTTTTTGCACCAATCCCACCATATGGTTATTTGCGGTTCATCTTCCGCCCCGGAATCAAAGCCTACCAGATTGACCCCTGAACAACTAATAGAGATAGCAAAGGGGGTGAGCTAGAATGTGTTACAACTGCGGATGCGGGATGCCTGATGATGATATGGGCGATCCAAAAAATATAACCAATAAAACCTTTGAAGAAGCAGCTAAAGCTTCCGGCCAAACAGTAGAACAGGCCAAAAAAGAAGCTTTGAAACTGCTTAAAAAGGAGTTGGGGGAAAGTTAAAAGTTACTAGACTTGCAAAGATATCCTATAGAATGTATAATACTGGTTTATGGAGACTTATCAGCCGGGAAAGTTACGCCCGGAAGTGGCAAATCCACAGCCTGCCAGTAAGGCTGAAGTTATTGCTACAGAATTATTAACCTTCCCGCGAATCTTTCGGGATAAAATCAAAGAGTGGAGAAAACCGCTGGCTGTCGGCGGAGCTGTGCTGACTATTACTGCCGTTTTGGCACTGGGTTACTGTAATTTACCCAAAAGCGCATCCAAAACGGAATTAGCAGTTACTCAATTGGGGCCGGAACAGGAAGTTCCTTATTTGGGTTTAACCAGGGAACAGTATTCTGATTACCAGAATTTATCTCCCGGTATGGTCGCAACTTTTGACGGAGGAGTGCTTGTAAATACTTCCAATGGTGTAACGCTTAGTGTTTTTAATAACAGGTTAAGTAAACTAAGTCACGATCCACGGATCGGTATTGGTGCGAAAGATGACATCTCCGTTGTAGTATACTTTTCGCCGTTCTCCGTATTTACCGGAGAGGCTTTGGAAAGAAGCAGTCAAATATGGCAGGATCAAAAGGATCAAATTAGAGAGCGCTATGATTCCGATCAGAGAAAAACCACTAATCGTTTTTCAACCAATATTATATCCCTTAAGGATAGATTTATCACCTATTTTATAGATAAAGATCCGTCTTTAAGGAGATCAGTCAGTGATTTTAGGGAACCCTTAAGCGAACTGCTGTCACTGGATTGGGCAGCGATCATGAGAAATCAGTTATCTGCTGAAAGAGGACAAGGTTCAGCTTCTTTAACTAAAGAGGCACAGGCAATTGTAATGAGGGAAATACCGATTCAAGTTTCAGCTATTGAACCGTCTGTTTTTCAGCAATTAGGCTTGGATTAATTTTTATCTCTGGCTTTTGCCCAGCTTAATTTTCTTTGATCAGCCAACCATCTTTGGTAAGCATCTTTGATAGGCTTGGGCAGTTGTCGAAACAGATCTGCAAAGGGAATTTCAGTCATCTGCTCCGGCAATCTCGAATTGCGTTTCCTGGCTTGGCTCCATCGGTCTTCAGTTTCAACCACAAAGTCTCCAAAATTATCAGGATGATAAGTTGGGTCACTGGCGAATTTTTGGCCAAATAACCTGGCTAGAAAATCTTCTCTCACAGGTACAACTTTTAAATAGTCAACTTCTACATCAAAATGGCCAACCAGTATTGTTTCTGCTGTGGATAAAAACCTCTCTTCACTTGATCTTAATTGATCTCTTTCAATTTGCAAAATGAATCTTTTTGACCGGAGTTCTTCAGAAGAATTTTGGAAATGTATTATTGCTTGCCTGTGGGTTTCCTCAGCTTGTGATTGTTCTGTACTAAGTGGTGCTAACCAGGGATGCTCGGGAAGTCCCCAAATCCTTCCCAAAACAGGCACACTGTGTAATCCAACCCTCAAATTACCAATTTCTACAGCTAACATGCCTTTACTGCCATCTCTTCTGGCCCTGGCCATAAAATCTAAAGTTTTAGCTCTGCGGGCCGAAACGTCATCTATCCGGTCGTGAGCCTCGGTTACCTGCTGTTGTATAGAAGATTGAAGCTGATCTATTGCATCAGTATTAAAAGCCAAAAGACGATCTTGCCTCAAAATCACTGTTGCCTGTTTAGAAATCTGCGGTCTTTGTTCTTCTGTCAGGACAGGTTGAAGTATTTTTTCTAGGATGACAACTTTTCCTGCCATTTCTTCCGGATTTATCATAAATGAATTATACTTAATTTATACCCCATAGTCAAATGAAGATTAGTTTAGTATCTGTTACAATGTAGATTATGAAAGTAGCTTTGGCTCATGATTTTTTAAGGGAATATGGTGGGGCAGAGCGGGTTTTGGAAGTACTCCATGAAATTTTTCCGGATGCTCCCGTGTATACCACCTATGCGAATTTGGATGCCATGGGGGAAAATGGTAAAAGGTTTAAAAGTTGGGATTTGAGGCCCTCGTGGTTTCAGAAGTTTCCCTTTGCCAATCAGTTGCTGTCTCCATTCCGTATATTTGCCCCGTTAATGTTTGAAAGCTTTGATTTATCCGAATATAATCTGGTAATTTCTTCCTCATCTGCTACACATTTGGCTAAATCAGTCATCACCAGGCCGGAAACGTTGCACATAAGTTACATTCATACCCCCCCGCGGTTTTTATATGGTTATACCACCTCTTTTAATTATAAAAAGAGATGGTGGACCAGGATTGGAGGGGAGATTATAAATCACTTCATGAGAATTTATGATTTTGAGGTTTCCCAGAGGCCGGATATTTTAATAGCCAATTCTAAAAATGTGCAATCCCGGATTAAGAAATTTTATAGGAGAGATTCTGTAGTAATATATCCGCCGGTTGATCTAGAAAGTATTAAGTATAGAGTATTAGGTATTAAGGGTAAGAAAAAAGATTATTTCTTAGTTTTAAGCAGATTGACCAGAGGCAAAGGTGTGGATGTAATAATTGAGGCATGTGCTAGATTAGGTCTGCCTTTAAAGATAGCCGGAACAGGTCCGGAATTGAAAAGTTTAATGTTTAAAGTTAAAAGTGAAAATTTAAATAATATAGAATTTCTCGAATGGGTGTCGGATGAGGAAAGGATTAAACTTTTGCAGAATGCCAAGGCTTTGATTGTGGCTTCCGAAGATGAGGATTTTGGCATTACCTCAATTGAGGCTCAAGCAACAGGAACCCCGGTTATTGCTCCCGCATCGGGAGGATTTTTGGAAACTGTGATTGATCAAAAAACCGGTTTGTTGTATGATGGTTCGGGTCAAGTAACTGTAGAAAGTTTGGTTGAGGCTTTACAAAGCTTTGATTCACAGGAGTTTAAGATAGACGATTTGCTAAAAAACGCTGAAAAATTCTCTAAAGAAAGGTTTAAAAAAGAAATTTTGGATTTGGTTGATAAAAATTTAAAAAATTATGGTTAACTACTTCAGTGAGTTTTTGACAAAACATGCATTAAAGTTGACTGTTCTCTTTCAGGCAATAGAACTTCAATAGAATCAGTAAGCTCTATGGTGCCAGAATTCTTCATTCTATGTACTATCTCATCGCTTAGTAGTATATCAATTCTTCTCTGTCTGGCAACCTGGGCAATTTGTAAAGCTTTATTGACCGGAACTCCTACAGGACCATACTGAATTCGCTCCTTGCTGCCCACGTTTCCCACGAACACTCTACCAGTATCTATGCCAATACTGACAGCTAATGGATGCCTGGTTAATTGGATAATTTCTCTTGCCGCATTTAATGCTCGTAAACTGTGATCGGGCTCGGGCTGTTGGGATGAATCAAACCACGCAACCAGTCCTCCTTCGTTTTGAATATAATAGTTTATTTCCCCATCCTGCTTATGAATGATAGCAACCCGAGATGGATAAAATCCATTTAAAAAGTTGGTTTGGTCAGCGGGAGATAAGGTTGCAGTAAGTTCATCTATGTCCCTAAGGACAAGAGCCAGTACTGTTATTTCTGATATGTATCCATTGCCAGGTTTAAGTTCAATCTCTTGGAGCATAACACGTTTTATATAGCACTATTGAGCTAAAATGTCAAAGTTGACAAAAAAATAAAGGTAGGATAGTGTAGACTGCGCTTCATGAATCAGATAAAAAAATATATAACCCGGGCTACGGAGCTTACTGCTATTTCCGTTGCAAGACTTATTAAAGAGCATGGTTTTTCTCCAAACGATCTTTTAACAGAAGAAGAATCCATTAAAAGAGAAAGATTAATTGATCAGGCAGGAGCAGATGCCATGTATGTGGCACTTACCGATATCCCCTTTGTTTTGCGGGTGGTGGGTAGCGAAGGCAGAAAACATGTTCATCAATACGGGGAAGCTCTCCCTACTCTTCAGGGGACGTTTGGTTCTGGAGATTTAAAATTGGACTGTGTTAATGATGTGGTGGAGGGCAGTAAAGCTGCCAAGTTAAATACTCCCGGGGCAGTTTCCGTAATTGCGCTTTCTACACATAATGGTTTAATGGCAACACCCATTGATATAGATTACATGGATAAACTGTTTGGACCTCCACAGCTTGATGGCAGGATTTCCATGAAAAATACTGTTGAAGAAAACTTAGCAGAAGTAGTGGATGTATTTAAAGTAAATCCTTCTGAAATTAATGTAGTAATTCTAGATAGGGAAAGGAATGCTCATTATATAAATGCCTGCCAAAAATTTGGAGTCAATTTAATCCTAATTAAAGCGGGGGATTTTCTTCCCTCGATATTATCTTTTATTAATCCGGATATTTCTGGAAAAGGAGTCCATTTAATAATGGGAAGTGGAGGATTTGAAGAAGGAGTGATGGCAGCTGTTGCGGGGAAAGTTTTAGGGGGAGCTTGCCAGGCACGGGGCTGGTCAGCAGATAAAGAGATTCAAAGCAGATACAGTAAAGTTTGGACAATAGATGATTTGGTTCCCGGTAAAATAAGAGACTGCCTGGTATCAATTTCCAGCATAACAAGAGATAATAAATGGTTTGATTTGCCCCCACTCTCTACCTTGACAGTGTCGGAAGATGGTGTAAAAATAGTTAAGACAATTCATCGTTAATGGATATAAACATACTTAAACAAACAGTTCAAGCTTTACTTGCTCCCACAAAAGGAATCCTGGCTGCTGATGAAAGTTCCGGTACTATCAAAAAAAGATTCGAAAAAATTGGCTTGGAAAGTAGTCCTGATACTAACTTAGCCTACAGGAAAATGCTTTTTACCACCCCGGGAATTGAAGAGTATCTTTCAGGAATAATTTTGTTTGATGAAACAATCAGACAAAGTATTGACGGGAAATCCGTTTCGGAATATCTAGAAAGTAAGGGTATTATTCCGGGGATAAAAGTAGATAAGGGTGCAGTTGATTTACCTAATTTTCCCGATGAGAAAATAACAGAAGGTCTGGACGGGCTTAAAGCCAGATTGGAAGAATATGCGGGAATGGGTGCCAAATTTGCCAAATGGAGAGCGGTAATCAAAATTGGTGAGGGAATTCCCACAGACACTTGTTTGTATTCAAATGCAGAAGTTTTGGCAAGGTATGCAGCCATTACCCAAAATGCCGGATTGGTGCCGATAATTGAGCCTGAAGTTATCAGGGATGGATCACACGATCTTAAAAAAGACGCTGAAGTTACCGCGGAAGCTTTAAAAGCAGTTTTTGAAAGAATTGCTGCTCATAAAATTGCACTTGAAGGTTTAATCCTGAAAACTAACATGGTAACTGCTGGTGAGGATAACCCGAACCAGGCCAGCCCGGATGAAGTTGCCAAGGCAACTATAGATGCGTTTTTAGAGTCAGTACCGAAAGAGTTACCGGGGATTGTATTTTTATCCGGGGGGCAGCCTCCTGAGATGGCCACTGATAACTTAAATACAATAAGTAAAATTGGCGGACCATGGGAGCTAAGTTTCTCTTTTGCCAGAGCACTGCAGGGTGAGGCAATGGAATTATGGGCAGGTAAAGATGAAAATCTGGAGTCTGCTCAAAAAGCCTTTCTTGAGCGGGCCAAAAAAGTCTCCCTTGCCCGAGCGGGCAAACTATAATACAATTACGTTATTATGATAAAAGCTAATCTTGCAAAGGTCTTAAAAGGTTATACTTCCGGATGGGTTTCTATTTCTAAAGATTATAAAAAGGTCCTTGCTTCAGGTAAAACCTTAACTACCTTAATTAAGAAATTAGAAAAGATGGGTAGCCCGGATGGATATTTAATGAAAGCAGCAAAAGATTATTCCGGATATGTTGGCTCATGAAACCAATTCAATTGGCCTCACCAATTAAGGTTTGGTATAAGCCGCTCCCGCGATTTCCCAGAATTTCCTGGCCTATTATAGATATTAGACTTTCTCATGGAAATAGAAGTTTACCTCAACCAGTTCTGGCACTGGTTGATTCCGGGGCAAGCTTTTCTATTTTACATGTTGAAGTTGCCAAATTTTTAGGATTTGATTTAAAAAAGCTGGGTAAACCGCAACCAATAGGCATATCAGTCAGCGGTTCATATAGAACTTGGATTTTACCGGAACCTATTACCGTCAATATTTATGGATTTTCCTTTGAGTTTAATTTTTCAGTGATAGATAATCCCGGATTAATTTGGCCATGTATTTTAGGTGAAGATAGTATTTTCCAGGCCGCAAAACTTGATTTTCAAAGATTTAAAGGATATTTTGAAATCCGCTTTAGGCAGGATAGGAATTAGTTATCTAAGATTTTTGCTTGATATTTAGAAGTCAGGTCTTTAAAATAAGAATATATGGCTGATCCAAATTCCCCGGAATTTAGTGAAACACCAACAGCAGATGCAGCAGAAGAATTTTTGAGAAATGTAAGGGAAATTCACGCTATACAAAGAGCCAATAACACAATTGATCCCGAAGCAGCGAGAACTCAATGTAAGGAATTCGCTCAATTAACTGAAGAAATCATGCAACAAGTTCAAAGCCTGCCTCCGGATGATTACCCCTTTGATACTAAGATTCCAGGCATTCAGGTTATAGAATTAGGAACGCAGCGAGCTATTGGGATTAATACCAAAGAAGCAACAATCCCTTTTAACCCTCTTCTTATAAGAGATCTTGTAATAATAGGAATTCCAAGTAGAGATTTACCATATTATTCAGAGTGGGTTGTCCCGAAATATGTAATACAGGTAGAGCATAGAACAGAACCTGGGATGATCCCTCCTTTTCGGTCTACTCCAATTGAAGGAGATCCTCAATCTTATCTTGCCGGATAGAACACATTCGGGAGCAGAGGAGAGGTATTATGCTTTCGGTATTACTAACAGAGGACGTTATCTTCTAGTTTCCTTTACCTTGAGGGGAAAACAGGAAGATCGGATTCGTCCTATTATGTCGCGGGAACAGACCAAAAAAGAGCGATTGTACTATCATAAAGAGAAAGCGAGGTGAATATATGAAGAAAAAAATACGTAAAATACCAAGATTTAAAAATGAGGATGAGGAAAGGCAGTTTTGGTACACTCATTCACCGCTGGATTATCTTGATGATCTAAAACCTGTACAATTTGATTTTTCGGAGCTGAAACCGTCAACAAAAACCATCAGCATACGGTTGCCCCAATCTATGCTTGATCAGCTAAAAAGGCTGGCCAATAAAAAAGATGTGCCCTATCAGTCATTACTGAAAATATTTTTGGGAGAAAAGATCAAAGAAGAAACAGTTGCAGTAAGCCCTTGACAAGGTATTTAAAAAGGTTTTTGATTAAAGTATATGGCTGTTCTTGAAGCTGAAAGAGAAATAACTCCAAGAGCGGAAGAAATTCTTACCCAATTTCCAACCAGACAATCAAGATTAAGGGTTTTCGATGAACAAGGGTTACCTTTATCAGGAGAAGAAGCTTGGCTTATGCTTCCTGAACCAGACGAACACCCGTTACTTCGCAGTTTATTTAATGTTGTGATAAGATTTCCTCATGCCGGAGCTTCCAGAAGTTGAAACTATCAAGTTAGGTTTACAAAAGAAAATTATTGGGCTAAAAATTAAAGAAATAGAAATTATTTCTCCTAAATCTTTTATTGGAAATGCAAAATTAGTAAAGGGTAAGAAAGTACTCAATATTTGGAGAAAAGCAAAGATTTTAGGTGTGGAATTAGACGGATCAGTAATACTATTTCATCTGAAAATGACTGGGCAATTAATATTTGACCCTTCGACTTCGCTCAGGGCAAGTAAGCGTTTAATTGGGGGACATCCGACGCAAGATATGGTTGGGCCGCTGCCGAATAAGTCTACAAGGGTCATTCTCCAGTTTTCAGATGGATCAAAGATGTACTTTAATGATCAGCGCAGGTTTGGCTGGATAAAAGTAGTTGAAAGTTCAAAGTTAAAAGTGCAAAGTTTTTTAAAAAATTTGGGACCGGAGCCGCTGGAGGAAAGATTTAGCTGGCAGATTCTGAAACAGAATCTTTTAAAGCATAAATCTCAACCTGTAAAGGTTACTCTAATGGATCAAAAGCTAATTTCCGGAGTGGGAAATATTTATGCCAATGAAGCCTGTTTTAATGCCAAACTTGATCCCCGGAAAAAGGTAAGCAGTTTGAGTGATGAAGAATTTAGGACTTTACATAGAGGAGTGGTTAAAGCACTCCGGGATGGAATAAAGTATGGGGGTTCAACCAGGGCTCATTTTGTAGATAGTGAGGGCCATAAAGGCTATTTTTTAGATTATGCGTATGTTTATTGGAAAAATTCCCACCCATGCAAAATTTGTGGTACAGAAATTAAAAAGGTCCAACTGGGCGGCCGCGGCACCTACTTCTGCCCAAATTGCCAGGCTTGACAAAATACAGACTGTATAATACAGTATATACAATAAATGAATGTTGTTAAAGAAGTTTTAGAGTTTGAATGGGATAAAGGAAATACTGGTAAAAATTTAAAACATAATGTAGAGGATAAAGAAGCAGAAGAAACTTTTTTAGACGAACATAGGTTTATTTTTAAAGACAAATTACACTCACAGGGTGAAGAGCGCTTTAGAATAATAGGTAGAACCAGGGAAGGAAGATTATTATTTATAGTTTTTACTATACGAGGTGAGAAAGTTAGAATAATATCAGCTCGAGATATTAACAAAAAGGAGGTGTACTTATATGAAAAAAAAGTTAGTATTACCTAAATTCAAAAATGAAGATGAGGAGAGAAAATTCTGGTGGAATTTAGATCTGTCGAAATATTATGAACCAGAGGATTTGGAACCTGTTAGTTTTCCAAATTTAAAACCTACTACCAGGTCTATTTCGATTAGAATTCCGGAATATCTTTTAAATAGGGTTAAGGAAAAAGCTAATGCGATTAATATACCTTATCAGTCTCTGATTAAAGAGTATATTCACAAGGGAGTGTTAGCTTCTAAGTATTAAAGGGAAAGATTAAAGGAATAAATTATGGCTAAATTAATTCCATTTCAAATTTATTTACCCAGGCAACTGCGTTCTGAAATTGACAAAATGCGTAAAGAAACAGGTGAGAGTCTAAGTGCTTATATGCGCCAAGCTGTTAAGGAGCGGTTAGAAGTTACCAATAATAAAGCCGATTTTCCAATGAAAGATATTAAGATAATTTCTCCTTAACCTTTGCCCAAAATGCCAAATAAAGGGTGAAAAGATTCACTTTCCTGCAAGCCAAAAACTATATATGTTCTTATCGTAGAACGAGGGGTCTGCAATAAAAATAATTCAGCTCTTAAATAATTTTCCGGCAAAGCTTTCAATGTATTCTCTCCAATCATAAGATTTGATCTTACATTTGAGGCAGCAGCTTCAGCAAGAAAATCAGCCTGTCTACCAGGTTGGCCAGATATACCATAATGCAACTGTTCCGGAGATCCTATGTTGCCATGAACTACCTCACCGGTATTTACTCCAATTCCAAAACGAACCTGCCATTTAATCTCCTGAAAATCAACTAAAGCTTCCCTTAACTCTAGCGCGGTAGTTACAGCTTGCAAGATATGATCCGTTTGTCCTGGAAAAACTCCAAAAAAAGCTCTAGTGTAGTCACCACTAAATATATCTGCTATGGTTCCGCTATTTCGGTGGATTATTGGTTCGGTTACTTTGCAAAGAGCATTTATATACATTACTTCTTCCTGCGGATTTTCAAATGCCATATCTAAACTGCTTATACGTAAACTTAAAGATGTACGTGCACTCTGACCGGATGGAAATTCTGGTGGTCTGCCTTCAGCCGTCATGGTTAGTTTGTACTCTAAAAAGATTAGTTTGTCAATATTATCAAAAAGCCTTATACTTAAAGATGGAATATTATGATATACAAACCGACATTTTCCTCGGTAATTGCAAACCGGGGATTTTTAAACCTGTGGGTTAATCAGATTTTAGTTCAGCTTTCCTATAATTCCTTAAATTTTGCTTTAATTATTTGGGTTTTTAGCTTAACAGGATCAAACATCGCAGTTTCCGCATTGTTATTTGCTATTTACATACCTGCTGTAATTTTGGGGCTTTTTGCCGGAGTTTTGGTGGATGTTACGGACAGAAAAAAGATAATTCTTTCAATCAATATTTTACTTTCCATTTCTTATTTCAGTCTGATCTTTTTCAAGGAGAGTTACTTTGCTATCCTAATAATTGCTTTTTTTGTTAATGCCCTGGGCCAATTTTACGCCCCGGCAGAAGCATCAGCAATCCCTCTAATTGTTAAAAGAAGGGAGCTTATTACTGCCAATTCTATTTTTTCTGCTACTTTATATTCCTGTTTTCTTTTAGGATTCGGTTTGGCTGGCCCTTTAATTACTCATTTAGGAATTGATTTTGTTTTTGGATTTGAAGGGATAGCCTTGGCACTGGGCTTTATTTTTGCTTTGAGCTTTCCCTCCATTATTACCAGGCCGGATGAAGAGGGTAAAAAATTGCTGGTGGCTTTAAGGAAAAGAAAATTTTCCGATATTAAGGATATTGGTATTATTGAAATTGTCAGAACAATGAGGTTAATAAGGGGGAAGTTGTCGGTTGTAACCTCAATCGGGATTCTGGCAGGAGTACAGATGGTGGTTGGAATTCTGGCAGTACTGATGCCTGGATTTTTGGAAAACTCCTTACGGATTAAAGCAACAGATGCATCTTATGTTTTAGTTATTCCCCTTGGTGCGGGAATAGTCACGGGTGGACTCGTTTTGGGAAAATTAGCACATAAATTTGTCAAAAGAATACTGGTAGGCAGAGCCATTGTTTTTGGAGGTTTACTTTTTTTTCTGGTTGGGATATCTCCAATCATTTCACCGGCAATTAACTATTTGCATAAACCCAAGGCCCTGGCCTTTTTTACCCAACCGTCCCTCTCTTCAGTGTTAATAGTCGGATCATTTCTTTTAGGCATAGCCATGGTTTCAATTTTGGTTCCATCCCAAACAGTCTTACAGGAAAATACTCCGGAACAGGATCGGGGAAAAGTCTTTTCCGTTTTAGGGGTGGCTATGGCCGCTCTTTCTTTGATCCCGGTACTTTTAGCAGGTGTTTTGGCAGATCTTTTTGGAACAGCGCCGATTTTTACCGGATTGGGAGCAGTTATAATGTTAATAGGACTTTTGGGGCTCAAACCAAGCTTATTTTTTCCCGGTAAAAGCTTGCCATATAAGACAAAAGAATTTTTAGGACTGGGACACTGGACAAAGAGCAATGTTTCTTAAAGCTTTTAATCTGACAAACTTCCGCAATTATGCCCGGCTGGAATTAAATTTCGATACACGCCCTACTATTTTAGTGGGTAATAATGCTGCCGGAAAATCTAATCTTCTGGAAGCTATTTATCTTCTTTCCACCACCAAATCTCTACGTGTTGAAACTGAAGATGAGTTGATTAAAGAAGGGGAGGAATTTGTCAGAGTGGAGGGATTTTTTCGTCCAGAGGACGACCAGCCTTTGGCTGGAGGTTCGGAAACCGAGCTTTTGGTAATAATCAACCGTTCTACAGAGCAAGTTAGCTTCAGGAAAAAAGTAATGGTTAACGGAATTTCCAAAAGAGCAGTTGATTTTATTGGAAACTTACCGGCTGTAATTTTTTATCCTCAAGATATAAATATGGTAACCGGTGCTCCCAGCCTTCGCCGGTGGCATTTGGATTTAAGTCTTGCGCAAGTGGATTCTTCCTATAAAAAAACATTAACTTTATATGAGCAGATTTTAACTAATAGAAATAGAGTGTTAAAGAGCATCAGGGAAGGACAAGGGAAGGCAGATGAGCTTAAATACTGGACAGATGAGCTGGCAGAAAAGGGGGAAGGGGTAAGGGTAAAGCGTGAAGAATTCTTCAAGTTTATTAATAATCTGGAAAGTCCGTTGGGGGATTTTAGGTTTGAGTATTTACAGAGTCCGATTTCTGTAGAAAGATTAAGGGAAACAAATGGCAGGGAAGTGGCTGCGGCAGCAACATTGATAGGACCACATCGTGACGATTTTGTCGTCACGACCCTGAGCGAAGTCGAAGGGCAGGGATCACGTGATCTGGCACATTTCGGTTCAAGAGGTGAGCAAAGAACCGCTACTTTAGCCTTTAAATTAGCTCAGCTTGAATATATGGCTAAAATTTTGGGGAAGAGGCCAATACTTTTATTGGATGATGTTTTTTCCGAGCTGGATGCCAATCACCGGGCTCATGTGGTGGAAATAGTTGGCAAACAGCAAACAATCATTGCCACAGTTGAACTGGAAAATATTCCTAAATCCTTTTTAGATTCTGCAAGAATTCTTAAAGTGGAGGATGGAAAAATCAGCGGGAGTTGAATCTGGAGGCAAGGCGGGAGAGCTGGTAAGTTATTAAGACTGCCAGAAAAGTTATTAAAAGTGCATAAATTAGTTTTGACAAAAGGCCTGATCCGGGAATTCTCGGCTCAATAAAATCATTAACAGCTTGTTGTATAGCTTCATTCCAGGCCAGTGCTGCCACCAGTCCAAATCCGGAGGTGGAAAGGGTAACCAGTTGCTGTACCAGTTCCTGATGAAAGGCCTTTTCTTTTTTATAGTCTGTCATGATAATATTCTAGCATGCCGAAAAAAATAACGCTACCGGGTCTGGTTGATGTGCACACACACTTGCGAGAACCCGGAGCTACCCAGAAAGAGGATTTTGAAACAGGCACCAAGGCTGCGGCTGCAGGAGGTTATACGGTTATTTTAGACATGCCTAATAATCCTATTCCCACTGTTTCCCCGCAAGCTCTAGATCAAAAAATAGCTTTGGCAACAGGCAGAATTTACTGTGATTTGGGTTTTCACTTTGGAGCAACAAAAGACTCAACAAAGCATTTTAATCTATTAAAAAATAAAATATTTGGTTTAAAAGTTTACATGAATCATACAACAGGGGATTTACTATTGGAAGATGGTCATATTTTGGAAGAAGTTTTCTCCAGATGGCCAAAGGGCAAGATTATAATGGTTCATGCGGAAGGTGAAACACTAATTAAAGCGATAAATTTTGCCGGGAAATTTAAATCAAGGCTTCATGTTTGTCATATAGCCACAAAGCAGGAAATTGAACTTATAAAAAAAGCAAAAAAACAGGGATTAGATATTAGCTGTGAAGTTTCATGTCATCATTTATTCTTAACAGAAGAGGATGCAAAAAGCTTGGGTCCGTTTGGCAAGGTAAGGCCGCCACTGGCTACGGAAGAAGATAGAAAATCCCTGTGGGATAATCTGGACAGTATAGATATGATTGCCTCCGACCATGCTCCTCATACCAAAGAGGAAAAAAACGGGCCCAATCCACCCAATGGAGTGCCGGGTTTGGAAACCAGTTTACCCTTGCTTTTAACAGCAGTTAGTGAAGGTAGATTAACTATAGAAAAGTTAATAGAGTTAACAAATGAAAACCCGAGAAGAATATTTAACATCCCGGATCAGCCCGATACTTTTATTGAAGTTGAATTTACTAAACCCTATATCCTAAACCCTATACCCTTGTTTACTAAATGCCACTGGACTCCTTTTGAAGGTATGGAAGTTAGAGGAAGGGTTAAAAGGGTAATTCTGCGTGGGCAAATTGTTTTTGAAGATGGCAAAATTTCCGGTCCGTTTGGAAAAGTAATATTCCCATCTTAACATACATCTTGGGCGATTGACATAATACATAATGTATGGTATGGTTACATACATAGGATGGATATTGATTTTGATGATTTAGAGGGTTTTGACTGGGATCAGGGCAATCTTGAGCATATTAAGAAACATGATGTTGCCAGGGAAGAATGTGAGCAGTCATTTTTAAATAAGCCTGTTTTTATAAATAAAGATGAAACTCATTCACAGAAAGAAGAACGGTTTCGCCTTTACGGACAAACTGACAGTGCAAGATTAATAATTTTAATATTTACAATCAGAGATAAAAAAATTAGGGTAATCTCGGCAAGAGATCAAACTAAAATGGAACGGGAAGAATTTAGAAAAAGGAGGTGAAGATTTATGAAAAAGTTAAAAAAAATACCAAGATTTAAAAACGAAGATGAGGAAGATAAATTCTGGTCTACTCACGATACCACTGATTACTTTGATTTTAGCAAAGCAATAGTTAATCCCAGCTTCCCAAACCTGAAGCCGTCTACAAGAAACATCACTATGAGGGTTTCTGAATCAATGCTAAGAGATCTGAAGATGTTGGCCAATAAAAAGGATGTTCCGTACCAATCACTGGCTAAGATGTTTTTAGATGAGAAAATAAAGGAGGCACAAATTAATAGTTGACAGGGAGGACTTTTATCGCTAAACTAGCAAAAGATTTATGGTAGTTCTTAGAATTAAATATCAGTTTGAATATGAAATATTATCCCGCCGTGGCGGGATTTTTTTTGAAAAAAATGAATAAATTTAATTTTAAGGGTAGGGATATTATAGATATAAATGACTTTTCCAAAGAAGAACTGCTTTTTATTTTGAAAATGGCCAAAAAATTTGATCCCGAATATGTTAAAAGCGACCGGTCAAACTACACTATTGCCCAGGGTAAAATTGCAGGATTATTATTTTTTGAACAATCTACCCGAACTGAACAATCATTTAGATCAGCTGCTCAAAAAATAGGCATGGGCATAATTGGATTTAATGATCCGCAGTCCACATCTATTCACAAAGGAGAGAGTTTTCCCGACACTATCAGAATAATGGATTCATATGCGGATTGTTTGATCATAAGACATCCTAAAGGTGGAGCTGCCAAAGATGCCGCAGAGGTAGCTGCGATACCGGTAATTAATGCCGGGGACGGCCCCAACCAACATCCTACACAAACTATACTGGATCTTTATACCATACAAAAAGTTGCCGGCAAATTAGAAGGTATTACAGTAGCTTTAATGGGGGATTTAAAATATGGAAGAACTGTTCATGCGTTATCTATTGCCTTAAGTCACTTTAATGTAAAACAAATTTTTATCTCCCACCCCTCTTTGGCAATGCCACAAGAATATTTAAACATTTTAAAGACAAGGAATCGAAAATATGAAGTATGGGAGAAGTTATCAATGGATTTGGAAGGAGTAGATTTTTTGTATCAAACCAGAGTTCAAAAAGAAAGATTTGCTAATTTGAATGAATATAAAAAAATAAAAGATTTATTTATACTTGACAAATCTTTTAAAAAATATCTTGATAGAGGAGTTAAACTTATGCATCCTTTGCCCAGGGTTAATGAAATAGATCCGGAGCTGGATGCACATCCTAATGCTATTTATTTTCAGCAAGCCAGGAATGGATTATATATAAGGGAAGCTTTGCTGGCACTGGTTCTTGGCAGGCTTTAAAGAGTAAAGGACTTTTTATGCAGGGAAAACTTGTCCTGTCAGACGGGACTTATTTTTTAGGGGAAAGTTTTGGAGCTTTAGGTTCTACTTCAGGAGAGGTAGTTTTTAATACCGGCATGGTGGGGTATCCGGAATCTTTAACTGATCCATCATATTTTGGCCAAATTCTGGTTTTAACATATCCACTGGCAGGAAATTATGGAGTCCCCAAAAAAGAATTCTGGGAATCCAAAAAAATTCAGGTAAAGGCTTTGATAGTACAAAATTATATTAATCATCCTTCACATTTTGAATCGGAAAGAAGTTTAGGTCAATGGCTTAAAGATGAGGGAATACCTGCACTTCAGGGAGTAGATACCCGAATGCTCACAAGAAAGCTTCGTCAGCATGGTGTTATGCTTGGAAAAATTGGGGATGCTAATATTTATGATCCCAATTATGAAAACCTCCTGCCATATGTCAGTACGGCTAAAGTAGAAACTTATGGCAGTGGCAGGAAAAATATTTTGCTTATTGATTGTGGGGCTAAAGAAAATATTATCAGGAGTTTGATAAAGCGCGGAGTTAGGGTAACAAAAGTACCCTGGGATTTTAATCCCATGCGGGCAAAGTTTGATTTTGACGGAGTTTTTATTTCCAATGGTCCCGGGAATCCAAAACAAGCTAAAAAAACTATAAAAAATGTTACAGGAATTTTAAAGCAAGGTATTCCTGCTTTGGGAATTTGCCTTGGTAGCCAGATTTTGGCTTTGGCAGCAGGAGGAAACACTTATAAATTAAAGTTTGGTCACAGAGGACAAAACCAGCCGGTTTTAAATTGCATTACTAATAAATCCATAATCACTTCTCAAAATCACGGGTTTGCAGTTGATATGAAATCATTGGATTCAGGCTGGAGGGAGTGGTTTGTTAATTTAAATGACGGAACAAATGAAGGTATCAGGCACAAAAAAAGGCCATTTCTGGCAGTGCAGTTTCATCCGGAAGCTTCCCCCGGTCCATTAGACGCAAGTTATTTATTTGATGAATTTATTGGAGAATTATGAAGAAAGTACTAATTCTTGGTTCGGGAGCGCTAAAAATAGGTGAGGCCGGAGAATTTGATTACTCGGGCTCGCAAGCTTTAAAGGCCTTAAAAGAAGAAGGCGTTGCGACAGTTTTAATTAACCCTAATATTGCAACCATACAAACCTCAAAAGAGCTGGCTACTAAAGTTTACTTTTTACCGGTGACTCCCTATTTTGTCATCAGAGTAATTGAGAAAGAAAGGCCTGATGGGATTTTTTTATCATTTGGAGGGCAAACTGCCTTAAATTGTGGACTGGCACTTAATAAAAAGGGAGTTCTGAAAAAATATAATGTAGTTGTTTTAGGGACTCCTGTTAAAAGTATAGAGATAACTGAAGACAGGGAGCTTTTTGCTAAAGAGCTTGCAAAAATCGGGGTTAAAGTACCCATGGGGGGGTTTGCCAAGACTGTTGAGGATGCAAAAAAAATCGCTCACGGTTTAGGTTATCCGGTTTTGATAAGGTCCGGATTTTCTTTAGGAGGTTTGGGTTCAGGAATAATAGAAAAAGAAAAAGATTTAATAAAGATGGTTTCAGTAGCCTTAAAGCATGCCCCCCAAATAGCAGTTGAAGAGTATTTAAAACACTGGAAAGAAATAGAATATGAAGTGGTAAGAGATAATCTGGGTAATGAAATTACTGTCTGCAACATGGAAAACATGGATCCATTAGGTATCCATACGGGGGAGAGTATTGTAGTTGCTCCATCTCAAACCCTTAATAATTATCAGTATCATATGCTCCGCAAGTTATCTTTGCAGGTAGTTGAACATTTAGGTGTAGTGGGAGAATGTAATATCCAGTTTGCTCTAAATCCCAAAGATAATGATTATCGGGTAATTGAAGTAAATGCCAGGTTATCCAGGTCATCTGCTCTGGCTTCAAAAGCAACAGGATATCCGCTTGCGTATATTGCCGCAAAGATTGGCCTGGATTATAACTTGTCTGATTTAAAAAATTCTGTTACAGAATCTACCTCTGCCTTTTTTGAGCCGGCTCTGGATTATCTGGTGGTTAAAATTCCCCGCTGGGATTTGCAAAAATTCGCGGGAGCCAAAGAGTCTATTGGATCAGAAATGAAAAGCGTAGGTGAAGTAATGGCTATTGGCAGAAGTTTTCCTGAATGTCTGCAAAAGGGTGTAAGAATGCTGGAAACCGGCCAGGACGGACTTTTATCAAACGGGGTTGATGATACCAAACTTACACCTACTTCCGAGCGTCTTTTTGCCGTAGCCAAAAGACTGTCAAAGCTAGAAAGTGTTGATGATATTTATCAGGAAACCGGTATTGACCCCTGGTTTTTATACCAGATTAAAAAAATAGTGGATTTTGAAATAAACTTAAAGAAAAAAAACCTTCTGGAAGCGAAAAAAATGGGATTTTCGGATAAAATAATTGCCAGAGCCTTTAAAAAAAGTGAAGAAGAGATCAGAAGTGACAGGAAAAAGCAGGGAATTGTCCCCAAAGTTAAGCATATTGATACTTTGGCAGCAGAGTATCCGGCAAAAACCAATTATTTGTATATGACTTATCATGGAGAGGAAAGTGAAGGGGAATCCCTCGACTACGTTCGGGACAAGCGCGTGAAGCGTGAAGGGGAAAGCGAAAAAGCAATAGTCCTGGGGTCAGGGCCATACCGGATTGGGTCATCGGTTGAATTTGACTGGTGTTCGGTAACCGCGACGCAAACTCTAAAGAAAAAAGGAGTAGAGGTGGTACTAATAAATTGTAATCCTGAAACCGTTTCCACGGATTATGATATGGCAGATAAACTGTACTTTGAAGAACTAACATTTGAACGTGTCAGTGATATTGCAGATATTGAGGGAGGGAATCTTGTATTATCTTTCGGAGGACAAATACCAAACAATCTGGCAATGCCCGTATTCAAAGCAGGGTATAAAATTCTAGGCACGGCACCTCAAAATATTGACAAAGCAGAAGACCGGGATAAGTTTTCAAAGATTTTAGATAAATTAAATATTGGGCAACCGGCATGGAGAATCTTAAAATCCATTGATGATGCTATCGGGTTTGCCGGAATTATAACTTATCCTGTTTTAATCAGGCCTTCATATGTGCTTTCAGGATCAGCTATGAATGTTTGTTTTACCCCCCTGGAGTTAAAAAAATACTTAAAACAGGCAACAGAGGTTTCAAGTGAGCATCCTGTGGTAATTTCCAAATTTATAGAAGGAGCCAAAGAAATAGAAATAGACGGAGTAGGGCAGGATGGTAAACTGATAATTTATGCTATTTCCGAACATGTAGAAAATGCGGGGGTGCATTCCGGGGATGCAACTTTAGTTCTTCCCCCGCAAAAACTTTATCTGGAAACTGTCAGAAAGATCAAAGAAACTACTAAAAAAATACTGGCGGAGCTAAAAATAACCGGACCTTTTAATATCCAGTTTCTGGCAAAGAAAAATGAATTGCTTGTAATAGAGCTTAATTTACGCTCTTCCCGGTCTTTTCCCTTTGTTTCCAAAGTAACAGGCTATAATTTTGTGGATATGGCTACAAGGGTTATGCTGGGGGAGGATTTAAGAGGAGATTATCAGACAGTTGATCTTGACTACGTGGCAGTAAAAGCTCCACAATTTTCATTCCATCGGATCAAAGGGGCAGATCCAAGACTTCGGGTTGAAATGTCTTCAACAGGGGAGGTAGCCTGTTTTGGAGGGGATTTACAGGAAGCCTACTTAAAAGCTTTACTTTCTGTTGGATTTAAATTGCCTGAAAATGCGGTCTTTCTGGCACTGGGAGGGGATAAAAATAAACTTGATTTTTTACCTGCTGCCAAACTGTTAGTTTCCATGGGTCTTAAAATTTATGCTACGAAAGGAACTTCAAAATTTTTACAGGCACAGGGGATAAACGCTACCCGTGCATTTAAAATCTCGGAGAAAAAATACCCCTCTGCTTTAGACTTGATGCAGCAGGGGAAAATAGATCTGGCTATTAATATTTCCGAACCGGGGTCCGCAAAGGCAGAATCCGACGGGTTTGTTATCAGAAGAAACTGTGTTGATTTAGGAATTCCTTTAATTACCAATCTTCAGGCAGCGCAGCTTTTAATATCCTCTCTTTTTACCAAAAAAATAGAGGATCTGGAGATCAAATCCTGGGATGAGTATGTCAGATAGATTTTTTGCGGGAAATATGGCAAGATAGGGTTAATGTTCATTCCCAAATATTCAATCACCAACAAGATACTTAAAAGTATTGGCATTGTTGAGGCAGCGCGTGAGGTGATAATGAATGCTCCACTGGTTCCCGCATGGGAGGCAAAATTCAGGAAAGAGGCAATGGAGAGAACTGTTCATCATGGCACTCATCTGGAGGGAAATCCGCTGTCGGAAGAAGAAGTAAAGGATGTTTTGGATGGCCAGGAGGTTATAGCCAGGGACAGAGATATCCAGGAGATATTAAATTACAGAAATGTTTTAAAGTTTATAGATGGGGTGCAAACCCAAATCGGTCCCTCCGGAAACTACAACTTTACGCTTGAGACAATTCTGGAAATGCACCGGTTAACCACTGAAAAAATTCTTCCGCCGGAATCAACCGGCAACTTTAGAATCCGCCAGGTGGTGATTAAAAATACCAAAACAGGACAAGTTTCCTACACCCCGCCTCCGGCAGTGGAAGTGCCGTATCTGGTTGAGGACTTGGTGAATTGGATTAACTCCGATGAAGGCAAAGAAGCTAATCCGGTGATTAAAGCCGGGATTATTCATTATGAACTGGCCCGGATTCACCCGTTTACAGATGGAAATGGTAGAGTAGCCCGGGCTGTGGCCACTTTAATTATGTTTCTGGATGGTTATGATATCAGGAAATTCTTTGCTTTGGAAGAATACTTTGATGAAAATCCAATGAACTATTACTTAACGCTGCAAGCTGTATCAAACCAGCTCGTACTAGATACTCACGAGCGGGATTTAACTCCCTGGCTGGAGTACTTTGTGGAAGGGGTGGCCATTGAACTCAACAGAGTTAAAGAGAAAGTGCAAAGAATTTCCGTTGATGCCAGGGTTAAAGATAGGTTGGGGGAGCAGCTGACTTTGAATGAGCGGCAAATGCTTATCATGGAATATCTTCACCGGCATAAAGCCATGACTAATAAAGATTTTAGAAAAATCTTTCCTGATTTCTCAGATGATACTGTGCTTAGAGAGCTCATGTTTTTACGTAAAAAAGGATTATTAAAAAAAGTTGGTGGAACCAAAAAAGCTACATACGTTTTGAAATAGGTTCAGGGCCTACATAGTCCAATATTTGCTGGGTTATTTTGTCATCGGGCACTCCCATTTTCCGATAATCCCTTACGATTAGCCTGCACTGCTCTTTTATACTATCCCATTGCTCCTCTTCGGTTTGGTGGGCGAAACTAACATGGCGTGTAGCCGTTATTAAGCCGTTCTGTCTGTTCAATTCTACCCATTTATCGGTTTCATTTAAATCTTCAGGAGGAAGCAATTCTTCTGGCTCTTTAGTTTCTATATTGCCTGCATCTGTCATTCTTTCAGAATAAGACAAAAACGGAAATTTTACAATATACCAATAATCTATTACAATCCCATTAATGACATTTGCTAAACTTTCCCAATATTTTGAAAAACTTGAAGAAACATCCTCCAGACTTATCTTAATTGATATTTTATCCGAACTTTTTTTTAAGGTGAGAGCTGATGAAATTGGGATGGTTTCCTATCTTTTGCAGGGAAGAGTAGCCCCATTTTATGAACCAATTGAGATGGGAATGTCGGAAAAGCTGGTAGCTCAAGCCATGGCCCGAGCTTACGGGGTGGATCGCGAGCAAGTGCTCAAGGAATATGGAAGAGCGGGGGATTTGGGGAAGGTGGCGGAGAAATTTGCAAAAGAATTAAGAATCAAGAATAAAGAATTAAGCGTAGAAGAAGTGTTTAAAATCTTAACTGAAATTGCCAAAACTACAGGGGATGGGACCGTAGAAAAGAAAATAGCTCTTCTTGCAGGTTTACTCTCAAAAATGGATGGAGTTTCGGCTAAACACCTGGTAAGAATTCCCCTTGGGGTACTGCGGCTGGGGATAGGTGATCCAACTATTTTGGATGCTTTTTCCCTCGCATACGCTCGGGACAGGGCCAAACGTCCGATACTTGAAGCTGCATATAATAAAGTTTCGGATTTGGGTTTAGTGGGAGAAACTTTATCGAAGGGCGGGCTAAAGGCTGTTGAAAGATTAAGTGTAACAGTCGGGCGTCCAATAAGATCACAACTGGCAGAAAGATTACCAACTCCTGAAAAAGTTATTGAAAAAATGGGAACTGTTAATGCGCAAAGAAAATTAGATGGCTTTAGGGTGGCTATACATAAGAAAGCTAGCGAAGTAAGGCTTTTTTCCAGGAATCTGGAGGAAACAACCCCCATGTTTCCGGAAATAGTTGAAGGAGCAAAGAAACAAATTAAAGCTAAAAGTGTAATTCTTGATGCCGAAGCCATTGGTTTTAATCCTATTTCCGGTGAATTTTTGCCCTTTCAGGAAACAACTCAAAGAAGAAGAAAGTATGGCATTGAAGAAATGGCCAAAAAAATCCCTCTTAAGACTTTTTGTTTTGATATTTTATACAAGGATGGGACATCCTTGATCGATCAGCCTTTGGCTGCTCGATTAAAAACGTTAAAAAATACAATCAAAGACGGAGAAGTGCTTTTTCCCGAACTGGGAATAGTGGTTGAGACGGCTAAAAAATTGCAAATAATGCTGGATGAGAGTATTTCGGAAGGACTAGAGGGTTTGGTTGTTAAGAGGTTGGATAGCAAATATGAGGCCGGAGCCAGAAATTTTAACTGGGTAAAACTAAAAAGGCACTCAGATGGTGAGCTTAGAGATACAATTGATTGCGTGATTTTGGGTTATATTTATGGCAGGGGAAAAAGAGCATCATTCGGTGCGGGCGCGCTACTTGTTGGTGTTTACGATGAGTCGCAAGACGAATTCGTGACAGTCAGTAAAATAGGAACCGGTTTAACAGATGAAGAGTTTAGGGAAATTCGAAGGAGGGCAGATAAAATTAAGGTTGATAAGCAGCCCGCTAGAGTCAATTCCATTTTAAAGCCTTCAGTTTGGATTGCTCCGGAAATTGTAATTGAAGTTTTGGCAGATGAAATAACCAGAAGCCCGATTCACAGCGCAGGCTATGCCCTGCGTTTCCCCAGACTTATTAAATTCCGCGAGGCCGACAAAAAAGCCGAAGACGCAACTACGGTTAAAGAGTTAATTGAGATGTATCATCAGCAGTTTAAGAAAATATAACCATTATAACGGTTATAATAATTATAAAATTTATACTAAAATGCAAAATGAAGGCTACAAAAATCTTCCCTTTTTTAAACAGACAGAAATAATCTATGATTTTACCGTAGACTTCGTTAAAAAATATATTGACTACAAATCCCGTACCAAAGACCAGATGGAGCAGGCAGCCCGCTCCGGGAAACAGAATATAGCTGAAGGATATTTACAAAAAAGTTTAGAGGGAAGAATTAAGTTGGTGGGTGTAGCTCGCGGCTCTTTAGAAGAGCTTTTAAATGATTATTTGGATTACTTGCGTCAGCATAGGTTAAAGCTTTGGGATATGAATTCTGCGGAAGCCCGAAAAGTCCGAAGCTTCGTATATAACAGTTATAACGATTATAAAAATTATAAAGATTATATTGAAAACCCGGAAAGCGCAGCTAATGCTATGATTTGCCTAATTAACCAAACCAACCGCTTACTGGATCAAAAAATCCGCTGGCTAGAAGAAAAATTTATTAATGAAGGCGGATTCAGGGAAAACCTTTTTAAAAAGAGGATGGAAAAAAGAAAAGCAGTGAGGTAAAATGCCTGCATGGCATATGTAGCTGATTTGCATATTCATTCCAGATTTTCCAGGGCTTGTTCACAACAACTTAATATTCCAAATTTAGTAGAGTGGGCCAAATTAAAAGGCATAAATCTTTTAGGGACAGGGGATTTTTTACACCCACTTTGGCTAACAGAATTAAAACATCAGCTTAAAGAAGATGGGTCAGGGTTTTTAAAGGGTAAAGCGGAAAGCGTAAAGGGGGAAGAGGTAAGATTTGTTCTGACAGTAGAGATTGCTTCAATGTATTCTCATGGAGGCAGAGGCAGAAGAATCCATAATCTGGTTTTTATGCCCGGCTTTGAGGCTGCTGAAAAATTCCAAAAAGCACTTTTAGCAAGAAGAGCAACTTTAGCTTCAGATGGTAGGCCAATTGTAGGTATTCCCTCAAAAGAACTTCTGCAGATGGCGCTAACTGCTGACAAAAAAGCCATTTTTATTCCGGCTCACTGTGTCTTACCCGATACCCAAGTGCACACTGTTAAAGGAATGCAAGAAATACAAAGCATAAAGCCAGGTGATTTAGTTTATACCCACAATAATCGTAAAAGAGAGGTAACAGAAGTCATCAAACACGAGCACGACGGGACTTTATACAAAATTCAACCTTGGTATTTCTCTCCTGGTTTAGAAGCGACCGAAGAACACCCTTATTATGGTTTCCATATAAAATATTGTCCTTCAACTGGTTCTCCTTGCCTTCCTACAGAAGCACATAAAAGAAGATGTAAACATAAATTTTATGAACAATATATCCCAATATGGCTTCCTGCACAGGATTTAAGAGATGGAGATGTTTTGGTTTTTCCTAGATTTACTAATACTACACCAATGCCAACGCTTTTTTTAGATAAAGAATTAGCATATCAAGCCGTAGGTGAGTTAATCAAAACAGGAGGTTCAAGAGGCCATATTTTTAACCAGCAAATTCAAATTGATGAGAGCTTTTGCAGATTAATTGGCTACTATTTAGCTGAAGGTTCCCTTAGTACAACAAAAGGACACATAAGCCTCGCATTTAATCAGAGTGAGAGTGTGTATATTGAAGATGTAAAGCAATTGATTGAGAAAGTATTTGGAATAAAGCATATACGCATATATAGAAGATTAAATAATAAGGGGGTGGAGATAACCATTTATTCTAAATTAATTTCAGAACTTTTTGCCAAACTTTTTTATACAGACAATTCGCATAAAGCATTTAATAAGAATTTACCTGACTGGATGCTTCATTTGCCAGAATTTCTGCAGGCTCAAATCTTGCTAGGATGGTGGAGGGGTGATCATGGTTATACTGTTTCGCGATCTTTAATGAATCAAATGAAAGTTATTTGTTTACGTCTGGGGATTGTTCCCTCGATAGGTGTTGACAAATCAGAGAATCATCTTAAGAGAGGAAATCATATATATCAGGATAGAATTATCAAAGCAACTTCAGATCTTTATTACTTCTCCGGGCTTGCTTTTTTTGAAGATAAATATAATCTTTTAAGTGATCCTGTATTTGAGGAATCTAAGCGTAAACTTACAAGAAGACATGGATGGATTGATAAAGACTATATCTATATGCCTATCCGTAAAATTACCAGGAGGAAGTATACAGGGGAGGTTTTTAATTTGGAGGTAGACGAAGATAATTCCTATATAACTGAATTTGCTGCAGTACATAATTGCTGGACGCCCTGGTTTGGTCTATTTGGGTCCGAAAGTGGATATGATTCGCTAGAGGAGTGTTTTGAGGATTTAACAGACCATGTGTATGGGATTGAAACCGGGCTCTCAAGCGATCCGGCTATGAACTGGAGGATAAAGGAACTTGATAACCGCTCAATTATTTCCTGTTCTGATGCGCATTCCTTGCCAAATCTGGGAAGAGAGGCAACGGTGATAGAAGGGGAATTTAGCTATAATGGTTTATGGAAAGCTGTTTCTAACCCTTCTATCATTCTGAGGCCGAAGGCCGAAGAATCCCCCACGAATGTGGGTTCTGACATTCGTCAGAGGTCCTTCGCTAAAGCTCAGGACGACAATAGAATTGTCGGTACCATTGAATTTCATCCTGAGGAAGGGAAATATCATTATACCGGACACAGAAACTGCGGAGTTAAATATGATTCGGAACAGGAAGTTGCAAACGGGGTTATTTGTCCAAAGTGCAAAAGACCCTTAACCGTGGGAGTAATGAGTAGAGTAGAGAAGATCGCAGGGCGATCAGTAGATGAAGTAGGGATGTTAGAGGATGAGCAGGGAATAATCAAAAGCAAGGTCTTTAATAGGCCGGGATACCGGATGTTAGTCCCGCTTTTGCAGATTATTGCGGAAGCGCTACACTCTACTCCAACAAGCCAAAAAGTATTAAACGAGTATAAAAAGTTAGCAATTAATCTGGGTGGAGAAATTAAGGTTTTAACTAAGGTTGATGTGTCGGAAATTGCCAAACTTTCCGGCCCCAGAATTACTGAAGGGGTGGAAAGAATGAGAAAAGGTACTATTGTAATTGATCCCGGATATGATGGAGTCTATGGAGTGGTAAAAATATGGCCCGATGGGGAATCGATTGAAGAAAGTAGCGCAGAAGCTCCACAGTTGGGATTGTTTGATTAGATGAAGATATTCAAGGATAGACAATCTGCAGGTCAGTTACTCGCTAAACGTCTTAAAAACATCCATGCTGATCTGGTTTTGGGGATTCCTAGAGGTGGGGTGGTGGTGGCTGCCGAGGTAGCAAAGATTCTTAAGCTACCTCTGGACATTATTGTTACCCGTAAAATAGGCGCTCCAATGCAGCCGGAATTGGCACTTGGTGCAGTTGATCCGGACGGGGAATGTATCTGGGAAGGGAATTTACTAAAAGATTTAAGATTAAAGATTAATGATTTAGGAGAAATAATTCAGAATGAATGGAAAGAGTTAAAGAGGAGAGAAGATTTGTATAGAGGGGAAAAACCGCCGCTTAAGCCCGAAGGAAAAATTGTCATTCTGGTTGATGATGGGATTGCTACAGGTGCAACAACTCTTGCTGCCATAAATTTTCTAAAAAGACATAAGGCTAAAGAGATTATTCTCGCTGTGCCTGTTGCCAGCAAAGAATCAGCTGAAAGATTAACTGAGCAGATAGATGAAGCAATGATCCTGGAAACTCCGGATTATTTCCAGGCCGTGGGCCAGTTTTATCAAAGTTTCTTACCTGTTTCTGATGAAGAGGTGGTACAATTTCTTTCATGATTGATTCGGAGTTTTTAAAAGTGGCCAAACAAGCTGCCATTGAGGCAGGAAAAATAGTTAAAAAATATTACCAGTCTGAACTCACTCTTTATAATAAAGGCCATTTTACTAATTTTGCTACGGAAGCAGACCTGCAAACGGAAAAAAAGATTATTGAAATTATTAAAAGGAATTTTCCTACGCATAATATTATTGCTGAAGAAAGTGGAGGGGTAAAGAGTAAGTCAGAATATACTTGGGTTATTGATCCTATTGATGGTACGATAGCTTTTGTGGATGGTATTCCTACTTTTGGGATCTCCATAGGGTTATTAAAAAATAATGAGCCATTCCTCGGGGTTATTAGTCTGGTGGCAACAAGTCAGTTGTATTGGGCGGAAGCCGGCACGGGAGCTTTTTTAAACGGTAAAAGAATAAGTACAAGAAAAATATCTAATTTAGAAAATTGCACTATTGCTTTCGGTTATGGACATAAAGACGGGTTGGCAATACTGGACAGCTTTTTCCGACCATTAATGGGAAGGGTTAGACAAATTTATCTTTTTGGTTCAGCAGTTTCAAGCATGTGTTATATTGCTAGGGGAATGATAGATAGCTATATTATTAGTGGTCATGTTTGGGATGTAGCTGCAGGAGCAATAATTGTGAAAGAGGCAGGAGGAAAGGTAACAGATCTCGGGGGTAATAAGCCTGATTGGACAAAGGATAGAATGGGATTAGTATTGTCAAACGGCTTAATTCATGATCAAATACTGGAGGTACTAAAGTGAAAATCATTGTCGGATTGGGAAATCCGGAGGATAAATATAAATCAGTCAGGCATAATTTGGGATTTATGGCGGTGGATAAATTAGTATCGAGTATTAAGTATGAAGTATTATGGGAAGACAATAAAAAGTTTAAGTCTCAAATTGCCCGAGTTTCACCCGAACTTTTAGTAGCAAAGCCGCAGACTTATATGAATAATTCGGGAATGGCAGTGAAGTTACTGGCTGATTACTACAAAGTTTCTCCTGCAGATATTGTCATTATTTATGATGAGTTGGATTTACCTCTGGGAAAAATTAAAGTACGTTTAGGTGGAGCAGCAGCAGGGCATCATGGTGTGGAATCAATCATTGATGCACTGGGTACGGATCAATTTATCAGGGTAAGACTTGGGATTGGGAATTTAAGAACCCAAAGCTCCGAACACAAACATGCTCATGTTAATGCGGAGAAATTTGTGCTGGAACCTTTTATGCACTCTGAAAAAGCGCAAGTAAAACATATGATTAAGCAGGCAATTAAACTATTGCACAAAATTATTACAACTGGTAAACTAAATTGATGAAAAATAGCTTAAATCCTCTTTATTCCACTTCCACAGCAATTCTAGCGGGAGCTTTAATAGTAGCAATTTCTGTTTTAATGCATGGAGGTATTATTAAATTAGGTAAAGGGGTAAGTGCTCCTTCTCCGGCTGCTCCTGCAGCCGGTCAACCTGTCCAGCCACAAGTTCAGGGTAAAACAGAAGCGGATATTGTTAAGGGATTAAAAACTTATGCCGGAAAGGCAGGCTTGGACCAGGGTAAATTCGATTCATGTCTGGATTCTGGTAGTAAAGCCTCTGCAGTTTCCAAAGATTTAGCCGATGGTACGGCAGCAGGTGTAAATGGCACTCCGGCATTTTTTGTTAACGGCAGGATTATTTCAGGAGCAGTGCCGTTTGAGCAGTTTAAAACCGTAATTGATGAAGAGATACAAGGGAGCGCCGCAACAACCGTTACCAGGCAAACCGTGGCAGTGGGGGATTTGCCTGTTCTTGGTAAAGAATCTGCTAAAGTAACTTTAATTGAATTTTCAGATTATGAATGCCCGTTTTGTGAAAGGCATTTTAGCCAAACCGAACCTCAACTTAAAAAAGATTACATAGATAAAGGACTGGTTAAATTTTATTACAGGGATTTTCCTTTAACTTCTATTCATCCCGGAGCTCAAAAAGCAGCTGAAGCAGCAAGGTGCGCAAATGATCAGGGAAAATACTGGGAATATCATGATATAGTTTTTTCAAACCGCCAGGCTATTTTCTAAATGAGCAAAAAATGGATAATAATAAGTGTAATTACTGCTTTGTTTATAGCTTTTCTTGCTTGGCTTTTTATTGAATCCTCAAAACCGCTGCCCGGAGAAAAAATAGCTGATTTGGGAAGGGGACATGTACCTGCTGGTACAAAAGTTGAATATAATTCAAACCCCCCAACATCAGGCAAGCATTATGAGGAATGGATTAGGGCAGGGGTATATAGCGAGCCCAAAGATGATAGAAATTTAGTTCATTCCCTGGAGCATGGGTACGTGATATTAAGTGTAAAGTGTAATCCCTCGACTGCGCTCGGGACAAGCGTTAAAAGTGAAAAGTTAGAGGAGGCGACAGCAAGCGGAGAAGCAACAGGGTCAGGAGAATTTAAGGCTGATGATGAATGCAGGAACAGATTGGAACAGCTTTCCAGAATTTATGAAAAAAAGGGTAAAAGAAAGTTGATTGTGGTTCCAAGGGAGAATTTAGAAACAGATTTTGCACTTACTGCCTGGCAGTTTCTTGATAAATTTGATCAATTTGATGCAGGTAGGATTGAAAAGTTTATTGATGCACATTTGAATCAAGGTCCGGAGAAAACAATGGAATAATATGTCGATTTTGGGATACATATTAGTATTTACTTTAATAGGAAGTGTTATTTCCTTAATTGGAGGAATTTTACTACTTTTAAAGGAAAAATTTGCTTTAAAAATTTCCCATTATCTCTCCGCTTTTGCAGCAGGAGCTTTACTTGCCACAGCTTTTTTTGATCTTTTACCGGAAGCAGCAGAGCATATGGAAGAACTAGGAATAAGCATAAACCTTCCTTTTTGGACACTTCTTGGTATTTTAGGTTTTTTTCTGATTGAGAGATTTATTCATCACCATCATGGTCATGGTCAAAGCAGAGAAGAAAAAAAATCAATAATACCTCTGGTAATAATAGGGGATACAATGCATAATTTTACTGATGGCGTTGCTATTGCTGCGACCTTTTTAATAAGTATCCCCTTGGGTATTGTAACCTCCCTTGCTGTGGCAGCTCATGAAATTCCCCAGGAGATTGGGGATTTTGGATTGATGCTTAACAGGGGAGTGGAAAGAAAGAAAGTGCTTTTAATAAACTTTTATAGTGCTTTAGCTGCTATGGTAGGAGCTTTATTAACTTATATTTATAAAGACAAACTCGAAGGTCTCTTACCTGTTATTTTATCTGTCACTGCCGGATTTTTTATCTACATTGCTTTGGCAAATTTAATCCCGGAAATACATAATCGGGATAATCAAAAAGTAGCTTTCTGGGAAACAGTGATGCTATTTGTTGGTGTGATAGTAATATACTTTGCTATTTCTTCCTTGGAAGGCTTGACAAGGTAGTTATTTTCGATTATATTAGAAATGAAGCAATATTTTTATGAAAAAAATCGAAATCATATGGCGGGAACTGCTTTTTCAGGCAACTGAAAAAGGGAATCGTCAATTTACACAAAAAGATTTGGCACAAATTTTCGGATTTTCGACAAGTACCATTTTTCAAACCCTCAAAGTGCCCAGGCAGATGGGAGCAGTGAGGGTAACTGGCAGGAATTTTGTGGTAGAGGATCCGGAGAAGCTCTTATATCATTGGGCAAGTGTGCGAAACCTGCAAAAAGACATTCTATTTACCACTCATGTGGATATACCGATTTTTGAGATTGAAGGCATGATGCCCCCTAATGTTACTTACGGCGGCTTTAGCGCTGCACGCAAGATTATGGGGCAGGCTGCGGCAGATTATGATACGGTATATGTATATGCGGAAAGTATTAGTGATTTAAAGATGAGGTTTACTTTTAAAAAGGGCAGAACCAACCTTGTTATTTTAAAAGCTGATCCCTATATAAGCCGCTATGGTCAGATTACCACTTTGACTCAAACCTTTGTTGATCTTTGGAGTCTTCCTTCCTGGCAGGCTAAAGATTTTGTGAATGAATTAAAGGAGAAAATAAATGGATTTTTATCATGACCTGATTACTCAAGAAAGCTGGCAGGTTCTTCAAAGTCTTCGCAGCAAATTTAATTTTATCCTGATTGGTGGCTGGGCTGTTTTTTTATATACCCATGCTTTAAAGTCAAAAGATATTGATTTGGTGCTAGATTATAAAGATTTGGAAAAGGTAAAGAAAGAGTTTACTCTTACCAAAAATGATCGTCTTAAAAAATATGAGGCGAGAAATGAAGAAATACAGATTGATATTTATGTGCCTTTTTATTCTAATCCGGGACTCCCGGCAGAGGATTTAAAACAGTTTGTGGCCAATATTGAAGGATTTTCTTCTATAGAGAAAGAGGTTTTGGCATTATTAAAACAGAAAGCTTTGATTGAAAGAGCCCACAGTTCCAAAGGCAGAAAGGATTTAATAGATTTAGTGTCCCTTTTCATGCTGGATGATTTTGACTTTGCAAAATATAGAAAGATTGCCTCTGGTTATAAACTGGCAGAATACATGAAAAAAACACACGACCTTTTAAAGACCACGAGCAGCTTAATGGAGCTTGATTTAAACGAGCACAAAATGGCCCGGTTGAAAAAATCTATTCTGCCAAAGTTGCTATGAAAACCCAGGTAATTTTAGCTTGCGATGATAAAGGAAAGTTTTTAGAATACATCCCCAAAGAAGCGGGGCATACAGGGGATGGGAGAAAGCATCTGGGGATTTCAGTGCTGGTATATAATCACAAAGGTCAAGTACTACTGCAAAGAAGAAAACATAAAGTATTTGATAATATTTGGGATTTAACAGGAGCTACTCATCCTCTGCATAAAAAAGACGGTACTGATGAAAGTTTGGAAGAAGCAACGCTGCGATGTCTTAAGAGAGAGTATGATATAGAAAATATCAAGCTTAAGAATCTGGGAGCCTTTAATTATTTTGCAAAAATAGATAATATTTGTGAGAATGAACATTGTTTTATGATGATTGGAGAATATAACGGTCCTGTTTCTCTGGATACGGAAGTTGGATATGAATATAAATGGGTATATAAAGAAGAGTTTTTAATTGATATCAAGAAAAATCCCAATAAATATTCAGCATGGGCAAAAGAAGGGGTATATATCTTGACAGCATCTGGATTTTTTGATAAAGTTTAACCCTCTCATGAGACTGTCCGTCGAGTCACCATCATTCATTATCCGTGGTCCATATATCCCGGAGATTGGGGTAGAAATTGATCCTGCGCCCATAACTTATTCAAGAAGAAGAGGAAGAAGATCATTTAGGAGTACTTTGGCTTACAGGCTGGGTAAGCTGAAAAGAGCTAAGAAAGATGATTCTGGCTCAATCTCGTTCCTTCTCCAGGATTATTAACAATAATTTCTTTTACCTCTTTTATGCTCTTTATTTTATTCACAACTTTTTTTACATTTTTTTGTTCACAGATTAAATGAATATCCTGGCCGGTATTGATGGTAAAGTATACCGGTATGCCTTCTGCCCTCCAATGAGATACCAGTTTCATAATCTTTAAGGTTCCGGGGGTCCAATATATGAGCGGAGGATATTGGGTAAGCATGATGGCGTGAAGCTCCAAGGCTTCTGCCTCAGCCAGCTCTCCTAAAGACTTAAAATTTTTCTCTTTAATAAGTTGTTTGACTAGCTTATCTTTCTCTTTCATATGGGAAAGACGAATGGACATGAATGGGGAAGATTTTGCTGCTTTGTGTCCTACTGATGTAGGAACTTCTTTTTTACCTTCCGATACTATTGCCACCACATCACAAATTGCCCAATGATCCGGAGGAAAAATAGAAACTGCATAGGAGGTTTCTGATGTATCTCCATCCAGCCACTCCACAAACCCTCCCGGAATTGATCTGCAGGCAGAACCTGATCCTTGTCTGGTCAGTATAGATAGTTCTTTTTCAGATAAATCCAAACCGGCGGCTTTGGATGTAGCTAAAGTTAAGGCAGCAAAACCTGAAGCAGAAGATGAAAGCCCTGTTCCGATAGGAAAATTGTTTTTAGAAACTACTTTGGCTTTAAGGCTAATTTTAGCCATTTTTCTAACTCTATCCAGGTGTTTAATGACTCTTTGTGCTTCACCTTCTTCAACACCTCCGCCATTAATAATTACTTCATCTCTTGTATATTTAGGGGAAAATTCTACAGTAGTAGTAGTTAATAAATTTGAAAGACACATGGAAATACTTCCATTTTCAGGAAGCCTTAAAATTTCATCCTTTTTACCCCAGCATTTGGTAAATGCAATATTAGATGGTGCCACAGCAGTTGCCTTTCGGCTGCGCTCAAGGTCAATGACTTTCATTCAATTCTTACTCCTTCCGCATTGGTTTTGATATTAATTACTTGTCCACCGGCTTCGGTTATGGCTTTTTTTATAGCCTGTTTACCCTGAACGGAGTGAAGGGCAATCATGCAATCTCCAACTCCTGCTCCGGAAAGCTTTGCTCCATAAGCCCCGCCGTCCCTGGCAGCATAGATCATCCTGCTAAGTTTTTTGCCTTCAACTCCCAATGTAGCCAGATATCCTTCATTAAAATTCATCAGTTCTCCTAAACTTTCCCAATCTTCCTTTAGTATAGCTTTTTTTGCTTGTTCTACTAATTGGCCAATTTGGTCATAAACATTACCTATAACCCATGGGTATTTTTTTGCTTTTTGAGCCACCTCGTCAATAATTCTAACCGTATCAAACTTAATCCCACTATATCCTACTATTAATGGCAAAGTGTTAATTTTCAATGGCTGGATAACTTTACCGGGACTTACAAAGTATAAAGTTCCTCCATATATAGCTGCGGCAACATCAAATCCGGATCCTTTTCCCTGAATATCCAAAACAGTTTTGTAAGCCAGATTAAATATCTGTTTATTATCTAAATTAGCACCAGTTAACTGCGACAAAGCTTTAATTACACAAACAGTTGAGGCAGAAGAGGAGCCAAAACCAAACTCCGATGAAAATTCAGACTTTGTGACAATCTTGATTCCAAGATTGTCATTCTGAGGCGAAGCCGAAGAATCTCTCAATTTATTTGAGGGTCGCATTCGCGACAGATCCTTCGCTAATCGCTCAGGATGACGGTTCAGAAAGTTCTTCACCGTCATCTCCACAAACTTGGCTCCTTTGGGAATTTCTCCTTTACCCAAATGAGTTATTGGTTTTTGGTAATTGGTTATTTGTACGTCAGGAGCATCAAGCTGGAAAATTTTATCATCAGTTAATTCTACAGTAGCTGTCATTCTCTGATTTACAGCCGTAACCAGGCATGGTTTGCCATAAACCACAGCATGTTCACCCAAAAGCATTAATTTCCCCGGAGCAGAAACTGTAATCTTTTTCATTTATATGCTCCTTGCCTGTGGAGTATAGAGGTAATGTATATATTCTGATCTTGCAAATTAATATAATAGAGGATTCGATAGGGCCATGCTCTTAAAACTCTTAGCTCTGATAGTTCTCCTTCAAGCTTTTTCCCCGAATATGGTTCTTGTTTTACCATCAATAGCTTTTTCTTAATCTTCATGTATGCTGCCGAAGAAAGGTGTTTCAACTGCTTCTGCGCTTTAGGAGTGATTATAACTTCCATTATTTATTTAAGTTTAGACAGGGGAATTCCTTTGCCTGCTTTGGCCTGTTTTAAACCTGTGTTTATGCTTTCTCTTGCACCAGGAATGGACAGGATTTCCGCAGTTTCCAGTATAGATTCCAGTTCATCCTGGCTAATTAAAGTTGCAGCAGGCTGTCCATGGACCGTAATAGTTACTCTTTCCATAGTTTTACTAACCTTATCAACCAGGCTGGGAAAATTATTTCTGGCATCTGAAATAGAAACAAAAGTACTCATGGTGTAAAATGTACAATAGTTTGTACATTTTGTCAAGATTCAAGCCTTAAGCCTTCAGCTCCCAGTTCTACATTAAAAAACTGCAGGCTATTTTTGTTAGCAATTTCTTCAATAAATTTTCTGTTGCGGTGGTAGCAAATAATGATGCCTGATCCTTTTTTCTGTCCGCCTGCTCCGGAGATTTTGGCAGCTCCGCCCAGAGTTTCAATGTCTTGAATTATTTTTTTGGCTTTCTTTCCTACAACGCCTATGTTTTCTAAATTTTTTTCTCCTGCTTTAATGATACTAATCATTTTAGTTTCATCGCCTGTCTTTAATACAGGCAAAAGTTCTCTGACCAATCTTTCCTGATCATCAAGGATTGAATGAATTTTTGCTTTGGCAATTTCAATCATCTGCTTTGTTGTTTCAACAGGTTTTCCGGTGTTGATGAGAGCAAAATTTTTAATTTTTGATTGTGATGGCAGAGGAGCTACTCCTTTCTGGAATATTATCAGACCGCCGTACGTAGCAGTAGTATTATCTCCGCCTGATGGAGTCCCGTGGAATACTTTTTCAGCCTCAAACGCAAGATCGTTTACTAATTCTTTATCCCATTTGATTTTGAAATGAGAAAGTAGGGCAGCAATAATGGCAGCTGATCCGGCTGCCGAGAATCCCAGGCCGGACCCCACCGGCAGATCCGATTCAATAGAATACACCGGCATCTTGTTTACTTTAAACTTTTCTTTAATCAAGTCTTGCACGGTTTCTCTCAAAAAGGGGAAGCCGGTGTTGGATTTGCCTACTGTAACCGTAACCCTTAAGTCTATTGCGGAGAGTAAGGCCGGTTTGCCGTAAACTACCGTATGTTCTCCGAGCAGGTGGATTTTGCCGGGAACGGAAACTTTAATCATAGAGGTTTTACTTTTATACCATATTCTATGACATCTTCTGATTTGGCCTTACCGATTTTTCTGATGACAGTAATTACTTTTTGATCAGTTTTCAAGTCTTCTTCCTCACAATCTACAATTTGTAAAGGCAATCTCTCATCGTTAAATTGTACAATTCCTACCAGATAGGGGACTTGGTGTTCAAAGCCGCCCGGCGCTACAAAGATTTTAGTCCAAACCACCAGCTTACCTACCTTATTCAGGTAATTATGCAAGTTTTTATGCGCTCTCCAAATTGTTACCGGACTATTCATGTTTGTAAAATATGAACTACCACTGTTCCTCCTGTTCCTCCGACATTTTGGGTTAATCCCACATTTGCCCCATCAACTTGTCTTTTACCGGAAGTTTTACGAAGCTGCTCTGTGATTTCCACTATCTGTTTTACCCCCGTAGCGCCTACCGGGTGGCCGCAGGCTTTTAACCCGCCGGATGTATTAACAGGCAGCTTCCCCCCTAATTTGGTGGTGCCGCTATGAACATATTTTCCGCCCTCGCCTTCGCCGCAAAAGCCCAGATCCTCCATGGCCATAATTTCGGCTATGGTAAAACAATCATGCACTTCTGCCACTTTAATATCTTTTACCTCAATCCCTGCTTGTTTTAATGCTTTTTGGGAAGCTTCTTTGCTACCAGCAATTTCAGTTAATGATTTTCTCGATGCTAAATCAACAGTATCTGTGGCTACTGCCGATCCTGTGATATAAACTCCAGGCTTGCCGGTATCAGAAGTTAGAACCAGCGCTGCTGCTCCGTCGGTAATAGGGGAGGTATCAAATAAAGATAAAGGTGAGCAAATGCAAGGACTGTTTAATACTTTTTCTTCGGTTATTTCAAAGGGGAATTGGGCTTTGGAATTTAGCGAGGCATGATAGTGGTTTTTAACAGAAACCGAAGCCAGATGTTTCCGGGTGGTGCCGTATTTTTGCATATGAGCCTTGGCCATTAAGGCATAAAGCCCGGGAAAGGTTAAGCCTGCTTTTCTTTCCGCATCACTACCAGCTCCCATTAACGCAGAGGTAACCTCGGAAATAGAAGCATCAGTCATTTTCTCAACCCCTACTACCAGCACATTTTTGTAAGTTCCTGAAAGAAGTGATTGTACTGCCAAATGGACTGCTAAACCTCCGGAGGCGCAGGCTCCTTCCACCCGAAAGCCTGCTCCTTTAATCCCTGCTTGAGTTGCAATGGCCGCGCCCAAATGATCCTGACCGGACAGTCTTCCATAAATCATATTGCCCACAAAGGTAGCCTCTATTTGGTTTATGGTTAACCCTGAATCGTTTATAGCCTCCATTGCTGCATCAGTAGCAAGATCAAACAGGGTTTTATCCCAAAGCTCTCCGAATTTTGTTAAACCAACTCCGGCAACTTTTACGTTTTTCATATTATGAAAAAGGCAAGGTTCTGCGATTAGCAGGTCCTTCTTTTCATTTTAAATTCTATATTTAGTTAATATATTCCTGGCTATTAGTGAGTAATTAATATGTTGCTTATGTCTGATTTGGGACTGGACATTATCTTTATTAAGCCTTTGGTGTTTAGTAAGCAGGTCAGTGGTTTCAATTACAAACGCATCAGAACCGGCTCCTGATCCGTAAGAGCAAACAAATATTCTTTGTTTGGGTTTTGCCACATCTAAAGTAGCTGCTAGGCCGATTAAAGATGAAGCAGAGTAGGGGTTGCCGATTTGAGGTACTACAAAACCCGGCTTCAACTGGCTATCAGAAAAGCCTAATCTTTTGGCTGCTTCTTTGGGGAATTTGCTATTTGGCATATGAAAAACAGCAAAATCAAAATCTGCAGGGCGCATTTTGGTCTTCGCAAAAAGATGCTTTGACGCACTTAGTACGTGGTCAAAGTAGGCCGGTTCTCCGGTAAATCTGCCTCCATGTGAGGGAAATTTTTCCGTATCTTTTCTCCAGAAATCCGGAGTATCCGAAGAAAAAGAGGTAAAATCCACTAGGTTAGCAATAACATGGTCCTGTCCCAGAATGTAAGCTGCCGAAGCAGATGAAGCTGTATATTCCAAGACATCTGATGGTTTACTTTGTGCTACATCAGAGCCTACTGCCAGGACAAATTTAGCTTTACCTTGAGCAATTAATCCTGACAAAAGCTGTATTCCGGCAGTACCGGCTTTGCAGGCAAATTCCAAATCCGCTGCCAGGAAGTCTGTACCCATGCCTAAAATTTCTGCCACTGTAGTTGATGAGGGTTTAACAGCGTAAGGGTGGGATTCTGAGCCGATGGTAATACCGCCGATTGTTTGGGGATTAATTTTCCCGGTTGTAAGCGCTCTGGAGGCAGCCTCAATGGCCAAAGTAATAGCATCTTCGTCAATTGAGGCAACTGCTTTTTCAAAAACACCTAAAGAGCGCTCAACTTCCGGAGCCTCTTTGCCCCAGGCAGTGGCAATATCTGTGGGTTTGATCCTATATTTTGGAATGTAGACTCCATAAGAAACAATACCAATCATTTTTTTCTTCCAAGTTTCTGATGAGCTCTTGCTAATGTCCCTTCTGCTAAGGATGCAAGGAGCGAAAGTTCTCCTGCCAAAACCGCTGCTGCGCTAATTGTGGCATATTCTAACACATTTCTTACGCACATTATCTTTAAAGCTTCCTGCTGGGTAGGTAAGTGGGTGCCTCCGCCGACAGTTCCCACTATCAGAGAAGGTAAGTAAATAGAAAAATATAAGTCTCCTTTTTCCACTACTTCGGCGGTGGTTACACCCAGGGAACCTTCAACTACATGGGCCGGGTCCTGACCGGTAGCAATAAAAATTGCAGCAATAATATTGGCAAAATGAGCGTTAAAACCCATGCTACCTGCCAAAATAGAACCCAGATAATTTTTGGTTTTAACCAGCTCGGTGATCTTTTCCGGTGTAGTTCTTAAGGTTTCCCGGACAATTTTTTCAGGTAAAACAACTTCAGCCCAGACTTTTTTGCCGCGGCCGGAAATAAAATTTAACCAGGCAGGTTTTTTATCAATATCAAAATTACCGGCTAAAGAAATACATTGGGCTTTAGTTTTTTGCTCAATTAGCTTAGCTATTTCCTGGGTGGCAATAGTTGCCATATTCATCCCCATGGCATCTGTTGTATCAAACGAGAAGCGCAGAAATATATTTCTGCCAACTATGGCAGGATCAATTTTTAAAAGTTTTAAATGAGAAGAAGTTTTTTGAGCGGTTTGGGCGATTAAATTAAAGTGTTTTTCTATCCATTTCTTGATCTCAAATCCGTGATTTATTCCTCTTGTTTTAAAAACCGGGCCTCTGGTGATACCGACATTTTCTACTTCTACATGAGCTCCCCCTGACTGTGTTATAGCGCTACAGCCTCTGGAAACGGAAGCTACCAATGCTCCTTCCGTGGTAGCTAGTGGAATATAAATAGGGTTTAGGGTATAGGGTTTAGGATATAGGGTGAGTGGTCCGGCTATACCAATTGGAATCTGGGTGGCGCCAATTAAGTTTTCAATATTCCTGCCGCTGACTTGATCTTCTGTAAAGCTAAACTTGCCAATATTATCCAGGTTAATATTAAGCTGTTTTTCCAGGAAATTTCTCCTTTGTTGAGCTGATTTATAATCTCTTAAAGATATTAGCTTGTTCATAGAAAGCCAATTCTACCAGAAAAGGGAAATGTTGCATAATTTAGTTAAATATGGTAGTATATTGACAGTGGAATGAAAGGATTTTTATCCTTCACGACCCTAACGCTCATTAAGCCGAAGGGTGAGGCATTCCACTTTTTAATGCTCTTTTAATCTTCTATCCATGACTGAGTAAAAAATTTTATCTCCCAGTTTATCTTCTATCAGGATAACCCTGATTTTTCTGTTTTCTTTTTTGCCGTTGTATGCAATTTCCACTACTGCTTCAAGAGCGTAAAATTTACGGGTGCCTTTTTGTGTAATATTCTGAATAGTGGTTGATGTTTTGATAATTTCTTTTGCGTGAGGTAGTAATTTGTATCTTCTGTAAGCATCTTTACAAGTTCTGCTTTTTCTTGCTTTATCAGAACCTGATAAATGATTCCACCCGCGGAGGGAAACTCTAATACTGCTTTTAAAAGCCGGGGAATAAGTCTTCTCGGTTCTCCATTTTTGATAAAACTCCCAAGCCTCTTGCCTGACTTTTCTTAAATTGGGCATATTTAAACTATACTACAAAAATTGTAAAATTTGACAAAGGACCTATAACCTGGTATACTACCATATCAATATGTTACACGAAACAGTATATGAGCAATTTCAGGGTGCACTTGGTGAGGAATTAAGAGTAAAAATAGGAGATAAAGATACAAGAGGCGCAAAGGCTATCAGGGGTTTGATGGGACATATTGCAAGGCTTCACGAAAGAGGTTTATTAAATTTAGATAGAAATTCATTGCCTGCTCCGGAACAACTGGTTGAAGTGCGCAGACTTCATCCTGATCAGCGTAAAGGTTTGGTAGAAGCAGGATTTAATTTCTCAATGGATGCACTGGCAGTATCTGTGGGAGAGCTCTATGCAGATAATACCTTAAGACCTCTTTTTGGCTACGTGAATGATTCGGAGCAGATGAGAGCTGTGGTGCCGGTTGCAAGGGAAGTGGCAGTAAACCCTGATCTAAACCCCGATCGCAGACAGGCCGTATTTCTTCCCGGCAGCTTCAATTTGTCATTTGATGATCAACAAGGAGAACTTGATAAGTTTGTTCAAAAGCTTAGAAAGAGCAATCTTAAAACCGGTACGTTAGAGGGAGTAGATTTTGCAATGGACCATGCTTCCGTTTTAGTTCAACTTGATTTTGAATCCCAAAGAAGAGGAAGAAAATTAATTTTCGGAGGATGGGGACGCTCAATAGATGAAACATCTGTTGATCCGGAGTTTGGTCCCCACCTTGCCGATGTTGGTCGGTACTTTACCGACCTTCAGCTGCACGTCCCTGTTTTGAAGGCCCGTGATGGCCATCCCAGTGTTGGGATCGTTCCCGTGGCAAGTGCAGCCGGAAATAGGTAATTGAATTTTTGGTTCTTTTGGATTTTTCCTCTTGGTTTTTCCTGTAATTTTTATTACAATCTCATGTAAGCAGGCAGTGATCCCGATTGCATGGCTATCGGGACGCCTTCTTCTGGATTTTCCTTAGTCAGAGTCCCGTACCGTCCGGTGCGGGAGTGTACTTAAAGAAATATTGCCAGACACTGCGAGTATCTCTCTTTTGTCCTCAATGGCTGGACGAATAAAATACAGTAGTGATTTGCAAATTGGCGAAAAACTACAGTGAAAGTTAATTGCGGAGAGGTACCCTTTAAAGTTTGGTCCCAACCTTGCAAATGTTGGTCGGAACTTAACCGACAATCAACTGAACGTCAATGATTTGAAAGCCCGTAATGGCAATCCCAATGTTGGGATCGTTCCCGTGGCAGTTTCTGGCAGGAGATTAAATGTTAAAGGGCATTTTGTTTGGTGGATCTTATCCATCCACCAAGCATTCTGCCTGTTTCTTGCAGTATTGCTTGTAGTTCTAGGTATCTCTTATCAGTTATTGACTGACTGTCTTTGCTTAGTCTTAAAAGAATTTTGAGAAGGTCTAATTTAATACTGATTTGTTGAAGTGTATTTGTTTTATCGGGAGCGGTAGGTACTGAAAAAAGCAATTCCAGTATCTCCAAAGTTATGTTGTCTAATTTCTGCCCGAGGGTATAACGCTTTGTTTTGGGAAAACTGGTTACCGCTTGAGTTAGCTTATTATAAAACTCATACAACCTGGTAAAGATAGGGATATCACTATAGGAAGTGTGTGTGTGTGTGTGTGTGATCTTCTTTAAACATATGAATTATGCGGATATTATCTCAATTGAAAATTTATTTCAAGCCTGGAGTGAATTTAGAAAGGGTAAGAAAAAAAGAAAAGATGTGATAATTTTTGAGAGAAATTTAGAAGATAATCTTTTTGACCTTCAGACTGCTTTAAAAAATAAGGTATATCAGCATGGACAATATCATGACTTTTTTGTTCATGATCCTAAAAGGCGGCATATTCACAAAGCACCTGTTGCAGATCGGATTATTCACCATCTGCTCTATAAATATCTTTATAAACTGTGGGATAAAACATTTATTTATGATTCTTACTCATGCAGAGTGGGAAAGGGAACCCACAAAGGAGTAGAAAGACTTAAAAAATTTACTAGAAAAGTTTCTCAAAATTACACCCGGCCCTGCTGGGCACTCAAGCTGGATATTAAAAAATTCTTTGCCAGTGTGGATCACAGTATTTTAATTGAGTTACTCAAGAAAAAAATTAAGGACAAAGATATCTTATGGTTATTACAGAAAGTTATACAAAGTTTTCCTCAAGGTATCCCTCTGGGCAATTTAACTTCCCAGGTATTTGCCAATATCTATATGAATGAACTGGATCAATATATAAAACAATATATCAAATTCACATATTATATCCGCTATGCTGATGATTTTGTGGTTCTTTCAGAAAGTAGAGAAACTTTGGAAAAAATGGTTGACCCGGTGTCTCAATTCATCAAAAATAGCCTCAAATTAGAACTTCACCCCCATAAAATTATTTTAAGAAACTTAAATTGGGGAATAGATTTTTTAGGGTATATTGTCCTGCCTCATTATATTTTGCCCCGGACCAAAACTAAAAAAAGGATATTTAGTAAACTCAAAGGAAAAATAGGGGATGAAAATTTTAACCAATCCCTCCAGTCTTATTTAGGTTATCTGTTTCATGCCAATAGTTTTAAAATTACAGAGCAACTAAAAAACCAAATTTGGATGTGGCAAGCTGAAAAACTGTTATAATAACCAAAATGGATTTTAAAAGCTATTTAAAGACAACTGCCAAAAATCTTGATTTGGAAATAGAAAAATTATTAAAAAAGAATTTGGTTCCTGCAACTAAAGAGTTTATTCAGTCCTGTAAAGGCGGGAAAAGGATCAGAGGGACATTAGTTAAATTAGGCTTTGAGCTAACCGGAAAAAAATCAGAGGAGATAATTAAAATAGGTGCTGCTTATGAGATTTTCCATGCTGCTATTTTGATTCATGATGATATTATGGATCAAAGTATAGTGCGACGCGGTAAACCCTCTCTACACAAAAGAGTAGGAGTAGCAAAAGCCATAACTCTGGCAGATTACGGTTTCTTTCTGGCACTGCAGATTATTGCTGAAAGCAATTTCTTTGAAAAATCTAAAATAGAGGCTTTAAAATTATTTGCAAGAGTCGCGAAAGATACCGCAGTGGGACAAATAATGGATCTGGAAGGATTAGACCCGATTACTACAGCTAAACTTAAAACTGCCCACTACACTATTTCGGGCCCTTTGCAATTAGGCGCCATTTTGGCAGGAGGAAGTACAGATTTGATAAAAGTCTTAGGTTTATTTGGAGAAAATTTAGGCATTGCTTTTCAATTTCAGGATGACATATTGGACGGGCAGGCAGAAAGAAATGTCCAACAACAAGCAGAGCATTATGCAACAAAGGCTAAGAAAATAATCGGTAAAATAACACAGGATGTTAAAATGAGGAAATTACTGGGCAGTATGGCGGATTTTGTGATCGAAAGAAGCAAATGAAAAGCAATATTCCATCTCATATTGCAATAATAATGGACGGCAATAGAAGATGGGCCAGAAAGCATGGTGTGCCTTATATTAAAGGTCATGAGGCAGGGGCAGATACTTTGGAGGAAGTGGTGGAAGAAGCAGAGAAAATGGGAGTAAAAGCCATCACTGTTTATGCCTTATCCACAGAAAATATTAAAGAGCGGGCCAAAAGAGAAATTTTGGGACTTTTTAATCTGATCAGATCCGGTTATCATAAAAAACTTAAAAAAATGATGGCCAAAGGGGTGACGGTTACTGTTTTGGGTGAACTTGAAGGCCTGCCCGGGACCATAAAAAAGCTTATTTCTGAGATCAGAAAGTCTTATATTAACAATGAATCAATTAAGCTGAATATTGCCTTAAATTATGGAGGTAAAAAAGAGTTAATAGAGGCTATTAAAGATATTGTTAAAGCAGGCATTGATGTTAATAAAATCAATGAACAAATTATCGAAAAACACCTTTATACTAATGGTCAACCAGATCCGGAGCTGGTTATAAGAACAGGGGGAAGATCCAGACTGTCCAATTTTTTACTGTGGCAAACAGCATACAGCGAATTCTATTTTACCAAAACCCTTTGGCCCGATTTTGATACAAAAGAGTTAAAAAAGGCTATTAAATGGTACAAGCAACAGAAGCGTAATTTTGGCCGCTGAATTATTGAATTTCTGACCATTTCTGAAGAGTATCTGAAAGGGTATTTCTTAATATAACTAGATATTTAACCTGATGATTAATTTTTTCTGCTGCCAGAGTATTATCCGGAAGAGAGCGGCGAAACTTAATCGGTTCAGTTTCATCAATAGATATTAAACTGCCGTTTATAGTTAATGCTCTGGGTGTCTCTATATTTCCCGGGGGACAGGAACTTCCATCAAAAGCTGTGCAAATTGTACCAGATGAGATAATAACCGCATCAATTCGATCAACATTTTGATAATGTATATTTACATCACCCCCAACTACAAACAGCAATCCGCCTGTATTTGAGCCTGTGATATTACCATTGATAGTTAAACTGCCGTCAATAAAAACTAAAGAAGTACCGGAATAGGCAACAGGTGCTTCAATAGTTAATGATCCCCTGGCATGATAAAGCATCTGATCATTCAGCGAAGGAAATGAAGATATTTCCTGTTTGTGACTGGTATCTCTGGATTGGGTGAAATAAAGCGATTTTAAGTCGTTGTAAGAGGGAACTTTAAAAGGGGCAAATGCAGCTTTGGGGTCTATTACACAGGCGCCTGAAGTGGTGCTAAATGTGCTTCCCGGCGCAATTTGTGTACTGGAAACAAGTCCTTCTGCCCGCAGTTTCCCGCCAACAGTGCTGCATGTTGAAGATTGGGCATAAGAAGGGTAAAGCGTAAAGGGTAAAGCGTAAAGGGTAACTATACCCATAATACTTAATACATAATACTTAATACTGACTTTTCTCATTGTCCCGGAGTATTAATTTGCTGTTGGGTATGTATATCCCCACCTGTTGTTTGAATAAATGGAGGCAGAGGCGGGTTAACATTGATAAAGACATTATCCCTTTTAGGATTATCCGGCGGATTATTTGGGGATTGTAATAAAAGCCTATTTTCACAACTTATGGTGAAGATATAGGGGGCAGTTGTTGTTCTGTAAGTTAAATTGCCTGTTGTTTCTGAACCGCCAGCATTACATTCTGATTCATTTGAACATCTATCTCCTGTCCAGGTGCCCGAAACAGGATCTGCGCTGGCTCTGCAGATATCAGCATTGGTTATTTGGGTCCAGAATAAAATAGCAGAAGTGTTGGCAGGAATATTAATTGGTCCTTCGGATATTCCATCAGTACCGCTGGCTGTCAAATTAACAGTAGGTATGCCACAGTTTGGAGCCGGGATAGCGGATGATTGAGCGCTTAATATAGGGGGAGTACGAACCTGATCCGGATCAATGCTGTTTGCTTGTATTTGATAACTGTAGTGGTGGTTGGTTTGGACAGTGGTATCCACGAATGTAGTTTGAGTGGAAGGTAAATTACTGCTACCAGCGGGTGTAGTCGGATTGGTTGAGCCGTCGTCATAGCGCAAAACAGTATAGGAACCAACCCATTGAGACCTGGCCGGATCAACAGTCCAGGAAACAGTAATACCAGGCACATCTACGTTAAAGCAACTACTTGTTGGTGGATCAGGAGTTATTGTCGGGACTGGAGGCGTTTGAGGATTGACAGTGACCGTGGTTGAACAAGCTATGGCTTGTGAAGTCTGGCTGGCAGAAGTAACAGTAACAGTACCTGTTTTAGTATTGTTTCCTGTTGTGGAGTAGGAATAGGCTAATGGAGGGTTGATGGTAGGATTATCTGTTCTTCCGGCAAGTGGAGCATCTCCTCCCCATAAGTAAGAGTAATTTGTACCGTCGCCTCCTGATGGTGTAGCTGTCCAGGTGATTCGCTCACTATCTCTCACTGCGGTTTTATCAGCAGAACAAATAGCAGTAGGTGCCGGCCAGTTAACACTAACTGGTTTTCCCGGACAGTCAGCTGTTAAGCCACCGTTGTCTCTTACCTGCAGATTCAAAGTATAGGAATTGGGAACGGAAGCACTCCATGTCGGGGATGAAGATGTAGTGGATGAGAAAGTTCCTCCTGCAGGTGTAGAAGACCAGGAGTAAGTTATGGTATCCCCTGTATCAGGATCAGATGCTGTGGTGCTATATGATCCTGATTGAGAGACATTCCGCGTGGCCGGACCATTTATTACGCTACATTCAGGCGGGCTGTTAACAGTAAATGTCAGCCGGGTGCAGTTATCAGTTTCATCTGATTCGGCAACAGCATTTGCCGAATCTGCACAAACTTCCAGAGTATGGGATCCCGCAGTGGCGGCAGCCCAGGTTACTTGCGCACGATCGGTATTATTTGGAGGCGTAGTGCCAAGGGCGTCGGTGGGATCAGTGCCGATTAGAATAGATTGAGCGCCGTCTATTATTCTAAACCGGGTGGTTGATGGGCCTGCGCCGGATGCTCCTGTGCTTTGGACTGTTCCGTAAAGAATAACGGATTGACCTGCTTGCGGATTGGCCGAGGTAGCCAGGCTTGTGGCACTAAGGTTAAGGTTGGGTCTACATTCAGGAGTAGTTATGCTGACTGGGGGGGGTGTTGAGTCTGTTGGTGAAGAAGGGCTGGTATTCACAGCCCGGACAAAGTAAGAATAAGTAGTAGTGTTTGATAGATTGTTATCTTGATATGTAGTTTGAGTGGTACTGCCAATATTTACGTTGTCTCTGAAAATATTGTAAGAGTCAGCGCCGGTGGATGTGCCCCAGGTAAGATTTACAAAAGGTGAGGCTCCTGAACAACCAATAGAACCGTCGGCAGTAGTGGGAGTATTAAGAGTAAATGGTCCGGGACCGGGGATTGGAGTTGGAGTAGGAGTGGGTGTAGGAGTCGGTGTCGGTGCAGGTGTGGGGGTGGGGGTTGGAGGTTGGGTAGTTGGGGTTGGTCTTGGAGTAGCTGTAGGTATTAGTGTGGGGGTGGGGGTAGGAGTGGGAGGAGCCTGGAAGACAACCCTAAATTTAGGAGCGGTTGTTCTGTTCCCTGCGTTATCAGTTACTGCTATTGGAGGAATACCAATAGTTTGTCCGGAACCACTAACGGTTCTCGATAGTTGATATACAGTAGGGCTTACGTTATCGACTATCTGGCTCAAGCCTAATGAAGTATTGAATTGCTGACAGCCACTACCTATGCCATCATCACAGCTAATAGTAACATTGACAACTGTATTTGCGGGGCAAGTTATGGGTGAAGAAGTGGTGTAAGGAGGGTTACATCCAATTCCGCTTGCAGTAATTGTTACAACAGGAGGATCAACATCCGTGGTCCAGGCAGAATAGGCCGGGGAAGTATAGAGTATAGAGTATAGAGTATAGAGTATAAATACAAAAAACAGGACGGATTTAAATTTATGCATACAACGAGCAACCAATCCTATGTCCGTCCGCTAGATTTGGCAGCTATATTCAGTATAAATACATATTATTAAAAGAGTCAAGTAGAGTTTAGCGGGTATCTAGGCCACGATACATCCAGAACGGTTTAATTAACAATTAAAGGTTCATATAATGGCTCATACATGAGAGCCTACAAAATACTTCCGGTGGAGATGAAGGTCAAGGATTTCAATTTATCCAAGGATGCATTAAAGAGGCTTGCTTGGATGGACTGGTATTTTAGTCATGGGAAGAATGCAGAAGCTACATGCAGGCATTTCAGTATCTCAAAGAGTGTATTCTACAGGTGGAAACCAAGATTTAGTAAATACAACTTAGCTACTCTGGAAGGTAAAAGTACAAAACCACACCACTTAAGGCAAATGACAACTTCAAAAGAAGTAATTGATTTAATCCGCAGTATTAGAAGGAATGACCTGGAGAAATCAAAGTATGAAATCCAGGCAGAGTTAAAAGATTTACATGGAGTGAGTATTGGCTACAATACCATCCAGAAAGTTATTAACAAGTATCCGGAGTTAACCAATACCTTTCACAAGAAGAAGCTTAAAACCCACAGGAAATTAAAGATTGCCAGAATTAGGGCTGCAAAGGAGCTAAAAGAGAAGAATTTAGGTTCTCTTGTACAAATTGATACCAAATACCTCTACATTTTAACTTCCAGGTTCTTTCTCTTTGTGGCTGTTGACTGTAAATCAAGGTATGGATATGTGAGGGCCTACAAGACTATCTCATCTGCCTCTGCTGCAGATTTTCTAGGAAGAGTAATTGCCTACTTCCCATTCCCCATAGAGGCAATTAACACTGATAATGGATCCGAATATTTGCTTAACTTCCATAAACTGTGTACTAAATTAAAAATCCCTCATTACTTTTCTCATCCCCATACTCCTAAAGAAAACTCCAGAGCTGAAAGATTAATCCAGACTGTTGAGTATGAGTTCTTCAACTACCAGGATGATCTTTTAAATGATGATCTTGATGAGATTAACAGAAGATGTGATATATTCAATGTTAAATACAACCAAAGAAGATACCATCATGCTCTGCATTACCAGACACCGGCAAGCTATGTTCAAACATTCCAAGAGGAAGGGAGGTATACCGTTCTCTAGGTATATGGCCAAGACA